>NZ_JBSWWF010000006.1:0-384167 GCF_056159945.1 Alteromonas sp. ABH2_165
CGTTGCCTGTTGTAGGTGAAACAACGTTCCCATACTCAATGAAAAGCAAATAAAATGCATACGCGATGGGAAGCAACGCCAACATTCCGCTCACCGACTGCATAAACATTACGCTCAGTATGAGTAGATCTAGAGCTGACACCCAAAAGCCCCACGTTCGTCTTCGTTCTAGTCCGACCAAAGCAGCTACACTTAAACTGGTATAAAGACACATGGGAAATAAAATCTGCACCATGTTTTCAAGCAGGTTGCCTGTCCACGCAAGGCTAGCAGCTCCAAGAAATACCGTAAGAGACAGCTTTGCCATAGCAAGAATCCCGAAACTAATAATTAAAATTTTCATTCAGTCCTCTTATGCTGCAAAAATGTATAACACCCACATAAGGGGCAGTAACGCGTGGGCTAAAATCCGAGCGAAGCGACAGAGCCCACGTGTTACTGTCCCAGCGAGCCTGCGAGCGGCTTAATGTGATTGTTATGCGCTATTGACTTACAACGCGCAAGTACCATAATTAGGTATATATTGGTACTTGGAGAAACCAGATGGCTAAAAACACCAGCATTACCCTTGGAGACCATTTTGATGGCTTTATTGCTAGCCAAATTCAAACTGGTCGGTATGGTTCAGCAAGCGAGGTGATTCGTTCAGCTCTTCGCTTGTTAGAAACACAGGAAACCAAATTAAACACTCTGCGTCAATTACTTGTAGCAGGTGAAGAAAGCGGCGAAGCTGAATACGACCTTGAGCATCTGATATCAGAACTGGATGGTGAATTAAAAGAGTGAAACCGTTTAAGTTAACCGTACTAGCAAACTCAGATCTAAAAGATATTGCATTGTTTACGCAACGGAAATGGGGCCGAGAACAGCGTAATGTATATCTTAAACAATTCGACGATTCATTTTGGATGTTGTCTGAGAATCCTGATATTGGTAAAAGCTGCGACGAAATAAGAGATGGATACAGAAAATTTCCTCAAGGTAGCCATGTTATTTTCTACAAACAAACGGGCAGTCAGGAAATTCTGATCATAAGAATCCTTCATAAAAGTATGGATGTAAATCCTGTACGCTTTGGCGCATAACACCCCGCTTAGGGGCAATAATACGTGGGCTAAAATTGGAGCGAAGCGACTGAGCCCACGTATTATTGTCCCAGGGAGCTTGCGACCGACTACAGCGGTTTGTTATGTGGCATTTGAAATAACCGCTACAAAACAAACAAATACAGCCGCGAAGACTAAAAAATAGTGACCTGAATGGTACTTATAGCTAGACTTTAGTTCATCTTGATAATGATTAATCATTGATTCCGTTATTCCTTTAAACTGACCAAATCTATTTAGACCATAGGTTTGTGACTCTGGTAACGAAACAAAATATTCATCATGTCCTTGAAGAAATTTAGGTAAGCGATTCGCGTCAATATTCGTCTTTTTTGACAAAGAAAATATCCCCACCCCTTTAGGATGGTGTTGCTCTAATATAATTAATATCGATTTGAATTCATCTAAACTCATTTTTCGTCTTCCTTGATGACACATAACACCCCGCTTAGGGGCACAAACACGTGGGCTAAAATCCGAGCGAAGCGACAGAGCCCACGTGTTACTGTCCCAGCGAAGCGACTTAATGTGATTGTTATGTGACTTACGCCTTCTTGCTTGTTTTTACAAACACATTATGGAAATAAAACAATACTATAGACATTAGTGCAAGGGCAAAGCAGAAAGCTGAGCTAAATATGAATGCTGTTATTATGCCGCCTTCGAGTTCTAAATTGGATAAATACGCGACCGCGAACGAACAAAGTAAATAGACAAATGAAAGCCGCTTTGCAGGAATATGAGAAAAGTTTTTAAGCCAATAGTTTGGAAATGAAAGCACAGCCCAACATGGCAGCATAGAAATGACGAGGCCTATTAAAGCAAATGCAAAAAAATAAAGACTTTCCATGTGATGCCTGTCTCAAGTCACATAACACCCCAAGAAGGGGCAATTACACGTGGGCTGTAATACCGAACGAAGTGACGGGAGCCCACGTGTTATTGTCCCGCTTACTTGGCTTGTTAGCTACTAAATCGTGTTGAGTTCAGCTTTCATTTGCTTGATTAGCGCGCTTCTTATTGCAGTATTTTCATCTCCTAAGACTACTAATGAGTTAGTAAGGGATGCTTGTCCTTCTTTATCCAACATTCCATCAGGGGTAGCAAGATACTTAATGAATTCGTTACTTGAATCTGTGATTGATTTCATATTTTCAACTAGAGCATCTAGTAGCGCATCTGTTTCTGGAGAAGTAACTAGCCTTAAGTGATTAGTTTGGTTTTTGATTTCTACAAAAGATGCTGAGATATCATTGCAAAGCAAAAGCATATCTTCAAAGTATTCTGAAAAAGAAAACTTCACCTCTTCTTCATTTTTAGAATTCTCTATTGCAGCAAAAAACTTCTTTATCATAGGGGCTGATTTTTCTTTTAACACCGTTTGCCCCTGACTTTGGTAAGCGTCTAATTCTGAACAAAACTTGGAGTAGACTTTTCTGCGATCTTCATACTGATACTTTCTTTTTTCGATGTCCAAGTTGTGCGATTTTTTGAGCTCTTCTATTTGTACAGCCCAATAATTTTCTATTTCCCTTTTCTGGTTTTCTAGCTCCTTATTATCTTCCTTAAGAGCTCTGTTAATTCCTTTTTGCTTAAAATAGCTTGCCAAGTAACCACTAAAGCCGCCAGCAATAAAAATTAAAATGTAAACTATAATATCCATGTTTGTGTCCCAGCGAGCGGAGCGAGTGACTTAATTTGATTGTTATGTTGCGCTCTATCCTTGAGTGTACTTTTGTTCGCACGAAACAACAGCTGCACATAATCCGCTAAGAACTAGAAAGCCAATAGTGGCGGACAATGTACCTAAGCTAAAAAATAAATAAGTTGCTCTGATATTGGGGCCGACAACAAAAGCGGCGCCCCATAGGAGAGCAGTAAGAAGAGAAGATATATAAGAAAAAATACCAAGAGCTCTCGCTGCGAATAAAAGAGTTGGTAAATTTACAGTTTGTATCATTTGATAAGGGTAAAGTTTCATTAAAAAATCCTTTTTTATTTAGCTTGGAACATCATAGCTACATAACACCCAAATAACAGGCTAAAAATTTTTTTGGCTAAAATAGCGAGGCACGAGCGGAGCCAAAATTTTTAGTCCTTGTTAATTTGTTTGTTAGGTACCCAAGTAGCCACAAGCCGCCCAATACCAAACAAAAGAATATACATACCAATAAAATATTCCAGCATAACCAAAATCTTAGTATAGATTGATACTGGATATATATCTCCATAACCAATTGTTGAAATAGTTATGGTGCTAAAATAAATAAAGTTAAAAAGTTGCTCCAATAGAAAAAGGAACCCTGTTTTTGTAACATCAAAACTTTCTGAATAATTAAAGTGGGTGTTAGTATCCCCAAGAAAGCCAAATAAAAAGTATGTACAACCAAAAGCCATAATTGTTTCAAAATAAATGACCAATAGCTTTTCAATTTTGTCGATTGATGAAACCGCACGTTCAATTTTAGTTGCGATAGCCATAACAGGTAACATTATTATAATGACGGCAAATATAAAAAATATCGGCCAGATATAGTTATGATTTGCTTTTTCAAGAAGGTTTGGCCAGACACAAAGAAAGACACAAAATAAAACTAAACATATTGTTAGTTTCGCTTCTTTTAGATGCATACAGAGTTTTATCATTGGGTACCTAACACCCCGCTTAGGGGCACAAACACGTGGGCTAAAATCAGAGCGAAGCGACACAGCCCACGTGTTTGTGTCCCAGCGAGCCTGCGAGCGACTACAGCGGTTTGTTATGCCTTTTTACCGAATAGAAGCACCAGACACCGAATGCAAGAACAGCGATAAAAAGTATGACTCCTGATGAAGTTGTTTTACCTATGAACTCGTTTTGGGTGTAGATTTTGTCGCTTCCTAACGATATCTCTACTACTTTGCCAGTTGTTGGTGAATCTTTGAAATAGTCAAAAGAGACCGTCTTGCCGAGCAAAACGCCTTCCTGATTATCGGCACATCCGGTTCGATACGTAAATTCCTTGATAACATGAAATTTTGTCTCACTGCCTTCAACTCTGAAGAATGGATGAGCGTATTTACCACTAGGGCATTCTGCGTATTCTATTGGCGTGGACACCACGGACGTTAACGGCTCGTCTATGGAGTCCGAATACATCATCTTTATAGAAAGAATACCTAAGGAAACCAAAAATAAGATTCTAAAAATAAGATTGAATTTGTTCATTTACCTAAGGCATAACACCCCAAGAAGGGGCAATTTCACGCAGGCTAAAATACGGAACGAAGTGACGGGAGCCTGCGTGTAATTGTCCCGCTTACTTGGTTTGTTATATTGCCGTCACCAGTATTTCTTCGTATCGATATAATGCTTCATATTAGAAATAATATAGGCTAGGAGAAAGAATGCGGGAGTTGCAACAATATCGGGTTTAATGAGCCATGTTAATACCCCAAGTGATATAACCATTAATTCGAGTATTAAGATCTGTTTCCTACCGCGCCACCCCCAAAAAGCAAACTTAAATAGCAAGGGCTCTTTCTTCCATTCAGCTGATGTTTTATCTATCACAATAATTTCCTCTTGTAGTTTAGAAATATCTATTTCAAACACAGAGGCAAGGGCTTTCAGTGATTCGAGACTGGCTTTATTTCCACTCTCAATACGTTGAATGGTTCGAGTACTCAATCCACTCATATTGGCGAGTTGCTCTTGTGACCAATTTCGTTTTTCTCGTAACCGTTTAACTATCATTTACTTCTCCTTGTCTAAGTGCTCCTACAATCTCCCTGATTTGCCTTGTTGTCGGTTACGAAATTCACCCGACAGCAGCACGACACGTGATATCTCTAGCAATATAACACCCAAATAAGGGGCGGAAACACGTGGGCTAAAATCCCGAGCGAAGCGAGTCAGCCCACGTGTTAGCGTCCCAGCGAGCGGAGCGAGTGACTTAATTTGTTTGTTATGTGCGTGCTTAACCAATGTGGATTTTGCCCGAACATTTTGGGTAACGATAACACCCCCAAAAGCTTTGGCCAACAAACCGACCTTTTTTAGCAACCCGTTCAACCATTGGAAACTGGCATTCTGGACAACTTGGTGCGACTCCCTGTTTCCAACTTTTAAGAGTTAAGGCATTTTTTGCTAAAGCTTTAATCGCAGGTAATGAGAATACAAAAGGTAAAGCGATAAAGATTACCGTTGGGAAGTGGGACTGTTGATCAGTATTTGATACCGATTGGAGCATATTGGTGAATAAATATTCGAGTAAGAACGCGAAAAATAGACCAAAAACAGCGCCGACAATTCCAATTAAAAAAGGGCGAAATATAAGCTTATTTTTTACCTGAGATTCCATTCTCTACCTTTTTAGCACATAACACCCGCATAACGGGCAAAAGCGTGGTGCGAGAATAGCGAAGCCGCGCCACGTTTTTGTCCCAGTGACCGCAGGGAACGAGTTAATGCGTTTGTTATGCCCGTTCACTTAACGCCAACTTTACCCCCAGCGCAGCGAAACTGCCCGCAAAGAACTTTTGAATAGCTAAACTTAACTTTTCTGAGCCAACAATAAATTGGCTAAAGCTGTTAGCTAAAACGCCATACACAACGAAAACAGCGAATGTCATAAGCATGAACATGCCACCAAGCAATAACATACTAATAAGTGGCTGTTGAGCAGAAGGCTCAATAAATTGAGGTAAAAATGCCAAAAAGAAAATAGATAACTTGGGATTAAGTATATTGATTAAAAAGCCTTTAATTGCAATAGAAAACGCAGATGCTTCGTCATTGCTTTTGCTGATAGCTAAAGGGGAAGACGACTTCCACATAACCCAAGCCAGATACAACAAATAGATAGCGCCAAGATATTTAACGACTTGAAAGACGAGGACACTAGCATGGAAGATTGCCGCTAGACCAAATGTGCTAGCAAGTAATGAGGGAACAATACCGAACGTACAACCTAATGCGGCAAAGAGACTGGCACGTTTACTCACAAACAATCCTGTCGCAACAGTATAAAGCACACCTGTACCAGGAATAAGTACCACGACAAGTGAAGTGATTAAAAACTCAATTGAAATCATGCGATTTTTCCTTTTCTATAAAGGGCATAACACCCACATAAGGGGCAGTAACGCGTGGGCTAAAATCCGAGCGAAGCGACAGAGCCCACGTGTTACTGTCCCAGCGAAGCGCCTTAATGTGTTTGTTATGCCCGTTCACTTAACGCCAACTTTACCCCCAGCGCAGCGAAACTGCCCGCAAAGAACTTTTGAATAGCTAAACTTAACTTTTCTGAGCCAACAATAAATTGGCTAAAGCTGTTAGCTAAAACGCCATACACAACGAAAACAGCGAATGTCATAAGCATGAACATGCCACCAAGCAATAACATACTAATAAGTGGCTGTTGAGCAGAAGGCTCAATAAATTGAGGCAAAAATGCCAAGAAGAAAATAGATAACTTGGGATTAAGTATATTGATTAAAAAGCCTTTAATTGCAATAGAAAACGCAGATGCTTCGTCATTGCTTTTGCTGATAGCTAAAGGAGAAGACGACTTCCACATAACCCAAGCCAGATACAACAAATAGATAGCGCCAAGATATTTAACGACTTGAAAGACGAGGACACTAGCATGGAAGATTGCCGCTAGACCAAATGTGCTAGCAAGTAATGAGGGAACAATACCGAACGTACAACCTAATGCGGCAAAGAGACTGGCACGTTTACTCACAAACAATCCTGTCGCAACAGTATAAAGCACACCTGTACCAGGAATAAGTACCACGACAAGTGAAGTGATTAAAAACTCAATTGAAATCATGCGATTTTTCCTTTTCTATAAAGAGCATAACACCTAAATAAGGGGCACAAACATGGCGGCTATAATCGGAACGGAGTGACACAGCCGCCATGTTTGTGTCCCAGCGAGCCCGCGAGCGACTTTATTTTTTTGTTAGGTGGCATTGTCTCCTCGAAGATACACGCCAATGTGGTCGCCCGAATATTTATGATTTTTAAAGTTACCACGTTTTACAATTGGGATAGAGCCTAAAGTGCTGGTTATTTGCTGCTGAAGCTCTGGTGTATTGAAACTTGATTTTTTTGGAACAACTATGAGTGGCGTGAATAAGAAATGAGAGAAGTCTTGATTGCCATTTACTACGGTATATCCACTTTTTTCCAATTTGATTCTTAGGTTAGTTAACGTTGCTTCGCTAACTCCATCTGAGTGGAGGTGAATAGTTGGTTTGGCGACTGATGTGCACCCAGCTAACACAATAACAATAAATGACAGTAGTACCGTTTTCATCCCTGACACCTAACACCCAAATAAGGGGCACAAACGTGGCGGCTATAATCGGAACGAAGTGACACTGCCGCCATGTTTGTGTCCCAGCGAGCGGAGCGAGTGACTTAATTTGATTGTTATGTGGCTAAGCCTAAAACAACCTTGATTTAATATAATCGTCGCTCGGATCAAGTTAGTTTTTTAAGTGATAATAACTGAATGCGACGACCCAGCAAACGACGACAATGGCAAGTAATACGATTAAGCCTCCGCGCCTGTTGCCAGAAACATTATTACCACAAACTGGACATTTGAACCTTGAATGATTGCCCGGCACGGGGATTTCTACGGGGCGAATCAAACTGTCGCATTTATTACATTTCAAAGCTAATTCTTATCCCCGACACATAACAATTTACTCAACCCCAAACTGTCAGGATTCAACAAACCAGTGTGGGATATCTTTCTATCTAAACCTTTCTATCTAAACAATAAACACTGAGTGAAAACGCCCTTCGAGTCAAGCGCCTATGCGTTGTCGTTTTTCAGCAGTAGGCACAAATACGACAGAATGTATTGTATTTCAATTTACATTGCGGAATGAGAATCTCAACCTCAGTACAGTTACTCAACGTCCATTACCAAATTAGTCTGGTTTCTTTTTAAGGTAGTGAGGCTATATGCAATCAGCATTTCTCCAAGGTCTTTATGACTTTATGATGCTCAAGCGTTATGCAAAGCGAAGCATCAAAACTTATTTATACTGGATCACCGACTTCTTGCGCTTTCACAAATTTCTTCACCCGAACAGCATGGATGTCACTCATGTTGAAGCTTTTCTTACGCACCTGTCTGTGCGAAGGGGGGCGTCCCAGTCTACGCAAGCTACCGCATTAAATGCGCTGGTGTTCTTGTTTAATAAATATCTTGAGCAACCACTTCCAGAAAAGATGAACTTCGTCGGCAGTGGTAAAGAGCGTAAATTACCGGTTGTGCTGACACAATCAGAGGTTAAAGCACTCTTATCTCGAATAGATGATAGGCATTATCTTTCTGCAGCCATGTTGTACGGAAGCGGACTTCGGTTAATGGAATGCGTTCGGTTGCGGGTTGGTGATATCGACTTTCATTATAAATGTGTACGAATATGGTTTGGAAAAGGTGGAAAACACCGAGTTGCCACACTCTCTGAATCGTTGCTACCGCTTTTACAAAATCAAATTCAGAAAGCTGAAACCATGCTGGCAAGAGACTTACAGGTGCCTGAATTTGACGGTGCATGGATTCCCGAAGGGTTGAGAAAAAAGTATCATGACAGAAACAGAACGCTGGAATGGCAGTATTTGTTCCCTTCTCATAAGTTAAGCATCGATCCAGAAAGCAACGTGCTCAGACGACATCATGTTGATGAAAAGCAGGTACAACGCGCAGTTGCGAAAGGGGCTACTGAAGCCAAAATTTTGAAGCATGTCACACCACACACATTACGCCATTCTTTTGCTACCCATTTGCTGCAGTCAGGCGCAGATATCCGCACTGTGCAAGACCAGTTAGGACACGCCGATGTACGTACCACACAAATTTACACGCATATTCTTCAGCAGGGCGCGAGTGGTGTGATAAGCCCGCTTTCAAATTTAATCTTGTAATACAAACAACAAAAAAGGGCCCGCAGGCCCTTTTGAAAAGTACGTTGATTGCGATTAAACGCGCTCGAACACGGTGGCAATGCCCTGACCTAAGCCAATACACATGGTGGCAAGCCCCAGTGTTTTGTCGTTAGATTCCATTAGGTTTAACAGGGTGGTGCTGATACGAGAACCAGAGCAACCCAGCGGGTGACCGAGTGCAATGGCGCCGCCGTTCAGGTTTACCTTATCGTCGTAGCTTTCCAGCCAGCCTAGCTGCTTAATACAAGACAAGGCTTGTGCGGCAAAGGCTTCGTTGAACTCGGCAATTTCGATGTCATCCATGCTAAGGCCGGCGCGTTGCAGTGCTTTTTTCGTGGCTGGCACGGGGCCATAACCCATGATAGCAGCGTCGCAACCTGCAACGGCCATTGCACGAATTTTTGCTCGTGGTGTGAGACCAAGGGCTTTGGCTTTATCTGCCGACATTAACAGCATGGCGGATGCACCATCTGAAATAGCCGAAGCGGTACCGGCAGTAACAGAACCGTTTACCGGATCGAACACCGGGCGTAGGCCCGATAACGTTTCAACGGTGGTTTCCGGGCGAATTACTTCATCGTAATCAATTAACTTAAGCACGCCGTCGGCATCGTGACCTTCGGTAGCAACAATTTCGTTGGCCCAGCGGCCTTCAACGTGGGCTTTGTGCGCTAACTGATGCGAACGGGCGGCAAAGGCATCCTGCATTTCACGGCTAATGCCATTTTGGCGACCCAGCAATTCGGCTGTCATACCCATATTGCCAGAGGCTTTCGCCGTGTATTTTGCCAACGCAGGGTGGAAGTCCAGGTTGTAAGTCATCGGTACGTGGCCCATGTGTTCCACGCCACCAATCATGTATACATCACCGCGACCACTCATAATACCGCTGGTGGCATCGTGCAAAGCCTGCATCGACGAACCACAAAGACGGTTTACCGTTACCGCCGCGGTAGAGCGGGGTAAATCGGTGAGTAACTGCGCATTCCGGGCAATATTGAAGCCTTGTTCTTTGGTTTGCTGAACACAACCCCAAATGATGTCTTCAACTTCGGCTGGGTCTAAGTTGGGATTACGCTTAACAAGCGCAGTCATAAGGTGTGCAGACAAAGACTCTGCACGTACATTCCTGAATACGCCACCTTTGGAACGACCCATAGGTGTGCGGACTGCATCTACGATTACTACATCTTTCATATTCTTCTCCCTGGGTCGTTACGCGAAATACGATTTGCCGTCAGCGGCCATCTGGCGCACGCCGTCGGTGATCTGGTAAATAGGACCAAGGTGGGCGTACTTGTCGGCAAGCGCCACGAACTTGTCCAGTCCCATGGTTTCGATGTAACGGAAAATACCGCCGCGGAACGGTGGGAAGCCCAAGCCATACAGCAGCGCCATATCGGCTTCTGCCGCACTGGCAACAATGCCTTCTTCCAAGCAGCGAATCGCTTCATTGGCCATTGGGATCATCAAACGAGCGATAATTTCTTCTTTATCGAAAGATTGACCGTCAGCGCTGTGTGGCTTGATGAGTGCGTAGGCCTCGTCAGCCGCTTCTTTGCTTGGACGACCGCGCTTATCGGTGCCGAAGTTGTAAAAGCCTTTCTTGTTTTTCTGGCCTAAACGCGATGCTTCATAAAGCAGTGTAACGGGGTCGTTATCAACTTTTGCCATGCGCTCTGGAATGCCTTCGGCCATTACGCTGGCCGCATGATCGGCGGTATCCATACCTACAACATCAAGCAGGTACGCCGGGCCCATTGGCCAACCAAAGTCTTTCTCCATTACTTTGTCTACGGCAACGAAGTCGGCACCATCGAGAACCAGCTTGCTGAAACCAGCAAAGTAGGGGAACAGTACACGGTTTACCAGGAATCCCGGACAGTCGTTTACGACAATCGGGGTTTTACCCATTTTCAATGTGGTGGCAACCACGGCATTGATGGTGTCTTCGGTGGTATTCTCGCCACGGATAATTTCTACCAGTGGCATGCGGTGTACGGGGTTAAAGAAGTGCATACCGCAGAAACGTTCTGGTTTACTGAGGTTTTTAGCCAATTGATTGATAGAGATTGTTGAGGTGTTCGAACAAATAATGGCATCGTCTGCCACCACTTCTTCTGTTTCCTTCAGCACAATACCTTTCACTTTTGGGTTTTCGACAACGGCTTCAATAATAACGTCGGCATCTTTAATCGCGCTGTACTCAAGTGACGGCGTAATAGCATTCAGCGTGGCAGCCATTTTCTTCGCGTCTACCTTGCCAAGCTCCATGCCTTTGTTGAGAATTTTTGCTGCTTCACTTAAACCTAAGTCCAGTGCTGCGGTATTGATATCTTTCATTACCACAGGTACGCCTTTTGAGGCGCTTTGGTAAGCAATACCGCCACCCATAATACCGGCGCCCAGAACCGCGTTTTGCTTCACTTCTTTGGTGGCGGCTTTGGCCATTTTCTTGCCTTTGCCTTTCACCAGCTGGTCGGCCAAGAAAATGCCGATTTGCGCTTTGGCCGCATCGGTTTTCGCCAGTTTAACAAAGCCTTCGTTCTCTAGTTTCAGTGCACCGTCGCGGTCGAGACCAGCTGCGTTTTTCACGGTTTCTACCATCATGTGTGGTGCTGGGTAGTGTTTACCCGCTTTGGCTGCAACGAAAGCTTGTGCAGTAGAGAAGCTCATCATGGCTTCGTTCTGGTTTAATTGCAGAGGCGCTTTTTTCGAAGCACGACGTGACTGCCAATCGAGTTTGCCAGTAGCGGCGTCAGCCACTATTGATACCGCAGCGTCGAGTAATTTTTCTGGGGCAACTACCGCATCAACCGCGCCTTCGTTTAATGCTTGTGGGCCTTTTCGATCTTTGCCGGTGGTCATCCATTCCAGCGCATTGTCTGAGCCAATCAAGCGGGGCAGTCTAACGGTGCCGCCAAAGCCTGGCATCAGGCCGAGTTTCACTTCTGGTAAACCAATAGATGCGGTGGTATCAACCACACGGAAATCACAGGCTAACGCCATCTCGCAGCCGCCGCCCAGGGCGAAACCATTAACCGCAGCGATGGTTGGGAAGGGGAGATCTTCAAAGCGATCGAATACCTGAGAGGTGTTAGCAACCCAACCGAGTACTTCTTCTTCGGGCTGTTCAAACATGGCGGTGAATTCGGTGATATCGGCACCCACGATGAATGCGGATTTGCCGCTGCGCACTACTGCAGCTTTAATACCGCCGTGTGAGGCCATGGCTACAGTGGCTTCGTCGAGCTCTGCCACGGTTTGGCGATCAAACTTATTTACTGATCCCGGGGCATCAAATACCAGTTCAGCAATTCCGTCATCTGACAGGGAAACCGTCAGACTTTTGCCTTCGTATATCATTCTCGTCTCCTTCGGCTTTAGCGAGGGTGTCAGTGTTTTAACAACCGATTGTGCAACAAATCGTCTCATCGGATGTCTTAGACTAACTGTTAGGGTGGCCTGATTGTGACAATGCCACGAAAAATTTCAACAAAAATTCAAACAAGCGTTTAATTTTTTTGTAATTGGCGATGCGGAGCACAAAAATCAAGCTCGAATTCGCATTGTCAGGTTGTATAATGGTTACAGAATTGGGTGTACGCCAGCGGTTATTTACTTTTTTGGGTTGTTTTTTGTTCATTTTAACCCCTTTCGCTGGCTGTATTTCTGTCATTCACTCGTTTGGCTGGATGGTTTTCAATGCAGGTATTCGCGTTTACGCGCATGAAATGTCTCACGTTTTCTTCCCTTGCCCTGGTTAGCTGGCTGAGTGTATTTGCGTGCAAAGCAAGCGCGCAGGACACAACCGAGTTACAGGCACAGCGAGCCCAATTTATTGCGCTCGAAAAGCAGCTTGGTCGCGCAAGTCGGCAAAAAGTGAAACAGCTTGAAGACGAGGTTGAAGCCTTGTCTTCTTATCCCCTTTATCCGTATTTATTGCGTCAGCAAATTGATCAACGCATGGATATGGCTCACCGCGACGATATCGAAGCGTTCTTACTGAATTATCACAATCAGCCGTTTACCTATGGTCTGCGTGGTCGCTGGTTGCGCTATTTAGCCAAACATAACGAGAAAAAAGCGTTTCTGGCGAATTACCGCGATGGCATGGGCACCACCATTACCTGTCAGTACCTGCAATATCAATTACAAGACGCCGCCCAGCCAGATTACTGGCTTGATAAAGTCGAGCCGCTGTGGCTGGCAGGCGACTCGCAACCAGACGAATGCGACCCAGTATTTCGTCGGTGGCAGAAAGCGGGCAGGCTAACCGATGACCTCATACTTGGCCGTATCGAAAAAGCCGCTTTGGTAGGCAACCCGAAGCTAGTGCCTTATCTGAAAGGCAAATTGCCGTCGTCTAAACATTACTTAGCCGATCTGTGGTTGCAAATTCGTACCTCATCTTCGCTGGTATTAAAGAAATCGCGCTTCCCACTTAAGAACAAACAAATAGAAAGTAAAGTGCTGGCGTACGGCATGGAGAAGCTGGGCTGGAAAGATCCCAAGGCAGCAATTAAAGCCTGGTATTTGTGGCAGCCCTACAATGTGTTTTCAAAGCAGCAGTATATCGATGTTAGCCGGGCTATTGCGCTAAGTTTAGCCATAGGCGACGAACCCGAGGCGGATGAATGGCTGAAGCGGGCAGATATCGACGGTGCTGCAGAAGACGTAAAACGCTGGCATATGTCTTATTTGCTGCGCCATGAGCGCTGGCAGGATGTACTGGATTTAATTGCACAAGCGCCAGCAACGATTCAGCAAGATGAAGCATATCGTTACTGGGAAGCCCGGAGTTTAGAAGCGCTTGGGTTACCCGAACAGGCTGAAGAGCGTTACCGAAAACTGGCTGGCGAAAGGCACTATTACGGCTTTATGGCTAGCGCCCGGGTGAATCAGCAGCCCACTTTACGGCATGCTGAAACCCCTCGCAGCGACGAAACCATTGCGATGATCGCCAACCGACCAGCGGCCAAACGGGCAAAAGAATTCCTGGAACTCGGACGATTAATCGATGCCCGACGTGAGTGGCATTATATGGTTACATCATTGGAAACCTCTCAGGTGAAAGATGCAGCCTTATTGGCCAACGAGTGGGGCTGGTTTGATCAGGCAATAATTAGTTTCACGCAAAGTGGATTTATGGATGACGTTGAGAAACGTTTTCCCATGGCATATGCCGAACGCTTTAACGATGTGGGTCGCACCTTTGATATTCAGCCCGCCTTTGCCATGGCCATCGCACGTCGCGAAAGCTCCTTTATGGTAGACGCCGTTTCGCCAACTGGTGCTCGCGGTTTGATGCAGCTAATGCCGGGGACTGCCCGTTACATTGCTGAGAAAAAAGTGTCATCGGATGAACTTTTCGATGCCGATCAGAATGTACATTTTGGGGTGCAGTACTTGCGCTACCTAATGGATAAAATGGGCGATAATCCGGTGCTGGTTTCGGCATCTTACAATGCAGGATGGCGCCGTGTAATGAAGTGGCTTCCGGAAGGGAAGACCATGGAGACCGATATCTGGATCGACACCATTCCCTATAAAGAAACCCGAAATTACGTTAAAGCGGTAATGGCGTATCGCTATATCTACGAACATCAAATGGGTGAGTCTTCTGGTATTTTTGAGAAGTTGGCGCGTTCAGCCATTCCTTCTGTAGATGGCCTGATGGGGCCGGGCAGCGCGTCTGGTAGCACGTTCGCCCCAAAATAAGATCTCCCCACCCGTTTTTCACGTTAACTTCGGCGTGATAAGCTAATTGTTATAATTATTTCAACGCGATTACCCCGTTAGTGCGAACTGGCGAGGGTACACGCGAGACAGAACCAGAGGTTTTATGACCACATTCGCCGATACTTACAAGGATCACATCGCCACCCTTCAAAGCCGCACGCTAGAAGCGCTTCAGCGGGAAGGACTTGATGGCCTGGTGATCCACGCAGGCCAACCCAAAAGGCTGTTTCTCGATGATAACGATTACCCGTTTAAGGTGAATCCGCATTTCAAAGCCTGGGTACCGGTGGTCGATAATCCGAACTGTTGGCTGGTGGTAAATGGCCGTGATAAACCAAAGCTAATTTTTTATCGTCCTGTGGATTTCTGGCATAAGGTCCCCCCCGAGCCGAATGACTTCTGGACTGAAGAATTTGATATCGTGCTACTTAAGCAGGCAGATGCCGTTGAAAAGCATTTGCCTTACGATAAGAAGAATTACGCCTATGTGGGCGAATACATTGAAGTGGCTCAGGCCCTCGGCTTCAACATTGTGAATCCCGACCGGGCGTTGAACTACCTGCATTTTCAACGGGCTTATAAAACCGATTATGAAATGGCGTGTATGCGTCGTGCCAATGAATTGGCAGTAAAAGGCCACCAAGCCGCCCGGAACGCCTTTATGGCAGGAGAAAGCGAGTTTGCTATTAAACAAGCTTACAATAGTGCTGCTCGCCACGGCGACAACGACTTACCGTACAACAGCATTGTGGCGTTAAACGAGCACGCTTCGGTACTGCACTACATGCATTGCGATTTAGATGCCCCAACAGACTCTCGTTCATTCTTAATTGACGCTGGGGCGTCGTTTCACGGTTATGCTGCCGATATCACTCGCACGTACAGTCGCTCTGATGCCCGTTTTGCTGATTTGATCCGCCGTGTCGATCACATCACTGTAACACTGGCAAATGCATTGAAGCCCGGCGTGGCCTATACCGATATTCATTTGCTTGCCCACGATGGTATTGCTCAGGTACTTCACGACGTAGGCATTATTAACATGCAGCCGCAGGATGCAGTGGATGCGGGTATTACGGCACCGTTTTTCCCACATGGCATTGGTCACTTCCTCGGTTTGCAGGTACATGATGTAGGTGGTTTGGTGGCCGACGATCGCGGCACACCCAAACCGGCCCCAGAAGCGCATCCGTTCTTACGTTGTACCCGTGTGGTAGAAGCTCGTCAGGTGTTCACTATTGAGCCAGGATTGTATTTCATCGACAGTTTGCTTGCTGATTTGAAATCCAGCGAGAATTCGAAATATATAAATTGGGACGTAGTAGATCAGTATCGTCCGTTTGGCGGAATACGTATTGAGGACAATATCATTGTTCATCGTGACAAAAACGAGAATATGACCCGTGATCTCGGATTAAACTTATAACAATGATCGCAACAGATCATTGCGTTATAAACGACACCGGCTATTGCGTGTTTGCCGCACTAGCCGGTTTTTATTGGCGTGAATGAATTTGTGCCGGAGCGTTAAACAGTTTTACAATGAAGAGTACTCAGCCAGCGTTAGCGACTGAGTACCTTGAAAACAGCGACTGGGCGCTATTTGGTGCGTTCTACTGAAATGTGTGCCAGCGCAATGAGAGCCTGTTTGAAATCGGATTCTGGAACAGGGTCGAGGGCTTTTACCGCCTTGTCTGCCTCTTCAGTTGCACACCGTTTGGTATAATCGAGTGCGCCGGTTTCATCCATGATGCGCTGAATGCGTGCAAGATGGGGAAGGCCATTGGCTTTTTCGATCGCTTCTCGGATCAATGCCTGATCGTCGGCATCTTTGGCATGCCACATGGCATACAATAAGGGTAACGTAGGTTTCCCTTCCGCCAAATCATCACCGGCATTCTTGCCCATTTCTTCACTGTCGGCCACGTAATCCATAATATCGTCTGCCAGTTGGAAGGCGGTACCTAAATGCTTTCCGTAATCCTGCATGGCAGATTCAATCGACGCAGGCTGTTGAGTAAGCACGGCAGCAAGCTGCGTTGCTGCTTCGAACAAGCGTGCAGTTTTGCCGTAAATCACATCGAAATAGCGTTCTTCTGTGGTATCAGGATCGTTGCAGTTCATTAACTGCAGTACTTCACCTTCGGCAATACGATTGGTGGCATCGGAAAGGATTTCCATCACTCGCATGCTTTTCAGGCTTACCATCATCTGAAATGAGCGAGAGTAGAGGAAGTCACCCACCAAAACACTGGCCTGATTACCAAACAGTGCGTTTGCTGTTTGTTGACCACGGCGCAATGTAGATTCGTCTACCACGTCGTCGTGAAGCAGCGTGGAGGTGTGAATAAACTCGATGATCGCGGCCAGAGTGTGGTGTTGATCGCTGGTGATCCCCATGGATCGTGCAGCCAAAACACAAAGCAACGGGCGCAGACGTTTGCCGCCACTGTTGACGATGTAAAAGCCTAACTGATTGATGAGGGCAACATCGGAGTCGACTTGCTGCTGTATAAGCGCGTTTACCGCTTTCATATCCGCTGCGGCTAGCTCGCGGATCGCATTGATGTCCATTGGCATGTCGTGAGTAAATTTTGCTGAATTCATTTGAAGCCGTGATTGTACCTGAATCTGTTGGGGTATCCACCCGGATAACTTAAAAAACTGAATTGGTGAGAAAAATTTTAGCTAATAGGCATATTAATTATTTAATTTATGTCATATATCCGTAAAATACCCTCCACACAAAACCCGTGTCGACATCACTTTGTTGCGAATTTCAGTTAACGGCAACAAGAACAAATAGTCTGGTTGCGTTACAAAATTTACCAATAAAATCAATTTCTTGGTATTTTTTGTTTGATGAGATTTTAATGGCAATTGTTGATTTTCGGCATCCCCGGGGGCGTATTGAACCGAAGCGCGAAAAATAATCAAATTTTGTGCTTTTCGGGGTTGAGATCTCAGGATGTTTCACGTACAATTCGCGCCCTGTTTTTTGAATTGAAGCGTCAAAGAGACGCAGAGCGGAGTAGAATATGTACGCGGTTTTCCAAAGTGGCGGTAAACAGCACCGTGTGGCTGAAGGCCAGACCGTTCGTCTAGAGAAGATCGAAGTCGCGCCAGGCGAGACTGTTGAATTCGATAACGTATTAATGGTTAGCAACGGTGACGACATCAAGATCGGCACACCTTTAGTTGCTGGTGGTAAAGTGACTGCTGAAGTTGTACAACACGGTCGTGGCGATAAAGTAACTATCGTTAAGTTCCGTCGTCGTAAACATCACCGTAAACAAGCGGGTCACCGTCAGTGGTTCACAGAAGTGAAAATCACTGGTATCAACGCATAATAGGAGCACGAACACATGGCACACAAAAAAGCTGGTGGTAGTACCAAAAACGGTCGTGATTCAGAAAGTAAACGCCTTGGTGTTAAGCGCTTTGGCGGTGAATCAGTTCTTGCTGGTAACATCATCGTAAGACAACGTGGTACTCGTTTCCACGCTGGCGACAACGTAGGTATCGGTAAAGATCACACGTTGTTTGCTCTGAAAGACGGTAAAGTTCAGTTCGACGTTAAGGGCAAGAACAACCGTAAATTCGTGAGCATCATCGGCGAGTAATCCCGATTGACGTTACGCCGAACAGGCTTAAAAAACCCCGCGTAAGCGGGGTTTTTTGTTTGTAGTAACAAGATTTTTTACCGGGCCCTGTGTCCTTCATCAGATTGGCGATGTAGTGATTGTCACAATGGTGTAAACTTAGCTTTCAAATACGGTAGTCGACAACGACTCGGAGTAACTAATGAAATTTGTTGATGAAGCTGAAATTCGTGTTGAAGCCGGCGATGGCGGTAACGGCACAGTTGGCTTTAGACGTGAAAAATATATCCCGAAAGGTGGTCCTGACGGCGGTGACGGTGGCGATGGCGGTTCTGTTTATTTGCAGGCCGACGAAAACCTGAACACCCTCATTGATTATCGCTTCGAGCGTTTCCACCGTGCAGAGCGTGGCCAAAATGGTCAGGGCGGCAACTGTACTGGCCGTGCAGGTGAAGATCTCACGGTAATGGTGCCAGTAGGTACCCGTGCTACAGATGTGGAAACCGCGGAAGTGCTGGGCGACCTGACTAAGCATGGCCAGCGTCTTAAAGTGGCGCAGGGCGGCTTTCACGGTTTAGGTAACGCGCGCTTTAAGAGCAGTGTTAACCGAGCACCACGTCAGAAAACAAATGGTACGCCGGGTGAAATCCGCAACCTGCGCCTGGAGCTGATGCTGCTGGCTGACGTGGGCTTGCTGGGTATGCCGAATGCCGGTAAATCTACTTTTATTCGCTCTGTATCGGCCGCTAAGCCGAAAGTTGCGGATTATCCTTTCACTACTCTGGTACCAAATTTGGGTGTGGTGAGACAAGATTCCCAGCGCAGCTTTGTTATCGCTGACATTCCGGGTCTTATCGAAGGTGCTGCCGATGGCGCTGGTTTGGGAATTCGTTTCTTAAAGCACCTTGAACGCTGCCGGATCTTACTGCACTTGGTTGATCTGTTGCCTGCGGATCAAAGTGATCCTGCTGAAAACGCCCGTAAGATCATTGAAGAACTTGAAAAATACAGCCCTAAACTGGCAGCAAAGCCACGTTGGTTAGTGTTTAACAAAGTCGATCTGCTGCTTGAAGAAGAAGTAGAAGCGCTGTGCAAAGAGATCACTGAAAAACTCGAATGGGACGGTCCGGTATATCAAATTTCTGCATTTCAGAAGATGAATACCAATGCACTTTGCCACGAAATCATGAACTTCATTGAAACGTTACCGGCTGAGGTAGTTGATGAAAATGAAGGTAAGGAAATCGATTTTCAGTGGGATGCTTATCAGAAAGCCACTGGTGATGATCTGTCTGACGATCTGGATGACGATGATGATTGGGATGAACACCCTAACGTTTTTTACCCCAAACAATAACTATACACATTGAATAATTGAGAATGTTAACTAAAGTAGAATGAATGCATCACTTTAGTTGGCATTCTTATGGCCATCTCTTACGAGATCAAAACAACAGAAATTAAACCCTTCATCTATAAGACCCCACTTGTGCGTGTAAATGACGGTGGGGAGCTTCTTCTCGAAGAATCAGAACATTTTCCGATTCACATTAAAAAGCTAACTCTGCTCAATCTTGTTGGACGAGATCATTCTAGGGATATTGTCTCTTACGAGCCATTGGAACAGGTCAATCAGTTTTTGTTGTCTCATCATATCGATGGGCGAAAGCAGGAGTCTGAACAATACAGTAAAGGGCTCGTTCATTATTTTTCGTTCCTTATCGAGTTGCAAAAACTTTGGGATAAGAGATTTGCTAGAGAGTCATATAGTGAATTTGATAGCTTACCCAGGCCAACATGGGATTCCTTTCCCGTACGTAAAAGCCAAAAAGTAACATACCTGTATCGCGAAGCGCTCAAGAATGCAGTGTTAAATGAATCAGACCCTATTCGTAGACTTGCAAGGACAACGGCAACTGCGTATATGAATTCAGTAGTAAAATTTTATTCATTCCATATTCGTAATGGCTACATATTTAATAATCCTCCGTTTGAACATGAAATAGTAAAGATAAATTTTGGAGCTAGCTATTCCAGCATGAAAGCCTTTATGTCGAAGGATGTTCATACGACAGATCTAAGGTTGAATTTTGGGAAGTCAAAAAGAAATGAAGGGGGCACCCTACCATCATCAAGAAGGGACTTGAGGCCACTTACTAAAACTGAATGGAGTGATGTAGAAAATATTCTTGTAAACACACAAGAAGTGGTCAAGAACGTCGGTGGCGAGCTAAAAACTACAAAACTTCCAATCGAATATTGTTTGTTCTTTTTGATTAGTCGATATACAGGGCTCAGAAAGGAAGAAGTTGCAAGTTTACATGCAGGTCAGGTTGTCAAACCTGACCTGAAGAGGGTAGCAATGCGTTTAGGTGTTGGGTGCCAATACGGATCGTTGACCAAATCAAAAAATGGTGGCAACAAAGACCGCCGAACCATTATACCGACACTTATTATGCAACTACTTTACGAATATACGTTAAGCGATCGCTATAAAAAACGATTAACTGCCTTTCAAACACTCTGTAGAGCTAAACGATTAGCAGGAGAATCTGGCTTTTTCGAAGGGGAAGATGGAGTCGATGCAGATAAAAAATACCTATTTATAAGCCGAACAGGAAGGCCTTTTTTTACAAAACTTAATGAAGCGAATACGCGTTGGAACGAGATAAGAGCCACGGTGCAGTTGACTACTGGGAAAAAAATACATGGCACAATACACAACCTCCGATCGTCGTTCGCAGTGGCATTATTTCGTATTTTGTTGCGTAAAACAAAAACTGATGTCGCTCTGGCTCTAGTGTCAGATTGTTTAGGGCATGAAGAAGAAGCAACTACTCTAATGTATTTAAAAATTGCGCAGGATGACCCTACCGGGGACCAAATCTATGAGGATGTACTAGACTATTTAGGAATATTTGACGATTTGGATGTTGCTGTAAAAAGCAAAGCATAGTTAATGGCTACGAATACACCAATTAAGCGCAAAGCTGTGTACCCAAATGAAGAGCATGCTGGATTTCAGGCTGAGGTATACCAACTGTGCATTGAGGAGATGGTTTTATCCCCTCAAGGAAAAGCAAGTTGTCATTTCAAGCGTCTAAAGTACAAAGGCTGCCCGAAACTAACATCATTAGCTTTCTTTCCTGAAAAGACAAAGCTGATAGATATGAATCGTGATGCTTTCATTCGCGATTGTTACCAAACCATGAAGGTGAATGTGAATGCAACAACAAGCTCCCTTTTCGATAATTTAATAGGCTATCTACGATGGTGTGATGAGTCGGAAAAAAGAGTCCAAAAGGCAGACTACCTTGAATCTTGTTTGATTCGTGATTACATGCAAGAAATCGTTATGCTGGTAGAGAAAGGAATACTGTCAGCAGCACAAGCTACCAATAGGAAAAAGCTGATTTCGTGGTTATTAATCAAAGCCGGCCGAAGTGCAGAAGCCAAAAGTCTCACACCTATAAAACGACCTGAAACTCTCGGTTATCAGAGCTTGGACATAGAAACCGAACTCAGAGAAGTTGCACGTTCTCTATTTAGAGCTTACCGAATAATGTTAAAGCATTTTCTTGATGGTAGTCCTCTAGAGCGACACCCACTATATGATGAGAAGTTGATAGAAAGGGAGGTAAAACGGCAAGGAGGAGATATAAAAGCACTTGCAGCCAGTAAAGCAGCTTTCAAAACTGCACTTATTCGTACGAATCCCAATAATCATATTGTCTCCACAGCAGCGATGATTACTTTTATGTTCACTGGGATGAACACTACACCGTTGTGTAAGATGAGAATTTCTGATTTAACCTTCAGAGAAATCTCTGGAGGAAAATATATTTTCAACACAGAAAAAGGGCGTGCTGGATTTCAACTTCAAGATAACTCAATGGGATTTAGCAAGTATGCTAAGGAGTTTATCGAAAGCTGGAGTAGCGTATCTTTACAGCTCGCAAAGGGAGATGAAAGTTCTTTTTTGTTCCCACGTTTTACTGACAAAGGGGAAGCGATATCGTATGCACATACTACTCGAAAGCCTCAACTATCAATAAATAAACTTTTGAAAAGGATGGGATTACCAAATATTAACCCCTCAATATTTAGGAAGACTAAATCAGATACCGTTTTTCGTGTTACTGAGTCAGTTTATCTAGTATCAATGATGAATAATAATGAAATTGGTACGACTGCAAAAATTTATATTAACGGAACTAAGAAAGAGCATGAGAGAAATTTGGGTGCGGCAATGGCTGCACAACATGCAATTGCTTTAGGTGGCGATGTTAATAAAGCTGTAGCTAGCGCTAAATTTCAATTTTCTGATGTTCTGGACGGTTATGAATATGATCGTTTAAGGAAAAAAGAAGACAGAACGAATGAAGCGCGGACGCCGCTCGGAGTTCGTTGTAATAATAATAAAAAAGGTACATCTCAATCCATTAACAAGATCCTAAAACGAGAGGGTATCGAAGCTTCTGATAGTGAAGTCGTTTGCACAGATTTTCTTGCGTGTTTTGAATGTCAAGAACATGCTTTTGTTTCAGATGTGGAAGATATCTGGTTAATGCTCTCTTTCAGAGATACCTTACTCCAATTGCAGCAACTACCAGCTGTTAATTCTTTGCCTGAAAAAAAATATCTTAAACTATTCGTAAACATTCAAACGGTGCTACAGCGATTTAATAATAAAAGTCCCACAGAATATAAGCTTGCAAGTGAAAAGCTTAAGAATGCACCGCATCCACTTTATGCGAGCATCCACAGTTTGAATGATCTTTTAGATGTCTTTGTAGTGACACAATGATGCAATTAGCCTTAAACGATGTTCCGCAATATGATGAGTCTGAAGTCGTAACAAGAGATCTAGACGGCACTCCGAGGAGTTTCATTTTTGATGACGAGTGGGACTTTACAGGGTATAGACAAGATTCTGTGCTGAAAAAACCGGTGGTATCATTCAAAGAGATAGACAAATCCTACTGTAGGAAAATCCAATCAACATTAGCTTTCATCGTAAGAAAGTATGAAGAAGAAACTAGAAAATCAGCGACCTGGACACAGGTAAACTCTTGGAAACAAGGACTAGTTACGATAAGAAAAGTTTTGGGGAGTTGTAGTTGGGAAGTGCTGTCTAATAAACGAGATTTTAATAAGTTTAAGTGTAATCTGCAACGCTACATAAAATTAAACAAACTGAGTAGAAGAATTGGTGAAGATGTAGCAACTGGATTGAACAAGCTCGATGAGGTTGGCCTTTGTTCTTGTTCTGCAAATAGTCATGAATTTCGAGGGTTCTCAACGAAAAAGCGTTTGCAGGCAATCGCTATTCCTATTGGAATTTATCAGAAGATCATTAGCCGGGCAGTCTCCAATGTAGAAATTTACCACCCCTATCGAAAGGAAATTTGTGATGTACAGCGTAAAGCAGTCAATATTTTCACTGAGGAAATAGAAAAAGCTGGAATTAAAGAGAGTACTCGAAGAAATAGAGCATCTCGCCGCATAAGAAAACTTCATCATGATATCCCCAACTACACCGCAAGTAGAGATGGAATTAGCTTAAGCTGTCAAATAGGGCTCAATGATTTAGTTAAGTCATGCATGATAGTTGTGCTGTCGTTTAGTGGCATACGAATTGGTGAGTTAGCTAGCCTTTCCAAGTTTAGTTACGAAGAGGTCGGAATGAATAAAATTCCCCTCCTCAAAGGAGAAGAGACCAAAAGAGAGGGCAGAGTTATTAAAGAGGTATGGCAAACTCATCCGATAGTAAGGGACGCGCTTGAATTGAGTTACGATGCCCTTCAGCATATGAGGGAGTTATATACAGAAAAGAATGAAAAAGAACTTTTTTATGGGAGTATTAAAGAAGCTCATTATGAACACGCTAAACGACAAATTTCCTCTTCATTTCTAACGTTAAAAGCGACAAACAAGCAATCCTCTTATGTACTCACAAATACGAGTAATTTGTTAAATCGCTTTATTAAAGAGTCAGGGATTGTTGCAACGCAAGCAGATGTTGAAGAGTTCGATAACCTCAATCCCTCTCGTATTGGGCAGTTGAAAGTTGGTGAAACGCTACCTAAGTTATCTCCACATGATTTTCGAAGAAGCTTTGCAGTTTTCTTCAAACGTTATGGATTTGGGTCGTCATCTACAATTAAGTTTCAGTATAAGCACCGAAATATTCAAATGTCAGACTACTATGGAAACAACGCGCAGCTACAAGCAATGGAAGATATTCTTCTTGATAATGATTTACTTAACATAATGAATGAAGAAGGGATTCGTATGGGAGTGGATATCTTCGATGAAATATACAACGAGTCAGAAAATTTAAGTGGATTGGGAGGAGAGCGGATTTTCAAGGATAAATTCAAGAAGCTTAAAGCAGGTGAATATGTCTTCATGAGCCGCCAGGAGATTGAACGCTTAGTAAGAAATGGGAGCTTATCAGTCGTTAAACTCGCAACTGGCGGTTATTGCCTAAACCCCAGATGTAGCCGAGTATGTGGTATAGGGGAGTTCGCGACTGAGGTAAAACCTTGTGAACACCAAGTGATTACCGATAAGCAAGCAAAGGTGGTAATTAGCCAGAACAAACGGTTAACCCATACCTTTAGGAAGCTAAATACGGGTGATCCAATGATGAATAGTATTTTAATAGCTACCAAGCAAAAAATTAAACGGAACGAGTTGTTGGTCAAGAAGCACAACATAGAATTTGAAGTGTTTGATGACAAAATTAAAGGTACCTTAGTATACACGGATAGCTAAAATGTCACGAAGAGAAATTACCTTAGGTCGACTACGCGCAGCGCTCCAACGTCTTTTGGATGGTAAGCCGGAACGAATTGAGAAAGTAGGTAGGCTTTCACTTAATAAGATAAATAATGAAGCTAACCTCGGTCATAGTTACATCCATAAATTTGAGGACTTTGTTCGAAATGAAGCTGCTCCTGCTATAGAAGAATACAATAGGACAGTTAATCCACTAACTGAGAAGTTAAACTCAGAAAAACATATGGGGTTGCGGGAAATTGAGAAAATTAGAGCAAAATTGAAGAAGGAAATTGCACTTAAAGAGCGATATAGAAAAGAACGTGATGATGCTAAAAATATCAATAAAATATTGGAGCAAAAAAACAGCTCATTAATATTTCGGCTTTACGAAATTCAGGATGAACTAAGAGTTGAAAAAATTAAGAAAACCTAAAGTGAACGGCTTCGATTGAAAATGAATCACCAAATTATTAAATAGTAATGGGATCTTAATCATGTAGTTAAATAGACTACTCTTGGGTTGGTCTCAGAGAAGTGACTGATTCAACTAATGCCTCTCTTTCCTGTCTGGGTAAATTGTGAATATAAACCACCAAATTGGCTATATCGTCTTCTTCGCAGAAAAAAAAGCAGAGCGGCAAATTAAGCTCTTCAGCAATACGTTTTATTGTATGTAAATCTGGGGTGTGCCTTCCTTTTTCATAATGATTCATACGGCTGCTTGCAGAGCTAGGCTCCAAACCAATTCTAATACCTAACTCTCTTTGCGATAGGCCTGCTTTGGTCCGTGCGGATTTAAGACGGATTGGAAGTGGACTTTTAAATACCAATGATACATTACGTTTTCACTAAAGTACTTAGATTCTCTAAGCATCCAAACATATTGTATACTTAGTAATCCTAAGTATGAGCCAATCATCCAATGAGGAAACATTAGTATGAGTATGTCGTATAACGAACATTTTCGAAGAGAAGTTGTTCTAAGATATGAGGCACGTGATTCAAAGGTGAATGACCTTGCGACAGAATACGGCATCTCACCTTCAACTATTTATAGGTGGGTTCAGAAAAAGAGCGACGAAAAAACGGACACTAGAGCACGATATGTACAAAATAAACTTGAGGAAAGAATAGAAGAATTGATATCTGAAAGAGAGATTTTTAAGAAAGCAATGATTCTTGTAATTAAAGACATCACAGATTGAGTTATAAAGTAATTAGGATTCTGCTTTTAGGATTGCTTACCTTACCTATGGGTCATTGTTAAGCTGTTGATTTAAATGGGTTATTTTGTTTTTCTGAAAAGCCGGCTGTGGACATGTCATCTTTTCAATAAATCGTAATATTAGTGTATGATGTCGCAGCGATTAGCACTTAGCTGCTTGTGAAGTTTTTGAGAAGAATAATGAATCCGCATCCACTTGATAAAAAAAGACAACTCGGGGCTTTTTATACTCCGCCAGAACTAAGCCGAGTATTGACTGATTGGGCAATTCGTAGAGCTCATGAGTCTATTCTTGAACCAAGTTTTGGGGGCTGTGGATTTTTCGATAGTAGTATTGAGCGTCTTCGGGAATTGGGGTGTGAGTCGCCTGAGAGACAATTATATGGTGTTGACATTGATCAACATGCTTTTGATATCTTGAGCAAAAAGTTTGACAAGATAGTAGAAGTTAAGAAGCGTTTCATCAAAAATGACTTTATAAAAGTTCAACCTCAAGACTTCAGTGTACCAAGCTTCGATGTTGTAATCGGAAACCCTCCCTATGTATCTATGCACAATATGACTTCTGTACAGCGTAGTTCTTGTGAACAAATCTTGAGAGCATCTCCTTTCTCTGCTAGTACGATGGGAAGAAATGCTAGTCTGTGGGCTTTCTTCTTGGTCCATAGCTTATCATTTTTAAACGATGGCGGTAGGGTAGCTTGGGTTTTGCCTAGTAGCTTACTACATTCTGATTATGCCAAAAGGCTTATAGAAATTCATAAAGGATTTTTTAAAAGTATTAAGATTATAAAACTAGCAGAGCGGTTTTTTAGGGGAGAGGGCGCTCAGGAGACCTCTGTAATCCTATTAGCTGAGGGGTTTTCAAAAAATGGAGTTATCGATTGTAGTTTGAATGTTAAATCTGTTGAAGATTTAATTATGCTTAAATCGATTATCTCCTCACCTGATAGCTCGAGTTCTTCAGATATCGAAAATTACAAATATGATATTATTTCTAAAGAGGCACTAGATGTTTATAAGAAGCTTTGCACATCTGATGTGTCAGCACCTCTTGGTTATCACGCTGATATAAAAATAGGAATGGTTACGGGCGCCAATAACCTATTTATTATTAACCGAAAAACTGCAGTCGAAAACTCACTTGAAGAGCATGTTTTAAAACCAGTAATTGGTAAGTTCTCTAGCTTACAAGGGATTTTTCATAATAGGTCAAGACAAAATAAAATACACTCTTCCGGTGAACGAGTACTATTAGTTTGTCCTTCGGAATTAGAAATGCTCAGTGATTCGCATGTATCCAAGTATTTGTCTCAATTAGACATAGAATCGAGGGAGAGCAATAGAACATTTAAAAAACGGCCTCATTGGTATGCTCCTGGGTACGGAATTGACGGTATTATTCCCGACGCGTTTTTGTCTTACATGATCCATCTTTCTCCTCGCATGGTTATTAACCAAGCAAAAGTTAATTGTACCAACTCAGTTCATAAAGTTTTGTTTCGCGACAAAAACTGCTCTGCAAATTTTAAAATGGCCATATCTATATCTTTACTATCTTCCTTCTCGCAGCTGTCTGCAGAACTTGAAGGAAGAGCCTATAGCTCTGGTGTGCTTAAAATTGAACCCTCTTCGGGAAGGAGAATTCAAATACTCATGAATGAAGCTATTATGGATGATCTAGTACTTGCAAAGCGTAACGTTGATAAACTTCTGATTAGAGGGGAACAGAGTAGGGCTACTGATATAGTTGACGCTATCTTAATAAAACAAGATATTTGTACTGCTGAAGAAATTTCAGAACTCAGAAAAGCTGCAAGACAATTGAGAAATGAGCGCTATAAAGGAGTTAAAACGCTAAATGACTGACGAGAAAGGCTTAATTGAAGAACTTTACCTCTTATTGGCCCCAGACAGCGCAGATTCGAAGAACGTAAACAGTAAGGTCGATTATGGTAAGTTACTGGATCTTTCGACAAAAATTTCTGAGTTCGATAAGGAGAACGTTCGCTTTTCAGTTGATGCAAAAATTGTTGAACGGTTAGGTGAACAACTTGTTGCGAAGAAAACAACTGCTTTAAGTGAGCTAATTAAAAATGCTTATGATGCTGATGCCAAAACAGTTACTGTACATTTTACGGGCACGGAGGCTCCTGGGGGAAAAATCACTATAGTTGATGATGGACTGGGGATGACGTTCGAGGGTCTGGTCTCAGGTTTCATGACCATTAGTACATCTGACAAGCTCAGAAACCCCTTGTCTACTCGTTTTAAAAGACCTAGAGCTGGCAAAAAGGGAATTGGCAGGTTTTCTGTCCAGAAGATTGGCCGACGACTCAAACTTGTAACTAAGCAAAGGGCTGCTAGTCACCATCTATGCGTGGATATTGACTGGGATAAATTTCAATCTGGAGCAAAGTTAACCTCGATAGCGAACAAGGTATATACGGATAAAACAAATTATGACTTTGATGAAGGTACGATATTAGAAATCTCTGACGTTAGAGAGGCATGGACCTCAAGCAACATAGAAACCACGTATAAATATCTTGCAAGTATATTATCAATAGATCCGGTCAGTACAAACGATCTAGGGTTCAAAGCAGTCTTCAAATATATTAATGCTGATAGTACACCCTCTAGCCTTACGACTATTGATCAATCAACAGAGTTTCTCGACAAAGCAGATTTGAAAGCCTGCGCAACTATGGAAAGCGATGGCCGTTTAAAAGTTGAGATTGTAGGGATAGCGGATAAACGAAATACAGATACAATTTATTTTGAAGAAGGCTATGACGAGAATTTACGAAATACTGACTACAAAGTTGAATTTCATTACTTTTCTAGAGAGCGGGGATCAAATAATTCGAGGGCACTGACAAACTATTTAGCTTCAAATGGAGGATTGAAACTAAAAAGGAATGGCTTTAGTGTAGCTCCATATGGAAGCAGAGGTAACGATTGGCTGGGTTTAGATGATTCCTATCAGAAACGAAAATACTTAATGCCTCACTCAAATACGAATTTTATCGGAGTTGTTTCTGTTGTAGACAACTCTGGCAATATTTTTGAGGAAACTTCAGCCCGGGAAGGTCTTATTGAAAATGACGCATTTGATAGATTAACTACAGCTACTTACTATGTTGCTATAAAGGTTGCGGCTCACAATGCAGAAATTAGAAAAAGAAAAATAAAAGCAAACCAAGATTTCGTAAGTAAGAAAAAATCTAAAGAACTAGAGCTGCAAGAACAATTAGAAGAAATGAGAATAAAATTAGCAGCTCATAGTGAGTCCAACGGTTTTAAAAAAGAAAATCAATCTGTAGGTGGGGATGACTATAAAAATGCTGAATTCGAGGGCGATGAAGGTGGTGAAGATCTCAATAGTCAATTAATCGAAAGTTTAGAAACTGTTACAGAGACACTTAAAGAGTACATCGATGAACAGTTGATGTATCGCGTTTTATCTTCAACTGGATTAGCAATCTCTGAGTTCACACATGAAATTCAGACCTGCCTCACAAATCTAAGTTTAAATAGTCAGACTCTAGAAAGGTTATCTAATTTAGATCCGCAGCTTCAATCTCTCTCTTCGCAATTAGAAGAGAACCTTAGTCTCCTAATAGCTTACACTGATTTCTTTGATGGTACGATGCGTAGCAACTCAAACAGAGAGAAGAATAACTATGATATGCAAAAGTTAGTGAAGAAATTTGTACAGGCTATGAAACCGACCGTTGAAAGACGAGGCTACAAATTATCAACTTATTTTGATGATTGGGGTATTTGGACAAAGCCTGTTCATATTTCCGAAATTATGTCTATCTTTATGAATTTATTTACCAATTCATGTAAGGCTATCGAGCGTGCAGGCAACAAAGCTGGCGAGATTAGGATTGAGGTGTTTACCGGAAGCTCCTTTATGACAATAAAGTTTCAGGACAATGGTGACGGTATACCGAAAGACAAATGGGCAAGAGTTTTTTCCCCGCTATACACAACCTCTATGCCTGCGAAGCCCTTCTCTAAAGAAAATGAATATAACAGAGGTATGGGGCTAGGATTATCTATAACAGAAAATATTATAGATGAAATGAACGGTGAGATAGCGATTGATGAGCCATCAGATGGGTTCAACACATGTGTAAAAATCACACTTCCTTTAGCAAGTGAATCAGAGTTACCTGAAGATGCCTATTAAGTTTTTATATATTGATGATGAGAAAAAAGAGACTATTCATGAGTTGGTTGAACTAATTGAATCGTCAAGTGAGGGAGAGTTAAGCATTCATCACGAACAAGTAATGGATTCCATTCACGCAGTCGGACTATTCGCGAGAGACCAACAATTCGACGGTATTTTGATTGACCAGGATTTAAAAGCAATAAGCGATGATGGAAACAAGGCTGACTACTTTGGTACTACGTTAGCACAGCAACTAAGAACAGAGATGGCTGTGCAAAATATACCACCGTTGCCATTGGTACTGATCTCCTACGAGGAAATTATCCTCAATCAGCTAGAGCCTGATGATTCTGCGAAGAATCTATTTGACGCAGTAATAAGAAAAAGAGATTTGAAAGAACCAATTGGTAGAAATTCAGCAGCAAAGCACCTGCTGTCTCTGGTTAGAGCATATCAAACAGCGTCGAATTTTCGAAAAGATGTAGGCCAGGACTTAGAGTTAGAGGAAGTGAGAGAGATACTCCACTGTGACCAAAAGACTTTTGAACAGATTGATACTAGATTTATAGATTTTTTAAGCTCAAAAGCTAGTGATCCTCATGCACTCGTTGGTGCGATATTTTCCACATTGGTTCAATCCGCGGGTATGTTGGTAACTGAAAAAATGTTACAAACAAAGTTAGGCGTGAGTTCTGATTCAGAAGATTGGGAAACTTGTAAGGCACTTCTGAATGAGTATAAATACAAGGGGCCTTTTTCTCAGATTAAAGATCGGTGGTGGTTTAGTAGAGTAGAGGATTGGTGGTTCGAACTTTGCCCCGAGTCAGTTTTGCAATCACTTACGTGCTCAGAGCGGGTTGATGTCTTAAAATCTAAATTGGGCTTAGACAAATTATCACCCATTCCTATCCGCTACCCAAATGGAGAGCAAAGCCAGAACCTGTGGGTGAACTGTGTTCTATCTGGTACTCCGCTTGATCCATTTGACGCACTAAGGGTCCGTGACCCAGAAGCTAAATCGTGGGAGCAGCCTAAGTATATGGATGTAAAAGCACATATAGAGGACTCGACTGAACCAAAGAAATTTGTTGTACACACTGATGACCAAAAAAAAATAAGAAAGCTTTTAGTGAGGTTGAAGCCAGATGTTAACGGCTGAGGAAATATCTCAAGGATTAGATGAGCTAGGGGAACTCCTTTTCGAAAAAAAATTTATTAGAGACGTCTCTCCCCTCAAGAATGCTAGGCACCAATTTAGAAATGATCCAACGAAATACGTAGTTTCAGGCTTGGAATTCAAGACCGCACAAGGCGAATTTATTCGGGGCGATGTTTGGCATCAAGATGTAGATATTAAAATGTCAGCAGAGGTCTCAGTAGATGAAGCTTTTGAATTCACTTCAGCTCGTAGAATGATCATAGATTTAGAGTATTCATGTTATGACAAAGCTTTAACTAAAGAATGTAGAGGTTGCTGGCATATGGATTATCACGTTCAACCTGGTAACCCTCCTAAGTACATGCACCCTGATTTTCATATTCATCACGGTGGTAGGAACCTGAATGACCTAGACGACTATGGAAGGATTGCATTATTAGACAATCCACGAGTCATGCATAATCCCCTCGATGTATTCTTGGGCATTGACTTCATTATTTCGAATTTTTACCCGGAAAATGAATGGAAGAAGCTGAGAGCTGATCAGCGTTATAAGAGATTGATTAAGGCTGCTCAGGAAAACTGGTGGAAGCCTTACTATTTGAGCTTAGCTGATTACTGGCAACATAAAGATAATAAAAAAAGTATAGAGTCACAAGAGGCTGTTAGTCGAGCTAAAAGATTAAATCCTCATTTTGTGTAATAGCTGAGGAGTTGAGAATATCGTGCTATTTAGTTCGAGAGTTCTCAAGTTTTTTCGGTTGCCTTTCGAAAACAATGTAAGTTTATTTAAAGTAATAGCCACAAAGGATTTCTCAATGTTCTCAATTTATACAAGTGTAACGGTGTCACGCGACGACTACGACGTAGAAGTCGAATACCGCCGTTAATCGTATTTCAGGGAGTTGTGATGAAGTTAGCAATGATTGTAGCCATGGCTCACGATCGTGTGATTGGTGCCGATAATGATATGCCATGGCACTTACCCGCCGATCTGAAGCATTTTAAAGCCGTTACGCTAGGCAAGCCGGTGGTAATGGGGCGTCGAACCTACGAATCTATTGGCCGGCCGTTACCTGGTCGCCCGAATATCGTGGTGACATCGTCAACTACCACAAATTTCCCAGAGTCGGTTATAGTAGTCAGCTCACCAGAGCAGGCACTAGAAGTCGCTCAAACCCTCGTGGGCGATGAACAGGAAATTATGATTATTGGTGGTGGTAAGATATATGAAACGTTTCTACCCATGGCAGAAACCCTTTATCTTACCCACATTGATTTGCAAGTAGCGGGTGATACCCGTTTCCCAGATTATCTGGCACAAGCGGAATGGGATGAAGCGGAAAGCCAACAGCATGTTGCTGATGAGGCGAATCCGCATAACTATCGTTTTGTGACACTTCAGCGCAAACGCTGAAGCCTATGGCCAGGCAGATACTGTGATGTAAGCACCATGTGCCTATATCACAGTATTCCCTAAGCCTATTCCACTTATCTGAGGGCTATTCGCCCATCTGATCAAACAGACTTTCTAACGATAATCCTTGATGGCTAAGCATATCCCGCAGTCTGCGCAATGCTTCAACCTGGATTTGACGTACACGCTCCCGCGTAAGACCGATTTCAGCGCCCACATCTTCTAGTGTGGATGGCTCATAGCCTAACAGGCCAAAACGACGAGCCAGTACCTCACGCTGCTTTGCGTTGAGTTCTTCCAGCCACTTCACGATATTGGCTTTCATATCGTTGTCCTGTAGATCTTCTTCCGGACCAAATTCATTCTGGTCTGCAAGTATATCTAACAGGGCTTTATCGTTCTCACCGCCAATGGGGGTGTCTACAGAGGTGATACGCTCGTTCAAACGCAGCATGCGTGAAACTTCGTCGACAGGCTTATCGAGCTCGGTCGCTATTTCTTCTGCAGTGGGTTCGTGATCGAGCTTTTGCGACAACTCACGGGCACAACGCAGATAAACATTAAGTTCTTTGACAACATGAATAGGCAGACGAATGGTTCGCGTTTGATTCATGATGGCACGTTCGATGGTTTGTCTAATCCACCAGGTTGCGTAGGTTGAGAAACGGAAGCCTCGCTCCGGATCGAATTTCTCAACAGCGCGGATAAGACCCAAGTTGCCCTCTTCAATCAAGTCAAGCAGTGCAAGACCGCGATTGTTGTAGCGGCGCGCTATTTTAACGACAAGGCGAAGGTTGGATACAATCATGCGCTTTCTGGAAGCTTCACAGCCTTTCAGAGCGCGTCTGGCAAAATAAACTTCTTCTTCGGCAGTTAACAGAGGTGAGAAGCCGATCTCTCCCAAATAAAGCTGGGTTGCATCCAGATTCTTTGGTAAGTCGTCCTGAACGAACACTGAGTCATCAGTATCGTCGTCCATGTCGGCAGTGTTAGTATTACCAGCTTTCATATTCACTGGCATGTCCATCTCGTCTAACTCATCACGAGACTTTGATTCGATTACAGCGGCTTTTGTCTGACCCACGACAGCATCTCCTGCATTGTTGGTTACCCTGCGATGTTCTCCTCAAATTTTATTATTATTTATTGTTATTCTTATCGTTTCGGCAAATAGCGCAGTGGATCTAACGATTTCCCACGATATCTAACCTCGAAATGTAGCTTCACTGAATCTGTTCCGCTATCGCCCATGGTTGCAATTTGTTGCCCTGCGGCTACCCATTGCTGTTCATCGACTAACAGCTTAGCGTTGTGTGCATAAGCACTCAATAATGCATTCGTATGTTTTATGATGATTAAATTACCATAACCACGTAATGCGTTACCGGCGTATACCACTTTGCCATCGGCGGCGGCTAAAACTGGTGAACCTCTTTGGGCGCTCAAGTCTAAACCTTTATTACCGGATTCAGTGTTGCTAAATGTTAACGTAATGTTGCCATTGCTTGGCCAAACCCATTTTGACACCTTATCCGGAAAGTCTCTTCTGGACGGGTTATTGACGTTTTTAGTCAAAGGTTTGACGGCGGTAACTTCTTGTCCGTTAACATTAATTTCACGTTCACTGTACGCCTGTGCCGGTTTAGGGTCAACACCCCTTTTGTTGTATATTCTGCTGGTCGTACCAGTTTTTTCTTGCACTTTTCTGGGGCGGGTGTTGCGTGTCAGCGATGTCGTAGAGGGGGGGATTAAGCGCAGTTTTTGACCAGGGTAGATATTGTAAGGTGCTGATAGTGAGTTGTATTTTGCAATGTCTCGGTAGTCATTTCCGGTGTACCAGGCGACCGCAAATAGCGTGTCACCCTTTTTTACTACATAGCTTTGAATCTCTGACCCCGATTGTTTTTTTTCTACCTGACTATTGAGTAAAGTCACTGGCGCGGGGCCTGTTGAGCTAGAGCAGGCCGTCAAAAAAATGACGGAAAAACAACCAAGAAGAACGTAAATGGTTCGCATTAACGGTGTCAGTGAAGGATGAGATAGGCAAGAATGGCGAGTCCAATGGTGGCCCAACCAAGAATTTCGACGTATTCTCGTAGCTTTTCTTCCATTGCAGCACCACCCAATTTCATTAGACCAGCGACTAAAAAGAAGCGGGCTCCTCGTCCCACTGCCGAAGCAATAAGGAAGGGAATGAATGCCATATTTAATACACCCGCACTGATGGTAAACACTTTATAGGGGATGGGGGAGAATCCGGCGAGGAAAACTACCCAAACGCCATAGGTTTCAAACCAATTCATCGCAGTCTGAAGCTTTCCTTCATAACCAGCGGAAATGACGAGAGGCTCGATCCAGGCTTCAAAAGTAAAATATCCCAGCGCATATCCTGCAATACCACCTAGTACAGAAGCTACCGTGGTGATAAGTGCAAACATCCAGGCTCGCTGAGGCCGGGACATCGACATAGGGGCTAGCATGACATCAGGCGGAATAGGAAAGAACATGGATTCTGCGAAGCTGAGCAACGCGAGGTATCTGCTGGCGAACTGATGTCGCGACCAGCGTAACGCCAAATCATAGCATGGCTGAAAAATTTTCACTGAAGCTCTCCTGCAACCAGTGGTACAAATCGAACAGCCTCGATGGTTTCAGTTTTCAGTTCACCGTCGATTCTGTCAACACAAAGTAGATTTTGTTGCTCACTGCCTACAGGGATAATTAAGCGGCCACCTTCTTCAAGTTGCTCACACAAATCCTGGGGTAGGCTGCTCGCGGCTGCAGTAACCAAAATGGCATCGTAAGGCCCTTTGCTTGGCCAGCCTTTCCAGCCATCACCGTGCTTCATAGACACATTGTGCAAATCTAGCTGGTTCATTCGGCGCTTTGCCTGGAACTGCAACGACTTAATACGTTCCACAGTGTAAACGTGACCAAAAAGCTGAGCTAAAATTGTTGTTTGATAGCCAGAGCCGGTGCCAATCTCGAGGATCTTACGCGGATTATTTTGCGCCTTGAGTAGCAGCTCGGTCATTTTTGCCACTATATAAGGCTGCGATATAGTCTGGCCCTGACCAATGGGTAGGGCAGTATTCTGGTATGCCTTGTGTTTGAGGGCATCGGGTAAAAACAGTTCTCTGGGCGTGGCCGCGATAGCCGTTAGCACTTTCTGATCACGCACGCCTTCACTGAACAGAAGTTCAGCCAGCATTTCACCTTTTTTCAATGTTCTCATTGCAACAAATGTGTTCCTGTTAGAATTGTTATTAGATTTTTTTATTCAGCCATTCTTCCATGGTACCCAGGCTGCTGTGGGCTGTCATATCCACGCTGAGTGGTGTGACGGAGCAATAACCATTGGCTATTGCATGAAAATCGGTACCGTCGCCGGCGTCTTGTTCCGCACCCGCAGGACCGTACCAGTAGATCTCGCGGCCAAAAGCATCCTTCGCTTTTACCATTGCTTCTGCGCGATGTCGGCGGCCCTGGCGAGTCACTTTAATCCCTTTTAATTCATCGTAAGGAACATCCGGTACGTTCACATTTAAAATCTGATTAGCCGGCAGGGGATGGCTTTCTAACTTAGTGATGATATCCAGGACTACCCGAGCAGCGGTGTCGAAATGCTTGCCTTCATGACTGGTGAGGGAAACGGCAATAGCAGGAAGACCCATATAGCGGCCTTCGGTTGCGGCTGCAACGGTGCCAGAGTAAATAACATCATCACCGAGATTCGCACCGTGGTTAATCCCTGAAACGACCAACTCTGGATCCTCTTCCAAAAAGCAATTTACACCCAGGTGCACACAGTCGGAAGGCGTGCCGTTTACCGAATAAAAGCCGTTATCTAATTGTTGAATACGCAGTGGGCTGTGCAGAGACAGCGCATTACTGGCACCGCTACAGTTACGGTCTGGGGCAATAACGGTAACGTCGTGTCGGCTAGTCAGCGTTTCAAATAAGATCGCAATGCCTTTGGCAAATACACTGTCGTCGTTACTTAATAAAATGCGCATGCATGCTCCGGAAATAGTAGAAAACTTAGTCTGCGCTTTGAACGGTGCTTAAATCTACACAATCTCTGAGCACCGTAGTGGCGTAGCAGCCCGCAGGCAGACTGAAAGAAACAACAACTGTATCACCGTTATGTTGCCATTCAAGTTGCGACGGCCAGATTTTTACCGGGCGACGTTCCTGTTTTAACCCTTCGGCGGCAAGAAATGCGGTGATTGGCTCAAATTGCTCTGTCACTGATAATTCCAGCGCGGCGGCAATGGTTTTCGACGGCAAGTCGCCCTTACCCCATAATGGCGCTGTTGGTGATAAATCCTGTTGTTCGTAACGCTGTTGAACGGTGGAATCTTCACCATCGTTAATAAAGAAGGAGTGTGAGCCTGACAGCATTAGCGCGTCGCCGGGAAGTACTGTATTTAATGCACCGTTTCCAATACGCGTACTGATCACTTCGTTAAACAACCAACTGCGTAATGCGGAAATCGCCATATTGCGCTTGTTACGGTTTCGGATGGCTTCACCGCCCACCATCTTTGCCGCCAGCTGAAGATTTCCACCTTCCAAACGTTCGCCAGTTTCTCCAATGCGAACATTGCCAAAACGTTGATCGCCAAAGTAGTTGGGGACACCTTGCAAAGCAGCGCGTTGTAATTCGGCGATAAGTTTGTCTGCATCGCTCACATTGCGTAAGGTAATAGCAAAGTGATTCCCTTTAAGTTGGCCGGTGCGTAGCTTTTTATTGTGGCGATGTTGGGCCAATACTTTTACGCCTGGTATCGCCAGTTTCGAAAAGTCAAAATCGGCTTTTCCTGGCGCGTGTAAGCCAATCCACTGACGGGTAACCGCGTATTTGTCTTTGCGTCCCGCATACGACACATTGCGCAGCGGCAAACCCGTAAACTTGGCCAATTGCTCTGCTACCCACGCCGTGTTCGCCAGGGTTTTCTCTACCCAAATAAACTGATGCTCGCCATCGTTACTGAAGTCGTAACCCAGCTCTTCGGTTACCACAAAGTCTTCAGGCTTGGCTTTTAAGGTAGCAGTGCAAGCCGGTGCTTCCTTACTGTAGTGCCAGTGTGTTGTAGACAGATTCATGGCAGCGCCTTCAGCAGAACGACGGCATGCGCGGAAATACCTTCTTTGCGGCCGGTAAAACCTAACTTTTCGGTGGTTGTCGCTTTTACATTGATGTCGTCTATGCTGCACTGACAGTCGGTGGCAAGCAGCGCGCGCATGTCTTGTATGTGCGGTGCCATTTTAGGGGCCTGAGCAATAATGGTCATATCGGCGTTGCTCAGTCCGTAACCTTTCTCTTTTACCAGGCTTATGACATGACGCAGCAGATAGCGGCTATCTACGCCAGACCATTCGTCGTCGGTGTCAGGGAAGTGTTTGCCAATATCGCCCATGGCAGCGGCACCGAGAATGGCATCGCAAAGCGCATGAATAAGCACGTCACCATCAGAGTGGGCAAGTAAACCCTGTTCATAGTCGATACTGACGCCACCAATAACAATGGGACCTTCGCCACCAAATTTGTGAACATCGTAACCGTGACCAATTCGCATAGTTGCCTCTTAACCTTTCTGTTGTGACTGTTGTAAGTAGAATGCTGCCAGCGCCATATCCGCTGGGCGTGTTATCTTAATATTCGCCGGGTTACTGTCGATAAGCGCTACCTGATAACCCGCGGCTTCCATGGCTGAAGCTTCATCGGTAACCACCACCTTTTTTTGTTCAGCCTGCTTTAACGCGGCTGTGAGCAAACCCGCGGGAAAAAGTTGTGGTGTAAGCGCATGCCATAATCTATCCCTACTTTCCGTATGAGAAATGGCGCCTGGTGTACTTGTGCTTTCCCGCTTCATGGTGTCTCGCACCGGTGTAGCCAGAATACCGCCCACCACATCGCTTCGGTTTCTCACATCAAGCAAAGTGTCTATATCGTCGTGGGACACGCAAGGACGCGCGGCATCGTGCACTAATGCCCACTCATCGTGATTCAGCAACTGTAAACCGGCTAACACTGAGTCGGCGCGTTCTTTACCGCCATCAACCACGGTAAGCCAGGTGGCATCCGCAATGGGTAGGTTAGGAAAGTAAGGATCGTCGCAGCTTAACGCTACCACAACGCGACTAACGGCGGGGTGTGCATTAAGTGTAAGAAGTGTGTGCTCGAGAATGGTTTTGTTACCGAGCTGAAGATACTGTTTGGGGCGGTCAGCCTGCATTCGGCTGCCAACACCTGCGGCCGGTACCACGGCAACGACTGAGGAATGTGTCATGAATTCTTAGTTTTCCGCCGGCAGGATCCGGTAAAAAGTTTCGCCCTGCTTTATCAGGCCCAGTTCGTTTCTGGCACGCTCTTCAATAGATTCCAGGCCAATTTTCAAATCACTAATATCGGCTTTAAGAAGGTTGTTACGCTGGGCAAGGTTATCGTTTTGCTGGGATTGTTGCTGTACTTCTTGCTTCAGTACCAAATAGTCAGGCACAGAGTTTTTTCCGAACCACAAGCGATACTGGAGCAAGCCCAGCAACACCAAAAGTACGAAAGTAACCCAATTATCCCGCCACACGGAAACACCTGTTATCTGATTAAAAGTTCATTATGCCTTCTACGGCCAGTCCGGTCTACTGACCGAGCTTGCTTTTCAGTTTATCAAACAGTTTGTTTTTCTGCTGGTCGATCACACTATTCAGCTGGGTTTTTAGCAAACTTTCTAACTGACTGCTGTCGCCTTGTGCCGCGCTTAACATACTTTCCACGTTAACCAGTTGTCCCTGAGTCTCGTTTTGTACGCCTCCAACCATGCCATTGAGTCGCAGCATTACTTCATCCAGTTTATCTTGTTGACTGGCTGTTAGATCTGAAATAGCGGCTTGCGCTAATTGGTTATCGAGGTCTGAAGATATCGCAAAATCCGGGTTGCTCAGGGAACCGGAAAGGTTAAGTTTCATATCCAGGTTTTTTAACTGGTTCAGCGCATTGGCAATGGCGGAGGTCAATTTATTGGTGCCTGCCGCTTCAATAATCAAGCTGGCTAAATCAATGTCACCGCTACCGTTAAGCAAATTGTCATTAATCGAGAATTGTCCCGATGTGGTGACCAAGGCTTTTTCCAGTGCGGCAGAAAGCTTCTCACTATTCACCATGGGAACATTCGCCAGGTTAACACCGGCCAGCGACCATTGTTGTGAAGCATCGACGCCTTTTTCATCTATCCAGAATTGTCCGGAAGACTCGAATTGTTTTAGCAGTTCACCGGCAGCAGAAATGGTAAAGGTAGTGGGTTCGCCGAATACCGGGTGCGTATTAGTGATGTTTTTCCAAACACTGCCAATGGTCTCATCTTTATATTTCACTGCCACTTCGGCTTCTTTTACTAAAATAGCGGGGAGCTCGGTGGCTGGCGTATCGTCGGTTTGTGGTTCCCCTTGGATTAACGGTAATACAATTTGCACAGCAGACATCAAATATTGCGTGTATTCCGCCGCTTTGTCTCCGAACACCAACTGAGTGACTTGCTGCATGGCGGCATCGTCACCAGCAATAATGCCTTTCATCAGCTGATAATCTTGTTTTGGTGCCGCTTTCAATTGTTGCAGAGAGTCGGAAAGAGCAGTGCGGGCATTCTTCGCATTATCAGTAAAGTCTGTGATCAGCGCCCGGTCAGCTGATATTTGCTCTTTTAACGTTTTTAGCTTTGATTGCGCTTCAACCAGTGCCTGAGGATTTTTAAAATCCATCTCTTTTAAGGCTTCTACCTGGGTTTTGTATTCCTCGATGCGAGATTTGTCAGGTAGCGCTTGATAAGACGTTTTAAGCTCTTTGGAATACGTTTCGTAGGTTTGTTTTGCTTGTGCTACTGCCGTCGTGGTCTTGAGCGGGTTGCGCTCAATCAGTTCATCCACAGTGGGAATGGCTTCTTTCGCTTTCTGTTTTATTTCATCGAAGGTCAAGCTTTGAGTGGGTTGACGAAGCACCTTACCTTCGCTACTTCTTGGCTGGTCGAATTCCACATCCAGCACCTGAAGTTTGTTTACGATAACTTCTTTTGAAAGAAGAGGCATTAACGCCACATCGCCAAAGGCTTTGCCAACAACCACCTGATTTCGCATTGGCGCGGTGGGGTTGGTCAGTTGAATATCTTCAATCGTCACGGTAGTGGGAAACAATGAATGATGAAAGCTACCAATATTCACTTCAGCCCCATACGACTGAGAAAGCTGGTCTTCCAAGATGGATTTGATAATCGTATTTGCAAACAGCCAGTAACCAATGGCTACCAGAAGAATAACGACGAGGGGGATGTAGCGTTTTTTCATTTTTACACCAGGCCTAGACTTTTTTTGAAAGCTGATTTTCACCGCTTTGGTGTCAGCATAGCATTATCCTTAATACTCGCGAGCGTGAAGATTGGATGATAGTGGGGTGAGCGCAACTAAGTCGCACTCACCTAACAGGCCATTTAGAACTGAAATTTACTCATCGCTTGACGGGCTTTTTCTACATAATCCGCCAAAGCCTGACTGGTTTTGGTTATCTGCTCCACATTATCAACGGTATGTTTTGCAGATTCAGAAAGCTCATTGATTCTCATGTTTACTTCCTGCGCCGCTTCGTTCTGCTGGTCCGTAGCTTCAGCGATATGACGATTCTTACCGGCAATATCAGACACAATGGAGAGCAGAGTGTGCAGTGTGTCGTTGGCCTCATTCACATTGCTCACCGCACTGTCTACCGTCGACTGGCTGGTTTTCACTGCACTCACCGCAGCGGCCGAACCTGTTTGGAGTTCCTGAATCATCTGCTGAATTTCATCCGTGCTTTGTCCGGTTCTGCTTGCCAGCGTGCGAACTTCATCGGCGACCACGGCAAAGCCCCGGCCCTGTTCACCTGCGCGGGCGGCTTCAATGGCCGCATTTAACGCCAGCAAGTTGGTTTGTTCGGAGATCCCGCGAATTACATCAAGCACGCTGCCAATTTTGTCACTTTGTTGCGCTAGCTGATTTACCGTATTGACCAGTGAATCGATACTTTGATTGAGCGACTGAATTTCCTGAACGGATTTTGCTACTGCAGTAATGCCTTGATGTGCGTTCGACTCTGCTTGTTCCGTTGACTGGTTGGCTGCTGCAGCATGCTGGCTTACATCACCAATTTGAACGGTAATTTGTTCCATCGCCGCGGCTACCTGAATGGCATTATGGCTCTGTGTCTCCGCCTGACTTCCGCTTGAACATCGAATCGTTTCAAGTTGCTTTCCTTGCGACGACACTTGTTCAATCGCACTATTCAAGGCTTGCAGTGAATCTCGCACTTTGGCAACAAACGCGTTGTAATGGCGAGCGAGTCGGGCAATTTCATCATTGCCATTAGTGGGTAATTCTCGTGTAAGGTCGCCTTCACCCTGCGCAATATCTTTCATGCTGTCTGCAGCCGCATGCAATGGGGTAGTGATACTTTTGCCGATTAACCAGGTGAATAAGGCAATCAGTACTAAACAAATAACACCCAGCCCAATAAAGATATTACGGATGGTGGAGAATGCCGCATCCAGACGTGTCAGGTATATCCCCGTGCCGATTGTCCATTGCCAGTCGGCAAAGCGTTTTACGAAGGAAATTTTATCGACAGCTTCTTCTGAATTTGGCAGCGGCCACACGTAAGGCACAAATCCGGCATTTTCCGATTTCACCAGTTTCGCCATGGTGACAAAAAAGGTATCGCCATTGGCATCTTTAAAAGTAGTGAGATCCTGACCATTCAATGCGGGTTTGATCGGGTGCATCACCATGGCGGGCGAATCGTCTTGAATCCACAAATAGTTACCGTTGTCATAACGCATTGAGGAGATAGACGCTTTCGCTAAAGACTGGGCATCGGCTTGCGATAAAGTGCCTTTATTCGCCAGGTCAGCATAATGTTGAACCGTGGAATAGGCAATTTCAACGATGTGTTTAGTTGATTCGTAAGCGTCTTCTTTTTGTGCTTTGTAGTGCTGCTGTAAAACCACCGTAGTCATTACCACTACCAGGATAGCAACCAATAGCACTAGAAAGGCGAGTCGTTGTACCACGCTGAAGTTTCTTAGCTTCATAAAATTTCTCGCAAAATTTAATTTTTAATGAGTGTAGAAAGGTATCGGCTTCTGCGCCATTTTATTCAGCTTTATTTCGTTAAATCTATGCTCGGCAGGATTTATTTACAGCTATCGTTAGACAGCCTCGAAGGTACGACAAATGCCTCGTTTACGCAGCCTGGGTTTGTGATAGCATCGCGCCCGCGACAGCCACACATGATCTTAACCATGTCGTTGGCATACAAAGATCATAGATCGACTTAACTTGCTATTTGGGTGTGCCTCGGGCAACGTGAGTGCAAGAATTAATCAGTAGGACTGATAATCACATTACATTTACAGAAGGGTTTCAATGCTCACTAACGACAATCTCAACACGTTGACTTCGATTCGTCAGCGTATTCGCGACCATTACCGGATTGATGAATCCACTGCTATAGATCAAATTCTGCCGGTTGCAGAAGTAAACCCGCGTGCCAGAAGCCGTGCCTGGGAAAGGGCGCGAAAGATGGTACTGCGAATTCGTCGTGACCAGGAAGGGCATGGGGGCGTAGATGCGCTGCTGAATGAATACTCCCTGTCTACCGCTGAAGGGATTGTTTTAATGTGTCTGGCAGAAGCCTTGCTTCGTGTGCCAGATAAAGAAACCCAAGATGAACTCATCCGCGATAAATTATCGAAAGGGCAGTGGACTCCCCATCTTGGTAACTCCGACTCTATGTTCGTAAACGCGTCAGCCTGGGGCTTGCTGCTCACCGGTAACATGGTGAACTATGCTGACAAACGTCGTAACGAGCAGTTTGGCTTGCTGAAGAAAACACTGGGGCGTTTAGGTGAACCGGTTATCCGCCGTGCGATGAACATTGCCATGCGAGTAATGGGGCGTCAGTTCGTGATGGGTGAAACCATTAAAGATGCCGTTGAGCGCGCCAAAGACAAAGAAACCAAAGGGTATGTGTATTCTTACGACATGCTGGGCGAGGGCGCCCGCACCATGGAGGACGCCGACCGCTACTATAACTCTTACGTTAATGCGATTAAGGTGATTGGTAAAGCGGCGGCGGGTCGCGGTCCAAAACGTTCACCGGGTATTTCGGTAAAGCTATCGGCTATTCACCCCCGCTATGAATTCCTTCACGCTGAGCGCGTAATGGCAGAAATTCCGCCTAAGCTGAAAGCGTTGTGTTTAATGGCCAAGGAATTCGATATTGGCCTGACGGTAGATGCTGAAGAAGCCGACCGTTTAGACATCTCATTAGATATCATTGAAGCCGTATTCCGCGATCCGGAACTAGACGGCTGGGAAGGATTTGGCCTGGCGGTTCAAGCTTATCAAAAGCGTTCTATCCATGTTATTGAGTGGCTACGTAAGCTCACGCTGGAAGTCGGTCGTAGCATGATGGTGCGTCTGGTGAAAGGTGCCTACTGGGATACCGAAATCAAAATGACTCAGCAAGCTGGCGTTGACGGCTTCCCGGTATTTACCCGTAAGTCGTCTACCGACGTTTCCTATCACGCCTGTGCTAACAAATTGTTGGACTACCGTGACTCTATTTATCCGCAGTTCGCTACGCACAATGCGTACACTGCATCGGTGATCATTGAACTGGCCGGTGACGACAAAGAAGGCTTCGAATTCCAGTGTCTGCACGGCATGGGGGATACCCTTTACGATCAGGTGGTTACCGAAGAGAAAATTCAGTGTCGGGTTTATGCACCGGTAGGCGAACACGAAGACTTGCTGGCCTATCTGGTTCGCCGTCTTTTGGAAAACGGCGCGAACTCCTCGTTTGTTAACGCCATTGTTGATGATGAAAAGCCAGTGGAATCGCTGCTTGAAGATCCGGTTGAGAAAACCCAGCGTCTTAAAATCCGTCACAATAAACAAATTAGTGCGCCCCGTGATTTATATGCGCCGGAGCGCGAGAACTCCCGCGGTCTGGATCTCACCGACGTGAACGCTATGCACGCGTTGCAACATGAATTAGCGCGCTGGGAACAGCACTATGCTGTACACGGCGAGTTGCCTGAAGGCGCGACAGCGGTGCTAAACCCTGCAGCACAAAACGATGTGGTGGGCTTCCACAATTATGCTGACATCGAACACATGAAAACTGCGCTGGATAATGCCCATAATGGTTTTGCGGCCTGGTCTAAGCGTTCGGTAGAAGAGCGTGCTGATATTCTTGAGCGCACAGCCTTTGCCTTAGAGCGTCATATGGGCGAGCTGATTGCTATCTGTATACGTGAAGCCGGTAAGGTAACCCAGGACAGCATCGATGAAGTGCGTGAAGCCGTAGACTTCCTGCGTTACTACGCTGTGCGTGCTCGTGAACTCGACGCCGACCAGCGCTTCGTGGCCCGCGGTGTTGTACTTTGTATCAGCCCATGGAACTTCCCGCTGGCCATCTTCTTAGGTCAGGTGGCGGCAGCGCTGGCAACGGGTAACACCGTGGTAGCTAAACCTGCTGAACAAACCAGTATGGTAGCAAAACGCGCATTAGAAATTATGCACACCGTTGGTTTGCCTGAAGATGCCATGCAGCTGATCATTGCACCAGGTAAAGATGTGGGTAGCACGCTGCTCCCCGACGAGCGCATTAAAGCCGTAATGTTCACCGGCTCAACCCAAACCGGCACGCTGATTTCCCAGCTATTGGCAGAGCGTGGTGGCGAACAGGTACCACTGATTGCCGAAACTGGTGGTCAGAACTGCATGATTGTCGACTCCACCGCATTGCCTGAACAGGTTATTGATGACGTGGTACATTCTGGCTTCCAGAGCGCCGGTCAGCGCTGTTCTGCGCTGCGCGTACTTTACGTGCAGGAAGACATCGCCGACGATATCGCTGACATGCTGATTGGAGCCATGAAAGAATTGAGCATTGGCAATCCAGCATTGTTAAGCACAGATGTGGGGCCGGTGATAGACGAGAAAGCGTTTAAAAACCTGAAAGATCACGAAAGCTACATGGAAGGTAAAGGAAAGCTGTTGTATCAGTGCGCATTACCTGAAGATTGCGGCGACGGTTTCTTCTATCCACCTACGCTGTATCAGATTGACAGTATTGACGTGCTGGAGAAAGAAGTTTTCGGCCCGGTTATCCATCTGGTGCGCTTTAAAGGTAAGGAAATCGGTAGCGTTGTCGACAAGATCAACAGCACCGGTTACGGCCTGACCATGGGCATTCACTCTCGCATTGAAGAACGCGCGAACGAACTGGCTGCTCGTAGCCGTGCCGGTAACGTGTACGTTAATCGAAACATGATCGGTGCCATTGTGGGCGTGCAGCCATTTGGTGGTCGCGGTCTTTCTGGTACCGGCCCGAAAGCGGGTGGCCCGAACTACTTACGCCGTCTGATGCAAGAGCGTGCTACACCTAAGCCTTCTCAGGTTGAAGACATTGAAAACCTCGATGCTGCATTAAGCGGCGAGAAGAAAGATGCAGAAGCCGCCGTGCGCCTGATGACGCAAGGGGTGAATGTTGAAACTCAATGGCGTCATACTGCACTGAACGACCGTATTTCCATGGTTCGTCAGTTGCTGGCTAAGCTAGCAAAAGTGGATATTGTTGATGAATTAGCCGACGACCTTAACCGCACACTCGCCACGTCTCGTCAGCAGTTAACCACTATCGAGCGCATCATGGCGAAGGCCAAGCAATTACCTGGACCAACCGGTGAGTCGAATAAGCTCTATCTCGAACCACGTGGTGTTCTGGTCTGTTTCGCGGATAAAGGCGTAAGTTTCGAGTACTGGACATTGTCGATTGTAACGGCGCTGGCCACCGGTAACGTGGTTGTGTCTGTTGTCTCTGACTTGTTCTACGACGAAGCGCTGGAATTCCAAAAGCACTTCCTGAAAACCGGCGCGCCAGAAGGTGTGTTCCAGGTAGCCCGTTTGAGTCACCTAAACGACTTGCTGATGAACGAGCACTTAGCGGGTGTGGTTGTCGATTCACATACCGAGCGTACTGCGCAAATTGCTGCCATGTTGTCGTCTCGTGAAGGGGCTATTCTACCGGTAATTACCGCAGAATATAACGACAACCTCATTCAGCGTTTGCTAACAGAGAAAACCATCAGTATTGATACCACCGCTTCGGGTGGTAACACATCACTGATGACGCTGGTGGAAGACGACGAATAATCGGTCTTCCAGTCCAACGAAACTAAAAAAGGCGTGCTTCATTTGAAGCACGCCTTTTTCGTTAATGTGCAAATAGATTTACGGGATGCGTGTTACATCCACTCGTCGTTACGACGACGCTTCTTCGGCAGGAAAGTAAGAATCACGCCAAGTAGCACACCACCGCCAGCGACAATGCCGCCCCAGGTAAACCACTTGATCATTTCGTCTTTACTCTGTGCTTCAAGCTGGTTGGTCAAGCGAGTGATTTCCGTGGTTTGATCGCCAGTTTCAGACTTCAGGGCGGAAAGTTCCTGACGTACCGCACTGAGTTGCTGCTTCAGACGATCGTTTTCAGTACGTAAACCTTGCAGGCTGCCTTCGCTGTCAGCGAGGCGTTGAGTAAGCAGGGGAATCTTTTCTGCCTGCGACATTTCATTACTGACAAAGCGGGTTTCAACCCAACCTGTGCGATCTTCGTTGTCTTTAATCTGAGTAAACTCGGCTTCACTGTCGCGATCGAGCACGGTGATTGGCGTACCTGCGCCTACCGAACCAAGAATACGGTAGTTGCGACCTGGACCCGCATGCAGGAAGACAAACAGGTCATCGCGGATGTAATTTGAGGAAGATGCTTCTTCCTGCAGAGATTCTTCAATAGGATCCTGCTGCTGTGCAAAAACCTGAAAGGATAGACCAATAAGAGCAATGGTCAGCCATTTTCGTAACATAGTGCGTCCGTAGTGGTTGTTAGAAACGTTGTGATGGTATTGGCTGTTCTTATGAAAGGCAAGCCTGACCGCCTGTTTGGACAGGCAACTCGTCATACAGTTCACTTTTCGTGACATCAATGAGTGTGCAATGAACGACTTAGGTCTAACATACATTGCGAAAAAACCTATACGAAGGTATTGTGTCTTACTAATCATCGACCGACCTGCCTTTATCTCTTATGTCGGAAATAGAAATAAAATTTGTGACGCGCGAAAGCGCGTTACCTGCATTTATCGACAACGTTTTGCCCGTATTTGAACGCGCTGGTTATTCCGTTAACCGCGAAGCGGAAATGCGCTTACAGAACGATTACTACGATACTGCGGAACATATTTTCCAAACTGCAAAAATGGGTTTTCGTGTTCGTGGCTTCGACGATAAGTTCGAACAAACCATGAAAACTCAGGGCAAAATCAGCGGCGGGCTGCACCAACGTGCCGAGTACAACGTTGATTTAGAAACCGCTGAACCCGATTTGCGCCTCTTCCCCAAAGACGTATGGCCTGATGACTGGCAGGTAGAAACTGTTAATCAAGACTTACAGCGTCAATTCAGTACGAACTTCGTTAGAACCACGTTCAATGTGGCGTGGCAGGATGCTCTGGTTGAAATTGTTGTCGACGAAGGGGAAGCCACTACCGGTAAAAACAGTTCGCCCATTCGAGAAATTGAGCTGGAACTTAAGAAGGGCCAGGTTGCAGACTTGTTCACACTGAGTCAGCTTATCATTGAGAACATGCCGGTACGTTTGAGTGATGTGTCGAAAGCTGCGCAGGGGTATCAACTCCTTAATGGCTTGTCGCCGGTGATATCTCCTATGCAAGGCTACCTTGCACTCAATCACGGCACCTCTACCGAAGACGCGTTTTGTAAGGCTATTCAACTGGCGCTGTCGCATTGGCAGAAGCACGAGCACTTGTTCTATGAAACGGGCTCGGTAAAAATGCTGGGCGAAATTGTAAAGAGTATTCGTCTGCTGCTACAAACCGTTACCCTTTATCTTCCTGTGCTGCAATGCCCGCAGCTGATGTCGGTTCACCAATTACTCACTCGATACGTTCAAGGCTGGTTGTGGCAAGACGATCTGCAAAGCCTGCGTTATTTGTTGTCGAAGAAAAGTTTGTTTAATAAATGCCTAAGCCGTTATCCGGCATTGCTTAGCTACTTACAAGGTAGAAAAGCAGGGTTGATTCATGCACATCATCCTGAAGAATTGTTACTGAACAAACAGACTAACCGACTTAAATTACTGCTTTCGCAAATTTTGCACGAAAAGCCCTGGCGCGACCATTCCAGAGCCTACGATGTACCGGTAATGGAACATGCCCAGGGGTGGCTGGCACAGGGTTGGCAAACGGTGCAGCAAACCATGCCTGCTGCCCGTACCATGACTCCCGAAAATTATCTGGCAATTGGTGTGCTGCTTAGACAAACTTTGTGGAACGGGTTTCTGTTGGCTGATTTGTTCGATGACGACAGGCATCATTTCCGTGCGCCGTGGCTCGATATCTTAACCGGTATTGATGAACTCAAAGCGCTAATGATGCTAAAAGCCATGTCTCAGGAATCTGAACTTGACGATGTGACCGACGTATTCACCTGGATTGATGAGAAGATTATCAGCCTGATGAATGTAATGGAAAGAACCCGACAAGCGGGTATGCAAGGCGATATTTACTGGTAATCCAGTTGCTGAAGAGGACGTGAGGGAAAACACCTATGTTGCATCGCTACACCCTTTTGGTTTTGTTTCTGCTTTATGCGGTACTGCTGTTCCAGTTTTTCCGTGAAAAACATCGTGTGGCTGGCGCAAACTGGGTGGCGGCAGCAATGGCAGTGTGGCCCCTCATTCTGGTTGATGAAATTATTCGTGCCTTCGACTTGCCACTGGCGGCCGCGTCCTCGTTATTGGTTTTTGTGCCTTTGCTCTGTCTAACTTTGCTTTATCGCAGTGTAAAATTGCTGGTTATTGATAATCCTCGTCCATCCAAGCCATTGTTATGGGTGCCTGTAGGGATTACGGTACTTGCTCAGATACCACTTTGGTTTGTGAGTGCCAGTGACAAAGCCATGTGGCTGCAGGCTTCTCCCGTGGGGCATCCTCTCGAAAACTGGGCGCTGTATCTCGCCTACATGGCAACCGGGTTCGGTATGTTGGTGATGGGCATCGTGATTACAGAAATGATTCAGAATTACCATCGTTACTTATCCTGCCAAGTGGTTGATGTACGAGAATACAAAGTGCGTTGGCTTGGTGGTGCTATGGGAATTAGCGTCGGGCTAGGCTTTTGTTGTGTGTTGCTGGTAACCGCCGGTGCGTTCGGCTTCTTTAATATTACGTTCTGGCAGTCCTTGTTCAATCTGCTGTTTGCGATTGCCATGCTGCAGACATTTATTGCTGTTATCCGCCCGCAACATACTTCTCCCTCTCCACTGGATTATCATCGTCTGGCAGAACTCAAGGCGCAACAATGCGTGATGCGTGAAGCCTTGGTCAAAGCTGAACAAGCCATGTCGTCGGTAGAAGCTTATAAAAAGCCCGGCTTACAACTTAAAGCATTTGCACAACAGTGCGACGCAGACCCAACCACCATGGTTATTGCATTACGCTTGTTGGAAAAACGGGACTTCAGAAGTTTCGTGTATCAATACCGCCTAGCTTATGCGAAAAGTGAGTTGCTCAGTCAAGACAGCCAATTGGCGGCTACAGCGAAACGACTCGGTATTCACTCCGAGCAATTTCTCAGTGGTGCAATGATGAATCACATCCGCAAACAGGGTTAACCGAACAGGTTGAGTTGCTCTTTCGTATTTACCCACCGATAGGTGGGCACTAGCCAAAATGACGGTGTAGTACTGCGCCGGTAAACGACGTGCGTAAATAGTAGCCCCGGGGGCGTGTGCGAATACGTTCTCCATCTGCGTTCATGGCGTCGGTGAGCACATTGCCACTAGCCGCTTTAGGGCGAATATGCAGCGCTTGCCCCAGTCGCGCAGTGATTTTTTCAACGTCACCCAGCACAATCATTTCAGTCAACTCTTCCCAATCACGTTGCAAAGTAGCATCTTCCTGTTCGTTAGGTTGCCAGAAAAAAGCCGTGGCGACGCGACGGTCAGCCAGCGGGATACTGCGATCGCCTTCTAAGGGCACCCACAACACTTGCTGCAATTTATTGCGTACATTCGATGTTTGCCAGGTAATGCCCGGCTTACTTAATAGAGGCGCATAGCAAACGTACGTTGTTTCCAGCGGATTAAACTGCTGATCAATGGGAATAGTTTTTAATTCAACGCCCAGTTCAGGAAAGTCCTGCTGCGGTTTTGAGCCCGCTGTTGCGCCAAGCCATTTTTCAATAAGCATACCCGGCCAGCCCTTGTGGCGCTGGAGGTTTGCCGGTATGGATACCTGCGCCATGGCGGCCAACTCGCCCAGCGTCACCCCGGCAATTTGATAACTGCGGTCCAGTAATTCCTGTGGGCTGGATGGTGCGGTTTCAGGCGGTTGCAAGGCGCTCTCCTCGGAATATTCGATGAATATGGATTAATGCTTTGAAAGGGCTATAGTTTATGGAAGAATGCGTAAATAGAAAAGTTTATCGTGCCCGGGAGTCTATGTGATAGATGCCGACGGATTCCGTGCGAATGTGGGCATAGTGATTTGCAACAAAATGGGTCAGGTGTTTTGGGCAAGGCGTTATGGTCAGCATTCATGGCAGTTTCCACAAGGCGGAATTGATGAAGGGGAAACTGCAGAGCAAGCTATGTATAGGGAGTTGCACGAAGAAGTAGGGTTAACAAAAAAAGATGTCACTATCTTAGGAGTTACCCGCAACTGGTTGCGCTACAAACTGCCGAAGCGTTTAATTCGCCAAGGGAGCTCGCCTGTATGTATCGGACAAAAACAGAAGTGGTTTTTACTGCAACTGGATTGTCACGAAAAAGATGTCAATGTACTTAAAACCGGTCATCCCGAGTTTGACGACTGGCGTTGGGTTAGTTACTGGTATCCCATTCGCAATGTGGTGTCTTTCAAGCGTGATGTTTACCGGAAAGTGATGAAAGAATTTGCTGGTGTTGCGATGCCTGCTGTACAGCGTTCAGCGCAAAATCCCTCAAATAAGCGGCATCGTAAGCGTAGGCGAAACGGCTAAACAGGAGAACCTCTTCGTGGCTGGAACCGGGAACATACTCACCACGTTAAAGCGCATTGTTCAGGAAATGAACCAGATCCCAGACCTGGATCAGGCTTTGTTTCGCCTTGCGTCCCGGGTTAAGCAAACCATGGCGGTGGATTCCTGTTCCATTTATCTGGCAGATTACGACCAACAAGATTTTATTCTCAAGGCCACAGATGGTCTGCACCCTGATGCCGTTGAACTGGTGCGGATTGGTTTCTCTGAAGGCCTTATCGGCTTAGTGGGTCAGCGGGAAGAGCCGCTGAACATCGAAAATGCCCACAAACACCCCCGTTTCAAACACTACCCGGAAGTAAAAGAAGAAAACTATAACGCTTTTCTTGGTACGCCTATTATCCATCAGCGCAAAGTGCTGGGTGTTATTACCATGCAGCAGAAAGCGATGCGTCGATTCAGTGAAGACGAAGAAGCGTTTCTGGTTACCTTGGCTACGCAACTTGCATTGGAAATCACCAACGCTGATATACGCGGTGCACTTAGCCATTCCTCGAATCAGGAATCGATGCCGCGCCAGAAAAACGTAAGGGGTATTGCAGGTTCCACCGGTTTGGCCATCGGTACAGGGTATTCTACCGACAGCAGTATTTCACTGCGAAACTGGGTGGTAAAACGCTGTAACGATCAAGAACTTGAGATCCGTTTGTATCGCCGGGGTGTTGAATTAACCCGTAAACATGTTGATGACTTATCGGGTCGGCTGGATGAAGGCATACCTGATGACGTGAAATCGATTTTTCAGCTGTATCACCATTTGCTCGACGCCAACAGCTTAGGCCGAGAAGTGGAAGCGAAAATTCGAGAAGGGTGGGACGCGGCTTCATCATTAAAAATGGTTGTTGAAGATTACGCTGCGCGCTTTCAAAGTATGGAAGACCCGTACATGCAAGAACGGGCCATCGATATCATCGATTTGTCTAACCGCATCTTGCTCAATATTCTCTACGATAACAAAGGCAAGGGGCCGTCTGCCGACGACATCAAAGCCGACAGTATTCTGGTAGCAGAAGAAGTTAGCGCAACCATGCTGGCGGAGTTCCCACGGGCTTACCTAAAAGGCATTATCTCTATTCGGGGGTCGAACAACTCTCACGCTGCTATTCTTGCCCGCGCCATGGGCGTACCTGCCGTTATGGGTTGTCAGAACGTGTCACCGGCGCTGCTGAATGGCAAAGAAATTCTTCTCGATGGGTATTCTGGTGAAGTGATCATTTCGCCCGAAAAGACTATCCGCAACGAGTTTGTTCAACTTATTGAAGAAGAGAAAACGCTCTCGCAGCGTATCGATGCCGAAGCCGATCAAGAGTGCTTAACTCAAGATAAATGTCGTATGGCACTTTACGTTAATGCGGGGCTATCGGCAGAAATAGAAGCGACCCAGTTTGTAAATGCAGATGGCATCGGACTTTATCGCACAGAGATCCCTTTCATGTTGCGTGAGCGTTTTCCGTCAGAGCAAGAACAGGTGGAACTGTATCGTCAAATTCTGCTCGCGTCGCCTGAACAATCCATCACCATGCGCACGCTCGATGTTGGCGGCGATAAACCGCTACCGTACTTTCCTATTAGCGAGGAAAATCCCTTCTTAGGTTGGCGTGGTATTCGTCTTACCCTGGACCATCCGGAAATTTTTCTAGTACAGGTACGAGCGATGTTGCGGGCAAGTATTGGTCTGACTAATTTACAAATTATGCTACCCATGATTTCGTCGGTGACAGAGGTAAAAGAAGCCAAGCGCCTTATCGAGCAGGCTTTCTTTGAAATAAAAGACGAAGTGAAAGACATGGACGTGCTGTTGGAAAAGCCTAAGTTGGGGATCATGCTTGAAGTACCTTCGGTACTTTATCAGCTGCCGCAGCTTGCTAAGCAGGTCGATTTTTTCTCGGTAGGCAGTAATGACTTAACCCAATATCTTCTCGCGGTAGACAGAAACAACACCCGTGTTGCTTCACTGTATAACAGCTATCACCCCGCGGTGTTAAGTGCATTGTTTGATATCGTTAAGCAAGCGGATGCGAACCATGTTCCGGTAACGGTGTGCGGCGAAATCGCCGGCGAGCCCGGTGGCGCAATTTTGCTCATGGGAATGGGTTACCGCAAGCTCAGTATGAACGCCCACAATCTGCGCAAAATTAACTGGGTGATTCGTAATGTATCGCTGGAAGAGTCGCGACAACTGCTAATGAAAGCGCTCACCGCCCACACCCATGAAGAAGTCTTCAGTCATATCAATCATTATCTGGAACATCGAGGACTTGGCGGCCTGGTGCGCGCCGGATCATAATGCTGTTTGTCGTTTTCACTTCATACCTGTAACCCCTTTCCGGTGTATTCTATGATACGCTACGCGCCTCACGTAAATGGACGTATTCATGGACCCCTTTTTAATTATTTTTATGTGTTGCCTTGCGCTAGGGCTACTTGTTGGTTTGCTAGCAGGAATGCTCGGTATAGGCGGCGGCCTGATCATTGTGCCTTGTTTGTCGTATTTGATGGTGCATTTTCTTGGAATAAGCACTGACATAGTGATGCCAATGGCAGTAGCAACCTCATTGTCGACTATTATTTTCACCGGTTTGTCGTCGGTTATGGCGCACAAAAAGCTAGGGAATTTAGATCGCCATATTGTGGTCTACAGTGGAATTGGTATTGCTTTTGGCGCGGTAGCTGGCGCTTTCGTTGCCAGTGCCATTTCAGGCCATTTACTGAAAAACATTTTTGCTGTGCTGGTGATGCTGGTGGCTGCGCAGATGATTTTCGGTAAACGGGAAGCCTCCCGCCATGAAGCGTCTAAACCCACGCTAATTGCTGTTGGGTCAGGTGTGGGCGGCATCAGTGCGCTAATGGGCATTGGTGGCGGCGCGCTGTTAGTGCCCGCATTGGTTTGGTTTCGTGTGGGCGTGCGACAAGCCATTGGTTGTGCTGCATTCAGTGGATTAGTGGTGGCGTTATTTGGCACCTCAAGTTTTATATTTACGGGGGCAGACGTTCCTGGCTTACCAGAAAAAGCCATTGGTTACGTGTACTGGCCGGCAACCTTAGGCATTGTGTGTACATCGGTATTCACCGCGAACCTTGGCGCCCGCCTGGGACAGCGGATGAACACTCAGTTATTGAAAAAGATCCTCGCAGGACTGCTTGTACTGGTGAGTATCAGAATGATTGTAGGAATTGAATAAGCATGGCAGAAAGCAGTTATTTTGTCTTTCCAAATATAGATCCGATTATTTTTAGTATCGGGCCGCTCAGTGTGCGCTGGTACGGCATGATGTACCTTGTCGGCTTTATCGCCGCTTATATGTTAGCGCAGAAACGCTTGTCACAAACTACCTGGACCCGTGAACAGCTCAGTGATTTGTTATTTTGGGGCTTCGTGGGTGTGATCCTTGGCGGCCGAATAGGTTACGTGCTGTTCTACCAGTTTAATATGTTCATTGAAGATCCTACCTATTTGTTCCGGATATGGACCGGTGGGATGTCATTCCACGGCGGTTTGTTAGGTGTGCTGGTGGCCTTGGCGTGGCAGGCCAAACGTATGAACGCCACCTTCCTGCAAATTGGTGATTTTGTCGCGCCGCTTGTTCCTATTGGCTTAGGTGCGGGGCGTATTGGTAACTTTCTGAATGCCGAATTGTGGGGCCGAACCACAGATGTACCATGGGCCATTATTTTCCCTGGTGCCGGTGAGCATCCTCGCCATCCTTCTCAGCTTTACGAGTTTGCGCTGGAAGGTGTATTGTTGTTTATTATCTTGTGGTTATATTCAGCCAGACCAAGACCTACCGGCGCCGTCGGCGGGTTGTTTTTGCTCGGGTACGGATGCTTCCGTTTCATTGTTGAATATTTCCGCGAACCCGATCAGCATATCGGGCTTTATTCCGTTGGCCTGAGCCAGGGGCAATTACTCTGTATACCCATGATCATGCTAGGCGCTGGCCTCATGGCGTGGGCATATTTACGTAAATCACCCGAACCAACAATAAAAAACAGTGACAAGAAATCGGCATGAAAGAATATTTAAAACTCATGCGCCACGTAAGAGACGAAGGCGTTAAAAAAGAAGACCGCACAGGTACGGGCACCCTGAGTGTATTTGGCTATCAAATGCGATTCGACCTGGCGAAAGGCTTTCCATTAGTCACAACCAAAAAATGTCATCTGAAATCCATCATTCATGAGTTGTTGTGGTTTTTGAAAGGCGAAACGAACATTCGCTACCTGAAAGAAAACGGTGTATCGATTTGGGACGAGTGGGCTACCGATGAAGGCGAGCTTGGCCCGGTTTATGGCCATCAATGGCGAAGCTGGGATGCCGGTGACGGTACCACCATCGATCAAATCAAAGACGTGGTTGAGCAAATTAAAACTAACCCTGATTCACGCCGTCTTATCGTTAGTGCCTGGAATCCAGCGGTCTTGCCAGACACTTCCGTGTCGCCAAAAGAAAATGCTGCGAATGGCCGTCAGGCGCTGCCGCCTTGTCACACCATGTTTCAGTTTTATGTACTAAACGGAAAACTTTCCTGTCAGCTCTATCAGCGCAGTGGCGATGTGTTTTTAGGCGTGCCGTTTAATATTGCCAGCTATGCGTTACTTACTTTGATGGTCGCGCAGGTTTGTGACCTTGAGCCTGGTGAATTTATTCATACCCTAGGCGATGCCCATTTGTATTCTAATCACCTGGAGCAAACCGAAACACAGCTTGCTCGCGAGCCTTTCCCTAGCCCAACAATGCATATTAATCCTGAAGTGAAAGACTTGTTTGCTTTCACTTTTGAAGATTTCGAGCTGCAAAATTACCAGTCTCACCCGCATATTAAAGCGCCGGTTGCGATATAGCAGGAGCTGCACATGACCACGCCAGTACTGATCTGTGACGATTCATCTTTTGCCCGCAAGCAGATGGCTCGCTCTATTCCCGATGGATGGGATGTGGAGCTGTCATTTGCCGCTAACGGCAAGGAGGCTATTGAAGCAATTCGTGCTGGCAAAGCCGATGTCATGTTTCTTGACCTCAATATGCCGATAATGGATGGCTACGAAACCATGGAAATGATTCGTGAGCAGGATCTGCCTTGTCTGGTTATTGTGGTATCGGGTGATGTGCAAGAAGAAGCCCGGGAACGGATGATGGCGCTAGGGGCGATTGAGTTTATTCGTAAGCCCATGGATAACGCTAAGCTAATGGCACTGTTAACCCAGTATGGCTTGTATTCTGGCGAAGCGTCGGCTGCTGGGCGTATTGCCGCGGTAGAGAAGACAACGCGCAACACGGCTGACGAACAGCTCGATGCATACCGCGAACTGGTGAACGTGGCGATGGGCCGGGCAGGGGAAAACTTAGCCAGGTTATTGGGCGAGTTTATCGACTTACCCATTCCAAACGTTAATGTTATTGAAGCCACCGAGCTACACATGGCAATCGCTGAAGCCCACCAAAACGATCGTGTATCGGCCGTATCAAAAGGCTTCACCAGCGCAGGCATTAAAGGTGAAGCACTGGTCATATTCAGCGATACTAAAATGGAAAACATTGTTAAGCTGCTAAACTACGGTGAGCACGCCAGCAATGAGGATTATCAGCTTGAAGCATTGATGGACGTGTCTAACATCCTCACCGGCGCATGCCTGAACGCCTTGTCTGATCAGCTAAATGTTTCTTTCAGTCATAGCCATCCTATTCTTCTGGGTCAGCATAGCGGCGTAACGACAATTTTGAATAGTAACGCCAGCCGATGGGGCAAGCTCATGGCCATTGAAATAGCGTATGCCATTAAGACCCGCGATATCAGTTTCGACTTGTTGCTGTTGTTCCCGGAACAATCCATGAATAAGATTTATACCCGCCTGGTGGAAGAGGAATTTGTGGCATGATCAATGACGACATAATGCAAATGCATTGGCAACATGATCTGCTCAGTTCTATCGAAGTTGGCATTGTGGTGATGGACAAGCACTTCAATGTTGAAGTGTGGAATCAGTTCATGGAAAACCACGCAGATCTTCGCCCTAGTGAGGTCATTGGTAAATCGCTGTTTTCTTTGTTTCCCGAAATCGAAGAAAGCTGGCTGCGAGGTAAAGCCGAGCCCGTATTTAATCTGCGCACGCCGGTTTTTATCATTTGGGAGCAGCGGCCCTATCTATTTCAGTTTGGCACTAATCGACCCATCACGTCTGATGCTACCTATATGTTTCAGAACGTCACCATGTTTCCGCTCTCGTCGCCCACTGGAGAAATCAATAAGCTTTGTATGTTGGTTTATGATGTAACCGACCAGGCACTGGGCAAGTTACGCGTTGAAAGGCTGAACGACGAATTGCAGCAAATGAGTTGTGTTGACGGGCTCACTGGCTTATATAACCGTCGCTATTGGCAAGAGCGCTTTGACAGTCACTTCAAATTACAGCGTCGCAGAGACAATACCTCGACGGCCATGATGCTAGATATTGATCACTTTAAGAATATTAATGACACCTATGGTCACCAGGCTGGCGATGAGGTGATTAAAACCCTCGCGCGCGTGATTCAGAAAAGTGTGCGGGAAACTGATCTCGCAGGGCGTTATGGCGGTGAGGAGTTCGCCATTATACTGGTGGATTCGAATCAGCAAAATGCGGCAAAAGTGGCAGATCGCATTCGCAGGCTGGCAGAAGCCATGATGGTCGAGCATGAAGGCCAGCAAATTAAATTTACCGTCAGTGTTGGCCTTAGTGAGTATCGCGCAGATGTAAAAAGCAATATGGCGTGGCTTGAACAGGCCGACCAGGCGTTATATTTGTCAAAGCACAGCGGCCGAAATTGTGTCAGCACCTGGGATATGGTGGGAGCCGATACTGCGCCTAATCCTGAACAAGCAAAAGCCTGAGCATACTTTTGAGTTCTTGGTAGGCAACTGGCTTAACCAGGTGATAACGTATGCCTGCAGCAAACGCTCTTTGTGCATCTGCCGGGTAGGCACTGGCGGTCACCGAAACCAGCTTCGACTGACACCCTCGCTCTTTCAATAGCGTTGCCACTTCGAAGCCTGAGATATCAGGCAAATGCAAATCTAGCAGAATGGCATCGTAATTTTTCTCTATCGCTTTATGCAGTGCCGTTTCACCATCGGCCGCGATGCTTACCTCGTACCCCATGTTTTCCAGCATATCGCACAAGATCTCTGCATTAATGGGCTCATCTTCAACAACTAGCACTGAGAAGTCACCAGAGGGCGGGGCATGGAACGACTTATTAGAAGCGAGCGCTTTGATCGCATCGGTAAAACGATTTTTGTCGATGGGCTTCACAAATACCTGCCAGGCCGTGGCATCAGAATTGGCGATCACATTCGCGATGTGCGGAGAGGCCGATACCATCATTACCGGAGGCATATTCTTGCCCCAAATGGCTTGTAGGTATGTAATAAGTTCTACACCATTTATACCCGGCATGTAATAGTCTGTAATGATGCCGCTGTAGCTTTTCACCTTCTCCTGATTTGCCAATAAATCGGCGCCAGATTTGTAGGTATCAACGGCAAACCCTTCTGCTTCAATCATGCTTTGTATGTAGATGCGGGTTATTTCCTGATCATCCACCACCGCAAAACGATTGGAAAATTGTTCATTGGTGAGTGCTTCTGGTTGATGCTTGGCTGATTCTAAAGGCACCGTTAAAGTAAACTCAGAGCCGCTTTGCAATGCACTCGATACGGTTATACTTCCGCCCGCCTTCGCTAATAACTTTCTCGCTGTATAGAGGCCGGTACCTGCTCCGCTAAAGGAATAGGCAGGATCATAGCTGGTAGTAAACCGTTCGAATATGCGTTCCAACTCGTCTTCATGAATCCCGATCCCGGTATCGACAACACGAATGATGATAACGCGAGCGCCGTCGACGATTGCCACCCGATTGTATACCGACACCATGCCGTGGGGCGTAAATTTAACGGCATTGTCTAAAACGCTTTTAAGCGCTTTAACTAACAGCTCAGGATAGCCATGAACGAGATAAGGTAGACTACTGTCGTTGACTATCTGGTGATTTAGATTTTTCTTCTGACAGTTGTACAAGAATTCACTGTAAGCATCGTCGAGTGCTCTTACAAGTATGAAGTCTTCCGCTTTCGCTGTGACAGAAGTATCGCCAGACAGGCTTTCCATCAGGTTACTGCTCAGAGATAAAAGTGTATAACAAGCATTTTCCGCTTTCTGTAGCAAGGCAGCCTGACGGTTCTTTGCATTGGGTAAGAGCTCCAGCGCACCAATGATAACGGCAATGGGCGATCTGAATTCTCGGCTCATTGCCTTAATAAACTCTTCAGTGGATGACACCATCCGGTTGGTTTGCTCTCGTTCGTTTAATATATCGTTGCGGGTTTCCTGAACCATGGCGAACTGATCAAGAACCAAATTCTTTAATGGCCTGAAAAGCATAAGAATAATTATTAAGGCAAGGCATGTTGTGATGAACCACACTACTAACAGCATTATCTGGTTAAATTTGATGTCTCTGGAAAGTTGCGTTTCAAAAAGCTGAACGGCTCTGTCTAAATCTCTCAACATGGCGGTGGCCGCAGCGAGTGTTACGGGTTTTAGGTTTGAGCCGCGAGCAGCCGACGCACTTGCCAGATACAAAGCATTCTCACCGTATTGCAATGCTTTCTTGTCGAGAGCGCCCTCATCACTAAAGTATAGCTGCTCCAGTTCTTCTGATAATGGCGTAAAAACGCCTTCCAGCGACTGCCTGCCAACCAGTACTTCGTGGTTGCGAAGAAACTCAGATGTTCTGGAAATTAACTCATTTCTTAGTCGTTTTTGTTCAACTTCTTTGCTTTCATCGGTGAGTAGTGTTTGCAGAAAGGCAATGCGTTGAGACAACATGCGTTGATAACCGGCAATATTAATAATTTTCGGCTGAATTTGTGTTGAGTCAAGATATGACTGGGTCCAAACAAAATATCCGGTCATAAGCAGCGTGATTGCGCAAGCTGCCAGCATGTAGGTTCGGCGTATTTTCTCTTTTATTGAGTCTCTGGTCAGCATAAGTCGAAAAGCAAAGAGGAATTATAAAAGCTTAGCTCAGGGATAGAAAACTGCTAGGTCAGCGAACTAACCAGCCTGCTGCTCAGCGCGAATAATGTACTTTTTTATTCCACGTAAAAACAACAGGCTGGGAATCACCATTAAAGCGGTAATGATAAAGAATGTCGACCAGTCGCCATTAAGTTTATCCACCAGATACCCGCTTCCTGAGGCAAGCAGGTTTTTACCCGCCACGCTTAACGAGGCCATCAGCGCATACTGAGACGCCGAAAACGTGCGATTACACATAACCGATATGAAAGCGACCATTGCCACCGTACCCCAGGCGGCAGTAAAGCCGTCGACAATGATGGTGAGGGCAAACAACGTTTTATCAGGACCTACATGGGCCATTAGCGCGAACATCAGATTGCTCGAGGCCATCGCTATACCCGCAATCATTAGGCCGCGATAAATACCGTAGCGCATGGTCATCATGCCGCCCAGAATGGAAAACACAATCGTCACCCACCAGTTAAGCAACTTAGAGTAGCCGCCGATCTCACTCTTGCTGAAACCTAGCTCTATGTAAAACTGCAGGCTCATTCTGCCGAGGAAGGCTTCGCCAATTTTAAACAGAAAAATGAATAACAGCAGTGAAAGCGCCAGGCGGACACCATTTCGTTGAAAGAATTCGCGGAAAGGCTCAGCGATTGTGACAAATAGCCAGGCACCTATTTTTTGCAGGGCCGTTGGGGATGCGCCTTTAGCGCCAAGTACTTTTTCGTAATAGGCCGTTGCTTGTGAAAGTTGCGCTGTGCGATCAACAATCGGTTCTTTGGCAACGAAGGTAAATAACGTGATGCCAGACATGATAGCTGCCAATAGCAGGTAAATATCGTTCCATGCCCAACCTGTCCAGTCTGCGATGAAAAAGGGCAGTGCACCTAATCCACCATAACCTGTCCACCATCCGGCAGTAGCCATAGACGAGCCTGCCGCTAGCTTCTCCCGCTCATTATCCTCAATTATGTCGATTCTGTAGGCATCTATAGCGATGTCTTGCGTTGCTGAACACAGGGCAATAACGAGTCCGAACAAGGCAACATAAAACAGTGACGAGGTGGCGTGTAGTGTACTCATCAGTAAACAACTGCCAATGATACAAAGCTGCATAGCAAGAATCCAACCCCGGCGCTGACCAAGCAGCGGCACCTTCAAGCGATCTAAAAGTGGAGACCAAAGAAAATTAATGGCGTAAACCGCGAATATGCTACCAAACAAGCTGATATCGGTGCGCGACAGCCCTTCGTCCTTTAACCAAGCTGTCATGACTGAGCCTATCATTACCCACGGAAAACCACTGGCGATGCCAAATACAAAGATGCTGAAAAGACGTTTGTCCAGAAAGGACTGAAGAAAGTGCATGATGAAAAAGTCCGTCCGATGGGATAGGGGAGAGGACTATTTGATCACGGATACCAATGTAAAACAACCAAAGGCAGAAATTAGTTTACGGGCGAACACCTGCGCAATCTAGCGGGCAAATTCCTTTACCTTCGAGGAATGCTAAGCAACGATGTAACTCTTCAACTAGCAAAGGATCGGATTTGAGTTTTTCTTCCGTCCAAAAGTGTAGTTGATTGAGTGTGTGCCAGAACACGCGCTCTCGTTCTGTATAAGGCTGATCGAGATCGTAGTTCACTAGACTCCACTCTTCGAGCGTGTCCCAGAAGAAAATGTCTAACTCGGAATGCGGTATAATACTTTGCCAAAAGCCCCGAAGATAAAAGCATAGTTGGTTGGCTTTGGCGTCGACAAAAGACAACAACATAATATTTAGCCTGTTAACTGATTCGCCTGACAGTATAGTCAAAAAAAATTCCATTTTGTGTAAAATCTAGGCAAAAAGAAACAGGTTTATGAAAATAATCAGAAAAAAGTGGGTTGGAAATCGTTACCACCCCAGATGATTAACCCATCCGTAAATCTCTTTGCTTAGGGTACGGCTAAAAATAGTGTCGCTGGAATTGGTAGCTTGGAAGAGCGGAGTAGTAAGCGCTTTATTGCGATAATGCAGTTTTAGCGCCTGTGTCGCAGCCAGCTTTTGTTTGGCTGCGCTATTTGCTGTCCATTGGGTGTTGATGGGGAACTGTAAATCTAGGACCGGGAATTCTGTAGCAGCCAGCTGTGCTGGAATTGCGCCGTTTGCTTCAGATTGTGGCCAGTATGGACTGATCACAACCATGCCATCTGGGGGCGGTAAAATTTCCGCAGACGTTAATGCAATCAGTTGGGCGGCGCTCATGCCCTGACTGATCACGAGTCTAAAGCCTGGGATCGTCTCTATGTGCTGAAAAACTGCGTTTGCTAAAAGCGCGACTACCGAGCGGTTGCTGGCGGGATCGACCATGGCCTCTCTTGCTATTGCCCGTGGGTGCATACTTGTTGCCCCAGACGCCTCAATAATTGCAGGCGCGTTCTCATTGTTTTCACCCGGTTGAGAAGGTTCCATTGCCTGTGAAACCGATGCGCTTACGTCAACTCCCAGCGTTGCTGCTGGCACCACCAACGTGTGCCATCCCCGGTGATTCAATTTAACTGCGAGGGCGCGAGCGTTATTCAGGGTAAGTCCTTGATAGCCAGTATCTGTAAAAATGAGTGCCACGCCGCGACTTAATGACGTTGTTGGTTCACCACTGAAAACCGGCATATCTTCATCGCCAACCAATATGGTTTGATACTCGTCTGGCAGGTATTGATTCCGGATGTCGTCAGCTAACATCGCGCTCTGTAGAGGCAGTGCCAGTAAGCAGGACAAACAAATCAGAAAATGACGCACATTCACTCCGGGTAAAAAATTACTCACGCTCTAAGGCGTATCGGCCGGGGCTGGCGAAATCTAAAGTGTTTCTTATTGCTAAAATGAGAGAAGTAAAAATCTACTCTGATAGTGCAAGTGGTTCAGGCCGGTAGTCCATGAATGGAACATGGGCGGTAAATCGTTGCCATTGGCCAGAGGCTGGATGCTGCAAAATTAACGTTTCTGCATGCAGTTGCAAACGGGGAGCAAGGTCACGTGCTTCGTCGTGGGCGTAAAGTCTGTCACCCAGTATAGGATGCCCAATCGACAGCATGTGTACTCTGAGTTGATGAGAACGCCCCGTCACCGGTAACAGTTCCACCCAGGTTTCATTTTCCAATCGACGGATCACGCGGTAATACGTTAGTGAAGGCTTACCATTCTCATGATCGACTTTCTGCTTAGGACGGTTAGGCCAGTCAACAATCAGAGGTAAAGTCACTTCGCCCTCGTCTTCGGCAATAACACCGTCAACGCGGGCATAATATCGCTTCTTCGTGAGGCGGTCCTGAAACTGCCGAGAAATCTGGCGATGGGCTTCTTTGTTCAGCGCCATCACCATAATGCCAGACGTCGCCATATCTAATCGGTGCACCACCGTGGCGGTAGGTAACACCCTTTGTACCCGACTAATCAGCGCATCTTTATGCGCGGGCTGAATACCCGTGACACTCAGCAAGCCGCTCTGTTTGTTGGCCACTACGATGTCGTTGTCGTAATGCACCAGCGACAGATACGGCGTCATCGGTGGATTGTAGATAAACGGCTTTTTGCCTGGCGGCATACTCATGGGTTGTTTACCACTATACGCAGACCTTCCAGTTGCACCGTGGCCGACTGCAACGCTTTGGTGAGCGCATCACGTTGATGCTCGATAAACGCAATTTCGCTGTCGCGAACAGCCGGGTTTTGCGCTTGTAGATCTTTCAAACGCTGCGCCTCGCCAGTCAATGTGGATTGCATGCTTTCAATGGCATCGTGTTGGATCTGATTCGCTTTTTGCTGTGCCAGAGTGGTCGCTTTTTCAATATGCAGGGTAAGCTGTTGCTGTAGCGCCTGAATCAACTGTTGGGAGATCTTTCTGCCTGCTTTACGTGGATACCCAAAGTCCAGTTCTACCGGTTTGCCGTGGCCGTCAAGGCAAATCAAGAATGGCGTGGCAGGCATAAAGCGGCCTGGCTGCAATGTACGATCAGCATTGGCTTGCAATACAAACAGGGCTTCCAACCAGTAGGCGCCTTTGGGTAGTTCTCTGTCGGCAATAAAACCAACACTCGCTTTACCCATCACGTCGGTTAAGATCATATCAATGGCGTTATGCACCAATGGATGATCCCAACTCAAGAAGTGCACGTGTTCAAGGGTCGTAGCGACGTGGCGGTCATACGTGACTGTCATGCCTTCAGGGTCTAAACCTGGCAGGTGATTCACCATAGACTCCGATGGCGTGAGAATATAGCAGTCGTCGCCTTTGTCTTCCTGGTTTACACCTAGCGAGTTCAGCAGTCGGCCCATGAAGTAAGGCAGGATAGGATCGTCATCCAGTTCTTCAATATCTTCAATTAATCCTTCAACCCGGCCTTCACCAGAAGCGTTTAGTTCAAGCAAGCGGTCGCGGCCCGCATCGAGTTGAGCTTTGAGATCATCATTAAGGGTTTTACTGGCACTAACCAATGCATCAACTTGCGATTCATCTTCAGGGTCAAGACAAGCGCCAACCAGTTGAGCCTGCACTTCTGCAAATACGCCCGAACCTGTAGGGCAGGTGTGTGTGAACGCTTCCAGGCCATCGCGGTACCACTTCAACAGCACTTCCTGGGCGGTGCCTTCCAAATAGGGCACATGGATCTGAATATCTTTGGTTTGGCCGATACGGTCAAGACGACCAATACGTTGCTCCAGCAGATCCGGCGTTAGCGGCAAATCGAAAAGCACCAAGTGGTGAGCGAACTGGAAGTTACGGCCTTCACTACCGATTTCACTACACAGCAAAATTTGCGCACCTTCTTCCGGGTCGGAGAAATAGTGCGCCGCTTTATCACGCTCAACAATACTCATGCCTTCATGGAAAACACTGTGGCGAATACCGCTGCGTGAGCGAATCACTTCACCCAGCTGTTGGGCGGTTATTTTATCCGCACAGATCAGCAGCACTTTGGCAGGGCGTACCGTTGGCAGAAAATCCAGAAGCCAATCTACCCGCGGGTCTGCATCGAACCAACTGTTAACCAGGCTGCTTTGACGCTCTGGGTACAGGGCATCAAACAGTTCGCCACCACAAACAGCACTGTCGTACATTTCCGGTAGTGCCAACGGATAGCTGTTAAGCATACGCACCGGGAAGCCTTCGATACCGGCGCGGCGGTTACGGAACAAAATACGGCCGGTGCCGTGGGTATCAATCAGTTGGCTCAAAATGGCCTGTCGGGTGCTGGGCTCATCAACATCGCCATAACGGGCCAGAATATCCGGTGCTAATGCTGTTAGCTGAGATTTTGCGTCTGCGTTTAACGGCGCGTCGTCGAGCAGTGGCGCAACTGCATCGGCCAATTTGCTATATTCACTTTCTTCTTTGAGGAATTGCTCATAACTGTGGAAGCGGGCGGCGTCGAGCAGACGCAGGCGAGCAAAGTGACTTTCGTGTCCTAGTTGATCGGGTGTTGCGGTAAGCAACAATACGCCAGCCGTAATACCGGCCAGTGCTTCAATGCGTTGGTATTCTTCTGATGGCGAGTCGCTGGACCAGGCAAGGTGGTGGGCTTCGTCAACAACCAGTAAATCCCAGCCTGCATCCAGTGCCTGTTGATGGCGTTTCGGATTGTCGGTTAAGAAGCTAATACTACACAGCACCAGTTGATCGTTTTCAAACGGGTTACCGCCGGATTCATCCAGCGCATCACAGCGACTTTCATCATAAATAGCGAAAGCCAGGTTCACCCGGCGCAGCATTTCAACCAACCACTGATGCACTAGCGAATCTGGCACTACGATCAGCACTCGCTGTGCACGGCCGGTTTTTAACTGACGGTGAATCACCAGCGCAGCTTCGATAGTTTTACCCAGGCCAACCTCGTCGGCCAGAAGAACCCGCGGCGCGTGACGGTTACCCACTTCCGATGCAATATGCAACTGGTGAGGAATAAGCTCAATACGCGCACCCGCCAAACCAATGGTGCTGGATTGCATATAAGCATGCTGATGCTCTAGCGCTTCTTTGCGCAGTTCAAACCACTTAGGCACATCAGTCTGCATGCTGAACAGACGTTGCTCAGGCTGATTCAGACGGATTTGATGATCCAGAAAGGTTTCTGCCAGCTTGGCGGTTTCTTTGGTGTCTTCCCGCAGGCCGTGATAAATCAGAACGCCGTTGTTTTCTTCGACTTCCTGAATTTGCAGTTTCCAGCCTTCTTCGCTGGGCACCACATCGCCTTCTGTGAATGTCAGGCGGGTGAGGGGCGCGTTATCCTTCGTGTAGGTTCGACTTTCGCCGGATGCCGGAAACAGGATTTCCACGGCGCGAAAATCAACACTTAATACTGCGCCAAGACCTAATTCAGACTCGGTATTGCTTAACCAGCGTTGACCTACAGAAAACGTACTAACAGAACTCATAAACTCACCCTTAATTTTTGCGGCCGGTATTGTACTTAACGTACTGTGATGAATAAAGGCAATTGGACCTGTCAGTATAGAAGAATTCCAGGTTTCCGGAGTAGTTCAGGCTTCGATGGAAGTTTCACAAGCGACAGACTAGCTAACAAACTTGTAAAATTGTAGCGATTAGCTACAATTTAGATTGTTTTAGCCTGACTTGAATAAAAGTGTATGAGTAAGCATTCAACCCCTTTGCGTTTAAATGAATCATTAGTCAGCGATGCTAAAGTTATGTCGTCTGTTTATCACCGTTCCACCAACGAGCAGATCGAATACTGGGCGCATATTGGTCAGCTTGTCGAAACGACATTATCTGCATCAGACATTGCTCTGCTACTGGCTGAAAAAGCCGAAGTTACAGTTTCGGTATCAGGAAATCGTACAGCTACTGATGCGGTAGAGTATAAAAAGTCGGATGAGAAATTTGATCCACTGACATTAATGAACACAGTAGCCGAAGATTCACAATCGGGTAGGGTAGCCGCGGCGTTGAAGCAGCGTCAGCATGTTCTCTATGAGCCCGCCGGAGAACCCGGTATGCTCCGTGCGGTTTATCCGAATGGAGAAACTGAAGTCGGTATCTTCAAAAACGGAAAATTCAAAAAACGTAAGCGCGTGTTGTGACCAAAGAAATCATTATTCTGGCTGGTGGCAATGGCGCGGGTAAAAGTACCTTTTACGAACGTTACCTCAGCAAGAGGCAAATCCCGTTTCTTAATGCGGTTATATATGCCGCGAAACACTGGCCAGACTCGCCCGAGGCACATAGTTACGAGGCTGCAAAAGCTATTGAGCAGGAACGGTCATTGCACCTAAATCTGGGGCTGAGTTTCTGTTTCGAAACCGTGTTTTCCCATCCCTCTAAAATAGACTTCATTGCTAAGGCACGGGCCAGAGGATTTGATGTGCACCTTATCGTAATTCACATTGCCAGCGAACCCGAGGTCAATATGGCCAGGGTGGCGGACAGGAAACGTCGCGGCGGCCATGGTGTGCCTGATGATAAGGTGGCGGCGAGAATACCGCGAACGCTGGAGCATGTTCAGTCAGCACTGGATTTGTGTACGTCAGTGTCTTTCTATGACAATACCTTCATCGATGAGCCTTTTTGCCCTCAGGGCGTTTATAAGAATGGTTCTTTTCATCCTCATCCAGCCTGCCCTCAAACAAAAAGCTGGGTAAATAAGCTTCTGGAACGTTAACCCGTTCCTGCTTATTCAGCGTTTCTGAAACTGGCCGTAACAAAATGCCGTGCTAAAAAAATCGCAAAAATAAGTGCTAAATCCTGAAAACTGGATTATGGTGGAATTGAAAGTCGACGCGACACGGAGTAGAGCGTCAGTTCGACAGCGACATCTTCTCCTGCGCGAGACTCTTGATTGCACGTCAGCAATTGGGCGGGCCGGTTATACTCTTGTCGGAGCGAAGGATGCCAAGAAAAAAATCTACAGAAACAAAGATCTACGTTTTAGATACCAATATTCTGCTACACGAACCCCTTGCATTTCTCTCATTCAAAGAAAACGACGTTGTCGTGCCAATGACAGTTCTTGAAGAACTGGACTACATCAAAGACAGTAAGAAAGACGTTGCCCGCGATGCCAGGGTTTCCATTCGATCAATGGAAGATTTACTTCACAACGCCACCCCCGAAGATATGCTTGCCGGTGTGTCTATGGAAGGGTTGGGGGCGGGCGAGAACAAACCTACCGGATCGCTATCTATATTCGCCGATCTGAATATGGTGGAATCTCAGCAGGTATTTACCAGCAACGAGAACGACAACCGCATCATTAATGTTGCCCTGCATTTACAGAAAACCTATGCGCCACAACAGGTGGTGCTGGTAACCAAAGATCTCAACATGCGCCTTAAAGCCAAAGGTGCCGGTTTAGCTCATGTTGAGGATTACCGTACCGATCAGCTCATTACTGATATTAAGTACCTTTCTAAAGGCTTCCATAAATTTGAAGGTAACTTCTGGGAGAAAGTGAAATCTGTAGAGAGCCGCTCTGAAGGGCGAGATACGATTCACACCCTGCCGCGGAACATCATGGAAGATCCGTACATCAACGAATTCCTGCTGGATGATTCCAAGCATTTTGCCGGTATTATCGAAGGTATTACGTCCGACACGTTGGAAGTACTGGATCTCGGCTACGAGCGTTTGATGAGCCGTCATGCCTGGGGCATTACGCCCAAAAATATCGGTCAGGCCATGGCGCTGCATTCATTGCTCGACCCGCATATTGACCTGTGTATTCTTACCGGCCCGGCGGGTAGCGGTAAAACGCTGCTAGCTCTGGCAGCTGCGCTGGAAATGGTGGTCGAGAAGAACATGTACGATAAAATTATCGTTACCCGTTCAACACCGGAAATTGCAGAATCCATTGGCTTCCTGCCCGGCACTGAGGAAGAGAAAATGGCGCCGTGGCTGGCGGCAATTACCGACTCGCTGGAAGTGCTGCATAAGCATGACGAAAACGCCAAGAGTTCCATGAATTACATCATGGAAAAAGCCAACATTCAGTTTAAATCGGTGAACTTTATGCGTGGTCGCAGCATTCAGAACTCTATTGTTATTCTGGATGAATCGCAGAACTTAACGGCGGCGCAGTTAAAAACCATCATCACCCGCTGTGGTGAAGGCACCAAGCTGATTTGTTCTGGTAACTTGGCGCAGATCGACAGTAATTATCTGTCAGCAGTCACGTCCGGTCTCACCTATCTGGTAGAGCGGTTTAAAAACTTCTCAGGTAGTTCCACCATCAATCTGGACGGGGTTGTTCGTTCAAGACTGGCGGAATTTGCTGAGCAGGAATTGTAGTGCATTTTTTCACTAACTGAATCAGGCGCCACTCGGCGCCTGAATTTCATCGCAAAAATCTTTCTTTGTATTGCTACTCACACTGTACCGAGCCGTAACAGGTCAGCACATTTTCTTCTTGTCTGCATTTTGTATCAATAGTGCACCCGCTATTGCCCTCAAAGTGTTTGAATTCTTGTACCCAGTTAACGCTCAGATACCAAAGGTAGTCCTCCATGGCATGATAGTTTTCTAACGAGCTGAAAGTAAACTTGCCTGCCCAACTAGGATCGCTTGGTAGCTGGTTACAATCTGAGTCTAGTCCACTATCTTGACTGTATTCTATCCCGTCTTTGAGCCGATTAGGCTCGACCACAACAGAAGAACCATTTGCAAAGCGTAGTCTGAATGTCATGTCATCTAGCTGCAAAACACTACTTACAGTGAAGTTTAGGGTATTGTAAGCGGAAGCAAACGTTGTCCAGACATCGTCACGATTTGTTATTTCGCTGAATACCTGTTCCCTCAATGAACTATCTACAATGAATTCATGTGCACTCGCTGTTGTCATATGAATATCGACATTACCAACTTCAGAGTCAGCCAGACAATTGTAAGATGGGTTGCTATCTGTTGATTTTCGTGAATAAGAGGTGGTCGATTGGATACCACTATAAATAAAAGTATCTAACACATCTTCACGTGCCTGAAGATATTCTTCATAACGAGTTCTGACGTTCGTTGGAGTCACAATCTCGTTGGCTACGATATGCTCAATGAAGTCATCAATAGTCTGTTTTTTAACCTCATAGGTGCGAACTAATTCACGTTCCGTATTAAAAACATAAACAATGTCTTTGTAACCTGATGGGCGGCGGGACTCTGCAAGTTGTTTCATCTGTAAATCTGTGCAATCCATGCAGTGATAAGTTTGGGTGTCGCTGTGCGCCATAGGCGAACCAAGAACTAATAGCAGTGTTGCTACACAGTACTTCATGACTTAATTCCTTTTATTTTGATGCATAAATCATTTATGCAGTGCTCACACTACGGGAAATACAAGCGAAATCAATTAGTTTTGAATCAGCTCCAGCGTATACATGCCTTTAGCAATATCCTTTTTGGAAGATTCAGCTATCTCGCCAAATTTAAACTGCGCCGGGCCGGTGGGCTCTATCAACACATAGGTTTTGCCATCAGCTTTCAATGTTGCTTCGCCTTTCTTCGGCGTAAGCGCAATGCCTAACAGTGCATGTTCTGGTAACAACACCAGCACCATGGCCGTATCGGGAAGAAAAGCACGAGCAATCGAAGCAATTAACACTGATTTGCTGTCGCAGTCGCCGCGGTTTTCATTAAGTAGCTGAATGGGCGGCGCAAAGCCAGAACCGTTACTCTGCGCGCGGTTATCAAGCGCATCATATGGAATACTCTGCACCCAGCTCAGTAACAGATTAAAATATTTACGGGCGTCGGCCTGGTTGTCCACTTGTTCATAAAATGCCTGAGAGAGAGGAATGAGCGACTCTGTCATCTCTTTCATGTAACGCACATGGTCGGGCTTTATGGCTTCTTCATTAAAAAGCGTACGATAGCGAGTAAAATAGTGTTTATCGAGATAGTCGTCGTAGGCCTGTTCTTTGGCCTGGGCTAACTGCCCTTGAATGACTTTGAGTTTTTCTTCACTACGGGCTTTTACATTGGTAAGTACAGTGTCACCTTGCTGTCGAATTTTTACGTTGGCATCCCGAGGATCGAACTGACGGGCTACTTTCAACAGCTCTACAGTAACGTAGCGCATGGCTAATTCTGGCCGATAGTTTTTCTGCTCGGTAGGCGCTGTGCTTAATTTGCTCTTGTCTAGGGTGAAGACGATATGCCGGGAGGTTCCTTCGCTGTCTAACCACTTGTATTCAAAACGTTGCCCCTCATCCAAACGACTTTTTTTAAAGTTCAGTTGTTCTGCGACGGCAGCGTCAGCGATTAAAAAAAGCGCGAGACTCAGCAGGAAGCGTATATACATGTTTTAGGCCCGTTTCTTCAACAATAACAGTATGGAATAAAACGGGCGGTTAACAAAGCTAGTGTGTCGTAAACCAGTCTAACTGCTTGTGTAAAGACACCACGGTGCCAACAATAATAAGTGTTGGTGGCTTCATTTCTTCCAGTTGAGGGTGGGCAGTGATGTCGGCAAGCGTACCTGTGATCACCTTCTGGTCGTCCCGGGTGGCTTTCTCAATAAGCGCGATAGGGGTATGTGCGTTAAGCCCGTTATTGATTAATTTTTCGCAAATCACCGGCAGGCCAGTCAGGCCCATATAAAACACAATGGTTTGATTTTGATGCGCAAGGGCAGGCCAGTTTAAATCGATTGTACCGTCTTTCAGATGGCCCGTAGCGAAAGTCACAGACTGGGCGTGGTCGCGGTGGGTAAGCGGAATACCAGCGTACGTACTGGCACCACTAGCTGCTGTAATGCCCGGCACAACCTGAAACTCGATACCGTGCTCGATGAGCTCCTGAATTTCTTCACCACCACGGCCAAATATAAACGGGTCACCGCCTTTTAAACGCACCACGCGATTGCCTTTCTTCGCTTCACGTACCATCAGTTCGTTTATTTCGTTTTGAGGAAGGGTATGATTACTCTTTGCTTTGCCGACATAGATTTTTTCTGCATCACGACGTACCAGTTCCAGAATGGCAGGGGAAACCAGGCGGTCGTACACCACCACATCGGCTTTTTGCATCAAACGTAACGCGCGGAATGTGAGTAAGTCTGGATCACCAGGCCCCGCGCCCACCAAGTAAACCTGACCTTCAATTTTCTGTTCGGTTTGCGCTGCTGCCAGTGCTTCCAGAAATTTGGCGTCGGCTTTTTCGTCTTGGCCTTTTTCAACCAGTTCAGCGATATCACCGTCTAGCACATCTTCCCAGAAATAGCGTCGTGCAGTCACACCCTTCAATGAGGTTTTTACCTTCTCACGGAATTTTTCGGAAAAAGCGCCTAAACGGGAAATATTCGCAGGGATCACAGATTCCAGCTTTTGACGCAAATAGCGTAACAACACCGGCGCAACACCGCCGCTGCTCATGGCTATCACAATAGGTGAGCGGTCGATGATTGATGGCGTAATGAACTGACAGAGTGGCGTGTTATCTACCACATTAACCAGAATGCCTTTTTCCCGGGCAATGTCATGCACATGCTGATTCACGTCAGGTTCGCTGGTGGCGACAAATACCATTTGCTGGTTAGAAAGGTCGCTGTCGGCGAATTCGCGTTCAACCAAGGTAACACGAGGATCATGCGCATAGGCTTTTACGGTATCGCACATCCACGGCGCGATAACGGTGACCTGAGTTTCTGATTTTAAAATCAGTTCAAGTTTGCGTGCAGCTACTTCTCCAGCACCCACAATCAGGCAGTGCGTGTCTTTGGTATCTAAAAAGAGCGGGAAGTAACGCATGATATGAAAATCCTCAGAAATCAGACCTGAACGGTTCAGGTTATCGTGTCTGCTATTTTGACGTGGTTTTTATAAATTAAAAAATCTGTTTTGCGAATTTATATTTCTAAAAGGCATATAAAAAAGGCAAGCGTTACGCTTGCCTTTGATACTTAGTTTTTACGAGGTTGACGACGCTTCGGCGGCGTGTCTGACCATTCGCGCAATGATAAGCGCTGGCCAGCAACTCGGGTGTTCTGCAACAGTTCTTTGGTTTCACGTGGCATGCCTTCCGGCAGGTCTACCGTACTGAACTTGTCGTAGATTTCGATAGCACCAATGTTTTTACTGTTGATGTTACCTTCGTTAGCAATAGCACCAACGATATTACCCGGCTTGGCACCGTGAGTATGACCCACATCGATGCGGTAGCGTTGCATACCAGACTCTGGCTTGCTAGAACCACGACGCTGACGACGATCACCACGGTCACCTCTGTCACGAGGACCACGGTCGCCTCTGTCACCGCGAGGACCGCGATCTTCACGAGACGGCTTGCTGTGCAGATCCGGACGATCTGACTCTTTCAGCAGCAGTGGTTCGTCGCCCTGAGCGAGCTTGATCAATGCAGCAATCAGCACTTCAGGAGACGCTTCGGTTTCCTGCTGTAGCGACTCTACGATTGGCATCAGTGATTCCAGAGAATCATCTTGCGTCGCTTCACCTACCGCTTGCTTGAACTTGCTCAGCCGGGTTTCATTCAATTCAGTGATTGAAGGAATTGGCATACGCTCGATAGGCTGACGTGTTGTTTTCTCAATAGAGAACAACAGACGCTTTTCGCGCTGAGAGATAAACAGAATGGCATCACCGTTACGTCCAGCACGACCGGTACGGCCGATACGGTGAACGTAAGATTCGGTATCGTAAGGAATGTCGAAGTTGACAACATGGCTTACGCGCTCAACGTCCAGACCACGAGCTACTACGTCGGTAGCAACCAGAATGTCGATGGTACCTTGCTTGAGTTTCTCAACCGTACGCTCACGGGCGTTCTGTGGAATATCACCGTTTAGCGGCTCAACGTCGTAACCACGGGCAGACAGTTTGTCTGACAGCTCAACGGTGGCTGTTTTCGTGCGCACAAAGATGATCATGCCATCGAAAGGCTCAACTTCCATAATACGGGTAAGCGCTTCAAGCTTGTGGTGCGGCGCAACCTGACAGTAACGCTGACGAATAGTACTCGCCGTGGATACTTTGGATTCAATTTTAACGTGCTTCGGATTTTTCAGATAACGCTGGGTAATCTTTTTGATTGGCCCAGGCATGGTGGCTGAGAACAGCGCTGTCTGCTTTTCTTCCGGAGAGTGACTTAAAATGGTTTCAACATCGTCGATAAAGCCCATGCGCAGCATTTCGTCAGCTTCGTCGAGAACCAGGAATTTAAGTTCACTTAAGTTTAATGTTTTACGATTAATGTGGTCGATAATACGGCCTGGCGTACCCACAACAACTTGAACGCCACGCTTAAGCTGACGAATTTGGTTATCGTAAGATTGACCACCGTATACAGGTAGCACCTTAATTTTCTTTGAAAAACTGGCATAAACCTGAAAAGCCTCGGCCACCTGAATGGCGAGTTCGCGGGTTGGAGCAAGTACCAGCAATTGCGGTAACTTCGCTTCCGGGTCGATATTTGCGAGCATTGGAAGTGCAAAGGCCGCAGTCTTACCAGTTCCTGTTTGTGCTTGACCTAACAGGTCATGCCCTTCAAGAAGTAGCGGAATACTTTCAGCTTGGATAGGGGATGGCTTTTCATAGCCAACTTTCTCCAGAGCCTGTAATATGCTTTCTGGTAAATTGAGGTCTTTAAATGTCAGCTCGACAGTATTGGTCATTAATGATCCTGAATGATAATGAATGAGGCGGGCGCGGCACACGCCGGCATGAATACCCGAGGTACCTCTGAATCATGTATCTTCTCTGAATCATGCATCTTGAGGCGGCGCGGGCGCGTTACTAAAGAGGTATTATATTCCAGATAGGCATGGAATACCAAACAAGAAAGTAAAGGTATAAAGGATGAATCACAATAAAACAGGAAAACGCATTTTAGTACCTCTGGCTGTGGCAGCTTGTTTGTCTGTTGGCCTGAGCGGATGCAGTAAGAAAACCACGGAAGAACACCTTGATGCGGCGCGACAATTTGTCGCCGCCAACGACCAAGACGCCGCACTGATCGAATTCAAAAACGCTATCAAAAAAGACCCTAAAGCGGCGCTGCCACGTTTTGAGCTGGGTAAATACTACTTACAAATTGGCGATTACGAGAGCGCAGAGAAAGAACTCAACCGCGCTTTGGACTTTGGCCAGCCTCCCTCTGAAGTGCTTCCTTATATTTCCGTTGCTTATCAGAAAACCGGCGCTGAAAATGCGCTGGCCGATGTGGATTATCGTGCCGAGGGCATGACAGCGGTAGAATCTGCCGAGGTTGGCTTTTATAAATTGCAGGCCTTGGCGCAGTTAGAGAAGAACGAAGAAGCACTGGCCATTATTGATGACTTGGAGACTTTAGATACCTCTTCGGTTTACCGAGGGCTGGCACTCGCCTACCGCGATATCATTAATCAGAATTTAAGTGCTGCCCTGGCGTCTTTTAAAGCCCTGCGAGAGCAGTCCCCTAATAATAAAGATGTGCTACAGCAACTAGGCAAATTAGCCTTAGCTGAAGGCGACAAAGCGTTAGCGACCGACGCCTTCGGTGATTACGTTAAAGATAACCCGCAAGACATTACCACTAAATTTGCTTACATCACTTTGCTGGTTGAAGCAGGAGATACGCAAACTGCGGGGCCGATGGTAGATGAGCTGCTGAAGGCTAATCCGCAACATCCTCTACTCAACCAGTATAAAGGTGTAATCGAAGCGAACGATGGCGATTATGAAGCCGCAGCCACCCATCTTCAGGTAGCGATGCAAAACGGCAACAACAATCCAGCTTTACGTTTGCTAGCAGGCTATGTTGCTTACCAGATGCAGGATTTTGTTACTGCGAATAACTATCTCACCGAAGTGGCACCCGATTTACCGCCCGATCATCCAGCGCTGAGCATGTTGGCTGACAGTTTGCTACAGGTCGGTGAAAGTGAAAGTGCTACTGAAATACTCAATCGTGTGGACGTTGAAGGGCCTGCTGGCGCGTCATTATTTTCTAAAGCTGGTTATCAGCTGCTTAAGCAAGGTAATGTTGTTGATGCAAAAGCCATGATCGAGAAGTCGTCAGAAATGAGTGAGACGGCGGATGATCTGGCCCGCCTCGGTGTTCTTCAGCTGTCGGTTAACGATATTGATGGTCTTGTGAATCTGGAATCTGCGGTACAAAAAGCGCCTGACAACAAAGTGACGCAACGTACCCTTATTACTGCTTATATCAGTACTAACAAGCTTGATAAAGCAAAAGCCGCAACTCAACAGTGGTTAGAAAATGAACCTGAAGACTATGCACCTTATTTGTTTCTTGCAGAAATTGCTTTTAAGCAAGGTGACAAAGAAACTGCACAGGCGCAGATAGAAAAAGCCAAATCACTGGCCCCTGATTCTGCCGAAATCGAGTTGGTAGAGGCCCGCTTCCTCCTGGCCGAAGAGAAATTTGATGAGGCGGTGGTCGTACTTAATGAAATCCTGGCTGGCAACGCCGATGATGCAAAAGCACTGACCGTACTTTACACCGTGGCGACGCAAACGGACGCGGCAGACGAAGCGCAAGTGGCGCAACGGGTATACAGTGAAATAGGTAAGCATGCTGATAACTTAGATTTACGCATTCTAGCCGGCCGCATCGCGTTTTCTCAAAACAATTATGAGAAAGTCATTAGTCTGCTTTCTTCTGTTGAAGAAAATACCGCTACACCTCGCGTTTACTGGAACCTGAAAGGTCAGACATTGATTCGTCTGAATGACGTGGTTGGCGCAGTGGAACATTACGATGCGTGGTTAAAGCTTTATCCACAAGATAAAACCGCGGTGTTGGGTAAATTGTTGTTAGATGATTCCTTGCAGCAATTTAATCACGGACTCAGCCTGGCAAATGCGTTTTTGGCCAAACAGCCTGATAGCCAAATTCGTTTGTTAAAGGCCCACTTTTTGGCAATGACACGCCAGCCTAAACCGGCAAAAGCGATTTTGCAGGATATGCCAGACAATGTGCGAGCTATCCCGTTCGTTCGCGGCATCAGTGCGCGCATTGCTATGTTGGAAGGGCGTGGTGCCGAAGGTCTTGAAGATGCCCGCGCGGCTTACAATGAGAAACCAAATGCACCGAATACCATGTTGATGATGGCGGTATTGGAAGCATCTGGAAAAGCTGATGAAGCGGCGGCATTCCTAGAGCAGCATTTACAAGCACATCCTCAAGACGTACGCACTGCGATGATGAAGGCTGAAAGGCAGATTGGTACAGATAAGGCCGCGGCCAAAGAAACCTACGAGAAAATCTTGCAACAAACGCCTGAGAATTTCGTGGTGTTGAATAACTTAGCTTATTTGTACTTCGAAGACGGCGAGATAGATAAAGCGCTGCCGCTGGCGCGCAAAGCTGTAGGTCTGCAGCCTAAAAACGCCGATTCGTTAGATACCCTTGCGCAAATTCTGTTGCAGCAAGATAAATACGAAGAGTCACTGTCGCTTTATGAAACAGTGGTGAACGATCAGCAGGTGTCGGATACCGTTTATCTTAACTATGTGCAGGTGTTGCTGGATATGGGGAGAAAAGAGGTGGCCCGACGTAAAATTCAAAATCAGGAATTTACTTCTGCAGACGGCAAAAAGCGGGCTGAACGTATGCGTGTACGCTACAGTTTGTAACGCTAGCCACCATATCTCGTCACCATAAATCACTAAGCCCGCTGTATTAGCGGGCTTTTGTTTATAAGCGTGTAGATAAAAAGGCGTATGGCTAGAAAGTTGTGAACCCCTACTTCTGCTTTATCTCATCTACCGTTTGTCTAAGCGATTTTAATTCAGCCATGACGTCTTCTAGTGTGGGTTCGTTATTCTCAGCAGCGGCTTCTCGTCTGGCCGCCGCATTTTCCTGTTCCATTACGCCTACCACAATACCAATAACCATATTCAGGAAGGCAAAGGCTGACAAGAAGATAAAGGTCAGATAGTAAATCCAGCTAAGCGAATACACCTCCATGGTTTCGTACATGACATCGGTCCAATCTTCGAACGTCATAATGCGGAATAAGGTAAGCATGGAGATGGTGATATCGCCCCACAAATCCTCATTGATTTGTGCAAATAAGGTGCTGCCAATGGCGCCGTAAATGTAGAAGATGATAAACATCAGTAACATAACATAACCCAGCTGAGGCAGGGCTTTTACCAATGAAACCAGCAAAATTCGCAGTTCCGGAATAATCGATATCATCCGCAGTACCCGGAAAACCCGGACAAGTCGGCCAATCAGCGCCAAATCCGTACTTTCCGCAGGAATGAGGCTTACAATAACAATAATGGTGTCGAACCAGTTCCAGAAGCTTTTGAAGAAATCCAGTTTGCGGCGCTCAGCCAGAAAACGAATGGTGATCTCAGTGAGGAAAAAAGCACTGATAAACCAGTCAAGGATAAGAGTGACAGAGGCAAATCCCCGCGGCATGTCGTAGGTTTTCGCACCTACAAGTAGCGCAGATACGATGATGACGGAGATAACAAATATTTCAAAAGTTTTGTTTGAACGAATGCGTTCAAACCGGTTTTGCAATTCAGAAGCTTTCATGTTTGTTGGCTAAATTACTACTAAGGTATAAAAATTAAGAATCAAGAGTGTTTCAAAAAAGCGGTGTGATTTCCTACAATGAACGCAGTAGTACACTGTTTGAGGAATGTATAATGGATGACTCTCTGGCACGCTTGCAAGGAAAATTAAAAGACACCAGTGAAAAACTGGAAAACTATAATCGCAGTAAAGAGCAAGCCGCCACACTGAAAAATGAATTGAGTGAGTTACTTAAATTGCTGGAAAGTCTTCCCGGCCGCCAGGGTGAGGCCGTTTAGGCTAAGAACGCTGTGAAACTCACACAAAAAAGCCGCTTATCGAAATGCTTCGTTAAGCGGCTTTTTTAATGCAATCCGTATCAGCCTTCAGATTGTTGTGGCTGCAAACCTTTATTAATGGTTTCAATGTCCATCGCGGTTAGCGTACCGGCAGCTTGTTTCAAGCTCACTACGGCCTGAATAAAGTCATAACGGGCGCCAGACAGGTTACGACGGGCATCAAACAAGTTCTGTGTGCTGTCGAGCACGTCAACAATAGTACGTGTACCCACATCAAACCCGGCTTCCGTTGCTTCCAATGCACTTTGTGCAGAAACAACCGCTTGCTCTAAAGCGCGGATAGTCGACATTGCCGCTTTCACATCGTTAAACGAGCTACGAATAGACTGCACAGTTTGGCGATAGGTCAGTTCTAAATCCTGACTAGCAGAGATGTAGTTAAACTTCGCTTGTTCTGTTTGACCAGATACACGCAGACCCTGGAAGATAGGCACGTTCAACTGAACGCCAACGCTGTAGCTGTCCAGATACGGCGTGGTGTTGTCGACAACAGTTGTTGGCGTTGTTGTCACACTATGTGTTTTGTCTTTGCCGGCAGATGCAGTTAAGTCTAATGTCGGCAGGTGCCCTGCACGAGCAGAGGCAATGTCTTCTTTAGCAATATCCATCGCCAAACGATTCACCAGCATTGCCAGGTTTTTCTCTTCGGCGGTATCCAGCCACTCTTCTGGTGACGCCGGTTGCGGCATGGTGGCAGAGAATTTCTCGGTGTTCAGTTCAAACAGCTTGTCGTGATATTTACCTGAAATTACGCGCAGTGCTTCAAGAGCAAGTTCAACCGCGTTGCTGGCCTGAATTTCATCGGCCTCAGTTAAATCGTAATTTGCTTGTGCTTCATGCACGTCAGTAATGGCAGTCAGGCCTACTTCAAAACGCTGTTTGGTTTGCTCCAGCTGACGGCCAATGGCGCTTTTCTGGGATTTCACGAATTCCAGATTGTCTTTGGCACGCAAAACATCGAAGTATGCAGTGGTAACACGAACAATCAATTCCTGCATGGCTGACGCCAGTTGCGCATCGCTTTGCTCTGCCACTTTTTCAGCGCGGTCCAAACCAACCCAGTTCGCATGATCATACAGCGACATAGACAGATTCAACCCGAAGCTGGTGTTATCGCTGTCTGAATCGATAGAGATAATACCTTCACCTAAAAACTGCGCACGCTCAGATGATGACGTTGTATAACCAACGGTACCTGAAATCTGCGGCAGCAGGTTTGCACGGCTGATGGTGATGCCGGAAAACGCAGCGTCACGCTGTGCTTTCGCTTGGTTAACCACCGGATCGTTTGCCAATGCTTGTTGATAAACTTGTAAAAGGTCGTCTGCAAATGCCGTTGCTGGTACACCCGCGGTGATACCTAATCCAACCACCAACGAGATGAGTGTTCGTTTCATTAATGTGCCTTCCTGTAATTATTGACGGCCTACGTTTTCATAATGTAATGAAGTGTATGAAATCACTTCGTAAACCGGTAGTCTGTTCTGGTAACAGGGCATGTTTAACTGTAACAGAATATGTTACCACCACTTTCCGCTAATAAGCTAAAGTGTGGAATTTGCCAGACAACCTCAATATTGCCTGCCTGATTAAAATTAGTTCGGACAGTATAATATGTCTTTTACATGCGAGAGTGAATGTAAATGAACAAAAAAATCGAGACATTTAACTCAAACGATATACAGATTGAAGCAAAAACCCCACTTTATCAGGGGTTCTTCAAGATGGTGCGTTACGATTTCCGGCACCGACTTTTTGCCGGAGGCTGGAGTGATATCGTTAAACGAGAAATCTTTGAGCGCGGCCATGCGGTTGCAGTATTACCCTACGATCCTGTCACCAAAGAATTTGTGCTTATTGAGCAAATTCGCATAGGTGCGCTGGCGACCAGCGATAATCCCTGGCTAATTGAAGTGATTGCCGGAGTGATCGATGAGGGTGAGACCATCCACGACGTTTGCTGTCGAGAAGCTGAGGAAGAAGCTGGTATTACCTTGCAGAACGTGACCCGTGCGATGAGTTATCTGGCCAGCCCAGGCGGTACCACAGAGCGTATTCATATTTTTATGGCCACTACCGATTCCACCACGGCCAGCGGCATTCACGGCCTGGATCACGAAGGTGAAGATATTCGCGTACATCGTGTTGCTGAAGAAGATGCCCTTGAATGGCTGGAAAGTGGCCGCATTGACAACGCAGCAACCATAATTGCGCTACAATGGTTCTTCATGCATAAACAAAAGCTATTGAAAGACTGGAGTCAGGTTTGAGTCAGACAACGCGAAAATACGTACCACATTTACCAAGCATGCAGGCATTGTGCGAGCTGAATTACAGCCGTCTAATGAAGCTGCTGCCGGATTGTGATACGGAAACGCTTGTTTATCAATTTACTATTGCCGACCGCTTCACCTACCAGATCCGCATTGATGAGTCTGCGAGATACACCTCTACACTCACCATCGAACAAAATAACGCGGGCGCCCCCGATTATATGAAACCGTCGATGTCGGTGCGTTTGTATCACGATGCGCGTATGGCGGAAGTGATCACCAGTCAAAATACCGGGGCCTTTGCGCCGTCTTACGAATACCCGAACAACAAAATGCGTCAGCGCAACGAAAAGCTGATGATTAATATCTTTCTCGCTGAGTGGCTACAATTCTGCATGAAGAATAAGCCGACTGTGTCAGCGCCGGTGTAATGCGCCTCGTTCAGATATCTGACTGCCATTTACTGGCGGATACACAGCTCGCCCTTTACGATGTGAACCCTTATGAAAGTCTAGAGCGGGTACTGTCGCTGATAGCGCAAAACCCGCCTCAAGCCCTCATCGCTACCGGCGATATCAGCGGTGATGACAGCCCTGAAAGCTATGGCCACTTTATTACACTGATGTCTCGCTACTTGCCTGCCTGTGACTGGCGGGTAATAGCAGGAAATCACGACAGCAATACCCAATTCCTGCCATCGTTTAGTGGTAATGTGCTAGAGGCGGGACGTAGCTGGACGTTAGGAGAGTGGCGTATCCACGGGCTCGATACCCGTTTCGTCGACGCCAGAGGCAAGGTGCAAAGCGAGGAGTTAGCTGCGGTGGGTAATGATATTGTTGCTCATCAGAAGGCCAGTCATTTACTGGCGCTACACCATAACCCAGTAATCACTAATAGTTGGATGGACAAGCATTTGCTGGAAAATGCCGATGCCCTGAAAGCCTGGCTGTCGAACTACCCGCAAATTGCCGGTATTATCCATGGCCACATTCATGCCGAAACTGAAACTACATTTGCGGGTGTGCCCGTAGTATCGGTGCCGTCTACCTGTTGGCAATGGGATTTAGCGCCCGAGTTTGCTGTAGACGACGCGGCGCCAGGTTTCAGAGAAATTAGCCTGTCGCCCGACGGCAAATGGACATCAACAATCAGGAGAGTCGATCAGTGAGCCACGTGTTGTACCTGCATGGTTTTTTAAGTTCCCCAAAATCCGTCAAAGCGCAGCAAACGCTGGCTTGGTGTACTGAACACCGCCCAGATATTACGCTGCACATTCCTCAGCTATCGAACTACCCGTCGGAAGTGGGCGAGCAATTAAAAGCGTATTTGAAGAATCATCCACAGTTATTAGAAAATGGCTTACGGGCCATCGGTAGCTCCATGGGCGGTTACCTTTCCAGTTGGCTGGTAGAGCAGTTTGGCGGCAAAGCGGTATTGGTCAATCCGGCAGTGCGTCCTTATGAGTTGCTAATCGATTTTGTTGGTGAACACGTTAATCCGTATACCCGCGAGCCGTTTTCAATTGTAAAAGAAGACATGGCTGTGCTGAAAGCGCTGGAACATGAGCAACTGGCGCACCCGGAAAACTACATGGTGTTATTGCAAACCGGTGATGAAACACTCGATTACCGGCAGGCAAGAGCAAGATATGCGCGCAGTAGTCTGTTAATTGAACACGGTGGTGACCACAGCTTTGTGGACTACGACAAACATCTGCCCGCCATCTTTGAGTTTCTCGACGGCCGCTAAAACAGTGCGCGTTGAGGAATTGCCCGGCTCCCTGATGCCTGCTAACATCGAGTAAAAATCGTGACACGCCAGTGTCTATAATAATTAGCGTCTATCTTTAAAAAAAGCAGTCTTATGTCGAACCAGTATAATTCCGAAGCGATTGAAGTCCTTAATGGGCTGGAGCCGGTGAAACGCCGTCCCGGCATGTACACTGACACTATGCGTCCTAACCACTTAGGTCAGGAAGTGATTGATAACAGTGTGGATGAAGCACTGGCCGGGCATGCTACAAATATTAAAGTAATCCTGCATGAAGACCAGTCACTGGAAGTTATCGACGACGGTCGTGGTATGCCGGTGGATATTCACCCGGAAGAGAAAATTTCCGGTGTGGAACTGATCATGTCCAAACTGCACGCGGGCGGTAAATTTTCCAATAAAAACTACGCGTTCTCTGGTGGTTTACACGGCGTAGGTATTTCGGTGGTAAATGCCTTGTCTACCCGTGTGGAAGTGGTTATCCGCCGCGACAGCAACGTGTATCAGATAGACTTCGCCAATGGTGACAAAGTTGAAGAATTGCGTGTTATCGATACCTGTGGTCGTCGCAATACCGGTACACGGGTGCGATTCTGGCCCGATCCGCAATATTTCGATTCGGCAAAATTCTCGGTATCACGTCTTGTGCACAACCTTCGTGCAAAAGCGGTTCTATGCCCCGGCCTGCGCATTCGCTTCGATAACAAAATAAGCGGCGAAAGTACCGAATGGCACTTTGAAGATGGACTGAAAGATTACCTGTATCAATCGGTACAGGAGTTTGAAACCGTACCCGCAGATTCGCCGTTTGTTGGCGCGTTTTCTAGTAACACGGAAGCGGCTGACTGGGCAGTAATCTGGCTGCCGGAAGGTGGTGAACTGGTTACTGAAAGCTATGTGAACCTTATTCCTACCGCGCAGGGCGGGACCCACGTTAATGGTTTACGTCAGGGCTTGTTGGAGTCTATGCGCGAGTTCTGTGAATTCCGCAACCTAATGCCACGGGGCGTGAAGCTGTCTCCAGATGATATTTGGGATCGCTGTGCTTACATACTGTCGACCAAAATGCAGGACCCACAGTTTGCTGGTCAGACAAAGGAGCGACTTTCCAGCCGTCAGGCCTCTGCCTTTGTTTCCGGTGTGGTAAAAGATGCGTTTAGTCTGTGGCTGAACCAGCATACTGATATCGCCGAAGCGCTGGCTGAAATGTGTATCAGTAATGCTCAGCGTCGTTTGCGCCAGAATAAGAAAGTGGCTCGTAAAAAGGTAACACAGGGGCCCGCGCTGCCAGGTAAGCTTACCGATTGCTCCTCGCAAGATATCTCCCAGTCAGAACTCTTTTTGGTGGAAGGGGATTCAGCCGGTGGTTCTGCTAAGCAAGCCCGCGACCGTGAGTTTCAGGCCATCATGCCGCTACGGGGTAAAATCCTAAATAGCTGGGAAGTGGATTCCTCACAAGTACTCGGTTCGCAGGAAATCCACGATATTTCCGTCGCTCTGGGTATCGACCCCGACTCTTACGATTTATCCGGTTTACGTTACGGTAAAATTTGTATTCTTGCCGATGCCGATTCCGACGGACTGCACATTGCTACCTTGCTGTGTGCCCTGTTTGTACGCCATTTCCGTGCCCTTGTTAATGCAGGTCACGTGTATGTTGCTATGCCGCCGCTATTCCGTATCGACGTAGGTAAAGAGGTGTATTACGCGCTGGATGAAAGCGAAAAGCAGGGCATTCTGGACCGTATTGAAGCTGAGAAAAAACGGGGCAAGGTGAATGTTCAACGCTTTAAAGGTTTGGGTGAGATGAACCCGCTTCAGTTGCGTGAAACTACGATGGACCCTAACACACGCCGTTTAGTGCAACTCACCATAGATGATGACACGTCCATGCTGGAAATGATGGATATGTTACTTGCTAAGAAGCGTTCCGGTGACCGTAAAACCTGGCTAGAAAGCAAAGGCAACATGGCTGAAGTGGTGTCGTAAAACGAATATTCATCACAGGTATCTTTTAAAACCCGGTTTAATCACCGGGTTTTTTGTTTTCTGAACCTTGAATAAATATCTTTTTAATTGTTTTAAAAATGTTATCAGAATAATTCTCTAAAAATTATTAATATGACTTTTGTCTTACTCTACATTGCTTAATAAGCTGTTAAGTAAAATTTAATCATTTCGGAAGAATCAAGTCATTAAGTTAGATGAAATTTATAAGTGTATGAATATATATGGTTTTAATAATATTTCATTTTGATTTAATAAGCTTTTACGACTCGATAATTAATCTAGAAGAAAAAAGATTAAAAAAGTTAAAGTGCGTTTTTTCTGAGGTGGAAATGCTTTTTTGATTTTATTTTGCTCGATCTTTACATTCCTAATTGACAATTAAAAATGCCAGCGATAATTATAAATGTGTGAACCTGGACACAAAATAAAAATAATAAAAAGCAAAAGTTAATAAATAACTACAGGGAAATAATAATGAAACACAGAAAAACACTCGTGGCAGCAAGTGTTGCAAGCTTGTTGGCATTATCAAGCCAGGTTTATGCAGCAGGTGGTACATTAAAAATTCAGGTGACGAATTCAGATGGCTTACCTGTAGCAGGTGCAACCGTATCGGTTAAATCTCCTGACACACTTACATCAAGAACCGCGACGACAGATGAAAATGGTTTACTTCGCGTTGCTGCGTTAGACCCCGCACGCAACTATACAATCTCAATTGAAGAGGATGGTTACCTCACCGTCAATAAAGAGAATGTCATCGTTGTTTCGGACAAGGTTTTCGAACTCGATTATATCCTTGCCACCTCCGAGCAAGACTATGAAAAAATTGCCGTAACCGGCAGCAGAACTGCTACCTATATCGATACCACGTCATCTACGGTTGGTATGGATATTACGTTAGATCTCACTGAATCGTTACCTACCGGTCGTGATTATCAAAGCTATCTTCAACTTGCACCCGGTACCAAGCCTTCAGCTTCTGGTAACCCATCGTCTAAATCGGGTGTGAACTATTCTGATATTGGGGGAACGATAGGAAGCTCTAGCGATAACGTTTACTATCTCGACGGCATCGATACCACGGATGCGAACTCAGGTGGCTTTGGTTCGAATATTAACTCAGAAATTATTCAGGAACAGCGGGTACTCACCGGCGGTATTCCTGCAAAGTATGCGGGTGGTACCGGTCTGGTTTCTATCGTAAATACCAAGTCTGGCGGTAATGAATTCAGTGGTTCGGTGAACTATTATCTGCAGAACGACAGCCTGGTAGGTGACAACGATCACACTGAAGGTGCGCAATTCTCAACATACGATACGGCCGTTACCCTCGGTGGTCCGATTATCAAAGATGAACTGTGGTTTTTTGCCTCCTATCAAAAGAAAAACCGACAAGACGATTTGTATACCGAAGATGGTGTTTTCGCTCGTTCAGTCGAAGAGGATTCTGATTTGGGCTTTTTTAAGCTCACATGGCAAGCCACCGATCGTGATATGCTGGAAGTGTCGTGGTTTAACGATCCACGAGAAGTATCCGGTTCGAGCGATCCTAATGTATTGAACAACCGGGACTCATCAAATAAGTACGGCGGTGACAACTACAAAATTGAATATACTCACTCATGGGATGATTTAATTGTTTCACTGAAAGCATCAAAGCATGAAAAAGAGAGCTCCGTAAACGCCGCGTATACTGACACCCGAAACGATATCGCTTACTTGAATTACGATGCTACCCAGGAAGAAACGGACCAGGGTGGGTTGGGAACCAACAACGAGCAGCACCGTAATCGTGAACAATACAACGCTGATCTTACTTATTATTATGACACCTCCTATGGCCTTCACACCATTGAAGCCGGTTACGGTTTAGTAAAAAATACCTTGGAGCAGGACTCTACTTATACCGGTGATGGTCAGTACACTTCAATTGGTGCAAACAGCGCTGGTGCCACGCTGGGAAGTTACACATCTGGTATCGGGTGGCAGGGGACTATCGATCTTTCCGAAGGCGACTACGCACGCATCATCGAAAACATGGAAGGTTCAGCCGATTACAGCTATTACCAGGGGCTGCTCGACACAGACGGCAGTGGCGTTATTTCGTCTGACGAACTGGCGAGTTTGGTATTCAATAGTACGGCGGGCAATCCCACCGGCGATGTTAATGTTTATCGTATTATCATGACGCAAACAGCACCGGTAGAGATGAGAAGTGAAGGGCAAACGGCATACGTTCAAGACACGCTCACTTTGGACCAACTTTCTATTACCGCCGGTATTCGTGCCGAGAAGTGGGAACACTATGGATCTAACGATGCCAAGATTGCCACTTTCGACTGGGAAATCGCGCCGCGTCTAAGCTTGTCTTATGATTTGTTCGGTGATGGCGCCAGCAAGGTATTTGGTTTCTACGGTCGTTATTACGATCCTGTTCGTACCAATATGACAAACTTTGCTGGTAACGTGACAGGGCCGGTTCGTGAAGAGCAAATATATGCAGGCGACCGTTGGTTAACATTCCGTACCCGTGGTGGCGAGAGTGGTCAGGATGCGTTCTTCGCGCCAACCACAAAAACACCTTACACCGACGAATACATGATCGGTTATGCCACGGCGCTTAACGAAGAGTACGCAGTCGAAGTAACCTACACTGAACGTAAAACACGCGATATCCTCGAAGACTACGACTTGGGCGTATATACACAGGATCTTGCGGGTACGTCGCTGGAACTACCATTATCTTACTTTGGTTACGATGAAATTCCTGATTCGAACTACGTTATTGCCACGTTGGAAGGCGGTGAGCGTGACTATAAGGGTTATGAAATTTCTTTCCGTCGTAACCGTATTGATAACTGGCAGGCTTATGCGTCATTAACTTATAACGATGCAGCGGGTAACACCAACTCAGACAGTAATGCTGACTTACAGGGTGACTTAATCTGGATGGACCCTCGTGCGCCGGGCATGTATGGTGATCAGCCGGGTAATATTGAGTACCTGTTCAAAGCTTATGGTACTTACTATTTCGACAACGGTATTGAAGTCGGGGCAGTGTATAACTGGAATTCAGGTTTCACCTACAGTGCCACTTCTCTTTTGTATAGCCGTCATGTCCCTTTACGTGTAGATGAAGCTTATGACTTTGGTGGTTACAGCGACCGCTGGGCGCAAGAAGGCGTCGTGGGTAGTCAGGAAAGTGACTCCTACGGTACCTTGGATGTTCGGGTGAAATACACCTATGAATTTGATTTTGCTAAAGCAGAATTCTTCCTGGATATCTTTAACGTGCTTGACGACCAAGCGGGTATTCAACAAATGGACGTTGTAGCCGGAGATTTAGGTTATGAGTTCGGTGAAGATATCGACTGGGTTGAGCCTCGACGGTTCTATCTGGGCGCTCGTCTTACCTTCTGATCGATAAAGACTTTTTATCTGACAATATTGGAAGCCGGTTATGATTGATATGACCGGCTTTTCTATTCTGTGATTAAACCTTAAACCTTCACTTCGTCAATTTCATATCAATATGCGGAATACCATCTTCCATATACATGGTGGAGGTGGCTTCGAAACCATATTTTTTATAATAGGCGGCGAGGTATTCCTGAGCGCCGATTTCAATGCTTAGTCCTGGCCATGTTTGCTCGCATACTTCGAGGGCTTTACCGATTAGTTCGTGCCCCAGTCCATTTCCGCGATGACGGGCTACCGTTAATACGCGTCCAATACTCACCGAGGGAAAGCTTAGTCCTGGCGGCAGCAAACGGGCGTAAGCGGCTATCTCATTGTTGGCAAAGCCCACAAGATGAAGCGTATCGGGATGGATATCTTTTTCATCCAGTTCCGGGTACGGGCAGCTTTGTTCCACCACAAAGACATCAACCCGTTCCTTCATAATGTTAAAGACCTGCGTTGTAGATAAGTCTGAAAAATGAATGGCTTGCCATGTAAGCATTACTTTAAACCTGTGAAGAATATTGCACTGACTGTAGCAGTCTTTACTCGGCGCGTCACCACCATCCAGGCTTGTAAACACTGGCGGTTTTGCGCTTCTCTGCTAGGTTTTATTGGTAGTCCTGTCTCGTAGATGAACGCGTAAATTCACTGTCAATGAGGCTTTGTTGATGGCGCTAAGTGAAAAACCGAATGGAAAGTAAAAGATGAGTGATCAGAGTGGGTTTGAAACTGTATTTAGAGACTCCATGGACGGGCTGGCAATTCTTAAAAACGACATTTTTGTCGATTGTAATCAATCAATGCTGAATATCGTCGGCGCAACACGACCTGAACAATTTGTTGGTCATACGCCTGCTGAGTTTTCCCCGCCGTTCCAACCTGACGGCATGTCATCTGCTGAAAAAGCAGAAATAATGATTAGTCAATGCATCGATTTAGGTTGTACACGTTTTGAGTGGGTGCATATAAAAGTGGATGGCACGGAATTCTGGGCGGATGTGTTGCTGACAAAAATGACGCTGGATGGTGAAGATGTGATTCATACTAGCTGGCGGGATATTTCCGAAAAAAAGTTGCTCGAACTCGAAACGCATAAGCAAAAGCTCACCTTCGAAACACTGTTTAATGATTCATTAGATGGCTTGTGCCTGTTAACCAAAGAAGCCTATATCGATTGTAATCCGGCCTTTGTCGAGCTGTTTGGTTTCAAGGAGAAAAGCGAAGTCATTGGCATTACGCCCATCGATATTTCTCCTGAATACCAGCCCGATGGTCAAACATCACTGAATAAAGCGACGGCAATTATCCAAACGGCCTTCTCAGAAGGAAAGATACGTTTTGAGTGGATGCATCAGAAGCTTGATGGCACTGAGTTTTGGTGTGAAATTGTGTTGTTTAAGATTACGGTTGAAGACCAAGAGGTACTCTATGCGAGTACCCGAGATATTTCAGAGAAGAAGGAGCTGGAAATTGCGCTTCAACGGAGTTTCGATGAAGTAAAAACATCGAATCACGAACTGGAAGATATGCTGGAAAACCTGCAGCAGACACAGGAGAAGCTGGTTGAATCGGAAAAAATGGCGAGTTTGGGGTCGTTAGTAGCCGGTGTTGCCCATGAAATTAACACCCCTGTAGGAATCGCGCTAACCGGCACAACACAACTCATGGAGGAAAGCCGGGATATAGCGCAGCGGTATGAGGAAGGGGCCATAACGGAGGACGACTTCGAGGAATTCCTTTCAATGGCCAACGAGCTATCTGAATTGGTAAAGAAGAACCTGCAGCGCACGGCACAGTTAGTGAAAAGCTTCAAACAAGTTGCCGTAGACCAGACATCGGAAGAAGATCGGGAGATAAACTTTAAGGTGTATTGTGAAGAGGTGATTTCAAGCTTGGCTTCCGTCGTCAGAAAAGGCCAGGCAAAAGTGTCGCTGGATTGCCCCGATGACATTCAAATTATGACCAACCCCGGCTTACTCGCACAAGTGCTAACTAACTTGATTGTTAACTCAATCAATCACGGGTTTAGCGAAAGTACTGGCGGCAGCATCTATCTGCAAATTCGCGAGCACGAAGAAGGTGAAATATCGATCGTGTATAAAGATGATGGCAAAGGCATCAGCAAAGAAAATTTGCAGAAAATCTTCGACCCGTTTTTTACCACTAATCGCGGAAAGGGCGGCACAGGGTTAGGGCTTAATATTACTTATAACATCATTACCAGCGCCCTCGGCGGCAGTATCAAATGTACCAGTGTTGAAGGAGAGGGGGTGGAGTTTGCTATTCAGTTTCGGGCGAAAAACACGCTTTGTTAGTGAAGTATCTCTAAATCCTCGAATATTGCTTACTATAAATGAGTAGCGATGCAAGTGGTCGTGTAGCATAGTATATATTCAACATTATTGTTGAAATTAGAAATTTAAAAGTTCTAATCAAAATCAAACGGAGAGGGTGACTGTTTAAACGTGCAGTTACTGAGGGAGACAGTAATGGTTCACGACACCAGCTTACCTTTTATCGCTGGCATTGGTTCATCGGCGGGTGGTATTGAGGCACTTATTGAGTTAGTCAGCAATATACCGCCGGAATTAAATGTATCGTTTATCATTGCTCAACATCTGTCTCCCAGCCATAAAAGCCAGATGGCAGAAATCCTGTCTAGAGAAACCCCGCTCCCGGTCATTGAAATCACCGATGGCTGTCGTGTAGAAAAAGGCAAAATCTATATTGCGCCCTCAGGCAATCATATTCGTTATCGCAACGGTCATATTTACCTGCAAAATGAACCCGTACAAATTTCGCCAAAGCCTTCCGTTAATGTATTACTTGAAAGTCTTGCCGATGAAATTGGTGACCATGCCATCGGTATTATACTTTCCGGTACGGGGAGCGACGGCACGCTCGGTTTAAAGGCGGTTAAAAGTGTGGGTGGCTTCACCATCGTGCAAGACCCTGATTCGGCTAAATACGATGGTATGCCTTCATCTGCTATCTCCGCTATGCCCGTAGACAAAATTGTTTCACCGGATGCGATGGCTAATGAAGTTGCGAATTTCGTTAATAATATCAGTGATGACTTTCTTCCAAAATCCCATGATGTGCGGGAAAAGTTGCTAAACACCATGTTTGAACTGATTCGCGCAGAAACCAAGATAGATTTTGGATTTTATAAACGCTCAACGCTGTTGCGACGGATTAATCGTCGAGTTATTTATACCAATACGGCAACACTTGAAGCCTATCTTGAGATCCTCAAAGAGAATACTGAAGAAATTCATGCACTCTCAAAAGAACTATTGATATCAGTGACTAATTTCTTCAGAGATAGCACGGCATTCAAAGACATCAAGTACTACATCAGTGAAATAGTCAGAGATAAGAAAAATGAAGATAGCATAAGAGTATGGGTGCCGGGCTGCGCTACCGGAGAAGAAGCGTACTCTATCGCTATTTTGTTCATCGACGAATTAAAGAAACAAAATAAAACCTCAGATTTAAGAGTTTTTGCTACCGATATTGATGATCAGGCGTTACAAATTGCTAGGAAAGGGTGTTATAGCGCACACGCTGTTAATGCAGTAGACAACGATATTCTGGAAAAGTACTTCCACTATAGTAGCAACACGTATACCGCTAAGAAGAAGTTACGAGAGCGCATTACCTTTTCCAGACAAGACATTACCCGAGATCCGCCATTTCTTCACCTCGATATGGTGACGTTCCGCAACGTCATGATTTATTTCAATGTCGATTTACAGGCCCGCGTGCTGTCTATTCTGAGATATGCCCTAAATACTGGGGGAATTCTATTCCTTGGTAAATCAGAGTCCATCGGATTGAAAGATGAGCTGTTTGTGCCAGTAGATAGAAAATCCCGCATCTTCAGAGCCAGTTTATCCAATGAAAAGCCGAGTTTGCCCAGAATGGGGGCGCAGTCAGAAAGACAGCCTGCAAAGCAAACAAATGCTGTGGATTACAATAAAGCCGCACTGATAGAAGCCGCGTTGGTGCTGGCAAGCCCATGTATGCTCATCAACGAAAACTTTAAGGTGTTACAAAATCACGGCAACATCAAACCCTTTATTCATATTCCCGATGGTGCTCCAGAATCGAACCTGACGAAGCTTATTGCTCATGCTTTTTCAGCCGAACTGGTGGCAGGCGTTGCAAAAGCAAAACGTACAGGGGATAAGGTGAAAAGCCAGTCTCATGCCATCGAAACTGGCTCCGATGAGCAGTGGTACATGACAATCATGCCTGTTTACGGTATTGATTCAGAAAGGTTTCTGGTGCATTTCTCAAAAGGAAAAAACACCACCGATACGCAATTAAACACCCAAAGCGAAGATGTTGGTGAGTTACTGGCAGCCCGCGAGCAATTGCAAACACTGACGGAGGAAATGGCGGCGTCTGCAGAGGAAATGCAAGCGCTGAATGAAGAAGTGCAAGCTGCTAATGAAGAGTTGCAGGCAAACAACGAAGAGTTGGAAGCCACCAATGAAGAGCTCCACTCAACAAACGAAGAATTGCTTAGCGTAAATGAAGAAAACGCGCGCAAAACTTCAGAGCTTTCTATGATCAATATGGAGCTGGAAAGTACCTACAACACCATTGATTTCCCATTCTTTGTTTTCGATACTGACCTGCGATTAAAGCGTAGCAATGATATTGCAAACCGAAAGTTTCACCTGAATGTGGGAATTTATAAAAAATCTATCCACGAAATGAACCTTCCTGATTACTTCACCGATATTGAAAGGCGTATGCGTGAAACGCTTAGCGGCGGCGGGAAAATGAACTTCATTATTCAGCCTAGCATTGATGAAACGTACAACGTGTTCATAACACCGGTCACCGGAATCGATAAGAAGTCGAGTTGCTTGATTGTTGCACTCATAAATAATTCTGAACTCGTTAAAGCGCATCATCGGGTTGAGAAAAGTCAGGAACAGCTACTGGCTATTATGAACAACTCGTTATCACTGGTGGCATTGAAAGACGCCACCGGTCGCTACGAGTTTGTTAATGCACGCTTTGAAGAGCTGTTTGGCTTAAATAACGAAGAGGTTATTGGAAAAACTGACAAGCAGTTGTTTGATGAGGCGGTAGCTAGAGACCTGCGCGAGCGCGATTTAGAGACAATGCGAACCCTTTTACCGCGCAAAACTGTCGATGAAGTTTTTGGTCCTAAGGGGAAAGTAATATTAGAAAGCGTGCGTTTTCCGGTGTTCGACAGTGAAGGCACAATAAAATCAATCTGTACCCAGGCCAATGATATTTCTGGGGCACGACATGCGAATGATCAACTTAAACTTGCCGGTAAACTGTTTGATCGAGCTGGAGAGGCCATTCTTATTACCGACAGTTCAGCAAATATCGTTACCGCCAACCAGGCTTTTACCGATTTTCTCGGCTATTCAATCAGTGAGCTTTCTGGTTTAAATCCTCGTAAGCTGGCTTCCGGTCAGCATTCCAAGGGGTTCTTTGAAAACATGTATTTCGCGCTGGAAACGATGGGCTATTGGCAGGGCGAAATTATCAACCGACGGAAGTCTGGCGAAGACCTTACTATGTGGCTAACTATCAATGTGGTGAAAGATGCCAGTGGCAGTGTAGTGAATTACGTCGCCACTTATAGCGATATCAACGAAATAAAAAGCGTGCAGCGCAAAATAGAGTTTCTGGCTACCCACGATGAACTTACCAAATTGCCCAGTCGCAATCTGCTGATGGAACGGTTAGATCTGATGCTCAGCCATGCTCGACGACAGGAAACCTTATGTGCCGTGTTGTTTTTTGATCTCGATGATTTTAAAAATATCAACGACAGTCTAGGCCATGATATCGGTGATGAGTTACTCAGGCAGGTTGCTAAGCGGCTGCGCAAATGCATCAGAGATACCGATATTCTTGCCCGTATGGGAGGCGACGAATTTGTTGCGGTGGTAAGTGCTGAAGAGCTAAGCGAAATTAAGGACGTATCCGACCGCATAATCAAAACATTGAGTTCACCCTTTGAAATTATTGAACATACACTCTTTGTCTCGGCCAGTATGGGCATTGCTATTTATCCCGCTGATGGTGATACGAATTTCGCTCTACTGAAAAATGCCGATACGGCAATGTACCGGGCCAAGGAACTCGGCCGTAATCAGTATCAGTACTTTACCGAACAAATGCGCAGCGATGCTGAAGAGAAGATGCAAATAGAGCAGTCGTTGCGGGATGCTTTAAAAGAAAGCTTGTTTGAAGTGGTTTATCAACCCCAAGTTGATACTAAAACAGGTAATGTGATTGGCGCCGAAGCATTATTGCGAGGCCATAATGGCGCGCTAGAGCTTACTTCACCGAGTGCATTCATTGAAGTCGCTGAGAAAGGGCGGCTTATTGATGAAATCGGACTGCATGTATTGTCTAAGATTCTTTCTGACGTACGCAGTTGGCAGGAAGATGGGCTAAGTGTCCCCAACATTTCAGTTAATGTTTCTTCGAAACAGCTAAAAAATAATCGCTTTATTACTCAAGCTAAATTGCTGCTAGATGATTTCTGCGTTAAACCGGAAGTGTTTACCATCGAAGTAACTGAAACTGCCTTGATGGAAAAGGTGGAGAAAAGCATCGAGACTCTTAGTATGCTCAGCGACATGGGCATGAGTATTAGCGTAGATGATTTTGGTGTTGGTCAGTCATCGCTAACTTACTTGCGCAAATTGCCGATAAATGAATTAAAGATTGATCAAAGCTTTATTCGTGGCATGGTACAAGAGCAAGATGATCGTGCCATTACCACAACGATTATTCGAATGGGCCATGCACTGGGTTTGAAAGTGGTTGCCGAGGGTGTAGAAACAAAAGCGCAGTTGGACATTCTACAGCAGGAAAATTGTGATGTCGTGCAGGGCTATCACTTCTTCCGCCCCATGCCTGCCCAAGAATTCCGAGAGTTGATTAAATCCACGGGATAGTTATGGAACAATGCGAGTCAGAAAAGCTCCACCTATCAGGGCAGATTCAGCCCTTTGGGGCTTTTTTGCGCATTGACCCGACGTCAAACGTGGTTACTCATGTCAGTAAGAATATTTCCCAGTTCTGCGATATGCCTTTCGAAGATATACTCGGGAAGTCGATAAGAGATTTGCCCTGGTTTCCTTTGGGAGTATTGTCTGATTTGCCTGATGTTCTTGGCTCTCGCTTATTAGATATCAAGAACAATAGTGCGGGTGAACCGTTGTATTTTCGATTAATCCGTGCTGACAACGCGATCAACGTAGAAATTGAATCACAGGAGCGGAGTGCTTCTACCTCTCGCTATTCACATCAGGATGCTATCTCATACCGATCGTTGCAGGGTGATTGGACTGAGCCGAATTATTTTAATTATCTAACTTCTGTCATCAATCAATATTTACCATTTAATCGAGTAATGCTTTATCGGTTTGAGGAAAGCTGGATTGGCGAAGTTGTGGCAGAATGCAGTAAAGATAATCGCACCTTATATCAAGGGCTGAAATTCCCTGCCTCAGACATCCCTGCTATTGCCAGGCGACTTTATTTTCTGAATCCCTCGCGACTCATTCCCGATGCAACGTCTGAAGCCGTCGATATTGTTGGTCTGAAAGAAAGTGTACCGGACTTAACCTATTCAGATTTACGTAGTGTTTCGCCAGTGCATATTGAATATCTGAGCAATATGCAGGTGCAAGCTTCGCTTTCTATTCCGGTTATTGTATCCGGAGAGCTATGGGGATTAATTGCCTGTCATCACCCTACGCCGTTAAAGGTTGACGTAACGCAGCGAAATGAAACTGAGCGTTTAGTCGCTTCTTTCAGCAGTAGCTTTGGAGCCTTTATTGCGGGTGAACGATTGAAGTGGTTGCGAATGGCTGAAGCAGCGACTAGTCGTCTCAGCCTAGTCCTTACAAACGCAGACGAAGATACACAATTAAAATTGCTGGCAGAGTCAATTAAAACCATGTTTAGCTGCAAAGGGGTGGTGGTGTTTCAAGGTGACGACTATGAATTTTGTGGCTTGTCATCCTGGCGGGAATACCTGGTCTTGTTGAAATATGCAGTTGATAAACATTTACTCGGGAATGTGACTGATATCACCGATATTCGCGAATATATTGCGCAGCCACAAGCGAACTTTCCCATTCGTGGTGTGCTGGTAATGCGCGAGAGCTTTGAGCGTTCTGGAATCACCGCTATGGTTCTTCGACAGGCAGAGGTTATTACAAATGTTTGGGCAGGCAATCCCGATAAATCAATCTTAAAAGCAGATGAAAATGGCTTAATTATGCCTCGAAATTCATTCAAAAAGTGGTCTGAAACTTCCGGTGACAAAGGCGCTCCATGGAGTAAGCTGGATATTCTGATGGCGAAGAAAATTCGCGCAGTCATTCTTGGATTGCAACATCCCACTCTTAGATAACAAAAATTACATGGCTTTGGCTGGACGAACGGGGTCGTGCAGGCGTTTTTCAACATGAAGCAAGCGACTCAGTGAGTCGCTTTCTTGCTAGGACAATGTGTAGCAGCGTTACTTTTTCTGAGGCCATATCATCTCGTTATGCTTTAACCAGCGACAGTTTGTGCTGATTAAACCGTTCGGCTTTGTTACGCCCCCCTTTCTTAGCGCGGTACATCGCATTGTCAGCCCTTTCCAGCACTACGTGCCAATTCAGGTCGTCCGGCTCCATGGCGGCAATGCCCAAGCTAACGGAAAGGGGAATGGTGTCTGTGGGGGTGACAAACGGCGCGGCATGAATTGCTCGACGCACTCTTTCAGCGACGACTTCAATGTCGTTGATTTGCAGGCCCGAAAACATTAACACGAACTCCTCGCCGCCGTGGCGAAAATGATAGTCGTATTCTCGGGTGGCGTCTTTTGCCACGCTAGCGATATGTTTCAAAGCATGGTCGCCAATCAAATGGCCGTAGGTGTCGTTTACCGTTTTAAAATAATCGATATCGAAAGTCACAAAAGCAAACGTGGTTTTGTCGCGTTGACAGCGGGCAAACTCCCGGGCGGCAAATTCGTTCAGTGCATGACGGTTATACCATCCTGAAAGGGCATCAGTTCGAGAAAGGTTTCTAAGTGTCGTTTCACGATGCCATGCATGAATAAATATCACCCCAAGCGTAATTCCTGCATCGTATAAGGTGGTGGCCAGCAAGTTTGTTGTTTGCACAATGTCATCACCGAGATACTTTAGTTTTTCCGGGTAGGACAGCACCATGCCCATATGGACGAGCGTATAAACAATAAATAGGGAAAGTGCGCATCCCGCAGCCCAATATCCTTTTCCCAGTGAAGAGTTTCTAAAACGCCAAAGATGAAAAAGCGATAGCCCATTTAAGGCCATCATCATTGGCAGAATAGCGAGGAACCGAAAGGTAACACTTTCACTTACAAGGGGAGCAAACTGAATCAGAAACACCATGGCACAGATAGAAGCGATGGTGAGGTAAGCATTTTCATTGCGAGTATGTCGAACAATGCCGCTGAAAATGAATCCGTGGGCGGCGATATACATCACATTAGAAAGCACCGGCGATAACAACCAGGGAAGCGTGAAAAACGTCGATACAAGAATTGAGAGGTTACAGCCGAAGAACAGAACACCGGCAATAGCCCAATCGCACATCGCTTTGTTCGTTTTATTTGTGATGTACAGCGACACCAAGGCGGCAGCTGTCATCGCACTGAACATTGCAGTGCTGATTGTCAGAGTTAACAAATCCATTTGATATCCAAAGTGAAGAGAAGCGTATCGGACTCCGTGATACAGGGTGGTAATCTGATGCATAACCCGATGCAATTCAATATCAATGCGATGAATGGGTAATGATTTGTGAAAAAAAACAGGTATTGTAGATATCAACTAAAGGTCTTATTAAGCGGAGCCGGAATTTATGGCCAGTCAACGCGCAGTTAACAAAAACACCCGTGCTATTTTGTTTGATCACGACGGCACCTTGATTGATTCCGAACAGGTCCATTTTACGCTCTGGCAAAGTGTGCTTCGCGACTACGGAGTAGAAATATCAGAAGTGTTTTACGCAGATGTCATGGCGGGGATTCCCGTTTCACAAAATGCTGTTGATGCGGTGAATGCATTTTCGCTGAGCGTTTCACCTGAGCAATTGGCCGCTATTAAACATGCGCGTTCCAATGCGTACCTCGCCAAACAACCCTTCCCGTTAATGCCTCATGCCGTCGACACCATCAAGAAGTGTTATCAAAGCGGGTTCCAACTGGCTATCGTTACGGGCGGAAGTCGTCAATCAGTGGAACGAACGCTGGATGCCCGGGGTATTCGGCATATGATTTCAGTTACGGTAACGGTTGAGGATGTGGAGCACAGTAAACCCGCTCCGGATTGCTACCTTAAAGCCATGAAAATGCTGGGCCGAAAACCCCAAGAATGTGTTGCCGTTGAAGATACGGAACACGGTATGCGTTCGGCGCTAGCCGCAGGGGCCAGCTGCGTGGTTATTCCTACTAGCCATTCTGCGCAGCACGATTTTTCTGGCGCAACAGCACAATATCCGTCCTTGCAAGCCTGGTGGATGATGGAACGCTAGGCAGTTTAGTCATTGGTAGCATTGAATTTGTTGGCGAATTCTTAAAAAATACGATGAGCTTTGATAATTAAAAAGGCGAATTTCTTGCGCATAATACGTGGTCTGATCATTCTTTTTTTGCTTTGTTTGTTGGCGCTAACAAGCATCGTGGTATTAATGGTCGAAACTGAACCTAAAGTTGATGTTAAAGCAGCGGAGCAGGTTGCCGATGCCGACACCGTTCATGACTTATTAGCGCAACTGGAATCCAGTGTGACAGACCGGCATCAGGCCCACACGATTACCATAAGCTCGCAACAACTGGATGCTATTGTCGGGTTTCTTCAACGCGCGACCGCCGGTTTTAGAGGGAAAGTGTCAGTCACGCCAGACGCTACACGGGTGCAAGCAAGTATTGCCATTCCGATAGAATTGTTCGACGGTTATCTGAATATTGATGCCACGTTGTTGCCTGCCAATGCCTTTGTGCTTGAGCAAGTGAAGGTGGGCGACCTCCACATTCCCGGCGGCATGGCCGTAGGCCTCGCTGAATGGCTTGTTAACCGTTGGACGCAGAGCAATATTGCCACGCAGGCTCGCGAGCAAATAGAAAAAGTCAGCATGAGCAATGAAGAAATCTTGGTGTCATTACGCCCTATGGATGGCTTTCTGCGTCAGCTTAACGAAGTGAAAAATGGTCTGTCAGTGGATCAGGACGACGAACTTCGGGATATGACGGCTTATTATCTTCAGTATATTGCCTGGCAAGACATTACTTTGGCCGATACGCCGCAACCGGCGATCGATTTTATCCGACTGACAATGAAGCGCGCAGCGCAGCGCAGTTCGCCAGAAGATGCCGCCGAACATAATAAAGCGGCTATTCTGGCATTAGCGATTTTTATCGGCCATCACCGGGTAGCGAATTTTGTTGGTGATGTGCAACCCGATGCAGAAAAAGCGTTAAAACCACTCACACCGCCACTGCTCCGCGGCAGGAACGATCTTGCCCGGCATTTTCTCATTTCGGCAGCGCTTAAAATTCTCAGTGAGCAGGGTGTAACGCTGGCCATTGGCGAATTCAAAGAGTTAATGGACCGCGCCATTGGTGGCAGTGGTTATTCGTTTGTTGATCTAAGTGCAGATATGGCAGGTGTCGAATTTGCTGAGGTCGCTACATCGCCCAAGCATGCCCAGGAAGTGCAAAAAATGTTGTCAGAGATGCACGACGACAGCGTGATTATGCCGCCCATAGATGGTTTGGCAGAAGGGTTATCGAAAACCCAGTTCGAAGACAAATTTGGTGCCGTTGACAGTAACGACTATCTTGATGAGGTTGCCAAAATTAAAGCGCGTCTTGCCACTATTGCGCTCTATCAGTTAGATAACTGACAGAGCGCGCCAACATCGCTGCGGCCAATATGCGGCTCTATTGTTTTCCTACAGCCTGAAACTGAGCCAGGGTAGTTAACGCCAGCTCAATTTTCTTTACCAGCGGGGCGAGGCCAGCCTTAAACGTGGCTTCGTCGCTGTCTTTTATGGCTTGCCAGTCTCTGGCGATTTCTTCGACATAGGGGGAGAATCGCTTTGAGCTGGTTTCAAAACCACTTTCCTCGGTAAAAATGGCCTGAAATTTTCCTTTTTGAGACTGCTGTAATTGATCAAGAAATGCATCTGCATCAATGGCTTTACGGTGCAGAGTCTGCAAAGTGTCCTGAAGTTGGTCGTTGATCGCCTGCATGGTTCTCCGAAATTCTGCTAAAGTTGTTTAAAGTATGGTCGATAACACTGAGAGGTGGGCAATTCTGCCCACTTTTTTATCTTGCTACAAGCAACAAAGGAAACTGGTATGGATATACAAGGTGCAGGTGCCTCTGGTACATCCGGTGCGTCGCTTGAGTTGGCCTCTCTGAAGCTGGCAAAAAGCCAGCAGCAACAAGAGGGAAAAGCTTCGCTTCAGCTGTTGGAATCGGCCGCTGACGTACCAAAACCATCATCCGGGAATCCGTCGTTGGGTGCCAACGTAGATACTTACGCGTGATTTAAGGGTGTAATTGTAAGTCGACAGGCGTTTTGCCGGGCTGGCCGCCAATCTCCCTAGTGAGTTTCGGTACCAGATACCCCGGCAGGCGCTTTATCATTCCGGCCATCAGCATTTTGGCTTTATCATCGGACACCTCGAAGTGGGCGGCGCCGAGTACTTTATCTAACTGAAATAAATAATACGGCATTACCCCTGCCTGGAAAGACGCTTCTTGTAAATCAACCAAGGCATCTTCAGAATCATTCACCCCTTTAAGCAACACCGACTGATTAAGTAACGTGACGCCCGCCTTGCGCAGCAGGTTAAGGCGTTCTGATAATAATGCACTGAATTCGTTGGCGTGGTTAGCATGCAGTACCATGATAACCGGTATGGGCAGCTCACTTATCCAGTTAACAAACGCGCTATCGAGCCGCTCTGGCATCACTACGGGTAAGCGGGTGTGAATACGCAAGCGACGCACGTGGAGAATGCGCGCTATTTTATTGGCTAGCCAGCTCAAGTGGTCATCTTTGGCCATGAGTGGATCGCCGCCAGAGAAAATCACTTCGTTGATGTTTTTATCGGCAGCAATGTACGCCAGGGCTTCCGTCCACTCCCGTTTGCTCACCGCGTTTTCAGCGTAGGGAAAATGACGACGGAAACAATAGCGACAGTTCACCGCACAGCCGCCACGCACAATCAGCAAAACCCGGCTTTGATATTTGTGTAGTAGCCCCTTCCCAGCCGTGTCGTGCTCTTCCAGCGGATCAGCACTGTAACCGGGGGCTGCTTCAAACTCATCTGTCAGCGGCATCACCTGGCGCAATAAAGGGTCGTGCCAGTTGCCTTTCTCCATCAATGATGCAAAGTGGCGGGGAACACGCATGGGAAATAATCGTCTGGCAGCACCGTGGTGACCAAGGTGCTCAGTATCGAGATCGAGGTAGTTCAACAGGTCTTCCGGGCGAGTAAACGCCATTGCAAGATCTTTTTGCCAGTTTGTCTCTACAGACAGCCTATTTTTAGGTATTATTTGCGCCACTTCGTATTTACACCTTATGTATTGGCAGAGAAAAATATGGCTTTTTACAGCACTAACGAATTCAAAGGCGGCCTCAAGATCATGCTTGACGGCGAACCTTGTAACATTCTTGAAAACGAATACGTAAAACCAGGAAAGGGTCAGGCATTTAACCGCGTTAAAATCCGTAAACTTATTTCCGGTAAAGTCCTTGAAAAAACGTTCCGCTCTGGTGAAACAGTAGAAGGCGCTGACGTGATGGATACGGAATTGGCCTATCTGTACACCGACGGCGAATTCTACCACTTTATGAATAACGATACATTCGAACAAATCGCGGCAGATGAAAAAGCGGTTGGCGAAAACGTTAAATGGTTAAAAGAGAATGATGTGTGCACCATCACGTTGTGGAATGGCGCGCCTATCACTGTTTCTCCGCCTAACTTCGTAGAGCTGGAAATTACCGAAACGGATCCTGGCCTGAAAGGCGATACCGCAGGTACCGGTGGTAAACCAGCAACGCTGTCTACCGGCGCTGTTGTTCGTGTTCCTCTGTTCGTACAGACAGGCGAAGTGATCCGTGTGGACACGCGCTCTGGCGAATATGTGTCTCGCGCACAAAAATAAGCAATTCCTGACGGCGCGCTTGCGCCGTCTGCTTTTTTCACTTCAAGCTCCCGCTTATGCAAACACCTTCTGACGCCTGGCAGCCCACCGCCGCCTTCGATAACCTGCGCCAACGCGCGGCACTGTTACGCACCATTCGCGAATTTTTCTATCAGCGCGATGTGTTGGAAGTCGATACTCCACTGTTAAGCCACGGCACCGTTACCGACGTGCATCTTGCAGCCTTTTCCAGTGCTTTTTCTCACAGCGAAACAGGCAAACCAGAAATGCTGTACCTGCAAACCTCGCCAGAATATGCAATGAAGCGCTTGCTGTGCGCGGGCAGTGATTCTATCTATCAGATTTGCAAAGCGTTTCGCCACGAAGGGGCAGGGCGGTTTCACAATCCGGAATTTACCATGTTGGAATGGTATCGTACCGGATTCGACCATCACGCACTGATGGCGGAGGTGGATGAACTGTTGCTGGCCACGTTGAATACCGCTCCGGCAGAAAAGATCAGTTATCAGGACGTGTTTATACACCAGCTATCGGTCGACCCATTAACGGCATCGGTAGAGGTGCTGCAACAAAAAGCCATTGAGTGTGGCCTGGATATGAATGCCGGGCTTCCGGACGATGCCGATACGCTGCTGCAACTACTTTTCAGTTTGTACATCGAGCCAGTGATAGGTGTCCATTCACCTTGTTTTGTCTATGGCTTTCCAGCATCACAAGCTGCACTCGCGAAAGTTAATTTAAACGACCCACGCACAGCAGATCGCTTTGAGGTGTATTTTAAAGGCGTTGAGTTGGCTAATGGTTTCTATGAACTTGCGAATGCCAGTGAGCAGCGCCAGCGTTTTCTTGCCGACAATGTAAAACGTGAGGAAATTGGCTTACCTCCTTTACCCGTAGATGAACATTTCCTTTCCGCACTGGCGTCAGGACTACCCGACTGTGCCGGTGTGGCACTCGGTATCGATCGCTTATTGATGCTCAAACTGGGTGCTTCTCATATACAAGACGTAATCACTTTTCCGGTTTCCCGGGCCTAATTTGATTAGTTTGTGCTGAAGGGCTAACAATATCTTGATAGTGTAATGTTATATCATCGATAACATGCTGCTATCAGCGTTGAACAGGGATTGACCTCCGGCTGCTTTCCGTTGAAAATGTTATAACATCACCACAGTCCAAAAGTAGTTGACGGAAAATTTCCATGTATAAAACTTCCTTACTTGCTGCAGCAGTGCTAGCGGCGTTCAGTAGTGGCGCGTTCGCCACGACAATAACAGGTAAAGTGACCGACGAGTCAGGTGCGCCAATTAAAGGCGCAGAGGTGTCAGTAGAAGGTTCGCGTAGAACCGTGCTAACGGATGAAAATGGCGTTTACACCATGGCCGATATTAGCGCTAAGGATGTACATGTTCATGTGTCTTCAAGCAAATACCTCCACGGTGATAAAGATTTAGGGCCAGTTTCTGGCAATCAACAACTGAATTTTACGCTGGCACCAGCATCAGTAGAAAATATCGTGGTAACCGCCACCGCTATGCAAACATCCGTACTCGAAAGCGTAACGCCGGTTTCTGTGCTCAGCGGAGAAGAGTTACGCCGTAAGCAAGAGCCCACTTTAGGTGAAACCCTGAAATCTATGCCGGGTGTGCATTCTTCTTATTTTGGTCCGGTGGCGAGCAGTCCGGTGATCCGTGGTGCTGGTGGCCCCCGTGTGAAGATTGTGCAAAATGGTTTGGATGTTGGCGATGTATCGCGCATTGGTCCTGATCATAACGTGGCAGCAAGTACCTCAAGTGCGACACAGGTGGAAGTGTTACGTGGCCCGGCAACGTTGCAATATGGCTCGGGTGCCATTGGTGGTGTGGTCAACGTGGTAGATAAACGTATTCCGCAAGAAATGCCTTACGGCACAGAAGGGGAAGCCGAACTGCGTTACAGCACCGTGGATAACGGCAAATTTGGCAAAGTGGATGTCACCACAGGCAAAGACAACGTGGCATTCCATTTTGATGGATTCAAGCGTAAGACCGATGACATTGATATTCCTGGTTATTCTGAAGCTGAACCTGATGACGATGCTACCTACGGTACGCTGGGTAGCACAGACATGGATACCACAGACTTCAATGCGGGCATTAGCTACATCCAGGATGAAGGCTACATTGGCTTCTCAGTAGAAAAGCTCGATAACCTGTACGGCGTGCCGGGCCACCACCATCATCATGAGGAAGAAGAGGAAGAAGCCGCAGAAGAGGAAGGCGCCGAAGAGGGCACTAAAATTGATGTGGACATGACACGCTATCAATTGGCCGGCGAATGGCATTCACCCACTGACGGTATCGATAATATTCGTTTTGCTGCCGCTTACACCGATTACAGTCATGTTGAAATTGAAGATGGCGAAATCGGTACCCAGTTTAACAATGAAGGCGTGAATGCCAAATTGACCATCGCGCACACAGGCATTGCAGGCTGGCACGGCGTGTTTGGTATGCAATTGACAAACAGCGACTACGAAGCGATTGGGGAAGAAGCCTTTTCACCGCCAACAACAACGGATACGCAGGCGCTGTTCCTAATTGAACAGAAGAAGGTTGGCGATGTGACCTTTGAGCTAGGCGGACGCTTGGAAAACACCTCATACGATGCCGACGATGCCACCGTAGAGCTTCATGTTGAACACCTCGATGAAGAGGAACACGAGCATGAGGAAGAAGAACATGAAGAAGCGCTGACGTTCAACTTCCCGGACTATGACTTTACCAGCGTATCATTGTCTGCCGGGGCAAACTGGGAATACCAGCCTGGTTATTCTGCTGCGTTAACGTTGTCCCGCAATGAACGTGCGCCGAGCCAGCAAGAGCTTTTCTCTGGTGGTCAGCATATTGCCACCCGCACGTACGAAGTGGGTTTGGTTTATCAATTAGATGATGAAGGTGAACTGTCTGACACGCTGCGCGATGTGAACGAAGAAGTCAGCACCAACCTGGATTTAACGTTCCGCAAATTCAACGGGGATTGGGGTTATACCGCGTCGCTGTTTTACAACCAGGTAGACAACTACATTTACGAAAGCGGCACCGGATTAGTGGCCATTTCTGAAGAACATGAAGAGGAATTGGCTGAAGAAGGAGCCGAGCACGAACACGAGGAAGAAGAAGGCACACCGGTGTATTACTTCCAGCAGTCTGACGCTGATCTCTACGGCTTCGAAGCGGAAGTGTTCTACAACATTTCAGACGAGTGGCGCATAGAAGCCTATGGCGACTATATTCGTGCCAAGCTCGATAATGAAGATTTACCGCGTATTCCACCGTTACGTTTAGGCTCGACCTTGCGTTATCAGGGGCAGTCGCTCGGTGGTGAAGTGGGCGTTGAATGGTATGACGAGCAAACCAAAACCGCGCCTTACGAAACGGCTACCGATGGCTACACGCTGTTAAACGCCAGTGTGGAATACGATATCGCCTCAGCTGGGGTCGATTGGGTTTTATTTGCCCGTGCAGATAACATCACTGATGAAGAGGCCCGTGTACATACTTCATTCCTGAAAGATTTGGCACCGCTACCGGGCCGCAACTTCTCTGTAGGCGTACGCGCTGTGTTTTAAGTCACTGGCATGTGAACCGGGTGATGTGTGTTCCCGTAAATCCATCCTTCGTATTTACGTGAAGGCCGGTTCACTAATCGCTATACTGGCTCCCGTTATGGTTTTCCATCGCGGGAGTTTTTTTGCAGTTTTCAGAATTAACATCGTGGATGCGGGCTACGGAGAATAAGCCACTGATACTCGGCTACGGTAGCCTGATGAGCAGTGACAGCCGTCGTCGTTTCTCTAATATCGAGCATCAAGGTCTGTTGGTACAGGTTGCTGGTTATACCCGAGCCTGGATCACGCGCAGTCTGGAAGAACAACAAACGTATGTGGGTGCGTTGCCTGGCGCTCAGGGTTGCCTGAATGCGCAGCTCATTGCTACAGATATCGATCCCGCCCTTGCCGACCGCGAAAGAGACTATCAATTCGAGCAGGTTCCAGTAACACAAATTTCGACTCTTCTACCAGCGCAATCCGCCCAGGCTTTACGAGATTTTCTCGGGGAAAAGCGAGTCTATATTTGTCGTTCGCTGGCTAGCTACCCGGCAGAAGCCAATTATCCCATTCATCGGTCTTATGTCGATACGTGTATGGTTGGCTGCCTGGAAGCGGGGGGCGAAGAAGCCGCCAAAACGTTTGTCGAGCAAACCGGACACTGGAATCAGCATCTGATAGATGACAGGCGCGATCCACAATACCCACGTGCCGCTAAGGTCTCACCGGCACATCGTGACATCATTGACACCATTCTGGGGGCGCTGCTATGAAACTGTCTACCTCACAATTAGATTTACGCCAACCCCGACATGGCGATGAACCTTGGATCTATGCACTTAACCACGACCCACTGTGGTTGCGTTTTATTGGTAACCGTGGCGTGAACACCTTGCTCGAAGCCACTACTTATATCGACAATGCCATGAAGCATTTCGATACCCACGGCTACGGTTTGTTCGCTATTGAAGATCGATTAACGGGTAAAGCCCTTGGCATGTGCGGGTTAATTAACCGCGGGCTGTTCTCTGCGCCTGATTTAGGTTTTGCGTTATTACCTGAAGCTAGGGGAAAAGGAATGGGTGTCGAAGCCTGCGAGGCGGTTATTGCATTTGCCCGTGAGCAGTTATGCGTGGACTACCTCACTGCCATGACCCATGGTGAAAACCATGATTCGCAGAAACTGCTTAGAAAGTTGGGCTTTAGCAGACAAGGCGAACTGTTTATGCCGGGCATTCGCGGGCAACAGTTTTTCTGGCTGGAAATGAAAACGCCCCGTTGATTAACGGGGCGCGGGTTTATTCATTTGTGACTTAAACCGGTGGAAGCACCGTCACTTTTTTCAGAATGATAGGCTCTTTGGGCGAATTGACTTCACCAATAGCAGGCTGATAATCGAGTTCTACTTCCATCATTTTCTCAATAACCGCTTCGCCTTCAACAATCATTCCGAATACCGAGTAACCCCAGTCCCGTCCCGGGTCCAGGTTGCTGTTGTCATTCATATTGAAAAACCACTGACGAGTAGCCGAATGCGGGTTGTTCTGACGTGCCATCGATATGGTGTACATTTTGTTTTTCATGCCGCTGCCCGACTCATTAAAAATCGGATCGTATTCTGGCTTTTCACCATATTCCACATCGTAGCCACCGCCTTGCACAATATAGCCGGGCACAATGCGATGAAACACCGTGTTGTTGTAACTGCCTGCATCAACATAACGCAGAAAATTATTTACGGTAATGGGGGCGCGGCGGCGATAAAGTTCTACGATTACATCGCCTGCTGAGGTCTCCATTTTAACCCGCGGATAGTAGTTATCTGGCTGAACATGAGAACCGTCTTTTTCTTTTTTCGCAGCCACCGCAGAGGTGGTGATCAGCACTAAAGCCAGAAACAACGTACGTAACATAGTGAACTCCCTTAACGTTTAGCTGAGTTGAGAATCACGAACTTCTGGTGACTGGCAAGCTGACTCACGCCGCCGAAGATCCGCTTTAATTTTATATGGTAATCAAGATGGCGGTTGCCTACCACCACAAGATGGCCGCCACGGGCGAGACAATCTTTAGCGTCGGTAAACATTTGCCAGGCAATATGATCGGTAATGGCATTTTGCTGGTGGAATGGAGGATTGCAGAATACCTTGCTATAACCGCCGTCGCCACGCTGCCTTATTGCATCAAGACAGTTCGAGGGCACAAACTCACAGCGCTCCAGCGCATCAGGAAAATTTTCTTGCACATTCAGCTTTGCCGACGCCAGGGCCATGAAAGACTCATCAACAAACGTAATGCGGGCTTCCGGGGCCAGCGAGAGCGCGTTGAGCCCAAGCACGCCGTTACCGCAGCCAAGATCAATAACACGCTCATTGTTGGTCACATTCATGTGTTCCAACATGAAACGGGCACCGATATCCAGCGATTGGCGGGAGAACACATTCGCATGGTTTGCCACAGACACATTTAAACCGTTTTGAGTACGAACGGACCAACGAGTCGGGTAAGGCGATGTTGCAGGGACGTTGAGCTTGGCGGCATCAGGTGTAGAAAAAATTAAGCGAGACTTTTTCTTTGCTAACGACGTTTTCGTTTCGCCAATATAACGCTCGAACAGTTCCAACACGTTTTTCGTGATGGTTTTTGCTTTCGCCCCAGCAATGATGCGCGTGTCAGGTGTAATGACTTGTTGCAACATAATTAGCTGATGCTCAAGCAATGCCAGTGCCCGAGGGATTTTCAACACGATGGTATCGGGTTTATCTGGCAGCGCGGCCAGACAGTCTGCAGCAATTACAGGCGCACTTACCAAACCTTCCGCAGAAAGGCTTTCTTCGAAGCCGTTTACCACCAGATTATCTTCCAGCGAACGGTGCGAAATCCACGAATCTGACACCCAGTGAGGCGACTGCTCGGCATACCAGCAACCCAGCGCCCCGAAATCGTCATTGAATATGATACATTTGCCCAAAGATGAAGACTGGGTTTCAGCAATGTGATCAATAATCAGCTCATCTGCACTGTCCCAGGCCTGCAAACTCACATGCTGGTGTTTGGCGGGGTGGCGGATAAGTTTAAGTTTGCGGTCGCGAAATGCGAAAACGGTGTTGTCGCTCATGGGTATGGTTAACAGGTTCCAGGTTTATGCAATTTTCATTTTTCGATGATGACAGTGAACACGCTTCGCAGCCTCAAATGATTCCGCTGCCGGGGGCTGATGTGGTTTACATGCCCCGCTGGCTAGCAGATCAAGAGGCCACTGCGTTTTATCATGCGTTGGCATCATCATTAAGCTGGTCACAGGATACCATTAAACTGTTTGGCAAGCCGGTGAAAATTCCCCGCCTGCAGGCCTGGTATGGTGATTTGACCACCCAATACACCTACTCTGGACTCACCATGGTGCCCAAGGAATGGACAACGGAATTGCAAAACCTGCGTTCGCGCTGCGAAAAAACAGCCGGTTGCCGCTTTAACAGCGTACTTGCAAACTGGTATCGACACGGACAAGACAGCATGGGCATGCATGCCGATGATGAACCTGAATTGGGCGTGCAACCGGTTATTGCTTCATTAACCCTGGGCGAAGGGCGCCCCTTTATATTCCGCCACAAGCAAACGAAAGAAACCACACGCATTAATCTGGAACATGGCTCTTTGCTAATAATGCGCGGTGATACCCAGCGTAATTATCTGCACGGTATCAACAAGACGAGCCGTAGTATCGGTGGTAGAATCAACCTTACATTTCGTTATATTTATCCTGCTACACCGGAGTAATCATGGTTGACGTAAAAGCCTTTATAGAACAGCAATTAACAGAAGCCCTGTCGCCTGTGTACCTGGAAGTGCTGGATGAAAGTCATATGCACAATGTACCACCGGGCGCGCAAAGCCACTTTAAAGTTACTGTAGTCACCAGCGATTTTGAAAACGTGCGCCGGGTACCACGACACCAAAAAGTAAACGGTTTGCTGGCCGAAGCCTTACAAGGCCCGGTACATGCGTTAGCGATGCACACCTACACACCAGAAGAATGGGAAGCCAGAGGCGGCAGCGTAAACGCCTCACCAAACTGCCTCGGCGGCAGTAAGCTGGGGTAGAGGCATTTGGTTTCACCCATCCAGCGGTTAGGTTTAACTTTGCGCATTTACGGTAGCTACGGGAAATTGAAAGTCTTGATTATTCGTTTTGGGTGTTATGCCAGAATCACAAATTAATAGCCTGCTTGCTAATGTCATATCGTCTCTAAAATCAACAAATTTCACCTCTGCATTGATGGCGTTATTCGATTCGGTAGTGAGTTACGACTGCGCAGTGATTCTTGGTTTACGTAATGGCAAGCATCCAATTTATCTGTACGATTCCATCAAGAGTAATCGAGAATTGCTTTTCGAGCGCTACATCACAAACGCTTTTCAGAATGATCCGTTTCATAAGCATTTAACTTCCGTTGAACAGCAAGGCGTTTTCTTATTAAAAGACGTAATCAGGCTAGATACTGATTATCAAACATATATCAATCAGTTCTACCAGCAAACGGGCTGGGAAGATGAGCTATGTATACTTATAGAGGTTGAACCAAGTCGCTGGGTAGCTATTTATCTAGGCTCTACCCAAAAGGGTAAACCATTTTCGTTGTCAAACATCGAAACCTTAAGGTCATATTTCTCTGTCATCCAATCGCTTTGTCAGCAACACTGGAAACAAAAAGAGTTTTTACTCGCTGAACCGGTCTTATCGCCGGAGTCTTACTCCTTAAAAAGACGGGAGTGGCTTGAGCATGGCCTGCTTACTTTTGGCGATGGATTACTTTCAAAAAGAGAAAAACAAATTGTCCGCTTAATATTAAAAGGGCTTGATTCTAAAGAAATTGCTGTGCAATTAGCTATTGCGGAAGGAACAGTGAAAAACCACCGCAAGCGCATCTATACCCAGCTTCGGGTGTCATCTCTCAGTGAGCTTTTCCAAATTTTTCTTAACCATATAATTACTCACTAATTTGAGCTTTTGTCCCTTTAAGGATATATCAGGAAAAAGTTTCGACTCGTAGTCTGTACATCACATTATTCATACGGACGAGACCTTAGTGATGACATTAATTCAAGAACTACAGATGCGCGGGCTAATTGCTCAAGCCAGTAATTTAGACCAAATAGAGCAACAACTTAATCGGACACAAACGGTGTACTGCGGTTTCGATCCTACTGCAGGTAGCTTACACATTGGACATTTAGTTCCACTGATTATGCTTAAACGCTTCCAAGATGCCGGCCACCATGTAATAGCACTGATAGGTGGGGCTACTGGCATGATAGGCGATCCAAGTTTTAAAGCGGAAGAGCGTAGTTTGAATTCTGCAGAAAAGGTTGCAGGGTGGGTCAATGCTCTCATCAATCAAATTGAACAGCTGTTAGCGCCGCATCTAAGCGAGCCAGTGACAATCGTCAATAACGCAGACTGGATGAGTAATATTAACGTTATCGATTTTTTTCGCGATATTGGTAAGCATTTTTCAATTAATACTATGATAAGCCGTGAGTCTGTAAGGCAACGTTTGAAAAGGCCAGAACAAGGCATTACCTTTACCGAGTTTAGCTACAATTTACTCCAGTCCTATGACTTTTCAGTACTGAATCGAGAATATGATTGCAGCTTACAAATCGGAGGCAATGATCAGTGGGGAAATATCGTCAGTGGTATTGACCTCACTCGTCGTCAAAATCGCAAGCAAGTATTTGGTTTGACTTTACCTTTGATAACCAAATCAGACGGTACGAAATTCGGAAAGACAGAAAGTGGAACCATTTGGCTTGATCCAGAAAAAACCTCACCATACATGTTTTATCAGTTTTGGTTATCCACATCCGATGCCGATGTGTTTAATCTCCTTCGGTATTACACACTCCTTCCTTGTGATGAAATCGATAAACTCGAATGGGAAGATAAAAAGGCCCAGGGCAAACCCCAATCACAAAAGATCCTTGCGCAACACATTACACGTTTTGTGCATGGTGAGGCTGGGCTTCAAAGCGCAGAGCGCATAACGGAAGCATTATTTACAGGTGGGGTTGAGAAGCTCAGCTACAGTGAAATAAAACAGCTAGAGTTAGATGGAATGCGTACAATTGAGACACCTCAGCTAAACCTTGTCGAACTGTTAATCGAATCAGGGTTTGCTAAGTCAAGACGTATTGCTAGAGAGCTCATCGAAGATAAAGCTATTAGCGTTAACGGTGAGAAAGTTATATCCGGAAATGCGCGGCTGGGTTTTCCACTTTTTGACGAATACTGGCTACTTCAGCGCGGTAAAAAGTATTTTTGCTTAATTAAACGCAAATAGAGCGGCTGATAAAAATATACTTATTTCTTCGTCAAAAATTGATGTCATTGCTCTAAGTTACTGAAGAGTAAAGTGTTGCAAAGGGCATTCCTGAGTTCGCTGAATGCCCCGATTTAATGAGTTTGCTTGAGATATAACCAGGAGGAAGGTCCACTTCCTAAGGAACTTCAAGTTCCCCTGGTAGCCTCTGCTAGATTGTGCCCTCTCAAATTCACCTAGTGCAAATTAAAGGTTTCGCTAAGCTGCGGCTTGTTATAGATGTCTTTCAGCACTACCTTGATGTCGGTAAACTGCTGATTGTATGTATCTAAAACATGGGAACTATGGAAACGTGTTTTTCTGAGTATAGAATGGTAGCGTGGGTAGTTATAAAAAAATGTGCGCTCTAATATACTGACTTCGCCATTTGCTTTTACACCGTGCCATTCAATAACCACACCAAGCGGTTGATCGGCGGCTCTAAACATATTGCTGGTGGAAAGTTTATAGTCGATGGCTACTCGGTCTCCCGGCTGCAAAGATAAACCTTCAACAGAGCTGAAAGCTTCCTCACCATTTGCCAGTTTGCTGAATAGGCCACTTTCGATTTTATCAATGAGTGTGCTGCTAGGCGCAATATTGGCGTATTCCTTCATTAATACTTCAATACTATCGCTATCGCCCTCAAGTCTGGTTACGAGTTCAGCAACAATGTTTTTAAATAAGTATTGGTATTGATCATCTTGAGCTTTCGGCACCGACTTCATTGCAGACAAACACTGTTTCGTTCCTCCTTTTGTCCAGAGGCAATCCCAAAATTGCGTTAGCAGCGTGGTACGGTAACTGTTATCTAGTGCGATGGATTTATCGAGAAATGTTTTAGCCAGCAAAGGCTGTGGTGCACCGAATCTATAATCGAACAGATACCGGTAAGTGAGTTGATAAGCCGCATCAGCATTCCCTAACTCAGCAGCCTGCTTAAGCAGCGCAATGGTATCCGGTATTGATGACACGGATTCTTTCGCAGAGAGTTGGCTTAGTGCGAGCTGTAATAATGCCTCAGGTTGGCCGGTAGTTGCGGCTTGCTCATAAAAATAAGCCGCTCTTTTTTCGTCTTTATCTACGCGATTATCTCTTGAGAAACCATTCGCCACTAAAAGCAAATCCTCAGCGAGTAACTTTTGTTGCGCTTTGTTGACCGTTTTAATAGGTAGTGGAGGAATCGATAATTGGCGGCGGATAAAGTCGTCAATCAATACATGTTCGTGTTGATCGCCACTCCAAATTGAATGGCCGTGACCGGTATGTTTGTAGTAAGCCCGTTCGAAAGGAATTCCGAGCTTGGTCAGCACATAATCCAAACGTTGAGTATGTTCGAATGCTGCAACATCATCTTCGTAGCCTGCTGTAAGCAATAAGGGTTTAGCGATTTTTTCTGCCAAATATAGGGGAGAAATATCGAACAGGTTCTCATCGTATTCCCCAATTGTATTTTCAACTTTCTTTAACCATTCTTCGCTGGTTTTCACGTTGCTTTGATTAAAAACCAGTGGCAAGTCATATATGCCGAATCGCGCTACTACGCAATCCACTAGATCTGGATGTAGAATGCTGAGCATAAGCGCTGAATAGCCACCGTAACTGGCTCCCATAGCACAGCTATTTTCAAAAGAGTGATGTTGTTCAAGTTGTGAAATAGCCTGCACGATGTCACGTTCTATTTGCTGGCCAAACTCGCCAACGCCGCCTTCTCTGAAAGCCTTGCCGAAGCCAAATGAACCATGAAAGTTGACTTGTAAAACGGCATATCCGCGGGTGGTATAAAACTGTACAACACGGTTGAAGTCGGCCGTGTCGCGTACACCAATCGGTCCACCGTGAGGCATTACCAAAAGTGTATTGTTGTCCTCACCAACTGCGGGATAAAAGTAAGACTCAATTTGATTCGATGAGGATTCAAAAGTGAGCAGTTGTGCTGCAGAGAAGCGATATTCATCTAAATCAGGTTGAACGGAAAACAGTAAGCTTGCGACTTTGTTCTGTACATCGTAAACGTAGAGATCGGCTGGCGCATCAGGGGCGTAGGCTGCAACAACATACACGTCCGCTTCGGCACTATAATCAACCAGAATAGCATTGCGTCCATTTAAGTTAGCATTCAGTACAGACTGTCGGTAACTGTGTACGGAATTAAGGTATTCAACGGTGAGTTCGCCACCTTTATAGTATGTAACAGAAGTCGGTTCTCCTGTTTCATAATTGACTTCGGCAGATAGCAGGTCGTAGCTTTCGTGCTCGTATAATACTTCGCCAAAGGTTTTTGTGGGGATGTTATACCGGTACAGTGCAATCTTGTCGGTAGATATGTCACTGAGTACGGCCAGGTTGTTCTCGTCGATAAACCCCATGGGTTTAAAGCTATATTCAGTGTTAAAATCTTCCAGCAACGTGTGCCATTGCGTCCCACGCAAAGTGCGGTATTTCATTGAAAATGTAGAAGCTTCACTGTCGTAACTTAAACTGAGCAATTGGTCTGATGGTGAGTCATAGAAATAAAAGACTGACTCATCAATGAGTCCGTCAATTTCGTCCTCGCCTTGCCAATCGACTTGGGTTAACGCCATGGGATCTGTGACAAATATTCTGGTTTTACCTTCTGGAGGTTTATGCGCAAATACGAGTTTCTCGGAAGCAGAGTGAGCGCGACCGAGTACATATCCGGGTTGACGAATTTGGTGGGGCGATAACGACGGCATGCCATCATCATTAACGTTTATTTCAATGATGGTCGTTGCTTCAATACGCCGCTCTTTTGCGATTACTGATACCTCAAGATACAACTTGTTCGCGGAGAGCCAGAAATGATTGATCAGCTGGCCGCCTTCACCCAGGTCCGCTACCGGAATGAAGTTGTCTGACTCACGTTCAATGAGGCCAACGCGAGGGCTACCATCATTATATTCAAACACGGCCACATAGCTTGCATCTGGTGAAAGCCTGGGTGAACGATACTGCTGATTAGAGAATATTTTTGAGGCGGGTACAGGGCTTTCTATTTTGTTTTCTTTTATTTGCGCCACAGCCCGTCACTAATGTGGATAATGCGAAAATTACAACAAACCACTTAAAACATCTTCCTTGCATACTGCTATCCATTTGTTTTTTGAACGGTCTATATATCAGTGGGTTAGAGGTATCTCAACTTTCAACATTGGCTAGCAAAATCTTAGTTGTACCAGTAGTCATCTGCCATAAACCCCTTTTCTCTGCCATTTATCGGAATTTCGCAAAACAACAGTTGTAAAATGATATCGATGTCACTAATGTAGGCAATCTATAGGTTGATAACATTTAATTAACTTCTTTGCGCATGGCCGAAGTGGCACTTAAGTGCAGAGTTATTGATAAGGGAAACAAACATGACATCGTCACTTTCACGTCGACACTTTTTGAAAGCTGGGGCAGCGGTAGCGGGTTTGATGGCCGTGCCGGGCGCAATGGCGCATTCTATGACCGCAGGCTGTGGTGCTACGGGTACCCGTCCTTACGGCATTCAGATGTACATGGTACGTGACATGCTGGCGAAAGACTTCAAAGGCACGGTGAAAAAGCTGGCTGCAGCGGGCTTTAAACAACTTGAACTGTTTGGCGTTGGTGGCTCGGTTACCGCTGAAGGTGCGCCGCTGTTTGGTTTGAGTGTCGATGACATGGCGGCAATGCTGAAAGAATATAAACTCAGCGTGCCATCCGTTCATATCAATTCAGATTTGGAAGATATCGACTACATTCGTGAAATGGGTGAAAAGCTGGATATCGACTACTTTATCGAACCGATGGCGGGTGAGTTTTTAAGCTTTGCTGATGGCAAAGTGACGTTGAACCAGCCTTCAACGGTTGAAGAAGTAAAAGCCATTGCGGCACGCTTAAATAAACGTGGCCAAACCATGAAGGATTTGGGCTTTAAGTTTGCTTACCACAATCATAATTTTGAATTTGATAAAGTGGATGGCCAGCTTATTTTCGACATCATGATGGAAAACACCGATCCTGAACTGGTAAAAATCGAGTTAGATTTAGGCTGGGTTTCGGCTGCCGGACACGATCCTGTTGCTATGCTGAAGAAATACGAAGGCCGCGTGATTGGCTGTCATATGAAAGACTACAATGGCTCACTGCCGCTTACTGACGATCCGCGATTTATCATTCCTGAAATGGCACGCATTGGTACACCGGGCGATGGCAAAAGCGACTTCCCGGCTATTGTGAAACTGCTTAATAAACAGAACGTGAAATATCGCTACGTGGAAGTAGATGTAACGGAAACACCGTTTGAAGATGCGGTACGTGGTTTGTGCCATTTGAGTGCGTTAGGCTAACCCATAATTAGAATAAGGAAAGTTGCTATGAAAACACGTGTATTTACTTTGTCAGCGATTGCAGCGGTGATGTTGTCAGCCTGTGGTGAGCAGGCAGCAGAACAGCCAGAAGCGAGTGCGCCGATGAATGACACCCAGGTTAGTATTGCTAATGGCACCATTGAAGGGGTGAAAGACGATGACATTCTTGTTTTCAAAGGCATTCCTTATGCTAAGCCGCCAGTGGGTGAAAACCGCTGGCGTTCACCACAACCGGTTGCAGATTGGGACGGCGTGAAAGCGACTACCGACTACGGCAATGACTGCGCACAGAAACCGTTCCCAAGTGATGCTGCTCCTTTGGGTAAAGAGCCAGCGGAAGACTGTTTATATGTGAATGTATGGGCGCCGCAGCCAGGCGAGGGTAAACGCCCTGTTGTGGTTTGGATCCACGGTGGTGGCTACGTTAATGGCGGTGCATCGCCAGCCACTTACGATGGCAGTGAATTCGCCCGTGCGGGTGTGGTATTTGTTAGCTTTAACTACCGACTTGGACGTTTTGGCTTTTTCGCACATCCTGCCTTATCTGCTGCAAAAGAAGGCCCGCTGGGCAACTATGGCTTTGAAGATCAGATCGCGGCGATGAAGTGGGTACAGGAAAACGTTGAAGCGTTCGGCGGTGATGCGAGTCAAGTGACTATTATGGGTGAATCTGCTGGGGGCGGCTCGGTGCACAACCTCATGCAAACACCTAGCGCGCGAGGCACTTTCCAGCGTGCAATCATTATGTCGGGTGGCGGTCGTTCTTTAATGGGCGAGCGTTATCTGGATAAAGACAGCAATGGTCAGCCTTCGCTGGAGCAGATTGGTGTGAACTTCGCTGAAAAACATGGGATCGAAGGCACAGGCCCTGAGGCATTGGCTGCATTGCGCGCATTACCTGAAGAGCAAGTTGTCGATGGTTTGAATTTGATGGCGCTGTTTATGCCGCAGGGTGGCGTAGTCACTTATGGTGGCCCGGTTAACGATGGTGAAATTGTGCAGGGCGCAACGCAAACGATGCTGGAAGAAGGCAAAGTGGCTAAAGTGCCAGTAATGGTAGGCACCACCAGTCAGGATATCGGTTTTGCAAGCTTCCCTGACAAAGATGCCTTGTTCGCTTCTTTTGGTGAATTCGCTCAGGCTGCCCGCGATGCTTACGATCCAGATGGAAGCGCCGACTTGCAAACACTGGTTGCCAGCGTGGGCCAGGACTTCACAATGCAAGAGCCTGCTCGCTTTGTCGCTCAACAGATGACACAGATGGACGAAAACGCCTACTTGTATCGCTATGACTATGTGGCAGAGAGTGTACGTGATGGAAAAGGCACTCCCCATGCGGCGGAAATTCCATTTTTCTTTAAAACGGAAGACGTGAAATATCCCGAATTTACCGAAAAAGATGCCGCTGCGGCTGACCTGGTATTCAGCTATGTGGTGAGCTTTATTGAAAATGGCGATCCGAATGTGACCAGACTGCCAGAGTGGAAACCTTACGATGGCGAGCAACATAACATGATGCACTTCAACATGGATGCCGAAGCTGTACACGGCCAAGATCCATGGGCAGACCGACTGAATGCTGTTCAAGGCGCGACGGAAGCGTTTCAGGCATCTACGGGCACTAAATAAGTCGATTTATTATCGGTAATCAAAAAAGCGCATCATTGTGAAATGATGCGCTTTTTTTGTTTGGGCTAGGATCAGTCAGTTCGTTAGTGACTGGTCATAAAACTGCGTTACACCAGGTGCCAGGCGCTCAGGGTACCAAAAGCGACCGCTGTAACCGGTAGAGAGAACAGTGTTGATACCGCAATAATACTGGCTGCCAGGCGGTGATCGCCACCCATACTGCGTACCATCACATAACTGGCTGCTGCGGTTGGCGCAATCGACAGTAAAAGAACAATGCCAAGGCTCATGCCGGTAAACCCAGCCGCATAGGCCAAGCCAACCATGAGTGCCGGATACAACACACACTTGCTGATAGTGCTTAAGGTAATGTTGTACCAATCGGCAGAGAACGAGCGAAATTGCAGTGATGCGCCAGTGCACAGTAGTGCCAGTGGCAGAGTGAGCTGTGCAAAGTATTCGCCGGTACGGGTAACAGCCTCAGGCAGGTGCCAGGAAAAATAGGAAAACGGCAGCGCAATGACAATGGAAATAATCAACGGATTGCGGGTGATGCCTTTTACTTGCTCCATCACCGAACGCTTTCCGGGTTGATAAAAGTTCAGCACCATCACTGAAAGAATATTAAACAGAATCGTAATACAGCCCAAATAGACTGATGCTGCTGCCAGCCCATCCTGACCGTAGGTGTTGGCACAATATGCCAGACCTATAATGCCCATATTGGCTCGAAAGCCGCCTTGCACCACCACGCCCCGTGACTGATAAGGGCGTACTGTCTGGCGCGCCGCGAGAACCAGCAGTGCCGTCATAATGAGTGTTCCTGCCATCCCGACACCAATTAAAGGCAAGTTGGCGGCATGACTAAAGTCAGCCTGACTGATAGACAGAAACAGCAACGCCGGCAGCGCGACTTTGAATACCAGCTTGGAGCCGGTTTCAACAAAGTTTTCGTCTACCAACTTAATACGGAAAAACAGCCAGCCCAGTAGCAATAGCAAGAGAACGGGTAGCAACGTGGAAGTAATAAATGAGAACATGGATGGCACAAAGAAAGTCGGAATAGGTACATTATATCAACTTTCGCCTATTCATTTCTGTGACTGTCGTGGCTTATCTCTGCTGTTTCAGCTTAATCAATTCCCATATTCTTGAGTGATGAATGGATCTGAATGCGCTTTGTAAGGGAATAAAGGAAAAAACGCGCAGGACATTTGTTATCTCTTTTCAGCACAAAGCATCGCACATGAACAGGTATAGGTTACTGCTGCTGGCAAGCATTGTATTACTCTCGCTGCTGGCAGTATGGACCCATTATCAACCTATTCCCGCACTGGATAAAAGCATTATGCTCTATTTCCGTAGTGCCGTTGATCCCGCCAAGCCAATAGGGCCGGAATGGTTGGCTGTGCACTTTCGCGATATCACTACATTAGGAAGTAACTGGTTTCTTTTACTGCTTACAGCGCTTGCGGCAATAACTTGTGCAGAAAAAGGGCATCGAGATAAAGCCCTGTTTATTTTGATTACGATAATCAGCGGAATAGCATTCAGTTTCGCGCTCAAATATGGATTTCACCGACCTCGCCCCGAATTGGTGCCGCATATTACGAAAGTGTACACAAGCAGCTTTCCGTCAGGGCATGCCATGAGCTCCTCATTGACCTATGCCTGCTTAACCAGCCTGGCTTTGCAATTGGTTAAGGAGCGCATTTTACGACGTTGCTTTGTAGGTACTGCGGTTATTATTGTGATGCTGGTGGGAATAAGCAGAGTATTTCTTGGCGTTCACTGGCCCACCGATATTCTGGCTGGCTGGAGCGCAGGCTTAGGCTGGTTCTGCCTCTGCAGTTTGCTTATGAGCAAACTTGTTCAGAGCAAATCAGCTTAAAATCAAGGCAAATCTGGTATTCAGGCTTTTACTTTTTTGGTGGCTCTGACTACTCTTTCGGCCACATCGATGAGTTTACAGTTTTGATCCATTGCGGTCTTTTGTAAACGCCGGTAGGCCTGATCTTCAGTCATGCCCCACTGCTGCATGACCAGCAATTTCGCCCTATCGATACATTTCTGATCGGTAATGGCCTGGCGCGCTTCGTCTAATTCAACGGACATCTTCTTGATATGCTGTGACTGCTCACAAAGCAAATCGTAAAAAGAACGATGGGCCGACAGGTTCTCTGCATTCGCTATAATTTCGTCGCCAAAAGGTTCTGAGCCTTTAAGTCCAGGCATTTGCGGATCAAATAGCATGGTGAGAGGTGTACCGGAAGCTGCCGGTTCCTGCTCGAGGGTTTTGATTCGTTTATGATGGTTTTTCAGCTCGGCATCTGCCCGCTCTACCAGTGCAGAGGCCAGCGAGGTTAGTCGATCGGTAAGCAGTTCCTCAACGCTTTGCATGGCGTCTATTCGCGATGTGGCGATGTCGTACCACACTTCGCTGAGCTGCCCGTCTATAGGGCTGCCGTCTGCAAGCTGGTCGATCATTGCACGAAGGCGCTCAAGATCAGTTTGGGTTTGACTGGACTCAATGGTTTTCCATTGCTGATTCGCATGTTTTTCTGCGAAGGCTGCAAATACATCAAAACTGTGCTGCTGCGCCTGTTGCAAGTGATGCAGTTTGTCACACAGACCCACGCTGAAATGGGTTTCGGCGAAGCCAATGGCTCCCCATGCCCGCTCTTGCCCTGAAAATTCCTTCCCCTGAAGAAAATTAAATAAGGCCACGAGTTGGCGTGTAATATCGGGGTCACTGGCGACGTCAGCGGCTTCGAAAATCACCGACAAAAGCCCGCTGATAAGACGACAATAAGCTTGAGTGGACGCAAGTGAGGTTAAATGCTGCTCACCGATTTTTTCGCGCAACGAGGATAAGTTATCGAGCCCTTGCAGAGCCATGCTAATGCTTACCAACAAGCGCATATTGGCTGCGCTCTCATCTCCGCTCATATAAAGCGACTTAAGTAAGCTTCGTAAATTCTGTTCAACCTGATTGCTGTCTTCTATTTGTTGAAGACGTTGCTGTTCGAAGCGCTCTCCGCCAGAGGCCAGGAAAATGTTGCTGATCCCCCGTTCTCGCTGCAGTTGGTGAATAACATCTTTAACCGATGTTACGAGCTTACAGTTAGAGGCGAGTTGATTGAGCGCTTTAATCTCGGCATGTTTCGCAGCAAGCAGAAATCGCTTAGTGGCGTCACTGATTACAGCCATAGTGGTGTCCGATAAGGTGTCTGAATGACGTTGCGGTGTAATTAAATGGTAGCAAAGCTCGTTCCAGTATTAAACAGGTTTACCTTATATGCGAATAACAAGGGCTATAACGGAACGATAAATATTTTGGCGTGTATTCTAAAGAGCAAGTGGGCGTTTTATTTCACGATTCTGGATCTTATTGGTGCGCTGGTTGGTTTTCCGTGGTGCAGGGAAGGAAACATAGAAAGTGTAATAGTGGTTGTATTTTGCTCTAAGTAAATGAATTTATGCGCATTTTTATTTCTGGCCCTGAAATTGTATTGGAATATTCGACGACGCAATGTTGCGTACAACAAAATGTAATTTTGGATAATGACGTCCAATACCACACCGGAAGCGGTGCATGGTTGGGCGTTTTTTTGTGCCCGCATTTTGTTGTAAGTAGCAATTTACTTAACCCTGAAACATTAATAGGTAATTAAAATGGCTTACTTACTTCCTAATGAATTTGTAACAAAGATGGTAGATGCGGGTGAATCCAAAATATACATGTCTACCCGAGATACTCTGATTCGTGCTTATATGGCAGGTGCTATTTTGGCGCTGGCGGCGGTTTTTGCCATTACTATTGCGGTTCAAACCGGTGTGTTTCTGATTGGAGCAGTACTGTTCCCAGTTGGCTTTTGTATGCTGTACCTGATGGGATTTGACTTGCTGACCGGTGTATTCATGCTTACGCCATTGGCCTGGTTGGCAAAACGCCCCGGTGTTACCTGGTCACAGATTTTCCGTAACTGGGGCCTGGTTTTCTGCGGCAACTTTGCCGGTGCACTAACCGTAGCGTTCCTGATGTCTTTTATCTTTACCATGGGCTACAACACTGACGGCGGCGCTATTGCCACTAAAGTGTCCGGTATTGGTGAAGCGCGTACCCTGGGTTATGCACAATATGGTATGGAAGGCTGGCTGACCATTTTCATTCGCGGCATGCTGTGTAACTGGATGGTATCTCTGGGCGTAGTGGGCGCCATGGTTTCTACGTCGGTAAGTGGTAAAGTACTGGCTATGTGGATGCCTATCATGCTGTTCTTCTTCATGGGCTTTGAGCACTCAGTGGTTAACATGTTCCTGTTCCCATTCGGCCTGATCATGGGTGGTGATTTCTCAATCATGGATTACTTCCTGTGGAATGAGATCCCAACTGCGCTGGGTAACTTAGTGGGTGGTTTGGCATTTACTGGCTTAACGCTTTACACCACACATTATCGCACTGCACCAAAACGTAAACTGGCAGCGCAATCTGCGCCAGTGTCTGCGTCTTCTGACGACGACTCAAAACCAGCTTTAGTATAAAGACAGTAGCCGGCCAAAAGGCCGGCTTTTCTATGCTTCAGTTATCGATTGGACAATTCTCGAGTGCCGGCGAAAAGCCTGAAAACCAAGACAGTTATGGATTCAGGCTTCCCGCGGGCGACTTGCTCACCTTCAAAGGGGCTGCCGTTGCACTGGCCGATGGCATCAGCACCAGTTCCGTTAGCCATATCGCCAGTCAGGTTTCAGTCAAACAATTCCTCGAAGATTACTTTTGTACCTCTGATACCTGGTCAGTTCCCAAAGCGGCAGAACAGGTTATAAAGGCTGTTAACCGTTGGCTGCTCGGGCAAACGCACAACTCACAGTTTGCTGGCGAACCAGATAAAGGTTACGTGTGCACCTTCAGCGCGCTTATTTTTAAACATGATCTCGTGCACAGTTTCCACCTGGGGGATGCCCGAATTTATCGGTTACGGGGTAGGGTGCTTGAGCAACTCACCCATGAACACCGAGAGTATGTAAACAGCCAACAGCACTATTTAGCAAATGCCCTTGGTGTGCATCACGACGTAAAAATTGATGTGAGTAGTCGTCGCACGGCGCAGGGTGATTGCTTCATTTTAATAACCGATGGCGTTTATGAACACGTTGATGATGGGGCAATCTGTCAAATTGTCCACGGTAATCGGCATGCGCCTGAACTCGCTGCTCAAATGTTGGTGGAAACCGCGTTCGGTAACGGCAGCACCGATAATCTTACCGCTCAGGTGGTTTGGGTCAATGACGTGCCGTTACAGCAAACTTTACAGATAATTACCGGCAATGATGAATTACCTATTCCGCCAGTGTTGGAAGTGGGTAATAAAATTGACCAGTTTGATGTATTAAGAGTGCTGCACAGCAGCGCCCGTAGTCACGTTTATCTCGCGAATGACACGGTTTCAAACAAGCTGGTGGTGGTCAAAGCGCCCTCTATTGAAATGGCTGGCCAGGAAGCGCATCTCGATGCATTCAGAATGGAGGAATGGATAGCTCGCCGGGTGAAATCCCGTTATGTGGTGGGGGCGCCAGAGCAACGCTTTGGCAAAACGGCGTTCTATAGCGTAACGGATTACGTGGCGGGTAAATCACTGGCGCAATGGCTGGAAGATAACCCGCAACCGGATCTAGACACCGTTCGCCTCATCATTGAGCAAGTGGCGCGCGCATTAATGGCGCTACACCGAAAAGACGTGTTGCACAGAGATTTACGCCCTGAAAATGTCATGGTAAACGAACACAGTGCCGTTACCCTGATTGATTTGGGGGCCGCGTCAGTGGCGGGCATTAACGAGTTTATCGACAGTGAAGACGTGGTTCCTGGCACCGCGATTTACGCCGCACCGGAGTATTTTCTTGGTCAGGCCGGGAGCGAATATTCAGATCAGTTCTCTTTAGCGGTTATGACCTACTACATGCTGAGCGGGCGGTATCCTTATGGAATTAATGTGGCGAAGTGTCGTAGCGTCACCGCTCAGCGCAAATTGAAGTACGCCAGTGTCCTCGATGCCGACCGAAGCATTCCTTTTTGGCTTGATCACACATTAAAGCGGGCGCTACAACCCAATCCGGTAAAACGTTACGACGTATTGTCGGAATTCATACACGAACTTCATCATCCGAATCCAGCATTTCTGCGCCGCGAGCGCCCGCCATTATTAAAGCGTAATCCCGTTGCTTTTTGGCAGGGGGTAAGTGCGGTGTTGTTATGCCTGGTGCTATTTCTTCTCTTTGAGAAATTCCAATAACCTGAAAATGGAGCAACCAATGATTACTGATAGACAGCAAGTCACCGCCATGATTATGAGCGCGAAAGTGAGCAAGCAAATCAAATGGTCCCAGGCCGCCGAAGTAATTGGTGAATCAAAAGAATGGAGTACGGCAGCCTGTTTGGGGCAGATGGCCATGACGAAAACTCAGGCTGAAGCCGTAGGCACGTTGTTCGATTTATCCGAGGAGGCCGTTGCATGGCTTCAAATAGCACCTTACAAAGGCTCTTTGCCTACAGCAGTACCTACCGATCCATTGATTTATCGTTGGTACGAATTGGTGAATGTGTATGGCACAACGTTAAAAGAGCTCATCCATGAGGAGTTTGGTGACGGCATTATGAGTGCTATCGATTTCGAAATGGACTTAACACGGGAGCCAGACCCGAAAGGGGATAGGGTGAAAGTGGTGATGTCTGGAAAATTCCTGCCTTACAAAACCTACTAAACGATCTTGTGTTCCCTCGGAGGATAACTCCAGAGGCTTCGGGGCATGTTTAGCATGCCCCATTTTTCTATTTTCTCACCACATGCAAAAACCAGCCAACAAACACTGATATCAAAATTGAGAAGAACCCCAGTAACGGTAAAATTGAAAGTACCCAGTTGCGTACTTGTTCCGGTTCGGCATCTACGCCGAGTGGCAAAAACAGCAGTCCAAGTGTGGTTGCTACGAAAATAGCAATTGAGGAGGTAAGGGTTGCACGCCACAGCGGCAATGGCATTACCCAATTGATAATAAAAGCGATAATGATAGCGACGGCGGCAAGTAAATATGCAATCACGTTAACTCCCGAAAGCCTGTAAAAAGCGCATAGTCTGCAATGCTGCGGGCAGAATTGCAATGCTGCAACAGACTAACCGGAGTGTTGAAGCGTTTATTGCACTAGGTTAGTTAGACAGTGTGTAATCTAGAGTAATCTCTGCGTTGAGAAGCTTGGAGATTGGGCAGTTCTGCTTCGCACCATTGGCAATTTCAGCAAACTTGTCGTCATCGATTCCGCTAACTTTTGCTTCCAGTGTCAATGCAGACTGAGAAACCTTAAAGCCGTCTCCGTCTTTTTCTAAGGTAACGGCAGCATCAACTTTTAACTCGCCTTCGCTGTAACCTGCATCTGAAAGTGCAAATGAAAGTGCCATGGCGAAACAACTGCTGTGCGCACCGGCAATTAATTCCTCTGGGTTAGTACCAGATTTATCTTCGAAGCGTGTATTAAATCCGTAAGGTTGATCACTCAGTGCACCGCTTCCTAAACTTACGTGGCCTTTACCGTCTTTACCCAGAGGCTGATAATGCGCTGAACCTGTTTTTACAATAGCCATAATGACTCCCTTTGCGTTATTAGTGAGAAAACCGGCACAGCTGAGTATTATCGGTAATACTTCATGCTAAGCCGTAAACCGGTTTCCATGTTGTTGTCACAATCGTTTGATTAGGTGTTGATAAGAGTCAATGCAGCGACTATGCCGAATCAAAATGATAAAATTGGCTTCGCCTCTAGCCCTTGTAGCGTATGGGAAAAAGAAACATGGGCGTGTTTTTTAGCCAGCGATGTGTCAGGTTCTATCTTCGGAGCGACTGTAACCGTTACAGCATCGTTGTACCTTTTGCATGACATTAGATGGGTCTCTTAAGTGACTTTTAACATTTTGTTAAAAGATTTTAATGAGGCATGGTGATAGAATCGCCGACCGTTTTTTAACCACACTGTTTAAATCACACAACCTGTTGGACACCTATGTTTGATCTGATAAATAGCAAAGACAGCAACATAAAAAATGATGTGCTGTCTGGCATTACTGTTGCGCTGGCCTTGGTACCCGAAGCGGTAGCCTTCGCATTCGTAGCGGGCGTTGAGCCAATGATTGGTTTGTACGCTGCCTTTATGATGGGCCTCATTACCTCTGCCATTGGCGGTCGCCCGGGAATGATTTCCGGCGCAACCGGTGCGATGGCCGTGGTCATGGTGGCGTTGGTGGCGCAACATGGCGTGCAGTACTTATTTGCTGCGGTCATTCTTGCCGGTATCCTGCAGATATTGTGCGGTATCTTCCGTCTTGGCAAATTCATCCGACTGGTGCCTTATCCGGTAATGTTGGGCTTTGTGAATGGCCTTGCCATTGTTATTTTCCTGGCCCAGTTAGGTCAGTTTAAAGTTCAGAGTGTTACCGGTGGCCTGGAGTGGATGCAAGGCACCATGCTTTACATCATGCTGGGGCTTACCGCGCTCACCATGGCAATTATTTATCTGCTGCCAAAGCTGACAAAAGCGGTACCTGCGTCGCTGGTCGCCATCGTTACCATTACCCTATTGGTGCATGGTCTTGACCTTGAAGCCCGCACGGTTATCGATTTTGTCCGTGACCTGTTACCGGCCGATCAGAAAGACACGGCAACCCTGGCCGGTGAATTGCCGTCATTTGCTATTCCTATGGTGCCGCTGAACTGGGATACGCTGATGATTATCCTGCCTACCTCGGTGATTTTGTGTCTGGTTGGTTTGATTGAATCGCTGCTGACGCTGACATTAATTGACGAACTCACCGACACCCGTGGTCGTGGTAACAAAGAGTGTGTTGGTCAGGGGGTGGCGAACACCGTAAACGGTTTCTTTGGTGGCATGGGTGGTTGTGCCATGATTGGTCAGTCGATGATCAACATTAATTCTGGTGGCCGTGGCCGCTTGTCGGGTATTACTGCAGCTGTCGTGCTGTTGGGCTTCATTTTGTTTGCCGCTCCTCTTATCGAAATGATTCCGCTGGCGGCGCTGGTGGGTGTCATGTTCGTGGTGGTAATCGGTACGTTTGAATGGGCATCATTCCGCATTATTCGTGGCGTAAATAAAGAAGACGCTTTTGTTCTGTTCCTGGTTACTGCGGTGACGGTTATTTCCGACCTGGCTATTGCGGTTGTGGTGGGTGTGATTGTGTCTGCGTTGGTATTCGCCTGGAAAGCAGCCCGCTATATTGAAGCCAAAACCCATATCGATGAAGATGGTTGGAAAGTGTATACACTACGCGGTCCGGTGTTCTTCGGCTCAATTCATCATTTTAAAGAAATGTTTGATGTGGCCGGTGATCCCGAGCATGTCGTCATTGATTTTAATAACAGCCGTATCTGGGATTCCTCCGGTATTGATGCGCTGGACAGCCTGGCTGATAAATATGAACAACAGGGCAAGAAACTGCATATTCGTCACATCAGTGAGGAATGTCGGGGATTGCTGAAGAAAGCCGATAAGTTTGTTGAAATTAACGTTAATGAAGATCCTCGTTATCGTGTAGCAACAGATAAATTAGGCTGAGATTAATCCCGGTACTTTGCATTTTTATGGTGCAAATGCATTTTGATAGTGCGATTTGTTTCGGAGAACCCTTTGGTTGACGACCTAAGTTATTGAAATTTAGTTATGAAAAAATTGGCACTGTTAGTGCAAGGTAATAATCATACTGATACCACCGGTATCAATGTCAGGTAACGCAAGCTTATCTATAGCGTGTTCTCCGCTTTAGCAGCATCAACCTGATGCAGAAAAATTTTGTGCACGTTTAGTGCGAAACAGGCAAAGAAGCCCACCTTCAGTTTTTACTGAAAGTGGGCTTTTTTTATGGCTCAGAATAAGGGTTCAGAAATGACAGCATCAACGACTAGCAAGCGAATCGTCATTGTCGGTAACGGCATGGTCGGTCACCATTTCGTCGAGCAGTTGGTAAACAGCAACGCAAACTGCGAAATCATCGTATTGAGCGGTGAGAAACGTCTGGCTTATGACCGTGTTCATTTATCATCGTGGTTCAGCGGCAGTCGCGCTGAAGATCTGGCTATGACTGATGAAGCCACTTACGACAGTTGGGGCGTGAAATACTACACCGACGCCATGGTGACTGAGATTAACCGTGATAATAAGTCTGTCAGCACGGCGCAGGGCACGTTCCATTACGACGTGCTGGTATTGGCTACCGGTTCTTATCCTTTTGTTCCTCCTATTCCTGGCAACGACCAGGAGCACTGCCTGGTATATCGTACTATTGAAGATCTCGAAGCCATTGAAGCTTCTGCGGCAGTAAGTAAAACCGGTGTTGTCGTGGGCGGTGGTCTGCTCGGACTCGAAGCGGCGAATGCACTAAAGCAAGCCGGCCTCGAAACTCATGTAGTTGAATTTGCGCCTCAGCTTATGGCGGTTCAGCTCGACGAAGCGGGTGGTGACCTGCTGCGCAATAAAATTGAAGATCTTGGCGTGGTTGTTCACACGCAAAAGGCGACACAGGTTATCGAAGCAGGTGAAGAAGCACGTTATCGTATGGCATTTGCCGACGGCAGCGCGCTGGAAACCGACATGATTCTGTTCTCTGCCGGTATTCGCCCTAGCGATCAATTAGGTCGCCTAGCGGGTCTCGATGTTGGCGAGCGTGGCGGTATTATCATTAATAACCAGTGCCAGACTTCAGATCCAAACGTATACGCTATTGGTGAATGTGCACTTTGGGAAAGCCGCATTTATGGCTTGGTTGCTCCGGGTTACTCAATGGCGCGGGCTGCCGTTTCACATATTACTGGTGGCGATCTGGAATTCGCCGGTGCTGATATGAGTACCAAGCTGAAGCTGATGGGCGTTGACGTAGGTTCAATCGGTGATGCCCACGGCCGTACAGCGGGCAGCTTAAGTTACACCTATCACAACCAGCCTGAAGGTATTTACAAGCGCCTCATCGTTGATGGTGCACAGAAGAAAGTGATCGGTGCTGTGCTGGTGGGTGACACCAGTGACTACGATACACTGCTTCAATATAGCCTGAACGACATTGATATTCCTGAACATGCCGAGTCGTTAATCTTGCCATCTGCCGGCGAGAAGCCAGCCCTGGGTGCGGATGCACTGCCTGACACCGCCACCGTATGTTCGTGCCACAACGTCTCTAAAGGTGATATTACTGCGGCTATCGACGGCGGTTGCTGTAGCGTAGGTGAAGTGAAATCCTGCACTAAGGCTGCAACCGGCTGTGGTGGCTGTGCGGCACTGCTTAAAAACGTGGTTGACGGTGAACTGGAGAAGCGTGGCGTAGAAGTTTCTAAAGCCATTTGTGAGCACTTCAACTATACCCGCCAAGAGCTGTATCACATGGTTAAAGTGGAAGAAATCCACAGCTTTGATGAACTGCTCGAAAAGCACGGTGAAGGTTTAGGTTGTGATATTTGTAAGCCCGCTGTGGGCTCAGTGCTGGCTTCGGTGTGGAACGATTACATTCTTACCCAGAACAACCTGCCGTTACAAGATACCAACGATACCTACCTAGGAAACATGCAGAAAGACGGTACTTACTCGATTGTACCTCGTGTTCCAGGTGGGGAAATTACACCTGAAGGACTCATTCTGATTGGTGAAATCGCCAAAGAATACGGTCTGTACACCAAAATTACCGGTGGTCAACGCATCGACTTGTTCGGCGCACGTGTAGAGCAGTTACCTGATATCTGGGAAAAACTGGTAGCGGGTGGTTTTGAAACAGGTCATGCCTACGCCAAATCTCTACGTACCGTTAAATCTTGTGTAGGTAGCACCTGGTGTCGTTACGGTGTTCAGGATTCTGTAGGCCAGGCCATCGATCTGGAAAACCGCTACAAAGGGTTACGTGCCCCGCATAAAATTAAATTTGCTGTATCTGGTTGTACCCGTGAGTGTGCAGAGGCACAAGGTAAAGATATTGGCGTTATTGCCACCGAAAATGGTTGGAACCTCTATGTATGCGGAAACGGTGGTATGAAACCGCGTCACGCAGACCTCTTTGCTACCGACCTCGACAGCGAAACGCTGGTGAAATACATCGACCGAGTACTGATGTTCTATGTGAAAACCGCCGACCGTTTACAACGTACTTCTGTCTGGATGGAAAATCTGGAAGGCGGTCTGGATTACCTGAAATCAGTGGTTATCGATGATTCACTGGGCATTTGTGACGAGCTGGAAGCGCAAATGCAACTGGTTGTAGACGCTTACCAGTGTGAATGGAAAACCACCATTGAATCACCTGAAGCCCGCAAGCGTTTCCGTCAGTTTGTTAACAGCAAAGCCATCGACAGCAATATTCAGTTTGTAGACGAACGTGGCCAAATTCGCCCAGCGACTGAAGCTGAAAAAATTGCGGGTGCATCACGCATCCCGGTTGAACTGGTTTAAGGAGAACAACAATGCAGGCAACAGCAGAAATGACTCAACAATGGCACGACATCTGTGAAGAAAGCGATTTGGTGAAAAACAGCGGTGTATGCGCGCTGATTGACGAACAGCAAGTGGCTATTTTCACACTGAAAAACAAAGATGGCATCGCGGTTTACGCGGTGTCAAACTGGGACCCAATCGGCAAGGCTAACGTCATGTATCGTGGTATTGTCGGTTCTCTTGGCGGCGAGCCTGTTGTCGCCTCCCCACTTTATAAAGAGCACTATTCACTGGTCACCGGGCGTTGTCTGGAAAATGACGAAGTGAGCCTCAGCGCCTACGATGTGCGCATCGATGATGGTCGGGTGCTGGTTGCACTTTAAAATTCTGACAGTGTTGAGGTCGAGTTCATGAATCATACCCATACTCACATTATCCCGGTTAAGCCGGTTCCCGTGTCGACAGAAAGTGTGCCCTCCCTTGCGCAGACAACCTGTCCATATTGCGGCGTGGGTTGTGGTGTGGATATTACCATGCAGCAGGAAGCCGGTAATACCGTACTGACGTCGTTGACAGGTACGCCGGAGCATCCGGCCAACTTTGGTCGCTTGTGTGTGAAAGGCACCAACCTGCTCGACACCAATAGTGAAAACGGTCGTTTATTGTTCCCTGCTATCAATGGGGAACGTGCAAGTTGGGATGAAGCCACTACCGCTATTGCAGAAAAAATGGCGAGTGTGATTAAAACACACGGTCCCGATGCCGTTGCTCTGTATGTTTCTGGGCAATTACTGACAGAAGACTACTATGTAGCAAACAAGCTGATGAAAGGGTATGTGGGCAGCGCGAATATCGATACCAATTCGCGACTGTGTATGTCTTCTGCTGTTGGCGCTTACAAGCGTGCGTTTGGTGAAGATATCGTACCTTGCAATTATGACGACCTCGAGCAAACCGATTTACTCATTCTCACCGGCAGTAACGCGGCGTGGACCCATCCGGTTTTGTTCCAGAGAATGGAGCGAGCTAAGCGTCGTAATCCTGATATGAAAGTTGTGGTAGTCGATCCCCGGGCTACCGATTCTGCTACCCTGGCCGATTTTCATATTGCGTTAAAGCCCGGTACTGATGCTGTTCTGTTCAACGGATTACTCACATTTATCGCCGAAAACGATGCGTTGGATAACGCGTTTATTCAGGCATCGACAAACGGTTTTACCGACGCACTGAAAGCGGCGGCTGATTTTTCGGTTAGCGAAGTGGCAAGTCAGTGCGACATTCCTGAGCACGAAGTGTTAGCGTTCTACTCGCTATTCTTAAATAGCGAGCGTGCCATCACGTTTTTCTCCATGGGCATTAATCAGTCAAACAGCGGTGTGGATAAAGGCAACGCCATTATCAACTGCCACCTGGCGTCAGGAAAAATTGGTAAAGCAGGTAGTGGTCCATTCTCGATTACCGGTCAGCCTAACGCCATGGGGGGACGTGAAGTAGGTGGCTTGGCAAACATGCTGGCTGCGCACATGGATATCGAAAATGCAGATCACAGAGAACGTGTTCAGCGTTTCTGGGATGCGCCGACCATTGCAGAAAAGGGCGGCCTTAAAGCCGTTGACCTGTTCAAACGTATTAACGAAGGCAAGGTGAAGTTTGTCTGGATAATGGCAACTAACCCAGTGGTAAGTATGCCCAACCGTTCTGAGGTTGAAGCGGCCCTGAGCAAATGCGAAATGGTGGTGGTGTCTGATATCGTTCAGAAAAACGATACATTGAAATATGCCCATATTACCTTACCGGCCACCGGCTGGTCTGAAAAGAATGGGACAGTAACCAACTCAGAAAGACGGATATCTCGCCAGCGAGGCTTACTCACCCCACCGGGCGAAGCTAAGCATGACTGGCAAGCAATCAGTCTGGTGGCAGCAAAACTTGGCTTTGAAAGCGCGTTTAATTACCAACATCCAGCAGACATTTTTCGCGAACATGCGCAGTTAACGGCATTTGAAAACGACCGTGAACGGGCACTCAATTTGTCTGCCTTTAACCATATTTCTGTCGCTGAGTACGACAACTTGCGCCCAGTGCAATGGCCGGTTACTGATACTGCCAAAACAGGCACGGCGCGCATGTTTGAAAACGGCCAGTACTTTACTGCCGATGGCAAAGCCCGTTTTATTGCTATCACTCCGCGACTCCCTGAACAGCAAACCTCTGCTGAATTTCCATTTGTGCTTAATACCGGCCGAAGCCGTGACCAGTGGCACACCATGACTCGAACCGGAAAGGCAGCAAAGTTACTGAAACATGCGCCTCATGCAACCCTTGCTCTGCATCCCAAAGACAGAGAAGCATTGGGTATTGAAGTGAACAGTTTTGTGGCACTGAACAGTGCCTGTAACACCGGCGAACCGGTTATTTTACCAGTAGTTGAAGATGCGCAACTGCGTCGTAAAACCTGTTTTGCGCCCATCCACTGGTCGGCAAGCTGGGGTTCAAATATTACCCTCGGTGCACTGTTCAATGGGGCACACGATCCGTTGTCTGGCCAGCCAGAACTGAAGCACGGTGCGGTAAACCTTACGCCGGTCAATTTCGAACTGAACGGACAGCTGATCATTGCCGACGACAGCAAGCTCAATATTGTTAGTGAACATTTTGACTACTGGGCAAAATCGGTGCTAGACGGTGGTTCAACGCTGCGTGTGGCCAGCAATCGGGATGTACCCACAATGGCCCGTTTACTCCGCGGGGCTTTGCCTCAGGCATGGGTGCTCACCATGATGCAAAGTGCCAATGGTTTAGTGGTGTTAGCCACCCACGACAAACAGCTTCAGTTTGGCTTGTGGTTAGCTGAAGACTTTCCAGCATTACCGGACGAATGGCTGGACGACTGTTTACAAAAAGAGGCGATAGACACTGAACTGCAAGCTAGCTTGTTGCGCGGACAGCCGGATGAAGCCTTCCTTAACGGTAAACTGGTCTGTAGCTGCTTCAATGTGCGTGAAAAGTCCATTGAAGTCGCCATTGCCGAAGGCGCGTGTTCAGTAGAAGCGCTAGGTGAAAAACTCAAATGCGGTACCAACTGTGGCTCGTGTAAGCCCGAGCTAAAACAAATTCTGCAACGTCAGCCCGTTCTCACTGCTGCCGTAGCCCATACTGAAGAGGTTGTTACCTATGATTAATTTAGCCATTAACAAGTTACCACAACTGTTTTTCCGTAAGCGTACGTCGTTTGCTAACAAGCATGATGTGGCGCATCGAAACGATGCGCTAACAACCCTAAGCGGTAAGCAACAAGGACAGGTTTACATTATTGGCGCAGGACCGGGCGATGCAGAACTACTTACCATTAAAGCCTGGAAGTGCTTACAGCAAGCCGACATCGTGTTGTTTGACTGGCTGGTGGATAAATCGGTCATTGCTGAAATTCCTCGCCATGTGAAAACGGAATTTGTGGGCAAGCGCGCAGGCAAGCATTCCATGCATCAGGATGACATTTGTAAGCGTGTTGTAGAACTGGCGGCATCGGGTTTAAACGTGGTACGCCTGAAAGGCGGTGACCCGGCTATTTTTGCTCGTACCTGCGAGGAAACGCAGGCTCTTGAGGCGGCGGGAATTCCATTTGCCATCGTACCAGGCATCACTGCAGCCTCGGGGGCATCAGCTTACACCGGTATTCCGCTAACCGAACGCGACTGTGCGCAATCGGTTACGTTTACCACTGCCAGTTTTAAAGATCAGGACAAAATGCCAGATTGGCAGGCGCTGGCCGAAACCATGCAACGCCAAACCGTTGTAGTCTACATGGGGTTATCGCGCCTGAAGCGTATCAGTGATGAGTTAATCACCGCCGGTATACGCGAAACGTTTCCGGTGGCAGTGATAGAAAATGCCTGCACCCCCAACCAGCAGGTAGTCACTTCCACTGTTTCTTCTATCGCTGAATCTGTTTCAGCGGCAAATCTGCAAGGTCCCGCTTTGCTGATCTTTGGCGAGGTGGTAAAGTCTCGTCAACAGGTCTCACCAGCGCTTCTCCAGCAGGTTTCTCATGTCGCAGGAATTTAGTCAGTACATCAAAATAATCGGTAAAGGTCAGAAAGGCAGTCGCAGTCTCACACAGGAAGAGGCGTTTACCGCAATGAAAATGTTGCTCGCCGGGGAAGTCACCGGCGACCAGCGCGGCGCTTTTCTAATGTTACTGCGTACCCGGGAAGAAACGCCCGATGAAGTCATTGGCTTTGTACGCGCTTGTCACGAGCTCATACCTGCAGAAATCAAAGCACTAAGGCCGCAAGTAGATATAGGCTGTTACGCTGGTAAACGCCGGCAATTACCCTGGTATTTGTTGTCTGCTGCCTTGCTGGCAAAGTCTGGCAAAAAGGTCTTTTTGCACGGCGCCCACGAACCCGGCTCGGGCCGGCTTTATGCAAGCCATGTCTTACCTACGCTCGGCTTACCGGCGGTTGAATCTGCCGCGGCCGCCAAGTCGCAGCTTGATACTCAGGGTGTTACGTATCTGGATTTAGGTATTGTACTTCCGCCATTGAATACGCTTATAAAACTGCGGGAATTTTTTGGTTTGCGGTCATGCGCGAACACCCTTGCACGTTTGCTCAATCCAACGGCTGCGCCTTACTGTGTGCAAGGTGTTTATCACATGCACCTCGACCATAAACACCGCCATGTGAATGAAGCCTTTCGCGATTATGCTTCACTGTGTTTTCGTGGCGATGGCGGAGATCCCGAGGTAAACAGTGAACGTCCAACGGAACTGTTCATTACTCGACATGGTGAAACGGAAATGCCAGTGCTGCCGGAAATGACAGAAAAGTGGGCAATGAAAGACCGTGAAATGGACATCGACGATATGCTGGCGTTCTGGCAGGGCAATATCGAGCACCAATATGGTGCTCAGGCAGTACATGCAACCCTGGTTGCTTACCTTATGCTGTCAGAGGCGCAAAGCCAGGATGAAGCTCAATTGCTGGCTCGCAGCATGTGGGAACAACGAGACAAAGCGGCGCTACCGTTTCAGTTCTGAACGCTATCCACCACGTTCGTTCGCTGACTTTGCCAGATAACCTTACCGAGAATTTGATTCCGGTGAACCCAGCCAATGTCTTCGCAACTGATCGACTCGGCAATATTGTCACCTGCCATATACATACCTAAACCGGGTTCTGTACTCAGAACCCGCTTTACCATTATGCCTCTTAGCGCACAGCGAAAAACAACAAGGTCGTTAACTCTTGGGTAGCCAAAGAGTATGCGGCGCACTAACACAAACGTGCCCGCGGGCAACGTGGGTTCCATACTACAGCCGCTAACCTTGAAGAGCTTCAGCATTTATTTTAATACCGGGTAGACCACTTGTTCCGCAGGCGGGTAAGGGGAAGTGACTACGTAGGTTTCAACGTCTTTGGTTGCCCAGAAATATTCTGAGAACTGATTAACCAATTGCAAAAGCTCTGCGCCTTTTTCCCGGGAAACCGTTTGCTTACACGCTGAACCTGTCATCATGATTTTGTGAACCAGTTCGTGAACATCGGGGAATTTCTCAATTTGCGGCGCTTTAAAGTAATCACCCCAAATGATACGGACTTCATGTTTCACTTTTTCGGCATGGGTTTCTTTTTCCTGCACCAGTCGAATAAGTTGTGCCGTGTTGCCTTCTTCGACCTCGTTGATCAAATCAAGCAAACGAATCACGCTCAACGCTGCTAATTGTGCGCTTACTGGATCGTATATTTTGCAAGGAATATCACAATGCGCACTTGCGCGCTCCACAGGAATTAATGCATCAATTTTTTTTAGCACGTTATGTAACATTTTACTCTCCCTGGATACGCTGATTTCGTTTTACGGCTTTGTACACAGCAAAACCGCATGCACAGGCTGCTGCAAACAATGAGGCATAGAAAAGCACGTGCAGAAATGTACTTGTCCAATGATTATGGTCGTGGCCGGCATGCGCCCATAGAACAGGGCTAAACAAACTGATTGCCAACGCAATCACGGTTTTTATGGAACGGCTACTGAACATATAAAACTCCTATTAGTGAAGGTTCGAAGTGGATGAAAGTCCGGTTTTGACAGGGCTAATGTTTTGATTTTTGTTAAACAAGGCCGGGTCATCGTTGCGTTGCTGGAAAAGGTATAGTTGTTCACAAGCAATTCTTTGCCCCCAACACAAAACCGGTGAATCCGGAAACTGGTAAGCTAATTTATGGATATGTGTTTGCAACGTCTGGTGCAGTTTTGCGGCTTCACCCTGTTGCTTCAATCGCTCGAAAAGATCGGCCAGGTTGTGGTAACTCACCAGTAATGCTCCCACAACAGGGCGAGCGCAGGGCGCGATTTCTATCATGGAATTTGCAATTGAGATGGCACTGAGATAGCGCATACGCGCCATGTTATATGCATCAATTTCGTAGTCTCTGTTCGCCGCAATAATGACTTGTTCCCAATCGCGATAAGCGTTGCTACACGCCGGGTTCATTTCGCTCACGTTACTCAGATCACGCATGAAGCACTGCCTCTCTGATATATGAGCCGGTTTGCAGGGCCTCTCTACTTCTCATCAAGATGCCCTGTTGGTAATCCTCGAGACCAAGTTTGTAGTAAGCATGGCTTAGTTGTCTGGCGAGGCTCTCCATCTTGTCTTTAAGCACATCATTTTCGCCGCCATCAACCTCAAGCAAGATGACGCAAATATCGAAAGCACAACCGAGGTAGGCAATGGCTTCTCTGTAGTGCGCGTCATAAAAAAGCATGCTGCCTTGATATTCATCCCTGGCTAAGTAGTGAATAGCCTGCTCAGGGTGGCTATACACCCATTCCGCGTGTTTCTGACATAAGTAGGTGATCTTCACTGAGGCATCCTTATGTTGTTGGCATTATTGATAACTGCTTCACTTGGATTAACCATAGCGCTGATATTTTGTGAGTGCAAATGATAATTGTTATTATTTACATCTTTTTGAGTGGTTATACTCTTGGGGGAAAGGAACAGGTTTTTTTCAAAAAAGTGTTAGCAACGCCAGGGCAGGGGCCTGGCGTTGCTGATAATTGCGGCTTTAATAACGCGTATTAAACCGTAGTACCGGTTAATTTACGTGGGTCGAGGAGTTTCTTAAGCTCTTCCCGCGAAATGTCTGTCATCTCTTCTGCGACATCCACAACTGGGCGGCCCTCTTTATAGGCTTTCTTGGCAATTTCAGCCGCTGCGTTATAGCCGATAACCGGGTTGAGTGCAGTTACCAGAATTGGATTACGATCCAGTGAAGCTTCGAGGTTTTCCTGGTTCACGGTAAATCCGGCAATGGCGTTATCGGCGAGGATTTTTGCAGAGTTTGCAATAAGCGTGAGGCTGTTCAGCAAGTTATGCGCAATCAGTGGAAGCATGACGTTAAGTTCGAAGTTACCAGATTGACCACCAATGGTGATGGCAGTGTCGTTACCGATAACCTGAGCAGCGGCCATAGCTACGGACTCCGGAATTACCGGATTTACTTTTCCGGGCATAATTGAAGAGCCTGGTTGTAAAGCCGGTAGGGCAACTTCACCTAAACCTGCCAACGGACCCGAGTTCATCCAACGCAGATCATTGGCTATTTTCATAAGGCTGACTGCGGTAGACTTAAGTGCTCCTGACACCGATACCGCTGTATCTTGCGACGCTATAAGGGCGAAAAGGTTGGTGCCCGGCGTAAAGTTGATGTCGGTAATTGCTGAGAGCTCCTGATTGAAGGCAGATGCAAAATCAGGGTGCGCGTTAATGCCCGTGCCAACGGCAGTACCGCCTTGCGCTAAGCTTTGAAGTGCCGGTTGCAGCGATTCCAAAGTGCTAATTTGTTGCTCAATTTGAGCCTGCCATCCTGACAAGCTTTGGTCCATGCGAATAGGCATGGCGTCCATAAGGTGTGTTCTGCCAGTTTTGCAGTAGTCTTTCACGCGGTGACTTTTTTCTGCAATTGTCGCTGCCAGATGACGCAGAGAGGGTAGAACATCTTCCTGAAGTGCGATGGCAGCACTGACATGAATCGTCGTTGGGATCACATCATTACTGCTTTGGCCATAATTGACATGATCATTTGGGTGCACTTTTTCAACGGAATGTGAAGAGGCCACCGTACTGATCACTTCATTCGCATTCATGTTGGTGCTGGTGCCTGAGCCAGTTTGATAGACATCAACAGGGAAGTGACCCATTAGATCTTCCATTTCGACGAGTTCATCACAGGCCCGACAAATGGCATTTGCCCGTTCTGCGTCGAGCTCTCCCAAAGAGAGATTTGCCCGGCTGGCCGCTTTTTTCACTAGTATTAATGCTCTGATAAACGCTTCGGGCATGCGTTGCCCACTTACCGGGAAGTTATTTACTGCGCGCTGCGTTTGTGCGGCATAAAGCGCATTTTCGGGCACTTGCAGTTCACCCATGCTGTCTTTTTCTACTCTTGTCGTTGTCATCTTTATGTCCTTAACGGGTATCAATTAGTGAGAGAAAGTCTGGCCTGAAAAGCCCTGACTTGTGTGAGTTGGTATGAAGAAGTTGCAAATCGGCAAGCAAGGTAAAACGGCTTATGGATAGCGTTGGCACATTGCTGACGCCAATGTAGAGGCAGCTTTTGGTCTCTGGAAACTTGTAGAAGAATGTCTGCACACCTGAGATAACTGAATACTCTTGTCTGGGGATGCAGCTCGGCATATTCCCGCCACAAGGTCACAAAGGTAGTGAGATGTTCAGGCTCATCAGGTTGGCTACCTGTTTTAACTACGGTGGTTACATCAGCTATCTGATGAAAATCGAATTTGCACGGGTTACCCAAGGCCATTACCTCCGATTTTTGAAAAGAAGACTCAGTATACACATATAAATCTTAATGAGAATGATTTGCATTATGTTTGTGTCGCAATTAGAGTTAATTCTTAATCAGTAATTCATGGATCTAACATGACAACACTTTCCTCACGTGGGCAAATGATGAGCCAGGGAATTCAGCAGCACGTTATGTGGAGAAACAAGCGGCTTATATTTCCGTTTGTATTGCTTACGCTACTTGCACTTCCATCGACCAGAAATATTACGATGGCCGTTTTATCCGATGCTTTTTACCAGGTTGCGGCATTCGTATATGTGTCTATGGCGTTGTATTACTTTTTGTCAGAAAGACTCAATCTGGAAAGTGTATTTTCCCGGTTACAGCAACATCCATGGTTGGAAGTGGGCGGAGCCGCTTTACTGGGTGCACTGCCGGGATGCGGTGGCGCCATTGTCGTTGTTACTCAGTACACGAAAGGGGCGGTGAGCTTTGGTGCTGTGGTTGCTGTGCTCACCAGCACCATGGGCGATGCAGCATTCTTGCTGCTGGCACAATCGCCCGCAGATGGTCTTCTGGTGATGGCAATCAGTGTCGTAGTGGGTACATTGTCGGGGCTGGTAGTAAGGAAGTTTCACAATTACAAAGGCAAGCACGAAGACGTCATCAACGTGTCTAAGTCTCTAGGCCAGAGCCGCAAACTCACGCCATTCCACAAACGCATAGTGCGTTTAGTTACCCGATTCTGGTTTTGGAGCATTGCGCCTACTTTTGCTATTGCGCTTTGTATGGCACTGCAAATCGCGCCATGGATTCATTTCGGCATATCCGGTGAAGCCATTAACCTGCTTGGTACGGTATTGGGCGCATCGGCTATCTTGCTGTGGTCATTTTGTAATAGCGGAACCGGTTATCAATCGGTTGCCGGAGAAGAGCCGCCAGAGCCTCCAGAAACCTGGCAAAAGAAGGCTGCGCTTGATACACAGTTTGTACTGTCCTGGGTAGTTGTGGCTTTTTTAATGTTCGAGCTTACGGTGCACTTTCTGAATATTGATCTGGTTGGATTGTTCGATTCTGCTGGCGCCATTACCGTAGGTGCTGCAATCCTTATTGGCTTCTTACCAGGATGCGGGCCACAAATTTTGGTGACCAGCTTATATTTGCAAGGGGCAGTGCCTTTTTCTGCTCAATTGGGTAATGCGATAAGCAACGACGGTGATGCGCTGTTTCCTGCTATTGCCCTATCTCCCAAAGCGGCGTTACTCGCCACGGTTTATTCAGCGGTGCCCGCCTTTATTGTTGGCTACGGCTACTACTTCCTGTTTGAATGAGTTGCTCACACCAATTGCAAATAATAATGATTATTATTTGCAATTGGTGTGATGTAGATCTATTATGCACTTGAACCTATCTTGAAACTCGCACTTGGTTTCTGCCCCTTTCCCTGGGGCAGCTTTTTTTCTTCAAATATGGAGGTGAAAAATGGACGCTCTGTTTTTTCTGCTCTTGTCCGCTGGCACTGCAGTCACCTGTGGCACACTTCTCAGAGTATTGGGCAAATTCAGCGGAGAATAGCCAACTCATTTTTTACAGGATTATTCGATGACCCTTGTGATGCTGCACGGTAGTGTAAGCGCTGAACGAATCAGCAATGCATCTTCATTCACCGCAAATCAGTTCAAGCAATTCCTCAAACAGAAAAAAATGTTTTACAGTAAAAAACGCGTTAGCACATTACTCCTACATCATTATCGTTTCCTAATGTCTCTGTCATCGATATCGGTATACGGCCGTCCCGATACAGATATATTGTCCTGGGGCAGTGGCGGCAACGGGCTGCCCGTTATGCATTGTTTGCGAGCAGATATTCAGGATCTATCTGGTTGCTGCCCTTGGGTGGGTGAATGCGGTAACCAAAAATGCTCTGAAATCGTCTGTTTGGGGAAATTGCTGGCCAGTCAAACTATCTGCGAAATCTATGAAGTTGAGCAAAGACGCTTACATAACTACATCGGCCCGGTAATGAACAAGAGCAGCCGTTTTTTCTACCTGCTGCAGCGATACTGTGACTATCAAAAGTCGCTACTTTTTTCGCGGGTCAATGCACTAGTACTCTCTGGCAAGGATGAAGGACGCATTGCCCACACCTGCATTCTAACCATTAAAGGCTATCAATCAGATTTGCTGGGCATGCTCTAAGTTTGCAAACCAATCTGCACTAAAAAGGTGAGGTTGCACTCATTTAGAACCTCTTTTTCCAGGATGCGCGCAAGTTTTTTCAGTAAGGTTATGATTAAATGTGATTTTTTGTCTTGGCAAAGGATTTGCTTTTATCCTGGCATAAGAGTGAAGCCTCGGCCCACTGTATAATAATAAATTATATTGTCAGTGATATTTCACTGACCACCGGTAATGAAGCCCATAACTGTCCCTTGAGGATAGCTGTGGGTTTTTTTTTGTCTCAGGAAAACGCATATGTCAGCCGAAAAATTCAATCTGTTTTCGTTCACAGGAAAAATGAAGATACTTCATCTTTCCTGGATGGTGTTCTTTATTACCTTCCTCGTGTGGTTCAATATGGCACCGCTCAAGGAGGTCATCGTCAATGATCTGGGCATGAGTATTCAGGAGTGGAAAACACTGTTGATCCTCAACGTTGCGCTCACGATCCCCGCCCGAGTGGTTATCGGTGCGTTAACTGATAAATTCGGCCCAAGAAAAGTCTATTCAGCCCTGCTGCTTATTTCTTCTGTTCCCTGTTTTGCTTTCGCCCTGGCGGATAACTTTACCCAAATGGCATTAGCCCGTTTTGCACTTGGCTTTATTGGTGCAGGCTTTGTTATTGGTATTCGTATGGTGAGTGAATGGTTCCCACCAAAAGAGTTGGGTACTGCTGAAGGTATTTATGGCGGATGGGGTAACTTTGGTTCAGCGGCAGCGGCATTCACCTTACCCACCCTGGCATTACTTTTTGGTGGTGAAGATGGCTGGCGATATGCCATAGGCATTACCGGTGCATTGTGTATTCTGTTTTCTGTTATTTACTACAAAAACGTTTCTGATACGCCAAAAGGTTCAACCTACTTCCGTCCGAAAAACCTGGGCGGTATGGAAGTGACCTCTAAAGGCGACTTCTTCTTCCTGTTGGTGATGAAGCTGCCTATGTATTTAATATTGGCATTGCTGGCGTATAAACTGTCTCCAAGTGGTTTGCCACTGCTTAGTTACACCGCATGCAATCTCATCTATGCTGGATTAACTGCGCTTTACCTGTTCGATGCTTACTCGACATTTAAAGTGAATAAGCCGGTGTTTGAAAAGCCAGTGCCTGAAGCACACCGCTACGAATTCAAGCAGGTGGCAGTATTGAATATTCTTTATTTTGCAACCTTTGGCTCTGAACTGGCCGTCGTTTCCATGCTACCAGCATTTTTTGCTGAAACCTTTGAGTTGAGCATGGCTGTTGCTGGTTTGCTGGCAGGGCTTTATGCCTTTATGAACCTGATGTCTCGTCCTGGTGGTGGCTTAATTTCAGATAAGTTTGGGCGTAAGAAAACGCTTTTGATTCTTACTGCGGGTCTGGCGCTAGGCTATTTCTCACTGAGCCTGATTGATGCATCGTGGCCCATCTGGCTGGCGGTTCTGGCGGTAATGGCTTGCTCGTTCTTCGTTCAGTCAGGAGAAGGTGCGGTGTTTGCGGTTGTGCCACTGATTAAACGTCGTCTTACTGGCCAAATTGCCGGTATGACAGGTGCCTACGGGAACGTAGGTGCGGTAACGTATCTAACAGTTTATGCCATGGTCGATACATCTACATTCTTTCTGGTGATCAGCGGAACCGCCGTGCTTGGTTTTGTCGCATTATTATTTATGAAAGAGCCGAGCGGTACCATTACGGAAGTAAAAGAAGACGGCACCGTTGAACTGATTGAGGTATCCTGATTTAACAGTAAATTAAACGGAATCAGTGCGTGTCGGGTTCAGTGCTTAAAGTCGCGATGGGCGGTCATAGTACCGCCGGAATAAAAGACGAAAATCAGGACGCGTTCGCCGCCTGGCATGGCACCGACGCTGAACTGACTAACAAAGGGGTAACTGCCGTTATTGCGGATGGCGTTTCAGCCTGTTCCCGGGCAAAAGAAGCGTCGCAAATGGCGGTTACCAGCTTTATCAGCGACTATCGGCAAACACCTGTCAGCTGGACAGTAAAAAAAGCCGCAGGCCAAATTCTTACCAGTCTTAATCGCTGGTGCCACAGCCAGGTAGATTATTCTGTTGGCTCGGGCAGTCAGTGTGTCACTACCTTCACGGGTCTTATCTTTAAATCTGCAACCGCATTTGTCTTTCACGCCGGTGATAGTCGGCTCTATCGGTGCGACGCAGGCAATCTTGAGCAAATTACGAAAGATCATACCCTGGGGGGCAACAAAGGCGGATCGCTCATCCGGGCATTGGGTATAGATTCGCGGTTAGAAATTGACTACCAGTCTCTTGAGTTGCGCGCTGGTGATGTGTTCCTGTTGAGTACCGACGGATTACACGGGTTTATCACTGCGGCGGAATTCAAAGAGATATTAAAAGATGCTGATGAAAGTAATCTTGAGCAAAAAGCGGAAGCGCTAACTCGACGGGCCATAGAAAATGGCAGTGACGACAATGTGAGTTGTCTGCTGTTGAAAGTGGTGGCTATTCCCAAACTCAACCTTGAAGAAGCCTGTAAAAAAATTTATTCCCTTGCCATTCCTCCTGCCTTGGAGGATGGCATGAAGCTAGAGGGTTATCGTGTTGTCGAAATGCTGTTTAATGGCACCCGCAGTAGCTTATATAAAGTTGTTGAAGAGGCCACAGGGCAGTTGCGTTGTTTGAAAACGCCATCGTCTTATTTTTCTGACGATCCGGTTTATCTCGATGGCTTTCTTCGAGAAGAGTGGGTGGGCAGTACGTTAAATCACCCGCATATCATGAAAATAGTGCCCCGTCCGGCATCAGCAAAATTTATGTATCACATCTGTGAGTATGTGGAAGGGGCTACGTTACGACAGTGGATTATCGACAATCCAGAGCCCTCATTTGACAAGGTGCGAAGACTTATCCTGCAAATGATAAAGGCGCTTCGGGCAATGCAGCGGCAACAAATGGTGCATCGGGATATTAAACCTGAAAATGTCATGCTGACAGACGCAGGCGAAATTAAACTCATTGATTTTGGGACGGTGCTGGTTGCTGCTCACAAAGAAGTCGGGCTGCAATTGCAGGAGGGTACGCCGTTGGGATCGGTGAACTATATTGCACCTGAATACCTAATCCATAATGAAGCAGATTTCCGCAGCGACCTGTTCTCCACCGCAGTAGTGTGCTACGAATTACTTACCGGGAAACTTCCCTACAGTGAAATGAACAGTGATAGTGCAATACCAGTTAACTACCACGCCTGGGAATATGTGCCGCTGAGCCGGTATCGTTCTGATCTCCCCATCTGGCTCGACGAGTGCCTTAAAAAAGCATTACGACCCAACCCCGCCTACCGTTATGAAGCGTTTTCTGAATTTGAAAGCGATTTGCAAACCCCCGGTGTTTTATTAACTCGCCAAACTAAACAAAAACCCTTGATTGAGCGAAATCCTGTCTTGGTTTGGCAGGGAATAAGCGTGATCTTGATGGCTTTACTCGTTCTTTCCTTGTTTCGTCATTAATTGCGCTAAAAGTCGCGAAAAGGGTGTATTGTGTCGCTAAAGTGCAGTGATGAACCGTATCTGTGCATTTTCGATGCACCCTGTATGGATGATTTGAACGTTATTTGTGCATAAATGCACTACTTTGCTCCAAAAATCGAAAGGACTATCCTCAGTGGTTTTCTAAGTTGTTGATTTTAAGTGTTTTAAAAAATTGGCATCGTTGATGCTAGCTAGATTTTGTCTGAGAGAGACACACAATTAATTAAATGAAATAGCAACGTAGCTGTTTCGAAAGGCAACGAAGCCCACCGCGATTCATCAGCAGATGAATCGCGGTGGGCTTTTTTTTTGGCTGTAAGGAACCCGAAAATGAATCAGTATGAGAAGTTTGATGGAGTGAAGAAAAAGCTGAAAGGTATCGTGAGTGCATTAGCGCTGGCGGTTTCAGTTTCTGGTGTGATGAGTGCTGGAGTGCAGGCAGCTGAAGAAATTGACTGGCCCGAAAAAGAAGAACTGAAATTTGGTTTTATTAAGCTTACCGACATGGCACCCCTTGCCATTGCATACGAAAAAGGCTTTTTCGAAGACGAAGGTCTGTATGTCACTTTGGAAGCACAAGCAAACTGGAAGGTATTGCTCGACCGTGTAATTGACGGTCAGTTGGATGGCGCACACATGCTGGCAGGCCAACCATTAGGTGCAACGATCGGTTTTGGTACTGAAGCACACATCATTACCGCTTTCAGCATGGACTTAAACGGTAACGGTATTACCGTTTCTAATGACATCTGGAAAGAAATGGAAAAGCACATTCCGGTTGAAGATGGTCAGCCTGTGCACCCAATCAAAGCCGACTACCTGAAGCCTGTTGTCGACAGCTACCGTGAAGCCGGTAAGCCGTTCAACATGGGTATGGTATTCCCGGTTTCTACCCACAACTACGAACTGCGCTACTGGTTAGCCGCGGGTGGTATTCACCCTGGTTATTACGCACCACATAAAGGTGACACGTCAGGTCAAATCGACGCAGAAGCTCTGCTGTCGGTTACTCCGCCACCGCAAATGCCTGCCACCATGGAAGCGGGCACAATCTATGGCTACTGCGTAGGTGAGCCATGGAACCAACAAGCGGTATTCAAAGGTATCGGCGTACCTGTTATCACTGACTATGAAATCTGGAAAAACAACCCAGAAAAAGTATTCGGTGTAAGCAATGTGTGGGCTGAAAAATATCCGAACACGCACCTTCGTGTTGTAAAAGCGATGATTCGTGCAGCGATGTGGCTGGATGAAAACAACAACGCGAACCGTCCTGAAGCAGTAAAAATTCTGTCTAAACCTTCTTATGTGGGTGCAGATGAAGCCGTACTGGCGAACTCTATGACGGGTACATTCGAATACGAAAAGGGCGACAAGCGTGACGTACCTGACTTCAACGTATTCTTCCGTTACAACGCAACCTATCCGTACTACAGCGATGCCATCTGGTATTTAACGCAAATGCGTCGTTGGGGGCAGATTTCAGAATCTAAGCCTGACAGCTGGTACATGGATATGGCGAAGAAAGTATATCGCCCTGATATCTACGCGGTTGCAGCGAAAGCACTGATTGCTGAAGGTAAAGCGAAAGCGGCTGATTTCCCTGATTTCGATTCTGAATCAGGTTTCAAACCGCCACAGAGCGAATTTATCGACGGCGTAACTTACGACGGTACCAAGCCTAACGCTTACCTTGAAAGCTTTGGTATTGGTCTGAAAGGCGACACTGTGCTTTAAGCACAGACAGGAGATACGAAAATGAGTAAGTCAGCGTCTATTGTCACATTCATCGGCTCTAAGGAAAGCAGCATGGGTAAAACGTTACTTTCACACTTACAGGCATTGTTGTTGCCGGTAATTGGTTTACTGCTTTTCCTGGCTGTCTGGAATGGTGTGGCTAAAACCATTGATACGTCACTCGGGCAGTTTCCCGGTCCGGCGCAAGTTTGGGAACAGACGCTGACACTCGTTAGCGAACATAGTGCTCAGCGTGAAAAAGCCGATGCGTTCTACGCCCGACAGGAAGAGCGCAATGCCGCAAGGGTCGCCAAAGACCCAACTTACGAGCCAAAAATTCGTGAGTTTACCGGTGCGCCAACCTTTTTTGACCAAATCTGGACCAGCCTATACACCGTTATGATTGGTTTCTTGATTGCGTCACTAATTGCGGTACCGGTTGGTATTGTGTGCGGCCTGAGCAAATCTGCTTATACCGCTATTAATCCACTTATTCAGCTATTTAAACCTGTTTCTCCCTTGGCCTGGCTACCACTGGTAACCATGGTGGTCAGTGCCCTATATGTTTCAGATGATCCAATGTTCTCGAAGTCCTTTGTGACTTCTGCATTTACCGTATCGCTGTGCTGTTTGTGGCCAACACTGATTAATACCGCTGTTGGGGTATCAAACATTGACAAAGATCTGGTGAACGTGAGTCGCGTTCTGCGCCTCAAGCCCCTTACTCACCTGTCGAAAATTGTTTTGCCTGCATCGATCCCAATGATTTTTACCGGCTTACGTTTGTCGCTGGGTATTGGCTGGATGGTTCTGATTGCCGCAGAAATGTTGGCGCAGAACCCAGGTCTAGGGAAGTTTGTATGGGACGAGTTCCAGAACGGAAGCTCAGATTCATTGGCCCGAATTATGGTTGCTGTATTAACCATCGGTGCTATCGGTTTTGTACTGGACCGCATCATGCTGATGTTGCAACGCATGGTTAGCTGGGACAAAAACAGCGTATTACGCTAATTAAGAGGATATGAGCATGAACGCTAAACATCTCGAACTGACTCAGGTAGGAATCGACTTTCCTACACCTAAAGGCCCTTTTACCGCGTTACGCGACGTTAACCTGAATATCAAAAAAGGGGAGTTTATCTCGCTGATAGGTCACTCAGGTTGTGGTAAGTCGACGGTACTAAATATCGTGGCCGGCCTTCATCAGGCAACCACGGGTGGCGTTATTCTGGATAACGTAGAAGTGAAGGAACCGGGTCCGGAACGCGCCGTGGTGTTCCAAAACCATTCTTTGTTGCCATGGTTGTCGGTTTATAAAAATGTAGAGCTTGCTGTAAAGCAAACGCTGCGTGGCAAAAGTAAAGCCGAGATCAGAGAGTGGGTGATGCACAACCTGGAATTGGTGCACATGACTCACGCCATCGACAAGCTACCTTCAGAAATTTCTGGCGGTATGAAACAACGGGTCGGTATTGCTCGTGCGCTGGCGATGGAACCGAAAGTTCTACTAATGGACGAACCCTTCGGTGCACTGGATGCATTAACCCGTGCACATCTTCAAGACTCGTTAATGGAAATCCACGCCGATTTAGGCAATACCGTTATCATGATTACCCACGATGTAGATGAAGCCGTACTGCTTTCTGATCGCATTGTGATGATGACCAATGGTCCTGCCGCCACAGTAGGCGAAATACTTGAAGTGAATTTGCCTCGTCCCCGCGATCGTCTGGTGCTAGCTGACAATCCGGAATACAACCACTATCGCCATGAAGTGCTGACTTTCTTATATGAAAAACAGAAGAAAGTGGAGCCAGTGAGCGCAAGAAAATCAGGCACGGAAAAAGGCGCGTCATCAAGCAAGACTGACGCCGCTTAAAAAACAACACTTAAATAAAAATCAATGAGATAGCTCGGCCAATTGGATCGGGCGGGCTATCTCTGACTCAAAATCAGAGGAATACACAATGAAACCAACTGCATTTTTCAAAAAAACAGTCGTCGCAGTCGCACTCTCTGGTGCAATTTTCCCTGCGATGGCCGCCGACTGGTATGACGCAATGAAGCAATCTACAGCAACCGCTGATTTTCGTGTGCGTTATGAAGGTGTGGATCAAGACAACGCATTGAAAGATGCTAGTGCACTGACTCTGCGTACGCTGGTTGGTGTGACCACCGGTAGCTACAATGGCTTCTCGGTTACCGCGCAAATGGAAGATGTGCGTATTGCATTTGACCAAGGCGAATACTCTGTGCCGCCTACAGGTTTCAAACCAGGCGAATATTCAGTTGTTGCCGACCCTGAGACCACTGAATTACATCAAGGCTTTGTACAGTACAAAAATGAAAACCTGACCCTGAAAGCCGGTCGTCAAATTATCGCTCTTGATGGACACCGTTTTGTAGGTCACGTTGGCTGGCGTCAGGATTGGCAAACGTTTGATGCCGTTTCTGCAAAATACACCTCTGGTGACCTCACAGCATTTTATGGTTATGTTACTCAGCGTAACCGCATCTTTGCTGAAGCACAGGATCTAGACAGCAAAGATCACCTGGTTAACGTGTCCTATGTTAGCCCTATCGGTAAGTTCACGGGTTATGCTTACTTGCTGGAAGTTGATAACGATACCAACAACTCATTAGATACCTACGGTATCAGCTATGCAGGCAGCACTGAACTCGATAAATTCAAACTGATTTATAACGCTGAATTTGCTACCCAAAGTAATGACTCTGGCGCTGCCAGCTACGATGCCGACTATCTGATGTTGGAAGGTGGTGCCGTAGTATCTGGTTTCACCGGAAAGGTTACCTATGAAGTATTGGGTTCAGATGACGGCATGTACGGTTTCTCAACGCCGTTAGCAACGCTACACAAATTTAACGGTTGGAGTGACCAATTCCTGGCAACACCAGCGCAAGGTCTTGAAGATTTGTCATTCACCATCACTGGCCCGCTGTTTGGTGGTAAGGTATTGGCTGCCTACCATGAGTTTGATGCTGACGAAGCTACGGCAGAAATCAGTGATCTGGGTAGTGAACTTAATTTACAATATGTGACCAAGTTTGCAGAACATTTCTCACTCGGTGTTAAGTATGCGACCTACGATGCCGGTGACATTAAAGTGGATACAGATAAAGTATGGGTGTGGGTAGGCTTAAAATTCTAAACAATCAGACAACCGGGGTTATTCTCTGCGGTGGAAAGTCATCCAGAATGGGGCGGGATAAGTCCCGCTTGAAACTGGGGGGCAGCACGTTACTCGACGTCACGCGTCAGCGTCTTTCAATTGTCACAGACAACGTGTTCACTGCAGGCCGGGAAGATTGTGATTTTATCGATACCTACAAAGACAAAGGGCCTGCTATGGCCCTTTTCAGTTTGCTTGAACAAGCTGACGTTGAGGACGGGGCAAGGCTACTTTGCATGCCGGTAGATATGCCGCTGTGTTCTGTTGCCTGTTTACAAGCTGCCCTTGATGCCAGTAGCACTGCGAATTGTAGCGTGTATGCATTAGATGCAGTGATGCCATTAGTGTTGTTGTACTCGGAAGAAGGGTTTCGTCAGTTGCAGCAGCGCACAGCAGAAAACGCATCTTTATCGCTACGGGGCTTACTTCACTGTTTTAACGGCGAAGCGGTTGATTTACAGCGGTTCGGGAACGAACTTATGAATGTGAACGATCCCGACGACTGGGCAACAATTAACGAACTGACGAAATAAAAACGGGTAGCCGTTTACGCGGTCAGCCACCCCTTTGACACCGCCAAATCCAACTGTTCGTTCACATAGGCCCACAATTTAGGTGCACAATGCTCAAGATGGGCATTTCTGGCCAGAATTTTACTTTTCGCTACGTTGTGGCGAACCCAACTTCCACCTTCTGCTGCCATATTCTGGAACACCGGTAAAACCCGATCCATGGCTTTGGCAAATTTAGCATCTGCGGTTTCTGCCGCTTCGAACTCATGCCACAAAGCATGAAGATGTTTCCCCGGGGCGTCAGGCAGCAAGCCGAAAATGCGGTCTGCGGCAGCGAATTCTTTAGCTTCTTGCTCTGCATGGTCTGCCACTTCCGCAAAGGCAAATAGGTCACCGGCATCAATTTCCACCAGATCGTGGATCAGTATCATCTGCGTGACGCGCTGAATGTCTATCGCCTGCTCGGCATAAGGCGCTAACACGTTAGCCATTAACGCCACATGCCAGCTATGCTCTGCACTATTTTCCTGTCGATCGCCATCGCAAGGTAAACGTACCTGTCGCTTCACTGCCTTAAGTTGATCGAGTTCGCGGATGAAATTGGCAAAGGCCTGAATATCGCTCATTGCTATCTCCAAAAAATAAGCTCCAAATAAAAAACGCGCCATTCGGGCGCGTTTTTCAAATCATATTTGTGTTACTGCTGAGAAAGCCAAACAACCAAATCTCTAACGTCATCGAAAGTCATGCCTTGTACAAAGGTTGCCTTGTATTTACCGTTTACGATAAATGTTGGCGTACCGGTCACGTCTTTACGATATTGTTCCTGAATTTTCAGGTTTTTCTTCACCATATTGTCAACGGAGAAGTTAGATGTTTTCGCTAACTTATCGAACTCTTCCGGATCGACATCATTAACCACAAAGATGTTTTTCAGATCAGACATTCCACCTACTGTGGCACGTTGCTGATGAATGTAGTTAAAGATTGCACCGTTCAACTCATCTTCACGTTTTAGCACACGACCAATCATCATGGCGCGGGTGGCGTCATCCTGTACTGATTCGTCAGCACCAGGCATGAAGTTTACGTGGATCTTGGTAAACTTTACGTTTTCTGGCAGGGCTTTTTTGATTTCGGCTACCACTGGCTCGAAACGGAAGCAGTGACCGCACCAGAAGGAAGCGAACTCATAAACCGTAGGCTTTGACGTTGCCGGCTGGTCTAATACTTCGTAATGGGTTCCTTCTTTCCACTTAACGTCATCTGCGCAAGCCTGCAGAGGAAGCAGCAGGGCAGTCAACAGAAATAAAGCAATTTTTTTCATCGGTTAACAATCCATAATACAAAATCAAAAAAAGAGTACCACAGTGATCCCGTGTCGACTAGCGTTCACGACAAGATGTCGCAAACGCGAGTTAACAGCAAGTTTGGGCTTAAGTCTGGATTAATAACCCAGTTTTAGCGGAGGCTCGTGGAGCGCTGCCAATTGTTCTTTAAGCGCAAGGATCTGCCCTTCCCAGTATTTGTCTTCGGCAAACCAGGGAAACGCCCGCGGAAATGCCGGGTCTTCCCAGCGTTGAGACAACCAAGCCATATAATGCACCATACGCATGGCACGAAGCGGCTCAATCAGCGCAAGTTGGTTGTTGTCGAAGCTGTGGAATTCTTCGTAAGCTTCTACCAGCACATCCAATTGCAGCAGTTGTTGTTGCCTGTCACCACACAGCATCATCCACAAATCCTGGATGGCTGGCCCCATACGACAATCATCTAAGTCCACAAACATGGGACCGTCTCGCCAGAGAATGTTTCCTGGGTGACAGTCGCCATGAAGGCGAATAAGCTTGGTTGCGCCATACCGCTTTTGGGTTTCTTTAATCAGCGGGTCAAGAATAGCAAAAAAGGCGGTCTCTAAATGGCCAGGCAATAGTCGGCTTGTGGTGAGGATTTCCCGGGGTTTATCGAGAAAATTCTGCAGATTAAGTTCGGGCCGAAATTGGAAAGGTTTAGCCTGCGCGACGCGATGCATGCGGCCGATGAAGCGTCCCATCCACTCAAGCTGATCGAGGTTATCAACCTCAAACTGGCGTCCACCGGCAGACGGAAATACAGCAAAACGGAATCCGCATGCATGGTGCAGGGTTTTCCCGTCGACTTCCATCGGCGCCACCAGTGGAATATCGGCATCGGCGATTTCTTTGGCGAAACTGTGTTCTTCAAGGATTTGTTCATCGCTCCAGCGGCTGGGGCGATAGAATTTTACCACCAGGCGCTGACCGTCATCGGCCTTGAACTGGTAAACCCGGTTTTCATAGCTGTTCAGCGCCAGCAAGCCAGATTCTGGGTAAATCCGGCAGCTTTCAAGGGCGTCTAATACGGTGTCAGGGCTTAAGCCCGCAAAGGCAAAATCGCCTTGTTCTTTACTATCTGTAGAGGAATTTTGTTGGTTCATCGACTTCCACAACATTGCCCTCAGCATCTTCGGTCCGGACATGGAAATAAATGTCTGTCACCGCCTCGCTAAGGTTCTTCGGAGAGGTTTCCAGAGATAGTGGCATACTGAAGACTTCTCCGCCACCAACAGTTACTGTGGTATCGGCTAAAATATTGTAGCTAGCTAAACCTTTCACCTCGATAGTGTAGGTATGGGTGTCCTGAGATTTGTTCAGAATTTTGATGGTGTAGACGTTTTCTACATTGCCCCGGCCGTTTTCCCGAAACAGGGAGTTGCGATCACGTATCAGGTCGACTTCTAATGGTGAGCGAGTGAGAATATCTGCCATGAGCAGGCCAATCATCACTAACAGTACCACGAAATAGCCAATCAGTTTGGGCCGCACAATATTTGTATGGCCTCCTGTAAGACGCTCTTCAGAGGTAAAACTAATCAGCCCTTTGGGGTAGTTCATTTTCTCCATGACGCCATTGCAGGCATCTACGCAGGCACCGCAGTTGATACATTCATATTGTAACCCATTGCGAATATCGATACCGGTAGGGCATACCTGTACACACAGGTTGCAGTCGATACAATCACCGAGCGCTTTGTCTGCTAATTCTTCATGTTTCAGTTTACGGGGGCGAGGTCCACGTTTCTCCCCTCGATTGTAATCGTAAGAAACCGTAAAGGTATCTTTATCGAACATGGCAGACTGAAAGCGGGCGTAAGGACACATGTGAGTACACATAATTTCCCGCATCCAACCGGCATTCCCATAGGTACAACCTGCGAAGAACAGAATTGAAAATACCGCCCAGAAACTGGCATTGAAGGTAAAAAAGTCGATAAACAATGCACCAATCGGTGTGAAGTAGCCCACAAAGGTGAGGGCGGTGAGCAGGGCAACAGAAAGCCAGGCAATGTGCTTGAGTGATTTGCGCCAGAACTTATCGAAGTCGAGAGGGCGTTCATCCAGCTTAATGCGCTTGTTACGGGGCCCTTCGATTTTTTCTTCAAACCACACATACATATAAACCCAGGTGGTTTGCGGGCACATAAATCCACACCAAACCCGCCCGGCGAAAGTGGTGACAAAAAACAGCGCGAATGCACCAACAATAAAAATATAAGCCAGTAACGTGAGATCTTGCGGCCACAGCGTGAGACCAAAAATGGTAAAACGCTGGTTCATAATATCCAACAAGATAGCCTGATGCCCGTCGTATTGAATCCAGGGGATGAGCGCAAAAAGACCAACAAAAACAAAGCCAAATAAGCGGCGGAACGTCTCGATAGGGCCCTTAACGGCACGAACATAAATTTGGCTGCGAGCCGATGGGCGTTTTTTATTACTGCCACCGGGCGGCTGATGCACTTTTACCGGAGAGACGTTTTTGACCTGAATTTGTTCGCTCATGAAGGCAACCTTACTGACACAGGTGTCTGTTATTTGCTGCCAGTATAGCAAGAGTAAATAAGCCAGACTTAATACAGATCAAGAAAAAAAGCGCATAACAGTCTGTTCCGGCTTATTAAAAACAATATTCAGGTATAAAACTCAAACTATTTAATTAGCTTTCAGGCGGTTATATTCTCAACAGGTTATCAGGTTAAATATAAAGCCGTGTCTCTGCTGTCTGAATGAGATTGGCTTTGCGATTACAGGGTCAGGTTAATCAGATGTGGCGTGGTTTTTTGGTGATTTCAGAGATAGCAGTACTGATCTTTGTGCTCCGTTTGCCAATGGTTCAGTATATTTTTAAAGATGCTCAGGCTGAAGTGAGCAGTTGGTACGAATATGTCGCCACATGGCAGGAACGCAAAGAGTTGGAATCTTTGCTATCGGTAACGGCACCCATGCGGGAACAACTTCGTCCGTTCCAACAGGATTATGTCGATGAAATCCTGCAAAGTCGCGATAGCATCATTTCTTTTCATCACACCTATTGCGTAACCGACGACATTAACCCCTTTATTAGTGGTGGCGAGTTGAGGCATTTTTGCGCCGCCATCGCGAGTACGGAACTGCTGTCTCACTCGCTTTGAATACCCGTAATTTTCATACAACAATCTAAAATTCACTTTTCATTTTTTCGTTAATCTCCCACGTCGTCCGATGACTAGCATGGTCTATTTTTTCAATTTGAGGCAGGCTAAAAAACACTCATATTGAAGACGGTTTTAACAGTGTTCTTTGGTCACTCGCGTTTATTTTGTAGTGTGTTAATGATTTATGGTTTTCTGCTGGCTTACCCGGCTGCGGCAGACAATAAAGAACCCCGAATCTTAGAATGGGAGTATCTTGTACCTCCTGAAGAATTGTTAGTGTTAAAAAATATGCCTGATTCAGTGCGTCAAGTTCAAGATGGCTCTGAGGATGATAAAATCAGTAGTCGTATTCAATCGGGTATCGCTGCACCAACCAACGATTATGAACGAGCGTTAGTATCGACCAATGGCGTTAAAAAACTCGATGGTCAATCAATTCGTATTCCCGGGTTTATGGTTCCACTGGATTTCACAGAATCAGGAAAAATTGTTAGTTTCTTCTTAGTGCCCTATTTTGGCGCCTGCATGCATCTGCCGCCACCTCCTCCCAACCAAATCATCTATGCGGAATACAAGCAGGGAGTAGATTGGACTTTTGATGCTGTCTGGCTTTCAGGTACCTTGCATTTAGCCTTGACAGAGAATGAACTTGCGACAGCTGTTTATTCGATGTCTGATGTTAGCGTTGCTACTTTTTGATATGAGTGCAGTTTAAAATATCTACTATCGTTCAGTGTCTGTTCATTTGAGTGTGGTATAAATAGGTTGCTGTGAAAAATCGAAAGCGAAGTTAGTTGCCAGTATAGTAAACGTATTGCCCGTTGCTGACACAATGGAACAAATTGGCAGCGAGAGGCTCTAAGTGATGTACGGAGGTAGTTTTACGAAGCTGCTCGTAGTGTTTCGTAATGGTATCGGGCAACACTGTGTATTGGTATTTCAATTGAGGAGTCATAAAATGAATTCTGTTTGGAAAATAATACTGGTTTCTTTGGCTGCAGGGAGCTCCCTTGCATCTACTCAGTCCAGTGCCGCAACTGCGGAAATAGTCTGGCAGAATCCAGAAAAGTACGCAGATGTAAGGCCGACGAATGAAAGTCGGGTTAAGTTTCGTGAACGCACTTTCGAGGCCCTCGATAAGTACGTGGGGGAACTCGCTGAAAAGCTGCCTGAGAAAGAAAAATTATCAATGACCGTCACCAATCTGGATCTTGCGGGGCAGGTATGGCCAAGCAGTTTCGTATTTGGCAACGCTACAGGCAGTGACGTTCGCATCATCAAGCGTGTGGACATTCCCCGAATTTCGTTTTCTTATTCACTCACTGATGAGAGTGGAAAAGTATTAAAAAGTGCTGATGTGAAGTTAAAAGACATGAGCTTTCTTGATAATCCATCCACGTTCAGACAAAACGAATATCTGGGATATGAGAAAGCGATGCTGAAAGATTGGTTCGATGAAGAAATGGCCGATGCTCTCGCACAAAACTAACGTTTAGCAAACTGCTCGTTTACAAAAAACCTGACGTCGCTCAGGTTTTTTTATGCCCGCTCCTCGATAAAATTTACATATAAATTTAACCTAATATTCCTGCAGCCCTTACTACGCAAAACCTGTAGACCAGTTGGTCAAAATAATGTCAGTTTTGGTCAAAAAGTTGTCATTTCTCTGTAGTATTTTCTTTATACTCTTCAACTGCACTTTGGGACAGTTTCTAATAACAAGCAGGAGCAACAATAATGAAAGCACCTATCGTGCTTCCTTTGGTATTGGGGATTACAGCCTCAGTCTCTGCCAGTGGCAGTGACTTGCTGATATCTCAGTACGTCGAGGGAAGTAGTAGCAATAAAGCATTGGAACTCTACAATCCAACGACAGAAAGTGTGTCTCTCAGTGGTTATACCATTTCCGTATACAATAATGGTGGCTTGTCAGCCAGTTCCATTGTTGATTTAAGTGGTTCTATCGCGCCGGGCGGTACGTTAGTTATTGCGCAATCAGGCGCGGAAGATGCGTTGAAGGCCCTGGCCGATGAGTTGACAACTCAGAGTCTGTACAATGGTGATGATGCCATTATTCTCACCGATGACGCGGGCAACATACTCGACAGTATTGGTCAGCTCGGTGTCGATCCGGGTTCATCCTGGAGCGAAGGTGGCCTGTCTACCAAAGACCAAACCCTCATCCGTAATAGCTCAGTGACCACGGGCGATATCAACCCTAACGATGCCTATGGACTCGGCGAGTGGGTTGGCCTGCCTCAGAACGATTACACCGGTCTGGGCTCTCACGACTACGATGGTGGTGGTGATGGCGACGGTGGTGGCGATGGCGGCGGCGAAGATGAAGATCTCGGCGGCGTTTGTACCAATTGCCCTGATATCGATAAAGTGGCTGACGCCTCGACGTTTGATCCTGCTGTTTATTATGCTGCAGTGCAGTCTGAAATCGACGCCGGTTCTGATACCGCTATTATTCGTCAAATTCTCAGTGAAACGATCTCTGGTCAGCACGTACTGACGTACAGTGAAGTGTGGACTGCCTTAACGGAAACCGACGAAGATCCTGCGAATCCTGACAACATCCTGTTGATTTACTCAGGCAACTCTATTCCAAAGTCAGAAAATGGTTCGGGCAGCGATTCATCGCAGCCTGATTACTGGAACCGTGAGCATAGCTGGCCGAAAAGTCATGGCTTTAGCAGTTCAAGCGCGGAAGCTTATACTGATATTCAGCACCTACGCCCTTCTGATATCACGGTAAACAGCTCACGTGGCAATCTGGATTTTGATTATTCTGATGCGCCTCTGCCGGAAGCGCCTGCTAACCGCCGTGACAGCGATTCCTTCGAGCCTCGCGATGCGGTGAAAGGCGATATTGCCCGTCAAATGCTGTACATGGATATCCGCTACGAAGGCGCGGGTAGTGATGTTACACCAGACTTAACGCTGGTTAACCGCATCACCAGTTCTGGCGAACCTTCGCTGGGTAAACTGTGTACCTTGCTTGCGTGGAATGATGCTGACCCGGTTGATGTTGTTGAGACTAACCGTCAAAGTGCAATCTACGAATATCAGGGCAACCGCAACCCGTTTGTTGACCATCCTGAGTGGGTGAGCTTGTTCTACAGTGCTGACAGCTGTGATGCTGTAGATCCAGAACCAACGCCTGATCCCGAGCCAGAGCCGGAACCAGAACCGACTCCGGTACCAAGTGGATTCTCACCGCTCACACTGACAGGTGTTTTTGATGGCCCGTTGAGTGGCGGTACACCAAAAGGTATCGAACTGTTCGTTAATCAAAACATCGACGACTTAAGTACCTGTGGTGTGGGCAGTGCAAATAATGGTGGTGGCACTGACGGCGAAGAATTTACCTTCCCAGCAGTCTCTGCGGTTGCAGGCCAGTTTATTTACATCGCCAGCGAATCTGCAGGTTTCGAAGCTTTCTTCGGTTTTGCACCTGACTATACCAGTGGCGCAATGTCGATTAATGGTGACGACGCTATTGAAGTATTCTGTGACGGTGAAGTTGTTGATCTTTACGGCGACATCAACACCGATGGCACAGGTGAAGCCTGGGATCACTTAGACAGCTGGGCATACCGTATTGCCGGTGGTCCATCATCTACCTTTGATGTTGCCAACTGGGAAGTGGCCGGCACCAATGTGTTCGATGGCGAAACCAGCAATGCAACGGCAGCTGTACCGTTCCCAATTGGTACCTACGTTACTCCAGCTACAGAACTGTTCTTCTCTGAATACATTGAAGGTAGCTCTAACAACAAAGCGCTGGAAATTGTGAACCTCACATCTGCACCTGTTGATTTGAGTGCTTACGATGTTCAGATGTTCATTAATGGTCGCGACTACGCAGGTCAAACTTTCACATTAAGCGGCACATTAGCGCCGGGCGATGTGTATGTATTGGCAAACAGCGGCTCAGACAGTGCCATCCTTGCGGTTGCCGATCTCACCAGTGGCTCTTTAACCTTCAACGGCGACGACGCTATTGTGTTACGCAATAACGGTGAAATCGTTGATAGCTTTGGCCGTATTGGCGAAGACCCAGGTTCTTACTGGCAGGGCGGTGATGTTCGCACGCAAAACCGCACACTGGTGCGTAATGCTGCGATTACCGAAGGCGATACAGAAGCCTATGACGAATTCGATCCTAGCCTTGAGTGGGATGTTTACGACCAGGATACGTTCCAGTTCCTTGGCGCTTATGGCAGCTCAGACGGCGGTGGCGGTGACGACATCGGTGTTTGTGGCGACGAAGCAACCTTTATCAGTGAAGTACAGGGTTCAGGTGCTGAATCTCCATTGACTGGCCAAAGCGTGGTTATCGAAGCTATCGTTACTCATGTAACACCTGCACTGGAAGGTCTCTGGGTTCAGGAAGAAGCGGCGGATTCCGATGGTGATGACACCACATCTGAAGGTGTATTTATTGCAAGTACTTCGCTTATCGAAGTTGTTACCGAAGGTGACGTGATTCGTGTTGCAGGTAATGTGACTGAAGATTACGGTCGCACTCTTGTTGAAGCTACATCTGACGCACTGATTTGTGGCACTGGCGCAGTCACGCCGGTAGTGATTTCATTACCGATGGAAAGTGCTGACAGCTTTGAAAAATACGAAGGCATGGTGGTAACTAGCAGTGCAAACTGGACCATCAGCAACATCTATCCTTACAGCGATTTTGGCGAAGTGTGGGTGTCTACAGAACGTCTGTTCAATCCTACACAAATCCATTTGCCTGGTACTGAAGCATCAGCTGCACTGGCTGCAAGTAATGCTCTGGATGTATTAATCATCGACGACAACGCTGACGGTTATGCTTCTGAGTGGATGTTACCTGAGGGTGGCTTCAATCCGGACAATACCATTCGCTCTGGCGACCTGATCACAGGCGTAACGGGTGTGATGGATTACGGTTACTCCGCTTACCGTATTCGTCCTACGGAAGTGCCTTCACTGGTAGCAGAAAACTACCGTGAAAGTTCACCCGATGTGGAAGAAGGTAACTTGAAGGTTGCTAGCTTCAACGTACTGAACCTGTTTAATGGTGATGGTAACGGCGAAGGTTTCCCTACGGAGCGTGGTGCAGATTCACTGTCAGAATACGAGCGTCAGTTAGCGAAAATCGTTAACGCGCTGGTTGAGATCGACGCTGATGTACTGGGCCTGATGGAAATCGAAAACGATGGTTTTGGCCCGTTAAGCGCGGTTGCACAGCTTACCGAAGCCTTAAACGATGAGTTCGGTGAAGGCACGTATGCTTACGTTGATGCTGGTGGCGACCAACTGGGCACCGATGCAATTACCTCAGGTATTCTGTATCGTCCAGCCGTGGTAACACCTGTAGGTTCGCCAGCTATTCTGCTGGAAGCGAATAGTATCGTTGACGAAGAAGGTCCGTTGTTCGTGGATTACGGTAACCGGCCTTCACTGTCTCAACTGTTCACCCACATTGAGTCGGGTAAAACATTTGCTGTTGACGTAAACCACCTGAAGTCAAAAGGTTCAAGCTCAAGCTGTCAGGAAGATGGCGATTTAGAGCAAGGCTACTGTAATCGTAAGCGTACCCGGGCTGCGATTGCTATTACTGCGTTCTTAGAGCAAACCTATGGCGACACGGCGACTATTCTGCTGGGCGACTACAACGCTTACGCAAAAGAAGATCCTATTCAGGTATTGGCATCGGCGGGTTATGCAGATTCTGTTGCCGAAATGAAAGGTAATGCATCTTACAGCTACTCTTATGATGGCCTGGCAGGAACACTGGATTACATGCTGGTGAACCAAGCGGCTATGGACATGATGGTAGACGTAAACGAATGGCACATTAACAGTGATGAGCCTGAATTTTACGATTACAACGAAGAGTACAAGCCGGCTTCATTCCTGAATGAACTGGTATATCGCGCTTCTGACCACGATCCTGTGATTGGTACTTATCTGCTGGAAGCAGAAGAAGAGCCAGTAACCGGCGACTGGGATGGTGATGGCGATGTCGACCGTGATGATGTCACTGCACTGATGCGAGCCATTTTTGCCCGTCAGGAAATTGATATGTCATTCGACCTGAACAACGATGGCCGTGTAAATGCACGCGACATCGGTGCTATGCGTCGTATGTGTACCCGCAGAGGCTGTGCTACGGAAGATGCTACGCCATCAGGCCGTGGCCGCACCCTTACTTCCGCGGTTACGACTAAAGCGGCAGCGATATCAAGCTTGTTAAATCGCAACCGTTAATCTGGTCATAAAACTATGTTTAAAAGCGCTCGGTTAACGCCGGGCGCTTTTTTTGTGTGTTCTAACATCAAAAAGCCCCTTCATTTTTACTTTCATTGCACATCAGTGCATGCTTAAGCGTATTGATACAAAATCGTTTTACAGGAATTAGCATGTCTCAATCAACGCCCGTTTGTGTGGTTACCGGTGGTAGTCTTGGCATTGGCTTAGCCGTGGTGGAGAAGTTCGCCAAGAATGGCTATCAGGTAGTGAATCTGGACATTCGCGATTTTGATAAGCCGGTGAAGCAGGCGCAGTGGATGAATTGCGATGTCACCAGTGAAAGCGCTGTGTCTGACTGTATCACTGAAACCCTCAATCGATTTGGTCGAATAGATGCGTTGGTTAGCAATGCAGGTATGCATTTTTCCGCCACCATCGAAGATACCTCACCAGAAGATTTCGATCGGGTGTTTTCGCTGAATGTGAAGGGTGCCTATCACGCCGTGCGGGCTGTGTTACCCGCTATGAAACAAGTAAAATCCGGAGCCATCATCATTATGGCATCTGATCAGGCAATTATCGGCAAGCGCAATTCCTTCGCCTATAATATGAGTAAAGCCGCACTGGCTTCTATGGCGAAAACCACCGCGCTAGATTATGCCTCCTTTAACATTCGCGTTAATGCCGTGTGTCCAGGTACCATTGAAACCCCGCTGTATCACAATGCCATCGACAAATATGTGGCAGCTAGCGGCGCAGATAAAGCGCAGGTGCACGCCGAGGAAGAGGCCGCACAACCCCTCGGGCGACTAGGGCAACCAGACGAAGTGGCGGCGTTTACGTATTTTCTTGCTAGTGATGACGCAAAGTTTATTACCGGCAGTCTGCACAGCATCGACGGTGGCTACACGGCACAATAATGAAATTTATCGACCCGCACTTACATTTCTTCGCCCTGGACCATGGTGACTATCACTGGTTGAAGCCTGAGAATCCGCCGTATTGGTCCGATAAAGCTGAAATAGCTCAATCCTATACCGAAAGAGATTTACGGCTGTTTGGTGATCTTGAGTTAGCTGGTTATGTGCACATTGAGGCCGGATTTGATAACCAGAGGCCCTGGCGGGAAATAGACTGGCTGGAGGCTAATTCCACCATTCCAATGCGTGCGGTAGCTGGGTGTGATTTACTCAGCGCGGACTTTGAAGCCGTTATGCATGCCATTATTCAGCGTCAGTCCGTGGTGGGAGTGCGTCACATTCTCGATGACAGTGCGTTTAAGATTTTGCAAAATGACAACGCACGGGATGCGCTGGCAATGCTGTCTGAGGCCGGGCTGCGTTTCGATGCGCAGCTTTATGGTGAAGACACTGCCGGCATGGCTGCATTAATTGAAGTTTGTCATCGGTTCCCTTCATTGCCGGTTATTGTGAATCACGGCGGCTTTCCTCCCGCAGCAGAACTAAATTACAGCTCCTGGAAAGCCAGCATGATGGCGTTGGCATCCTGCCCGAACGTGGCGGTAAAAGCATCGGGTTGGGAAATGACAAACCGTTATTGGCGGCCGGAAAGTGCCGGGCTTGTTATCAAAGACCTTATCAGTCTGTTCGGCAACGAACGGGTGATGCTGGCCAGTAACTTTCCTCTGAGCAACTGGCGTTACTCGTATTCCGAATTCTGGGATCTCATGTCTGGCCTGGTAGAGAATAGCGAGTTGGAACGACTGACATATCTTAACGCCAGACACTGGTATGGATTTAGTCATCAGTGAGTAAGCCCGCAAGCGGGCTACTCTTCGATATCTTTGCCAAATTTGTTTTTTAGCCAGATATACACTGACAATTCTGCTGCCACCATCAATATGCCCATAAACAGTGGAAACACGCCGAGAACAAAATCTAGCAAAGCGCCAATACTGAGCCCGCCGCGCCAGCATAAATCAGCCAATGTGCGTTCTTAATTCCATTGGTTTTCATTTAGGGACTCCGTACGGTTATTGAGGCAGATTCAACTAGTGACTTACCCAGCCAACTGGCGTTGGAGTAATTATTCAAAATTAACGAATGCATAGGCACCAGACCTGATACATATCTATGTTGGAATAAATCAGAATGGGTGGCAATTGTCCGTAACAACAGTCTTTTAACGGATTTGTTATCGCGTTTTTTCAAACTATGAGCTCACCTTCTATCAATTGCTAAAAATTCGCAGTGACTAATATTTAATCTTCTCTGGAGAACCAAAATTCTGATTAAGAGGTAACAAACTGTATTCCGTTTCATTTGTTATGTAATTCAATCGCATGACGCTTATCGCCAGCGAGGACCTATGCTTTCCAGACGAGATTTCACCAAACTCTCCACGCTTACTGCAGCTACCGCAGTCGTTTCCGGTAAAACTTTTAGTGAAACTACTACTTCAGCGCCTACTAATGCATCTACGGATGACCTACTTGTGGGTGCCTGCAGTTGGACATTTGGTATCGATGACCATGAAGCAATGATGAAAGCCGCAAGTGAATGCGGGCTAAATGCAATACAGTTTAACGGCCAGCCCTATGACGTACCGGTGAGTGAACTGAAAGCGACCGCAGATAAACATGGGTTAACGATAGTCTGTGCCGACCCGTTCGATACAGAGCCACCTTCTGAACAAGAGGCGACTGTCGAAAATGCCATGGCATTATTTAATCGTGCTATTGATTACGCAGCTGAACTTGGAACGCCTACCGCCATTCATGGCCTGACACGATGGACCATTGCGCAGAAAACGGATGAGCAAAAGTGGCAGCGCCTGGCCGAGCTATGTAATAAATCGATAGCCTACGCAAAAGAAAAGCATGTTCCACTTATGTTTGAGCCCTGTAATTTGTATGAGATCCCCTTAGTTCACTCAACGAAGGATTTTGAAAAATTACTGAGCATGTTGGATGATCCAGGCTATTTACAATACCTGCCGGACAGCTTCCATCTGAATATTCATGAAATCGATCCTAAGGCTGTGCTGAAGAAGTATGCCTCACGAACGGCCATGTTCCATATCTCGGATTCGAACCGGGCAGGCATTGGCAAGGGAAGGCTGGATTTTCACAGTTATCATGATGCCTTGCGAAATGGCGGATTCCGTGGGCCAGCCATTATGGAAATTGTGCTGACAAGCACGCCTGTTAATGTACCACCAAGAAACGATGCTGAGCTGGCTGAGTTCAAAAAGCAGGTTGCATACAGTGCTACGAAGTGGCGTGAATATGCGAAAGTTTACGGCTAATAAAAAAGGTGGCATTTGCCACCTTTTTTTGTCTGCGGTTAAAGTATTATTTCAATGCCGTTACCGACATGTTCGGTGAACGATAAACCACCTCATCATTCAACTCGATACCAATTCCTGGCGTATCGGGCGCTTCGATAAAGCCGTTAACCGGTTGTGGATCTTGAATACACAGCTCGCGGTTCCAGGATTTGGTTGCGTAAGTGTGATGTTCGTGGATCAGGAAGTTCGGGATCGCGGTTTCCAGATGCAGGCTGGCTGCAGTAGCAACCGGGCCACCACACACGTGGGCCTGAATGCGCACATCGTAGATGTCGGCGTAGTCACACACTTTCTTCGCTTCGGTGAAGCCCCCACACAGACCAATATCTGGCTGCAGTACGTCGAGAGACTGATCTTCCAGATATGGACGAATTCCCCAGCGATTATACAAACGCTCACCACCGGCAATTGGCGCTTTCACATTACGGGCAACCTTGTCGTGCAGTTTGGAGTTCAGGTAATTCACTGGCTCTTCGTAATACATGCAGCCAAATTCTTCTACCAGCTCACCCAGTTGAATAGCGGTGGTGGCGCCCGGCAAACTGTGGCATTCAAAGATGATGTCACCTTCGTCGCCCATGGCATCACGAATAGCTTGCAGACGAGCGCGGAACAGCTTCATTTCCGCGCGAGAGATAATCTTCGTGCGGTCGAAGTGGGTGTCACCATTGATGTCATAAACGATGGGATCAACCTTCACAGCGGTGTAACCTTCCGCCATGGCTTTCTCGGCAGCACGACCGTATTCTTCAGGTTGGATCAATTTTGTAATGGTAGTGTCCCAGTCGAACTGCAACTGACTGGCGTAAGAGCGCAATTTGCCGTTAGTTTTGCCACCCAGTAGTTGATACACGGGCAGACCAAGGGCCTTACCTTTGATGTCCCATAGTGCGGTATCCACGGCACTCATAGCGGCGTAAATCACCGGACCGCCACCGAGACCCCAGAAGCTCTCACGCAGCATTTTCGACCACAGACCTTCGGTGTTAAACGGGTTCCAACCGATTAGCATGGCTTCGGCGATTTCTTTAATCATGTGCGCTGCAGCAGAATGACCCCAGTCGTAAGCCAAACCGGCTTCACCTAAACCGGTAATGCCTTCGTCAGTATAAATACGCACAAATACCGGGTTCCAAGGCGGACGCTCGGGGCACTCGATATCAAAAATTTCAACTTTGGTAATTTTCATTTTATGTCCTGAATCTGATTTTGTCGTTTAAGCGCCGCCTTTCGCGGGGGACGGAGTTGGCATTCATAACACGGCGTAAACTCATCCATGGGGCCTCGGCTGCCGCTTCCCTGCGGCAGACGGTTATGAATACCAACCCCTTACCCCAGCTGCGTCGGCGTTTATTCGCAGAATGTCGGGTCTAATTTATATGCGCGGCGCAGCATGGCTGGCCAGGCTTTTTGTCCACCGGTTTCACCGGAGTGGACGATTTTGGCCTGCTCGTAAATGCCTTGTACGATAGGCTCTGGTATGTCGATGACTTCTTCACCGGCTTGCATCAACGACATCTGAATATCGCAAGCACGCTCCAAATCGTAGAAGCGCATAAATGCATCGCCCACGGTGGGGCCAACTGTCAGACCGCCGTGATTGGGCAATAACATGTGATTCGTGTCGCCCAAATCTTCTTGTAGCTGTTTACGTTCGTTGTCGTCTACCGCCAGACCTTCATAACTATGGTAGCTCAGTGAGGGCAGCGAAAACAGCGAGTACTGGCTCCATGGCTTGAGTCCGCCTTTGAGCGATGCAACGCCAATGGTGGCTTTGGTATGAAGGTGTATGACGCACTTTGCGTCTTCGCGCACTTCATGAATTGCGCTATGAATCGTAAAACCGGCTGGGTTTATTTGGTAAGGCGAGCCATCGAGAATATTGCCGTCCAGGTCAACCTTCACCAGATTTGAAGCCCGTACTTCGTCGAAGGTCAGGCCGAACGCGTTAACCAGATAATGGTTGGTTCCAGGCACTTTGGCTGAAATATGGGTGTAAATTAAGTCGCCCCAACGCATGTCCGCCACCAAACGGTAACAGGCTGCGAGGTCCACCCGAGTTTGCCATTCTTCTGGCGACACCTTGTCTTTCAAACTGAAATGTTCGAGTTCAAACACGGAGTCACTCCTTTTCATTTGTATTGATTTAAAGTAGCAGAGGAAGGAAAGACCAACAATCCCGACTTCATCTAACTCATTCTTTATCGGTCTGGCTTTGGCGGAACAGCACTGAAAGGCTATCACGCAAGGGGATAAGATGATCCGGGTTTTGCATATCCCGGATTGTCAGTTGGTAGGCGTCCCGCTTCACCCAACTCAAATTGTCGTTCGCCCAGGCTGGTGCAGCAAAGGGCTGGCCGATACCTTCTAGTCCAGCATGCTGGCTGCACGCATAGATGCCCATGTTGTCCTTTGTTGTAAGTAATAACTTACCAACTTCAACATTAATACCGGTTTGGGCAAAGACTTCACGATGCAACGTGCATTGTTCCGCCTCTGTTTCAGCCGTATGGGTCACGGGCAGTTCGAGTAAACCACTGGCATTTTGCCAGAGTAGCGTGTCGGTATCAGCTTTTATTAAGCAAGCCAGGGTGTCATGTTGCTGGGGCGTACTTTCGATGGTGCGGCATGCCGGAGGCGCGGGCAGGTCAGTGCATCCGAAAAGCGGCAAAAGTAACAATATGGCTGATAAGCGAAACCTAAAAAACATACAACTAGGTAAAATAAATGTTATTCAAATAAAAATTTAAAAAGAGTCTCAGGCTCTTATACAAGATCACTGACTACGTATCAGTGGCGGCAGTATAACAATAATAATCACAGGTCCGAACCGGACTTGTTTTAAAATTTCGGTCTATGGAATGAAATGTAATACAGGTTAACCACCTGAAAGCACGACGATTATCGACCGGGAAATGTTGAAGGAATCAGAGATGTCCATGAAATCTATATTGTCCCCGCTTTTGTTGGGGGTTGTCGCGCTGGGTGGCTTCCTTATTTATGTCAGTTTACCTGAAGAAGAAAAAACAACAGCAAGTAGTGGTTTTGCTACCCCGGTGAGAGCTGAGTCTGTGGTGTTGCAAACGTTCCCGGTTACCATTGAAGCCTTGGGCACCGCTAATGCGAATGAGTCGGTCACCATTACTGCGCAGCAAACAGACCGTGTGCGCGAGGTGAAATTTGACGATGGCGATCACGTTAATGCGAACCAGTTGCTGGTGCAGCTTAGCAACGAAGAAGAACTTGCCCGGGTCGTTGAGCTAGAAGCGAACATCGACGAAGCGCAGCGTCAGTTTGAGCGGGTAGTCAACCTGGCGAAAACCCGTGCCGCATCGCAACAAATTCTCGATGAACAACAAGCCAGAGTAAAAGCCCTGACCGCTCAGCTTGATGTAGCCAAAGCGCAACTTTCTGAGCTGGAAATCCGCGCGCCTTTTTCTGGCGTGCTGGGTATTCGTAATGTCAGTGTGGGTTCGTTGGTGCAGCCTGGCGAAATTATCACTACGCTCGACGATATCAGCGTAATCAAAGTGGACTTCAGTGTTGCAGAAGGACAACTGGCCAGCCTGTCACCCGGACAGCGGGTTTTCGCCCGCTCGGTGGCGTATCCCGGTGAAACCTTTGAAGGTGAAATTTCAACCATCGATTCCCGTATCGATCCCGTCTCCCGTTCAGTTTTGGTGCGTGGTCTCATCAAAAACGATCCGGCGCGACTTCGCCCCGGTATGCTGCTGCAAATTACGCTGGAAAAGCAGGTGCTGGAAACCCTGGTGATTCCGGAAAAAGCCCTGGTTCCTATTCAAGATAAGCAGTTTGTTTTCGTAGTCGACGATGACATGGTGCATCAGCGAGAAGTGATTATTGGTGAGCGTAAACCAGGCATTGTGCAAATTGTTGACGGTCTCAGTGAGGGCGAGCGCATCGTGACCGAGGGCACATTGCGAGTACAGCAGAATTCCAAGGTAAGAGTTCTGGACCCGCTGAACGCTGAAGGAGAATAACCATGTGGTTATCAGATACCTCCGTTAAGCGTCCGGTTTTTGCCACAGTAATCAACCTGCTGGTGGTAATCTTCGGGATTGTGGCTATTTCCATGTTGTCGCTACGGGAATACCCGGATATCGACCCGCCCATCGTTTCGATCACGACGAACTACGATGGCGCCTCAGCTAATATTGTCGAAACCCGTATCACCCAATTGCTGGAAGATCGCATTAGCGGTATTGAAGGCATTAAAAATATCACCTCAAGCAGCCGAAACGGCCGTTCACAAATTACCATTGAATTTCAGCTTACCCGCGACATCGATGCTGCTGCTAACGATGTGCGCGAAGGGGTTAGCCGGGCGCTGAATAATCTGCCAGAACAAGCCGACCCGCCAGAAGTCGCTAAAGCCAACTCCGATGAAGATGTGGTAGTGTGGTTTAACCTGCGCAGTACCAACCTCGACACCATGGAACTGACAGACTACGCCGAGCGTTTTCTGGTTGACCGTCTGTCCATTGCAGAAGGCGTGGCGCGGGTGCGTTTGGGTGGGCAGCGTACTTATGCAATGAAAGTCTTTCTCGATCGCAATGCTATGGCAGCCCGTGGCATTACAGTAACTGATGTTGAAGACGTTATTCGTTCGGAAAACGTAGAGCTCCCTGCCGGTGAAGTTGAGTCTAATGATCGCGATTTCGAAGTCCGTGTAGCCCGTTCTTATCTGACACCCGATGACTTTGCCCAGCTCACCGTAGCGGTAGGTTCGGAAGGCTACCTGGTACGTTTAGGCGAGATAGCCCGAGTGGAACTTGCCCCGGAAGACGACGAGAGTGAGTTTCGTGGTGATGGGGTAAACATGATTGGCCTGGGGATCATTAAACAGTCTAAAGCCAACACCCTGGACGTGGTGCGTTCAGCCAAAGAGCAAATCGCTAAAATAGAAGAAACATTGCCGGACAATATCTTTATTGTGCCCAGCTACGATTCTTCCGTATTCATCGAAGAATCTATCAACGAAGTGTACAACACCCTTATCATCGCCATGCTGCTGGTGGTTTTGGTGATCTACCTTTTCCTTGGCAACGTGCGCGCCACGCTCATACCCGCAGTTACTGTACCTGTGTCTATGATTGGGGCATTCATCGTGATGTACCTGCTCGGCTTCTCTATCAATCTTTTAACGTTACTGGCCATGGTGCTGGGTATTGGATTAGTGGTGGACGATGCCATTGTGGTGCTGGAAAACATTCACCGTCGCATCGAAATGGGGGAAACGCCATTACTGGCAGCTTATCGCGGTACCAAAGAGGTAGGTTTTGCGGTAATCGCGACCACGCTGGTGCTGATCTCGGTATTTGTGCCTCTGGTATTTCTAGAGGGAAATATCGGGCGGTTATTTACCGAGTTCGCACTGGCTATGGCCGCTGCAGTGGCCTTTTCCAGTTTTACCGCTCTGTCGCTGTCGCCCATGATGGCCTCGAAGTTACTCAAAAAACAAACCCGTAATAGTGGCTTTGGTAACTGGCTGGACAAACGTTTTCAGTCAATTGAAGGGCTTTATCATCGTAGTTTGGGAAAAACTATTCACCAGCCCTGGCTGATGGCCTTACTTTTTGTCATAACGTTAACGCTTATCTGGCAGTTGTTCGGCAAAATTCCCAGCGAGTTTACGCCCAAAGAAGATCGCGGCACATTTTACATTTTGATGAAGAGTCAGGAAGGGGCATCCTTCGAAAGTAATGCGGCTAACTTACGCAAAATCGAAGAAATTCTCATGCCCTATCGAGAGGAAGGCACTTTTGATCGACTGCTGGTAAGAGCGCCAGGCTTCGGTACTAACGCAGGCCTTGCAGTGGTTGGCGTAGTACCCTGGGATCAGCGTGATTTCACCTCTTTTGAGCTGATGAACGAAGTGACCAAAAAGCTGGATGCCATTCCCGACGTGCGAACCTTCGGCATGATGCGTAGTGGCATCGCCGGACGAGCCGGACAGCCTGTGCAATTTGTTCTTCAGGGCGATACCTACGAAAACTTAGTGAGCTGGCGGGATATTATTCTGGATAAAGCCCGTGAAAACCCTGGCTTAGTACGCGTAGATTCTGACTACAAAGATACCTCCCCGCAGTTGCAGGTGAATATCGACCGTGACAGGGCGGCCGACCTCGGCGTTTCTATTTCTGATATCGGACGTACACTAGAAGTTATGCTGGGGCAGCGACGTGTCTCGACCTACCTGGACCGTGGTGAAGAGTATTACGTTATCATGGAAGGCATTGAGGAAGACTACCGTAGTCCCAACAGTATCGACAATTTGTATGTGCGTTCCCAGCGCACCGGTCAGCTCATTCCCATGGACAACCTGCTAACTGTAGATGAGCAGGCAACCTCGGCGGTGCTTAACCGCTACAACCGCATGCGTGCTATAACCATTGAAGCTAATTTAGCGGAAGGCTACACGCTCGGCGAAGCCTTGGCTTATTTGGAAAACATTGTACGTACCGAATTACCCGATGCTGCTTCTGTGGACTACAAAGGGGAATCCCAGCTTTACCACGAGCAGGGAAGTTCTTTTATCTTTGTGTTTATCCTGGCACTGGCGGTAACGTATTTAATCCTCGCTGCGCAGTTTGAAAGCTGGGTGCATCCTTTTGTGATCATGCTCACGGTGCCACTGGCGCTGGTGGGGGCTTTTATTGGTTTGTATCTGAGCGGTATGACACTCAATATTTACAGCCAGATTGGACTGGTGATGCTCATTGGTCTTGCGGCGAAAAACGGGATTCTGATTGTCGAGTTTGCCAATCAACTGCGGGATGCCGGTGTGGAATTTGAAGAAGCGCTACGTCGCGCCGCCGCCCAGCGATTGCGGCCTATCGTGATGACTGGTTTCACCACGGTATTCAGCTCGCTGCCGCTGGTTCTTGCCAGTGGCCCGGGCTCTGAAAGTCGTATGGTCATTGGTATGGTGATTTTTGCTGGGGTAATCGTATCGGCATTCATGACGTTGTACATCGTACCAACGGCTTACGCCACCTTTGCTCGCAATACCGGCTCACCAGAAACCCGAGCCAAAAGACTGGCCGAAGAAGACGCCGCCATTCCCTACCGCAAAGGGGATTTGGAGTAGCTTAAGGCCGGTGCTGTGGAAGCCTTACGCATTTAAAATTCGGAACACGCTGCTGGTCAAATTTTATGAGATGTATGTGAGGCTGGCGCGAAAGCTGTGAGGAGTTTGGATTCAAAACCGTCTGCCGCAGGGAAGCAGCAGTCGAGGCCCCAGGGATGGGTTCACGCCGTGTTTTGAATCCGAACTCCGCAAGCTTCTAAGCGCCAGCCTTTAGCAGCCACACGTTTTCTTGGGCATCTGCTTTGCCTTTCAGATTGATTTCGCTGCCGTGTAGCAAGGTAATGCTGTAATGGTCGATGTAGTGTTGTTCCACTTCATTGGCAATTACTGCAAAGGGAGGGCCGTCCATTTTTTGCTGATCATAATCGAAAGTGATCAACAGCTGTGGGGCAGTGCCTGTGAGGTCGCGCAGGTGTTTGGCGTAGCGTACCCGCATTTCAAACGGCAGGGCTACCAGTGCTGCACGGTCATAAACTGCATCGATGTTGCCCAGCATGTCGGGAGTAATATGGAAAATATCGCCGCCGAACAATGTAAAACCCGGGCCGTCGTAGCGTGTGATGTCACCCATTTTTGTGCTGTCAGGAATAATATCCAGTTGCTGACACAATTGCGCAATGGCAATGGTACTGAGTTCGGCTGCCACCACGTAGTAGCCCTGTTTGATCAGCCACGGAATATCCAGCGTTTTACCACAAAGCGGCACAAAAATTCGGCTGCCTGGTGCCAGCGATAATCGATGAATATTTTTGGTCAGGTTAGGATTGGCTTCCTGTTCATGAAAACCGGTTTCATTGTTATGCCACTTCATTAACCAGAATTCTGGATCCATCTTCCATTCCTTTTCAGTTTAGATGTTGGCAGATTAGCTTAACCAGTCCGGCAGGTAAATCACTGTTAATGTAAGAATACCTGACCATGCGACTAAAACCGCTGCTGCCTGATAGCTGATTCCTCTAACAGACGTCAGTTTGTGGGCACTGTCGTTTGGTAAAATAAAACTCGATAACCATGCCACAACCAGCGTAACGACAAAGCCAATGAGGTTCCACCAGAACCAGAAAAGAGTGCTGTCGCTGAGCCATAAAAAGACATTGGTACCCACACCGGCTAATAGCCCAATATTCATCGCAACCGGAGATATCTTGCGGCTGTGAATGCCTGCAAGGAAGGTGGCTAAAACTGGGCCGTAAAACACCGAACCAATTTTGTTGATGGCTTCAATCACCGTAGGCGCAATGTTGCCTGCGTATAGCGAAAGCACCAGTGTGATTAACCCCCACACCGTACCTGCGATGCGTGCCTGTTTCAGGTAGCTTTCATCGTCAGGTTTTGCACCAGTGATGCGGCAGATGTCTTCCGTGGTCACCGCGGCGAGGCTATTAATAGCGGAACTCAGCGAAGACATTGCCGCCGCCAGAATCGCCACCACAAGAATGCCGACAATGCCCGCAGGCAAATAATTAACGATAAAGATCGGCATCATCCAGTCGGGCTCGTCAGCGGGGATCTGCGCTTGTAACTCCGGGGTAGTCAGCACCACTGCGCCAATCACTAACCCCGCAGCGCAATACAGCACGGTGATGGGGAAACGCAGGAAAGCGACAGTGAGCAGCATCTTTTTCAAATCGCTGATACTGTGACTGGACAGCGAACGTTGCGCCTCAGACTGGTCGCAGCCATAGTAGGAAGCGTAAAGCACCAGTCCGCCAAAAATCATCGGCAGCAAACCAAAGTCGCTGCCATCAAGGCCCGCGGTTTCTGTGTTCGCAGCCTGTAAACGTTCAGAAGGAATGATGTCCATGACTTGCTGCCAGCCACCGGCGGCGTCCAGACCAGCCCACAGACATAATCCTGCACCGGCAACAATCAACACCATCTGAATCGCATCGCCGTAAACCACCGCTTTCATGCCGCCCATGGCAGAATAAATCAGCGTAATAACTCCAATGATTAAAATGGCATGAAGTTGGTTCAGCCCCATGGTGCCTTGCAGAATAAGGCTAATGGCATAAATCATAATGGCGGTGGCAAAGGAGCGACTTATCTGGAACACGAAACTGATGAGCAGACGAGTGGAGCGGGAAAACCGCTGTTCGAGATAATCGTATACACTCACCACACCGGCATTGTGTAAGGTCGGGAGTAAGCGCCACAGCATAACGATAACGGCAAGGGGCAGGGCAAGCTCGTAACTTAACCAAATTAGCCCGCCACCTTCACGAAGGCCGACAAATGCCGGGGCTGAGATAAAACTGATGGCCGAAAGTTGGGTCGCCATTACTGAAAGCGTGAGTGTGGGCCAGGCCAGAGAACGTCCACCGAGAAAGTATTCCTGCCCGCTTTCCTGATGACGGAATCGTAACCCCAGCCAGAGCAAGCCAAGTAAATAGAGTCCTACAATGAGGTAGTCGAGCCAGGTCATCCTTTTCCCCTTTTTATTATCTACGGATAAGTTCGCAAAATACCGTTTACTGCTCAGGCACTTCACCACCTTAGCACAGCAAGTCGCTGAATTGTGGTTGGGATTTATACCGATGGAGATGGGGAATTGTTCAACAAAAGGGACGGAAACAAAAAAGGCAGCCTAAGCTGCCTCTTAAATGAAATAATAAGAACGTGTTGATTAAGCGGATAGCTTAGCAACGGCTTCTTTCAATTCTGCATTCACTGTGTCATCGGTTACTTTACCGGCTTCTACGTCGAATACATCGTAGAAGTTAGGCACAGATACGCTGGCTTTTACGTTACCGGCAAAGAATTCTGCAGAGGCCACTGCTGCGCCAAGCACTGATTTCGCGCCACCTGGGCCTGGTGATGTTGACAGGTAAACAGCTGGTTTGTGCGCGTATACTTCGCGATTTGTACGGCTGGCCCAATCGAATAAGCTCTTAAAAGCCGCTGGATAATGGCCGTTGTGTTCGGCAAAAGAAATAACCAGCGCATCGGCGGAGGCGATATCTGCAAGAAACTGTTTAGCCTGCTCAGGGCTGCCCAGTTCTTCTTCGCGGTCCTGTGTATAAAGCGGCAGCTCGTAATCGTTGATATCGAGTACCTTTACTTCTGCACCGTCGATTAGGCCGGCAACATAAGTCGCTAATGCTTTGTTAATAGAGGTTTTGTGAGTACTGGCACCAAAAGCTACAACTTTCATTTATTAAAATCCTTTCTGAGTTTCTGTTCACTATACAATACGGTTTTTCACGCTTTTGGGTAATTGCTAAATACCAGACAAAACGTTCGATTTTATGAAACGAACGCTCACCTTAAATATGATCATCCGTACTTTGTATGAACTCCGCGTTGCCAAAGAGTGATGAATGGCGTGTTGTATGCATCACAATATAGCGCCAGCCTATTTTACACCCCAGAGGAATGGCGAAGGCTGCCACATTTTCCCGGCGCTAAAACTAAACCCGTTCGGACGATCATCCGCTATTAACAGCGGGCCATCGAGGTCGACAAATTCTGCGCCCTCACATAGCAAATAAGCGGGAGCCATCGCCAGTGATGTGCCCACCATACAACCTACCATTACCGTAAAACCCAGTTCTCTGGCGCGTTGAAGTAGGTCAATGGCTTCGCTCAGGCCGCCAGTTTTATCCAGCTTAATGTTAACGCTCTGGTAACGCTTACGTAGTGTTTCGAGGTTATCTGCGGTATGACAGGATTCATCGGCACAAAGCGGTATTGGGCATTCATAGCCTTCCAGCGCCGCGTCTTCTGCAGCAGGCAATGGTTGCTCTATCAATACGACATTGCAGGCTTTCAGTTGGTCGGCAACGGCTTTAAGCACATCCACCGACCAGCCTTCGTTAGCGTCTACAATTAATTGACTGTTTGGTGTGACCTGGTGAATTGCGGCAACCTTTTCCACTACCGCTTCGGGGTCAAGTTTCACCTTTATTACCGGAGCGCCAGCCAGTTTACGTGCTGACGCCTGCATGTTCTCAACCGTATCTACGCTAATGGTTTGTGCGGTAACGCACATTTCAGGCAGCGTTAACTCAGTTAGTTCTGCCACCGACTTGCCACTCATTTTGGCGCGTAAATCCCAAAATGCACAGTCCAGGGCATTACGGGCAGAGCCTGCTTTAAGTAAATCGGGCAACAGTGCATGGTCTTCCACATAACGCAGCTTTCCCTTTACCGACTCAAGTTCAGCAGTCACCGATTCAATGGATTCGCCGTAGCGGCCATAGGGAACAGATTCGCCCTGACCAGTAAAATGACCGTCGCTAACGGTCACGCGAATCACTTCTGCGGCAGTTTTCTCACCGCGGGAAATGCGAAACACTTCCGCCAAGGTGAAGCTCTCGTGATAAACAGAAATGGTTAAGGCCATTAGAGCGCACCAACAATGTTGCTTACACCAAAGCGCACCGGATCAGTACACGGCAGGCCCAATTTTTGGCTGATATCTTCACAGTATTGTCGTGCCTCTTCCTCGCTTACACTTGACGTGTTTACGGCAATACCAACAACCTTCACATTGGGATTGGTCAGGCTGGCAGCCTTAGTGGTCATTTCAATTACATCCTCAAGGGTGGGTTGAGGGTAGTGGGGTAATCCGCGCATGTGTGAGCGGTTTAGTGCATGACAAATTACCAGTGCGTCAGGCTGGGAACCGTGCAACAAGCCCAGAGACACGCCAGCGAACGCAGGGTGAGATAATGAACCCTGGCCTTCGATAATATCCCAGTGATCATCGTCGTTATCCGGGCTTAAGGTTTCTACCGCACCGGAAATAAAGTCGGCTACCACGCAGTCGATAGCGACGCCTTCACCTGCCACCAAAATACCGCTTTGTCCGGTGGCTCTGAACGTGGCTTTCTTGCCCGCCTCATTAAGTGCTCTGGTAAGCGACAAAGAGGTATACATTTTTCCTACTGAACAGTCGGTGCCCACGGTAAGTAAGCGTTTTCCACTACGCTTGATACCTTTACCGGTTTTAAAGCGGGTGGTGGGATGGCGAATATCAATCAGTTGTCTATCAATACGGTTCGCGGCTTCAACCACGGCAGGAATGTTAGTGAGTTTGTCGTGCAGGCCGCTCACTACGTGCATACCTGCCTCAATTGCCTCAACAATGGTGGGAACCCAGGCTTCATCAATAAAGCCGCCGCTATTGGCAAAGCCGAGTACGAATGTGTTTGCGCCCTGAGACACCGCTTCATTGATAGTCATCGCAGGTAAGCCGGTAGATACCTCGCAGCCAGGAAGGGCATACTCGCCAATACAGGCATCCGGATTCCAATCAGCCACACTTTTGGCCATTTTGATACTCAGCGGGTCGGTCGCATCACCGATAAACAACAGGTACGGCGGGGTTAAGATCATCGTTACTCCACAAACCATTAATAGTAAGAGACCATTTAAAGGAAAGCGGGTGGGGAATACAAGCGGGAAACTGCTAGTGGAAAGTGATATGCGACAATCTTCATACAAAAAAGCCACCGAATCGGTGGCTTTTCAAGGGATTGACCTGAACGATTACTCGTCGAGGAAGCTGCGTAACTGCTCAGAGCGGCTTGGGTGACGCAGTTTGCGTAACGCCTTCGCTTCAATCTGACGGATACGCTCACGGGTAACGTCGAACTGTTTACCTACTTCTTCCAACGTATGGTCGGTGTTCATATCGATACCGAAACGCATACGCAGTACTTTTGCTTCACGGGCTGTCAGACCGGCCAGGACTTCCTGGGTTGCGTCTTTCAGGCTGCCGCCGGTAGCTGAATCGAGGGGCTGAATAATGGTGCTGTCCTCGATAAAGTCACCCAGATGCGAATCTTCATCATCACCGATAGGCGTTTCCATGGAGATAGGCTCTTTAGCAATCTTAAGCACTTTACGGATTTTATCTTCCGGCATTGCCATACGTTCTGACAATTCTTCCGGTGTTGGCTCACGACCCATTTCTTGAAGCATCTGGCGAGAGATACGGTTCAATTTGTTAATGGTTTCAATCATGTGAACCGGAATACGGATAGTCCGCGCCTGGTCAGCGATTGAACGTGTGATTGCCTGACGAATCCACCATGTCGCATAAGTTGAGAACTTATAACCACGACGGTATTCGAACTTATCTACCGCTTTCATCAGACCGATGTTACCTTCCTGAATCAGATCCAGGAATTGAAGACCGCGGTTGGTGTATTTTTTCGCGATTGAAATAACCAGACGTAAGTTCGCCTCAACCATTTCTTTCTTCGCACGACGGGCTTTCGCCTCACCGATAGACATACGACGGTTAATGTCTTTAATGTCAGCGATAACCAGACCCGTTTCCTGCTCTACGCTGTTCATCTTAGAGATTGAACGCTCGATGTCTTCTTTATAATTTTCCAGCTGGGTCGTATACGCCGCGCCTGAAGCCAGTGTTGCCTGTAACCAGTCGGTGGTGGTTTCGTTGCCCGCAAATGCCTTGATGAAGTCTTTCTTCGGCATTTTCGCGTTTACAACGCAGTACTTCATAACAAGACGTTCTTGAATGCGCACTTTGTCCATCATGTCACGCATGTTTTTAACCATGCGATCGAACTGCTTAGGCACCAGACGGAATTCTTTGAAAATCTCACTCAGAACGTTAATTTGTTCACGTGATTTTTTGTCAGAACGACCGTTAGTTTCGATAACTCCACGGGTTTTCAGATATTGCTCACGGAGCAGAGCGAATTTCTCGCGCGCTAATTCCGGATCAACACCGCTGTCATCGTCATCACTGTCGTCGTCATCGTCGTCGCTGTCGTCATCGTCTTCGTCGTCCAACTCTTCAGCTGGAAGCTCAGAACCGATATGCGTAGCCGTTGGCGCGAGATCCTGATCATCGTTAGGGTCAACGAAACCAGAGATAATATCGCCTAAGCGAATTTCTTCTGCTTCGTACAAGTCCCACTGTTCCAGCAAGTAAGTAATTGCTTCAGGGTACTCAGCAACAGAACACTGAACCTGGTTGATACCGTCTTCAATACGCTTAGCGATTTCAATTTCGCCTTCACGAGTAAGAAGTTCTACGGTACCCATCTCACGCATGTACATGCGAACTGGGTCAGTGGTGCGGCCGATTTCACTCTCAACGGTAGCCAGTGCCTGGGCAGCCGCTTCGGCAGCGTCTTCATCGGCAGTGGTTTCTTGCATCAGCAGTTCGTCTGAGTCTGGAGCAGATTCTGAAACCTGGATCCCCATATCGTTAATCATGCTGATGATGTCTTCGATTTGATCGGAATCGACGATATCTTGTGGCAGGTGGTCGTTAACCTCTGCAAAAGTTAAGTAACCTTGTTCTTTACCTTTTGCAATAAGGAGTTTAATCTGAGACTGCTTGCTTTGAGCCATATAACCTACACTTCTCACATTTAATTAATAAGCAAAAAAGCACGTTCAAGCGCCGGAATTTTCCGTCTTGTCCATGCTTGCTGTCGTTTGTTACCGCACCTGTCAGAACATCGGCTATTGTAATTTAGGCCTGTTTTATGCATAGTAATCAAAAGCTAATACCTTGATTGTCGCATCAGGGTCAGCCCGATGTTTGATTCAATTCTGTTTGTGGCGAATTAGCCAGTATAACAGGAAAACGTTAAATTTGACCAGACGTTCAGCGCGATTTTTCGCCAGAACGAAAGCATTTATAGCTTTTGACGTTCTTTCATCAGTAAGGTCAGTTCAGTCTTCTCGTCCTGTGACAAGGGTTGCATACGCGATCGGGAGATCAATGTTTCAATCCTGCTATCGAAATGCCAATCGAGCAACTTTGCAAAACTGTCGCAATATACCGCCTCTGCATCGTCATCCTTTATCAGGTGTTCCTGCAACAGTAACTTCGCGATGACAGGTGAATGGGGATGGTCGCGGAAGTTTTCAAGCACCTGAGCGGTAGTTGACTGTGGATTATTTACACAGAACTGATGAATATCCACAAGTACATTAATACCGGGTACGCCGCTGTGAGCCAAAACGGCTGGCGCGCATTCGGGGTGCCCAGCAGCCAGAGCAGGGTTATCCAGTAATAATCTAACCATGGTCCGCACCGGCGAAATCTGGGTTTTTTGCTGGGTATAGCTGGAAGGTTTAGGTTTGGCTGAAGCCTGATTCGCCTGTTGCATATCTTGCTGCAGACGAAAACGGTCGTACTCACCCACGTGTTTTGCTAATTCTTCCTGCAACATGGCTTTCTGACTATCACCAAGTACCTGATCAATCAAAGGCTGTGCCGCTGCCTTCAGTGCGACTTTACCTTCAGGTGTGCCCACTTCATGTTCTTTTAGTAGTGATTCAAAGAAGAATCGGGATAAGGGCAGTGCATCATCAAGCAAATTCATGAAGGCGTCTTTACCCACCTTACGCACCATAGTATCCGGATCTTCACCGTCGGGCAGAAACAGAAAGGTCAGTTTTACGCCGTCTTTTAATGCAGGCAGGGCATTTTCCAGTGCGCGCCAGGCTGCGTCGCGACCCGCACGGTCACCATCATAACAACACACAATATGGGATGTCGCGCGCATCAACATGCCGAGATGTTCGGGTGTGGTAGCGGTACCCAACGCGGCAGTGGCAATATTGATATCGAATTGGCTTAGTGCCACCACATCCATATAGCCTTCTACGATGATGACTTTATCCAGATGCCGCTGGCTTTGCTTGGCCTGATAAAAACCAAACAGTTCGTGCCCCTTGTGGAAGATGCGGGTTTCCGGCGAGTTGAGGTATTTCGGGCCATCGCCTTCCAGCACCCGGCCGCCAAAGCCAATGACACGTCCACGGCGATCCCGGATCGGAAACATGATCCGATCGCGGAAAAAATCATAGGTCTTGCCCCGATCATTCTGGTTTACCAACTTCAAATCGATTAATTGCTTAACGCGCTCGTGCTCTTTGCCGAAGGTTTTTAATACACCATCCCACTCCGACGGTGCATAACCAATTTCCCAATGTTTGACGATATCACCGGATAGACCGCGGCCTTTAAGATAATCAATGGCTTTCTGGCTGTTCGCGTGTTGGCGAAGCTGTTGCTGGAAATAGCGGGCGACGCTTTCCATCAAGGCGTAGTCATCTTGCTGTTGCTGACGCTTTTCTTCGCTCATGACCGGGCGGCTGCTTTGCTCCCGGGGCACTTCGAGGCCATGAATTCTGGCGAGTTCTTCAATGGCTTCAACAAACTCAAGGCGATCAAATTCCATGATGAAAGAAATCGCGTTGCCGTGGGCTCCACAACCAAAACAGTGATAAAACTGCTTATCCTGACTTACCGTAAAGGAAGGGGTTTTTTCGTTGTGAAAAGGGCAACAGGCTTGATAGTTTTTGCCGGCTTTTTTCAGCTTCACACGACTGTCTACAATGTCGACCACATCGCTACGGGCCAACAGATCATCAATAAAATCGCGTGGAATTCTTCCGGACATCAGAAACGGTAACCTACTGTTTTGAATTAAAGAGCATGAAAAATATAAGCGTCAAACCAAGGATGTTTGCAAAAATCTGTATCAGCAGAATGCCAGATACTTTAATCAGGGGATGTGCACGGTGCAACCAAATAATGTTTTCGTACCACAAATAAAACAGCGGCTGAAACATGCTGTTTCAGCCGCTGCTTAAGGCTTAAATCAGGAAAAATTACGCGTTAAGACGCGCTTTAATTTTTCCGCTCAGTGCACCCATGTCGGTACGGCCCTGAACCTTAGGTTTCAGTACACCCATCACTTTACCCATATCCTGCATGCCGGTTGCGCCGGTTTCAGTCATGGCTTCTTCGATAAGTGCAGCCACTTCATCGTCAGTCAGAGGTTGTGGCAAGAATGACTCAAGAACAACGATTTCAGCTCGTTCGGTGCTGGCCAGATCGTCGCGGTTAGCCTGATCGTACTGTGCAGCTGCATCTAGACGTTGCTTAACCATCTTGGTCAGAATTGCCAGGATAGTTGGATCGTCGTCTACAGTGATTTGCTCATCGATCTCTTTTTGCTTGATAGCGGCAAGTGCCATACGAATAGTACCAAGCTTGAGCTTTTCCTTGGCGCGCATTGCGTCTTTTTGCGCGTTCTTTAAGTCATCAATTAAAGCCATTATTTATTCTCTGTCTGATGGGCTTAGGAAGGGGGCGTTACTTTTTCAGTGGGCCTGAGACAGCAAAGGTGCCATAAGGCACCTTTGTCAAAGCCAACACTATCTTAGTAGAGTTTTACGCGACGTGCGTTTTCGCGAGCCAGCTTTTTCATGTGGCGCTTTTTAGCAGCCGCTTTCTTACGCTTGCGTTCCCAAGTAGGCTTTTCGAAGAACTCACGACGACGAACTTCTGACAATACACCTGCTTTTTCACAAGAGCGCTTAAAACGACGAAGAGCAACATCAAACGGCTCGTTTTCTCTAACTTTAACGATAGGCATTAAATTCTCACCTCAAAATTTAGTATGTAGCCGGGCGTGGTTAAGTGTGCGCTAAATCGACACCCGGGTTAAAAATGGTGCGAAATTCTATTCTTTTCTGAGAGAGATGTAAAGCCGGAATTGTTAAAAAATTGACCAGTGATCGTTCAAAAGTGACCGCGATCCTGCGTTTGGGCGTTTTCTCAACGGCTTATTAGGGGTAAACTTGCCGCCCTGCTTATCAGAATCGTCTTTTATACGACGGCTAAGCAACTTCATCTGCAACGAAATACGAGGAAAACTATGCGCATTCTGGGTATCGAGACATCCTGTGACGAAACCGGCATTGCTGTTTATGACGATGAACAAGGATTATTGTCCCATGAATTGTATAGCCAGGTAAAGCTGCACGCGGATTACGGTGGTGTGGTGCCTGAACTGGCTTCCCGCGATCATGTTCGTAAGATCATTCCGCTGATCCAGAAAGCACTGAAAGATGCTAACACCGAAGGCAGCGATCTCGATGGCATCGCTTTCACGCAAGGACCGGGTTTGGTGGGCGCACTGCTGGTGGGCTCCTCCGTTGGCCGTGCATTGTCTTATGCCTGGGATATTCCCGCTGTTGGCGTGCACCACATGGAAGGCCACTTACTCGCGCCCATGTTGGAAGCGCATGCGCCGGAGTTTCCGTTTGTGGCGCTGTTAGTCTCTGGCGGTCATTCCATGTTGGTAGACGTAAAAGGCATTGGTGAATATGAAGTGCTGGGCGAGTCTATTGATGATGCCGCCGGTGAAGCGTTTGATAAAACCGCCAAACTGCTCGGGCTGGATTATCCTGGTGGTCCGCTGCTGGCGAAGCTGGCAGAAAAAGGCGAGGGTGGTCATTATCAGTTTCCCCGCCCAATGACCGATCGTCCCGGCCTTGATTTCAGCTTCAGCGGCCTGAAAACCTTTGCAGCTTATACCATTCGTGATGCCGACGACTCTGAACAAACCAAAGCCAACATCGCTTTTGCCTTCCAGGAAGCGGTGGTGGATACCCTGATCATTAAATGTAAGCGCGCACTCAAGCAAACCGGTCGCAAACGTCTGGTCATCGCCGGTGGCGTAAGCGCCAACACCTATCTACGCGAATCCATGCAAACATTAATGACATCACTTCGCGGTGAAGTGTTCTATCCTAGTCTTGGCTTCTGTACTGACAACGGCGCCATGATTGCCTACGCCGGCATGCAGCGCCTGAAAGCCGGGCAAACCTGCGACCTGTCTGCCGCTGCCAGACCACGCTGGCCGCTGGATTCACTCTCGCCGGTTTAGTAACTGGACACTGAGCTTACTTTTTAGACAGGTTGGTCGTTTTTAAACAAACCTTTAGGGCTGTCCTTCGTAACAACCGTAAATTTTACGAAATACGGAGCTTACGATGGATATCTCAGATCTCACTTCTGATCCTCTAACCGATCGATGCCTTGGCGCGCTCATGGGTGCATTCATTGGTGATGCGCTCGCACTTGGTCCTCACTGGTATTACGATCTCAGCGAACAGCATAAAGATTACGGCACCTGGATCACCGATTACACCGCACCGAAAAAAGGTCGCTATCATGAGGGCCTAAACGCCGGCGACCAGTCCCAAGCTGGTTACATCCTTAGAATGCTCCTGCAGTCGCTTGCCGACAAGGGCGATTACAGCGAAGCAGATTTCTGTAAACGCCTTGATGAAGACTTATTTCCGCAACTCGACGGTACGCCCATGAATGGCCCCGGTGGCTACACCAGTCAGTCGATTCGAAAAGCCTGGCAGATTCGCGTTCAGCAAGGCAAAGGCTGGGATGAAACCGGTAACGATGCAGATACTACCGAAGCGATAGAGCGCACCCTGGCCCTTGCTGTCCGCTATGCCCTAAATCCGAAGAGGCTGGCTGATTCGGTGGTAAGCAATACCGTTCTAACGCAGAACGACGAATTAGTGGTATCGATGACCTTGGCATTTAACGCTGTTCTCGGCTATTTGGTTGAGGGCAATAGGCTGGATGAGAATATTTCTAGTGTGCTGATGTCCAGAGTGAAGTCAGGAGATTTGCCCTTTCATGCTGTTACCTCAGATGATCTTGGTCCTCCGGATAAAGAAAAAGCCGAGTCCACCGAAGCCGGCACTTTTGCTTCGCCGGATGCACTGTTATCGCCTTCTTATATGGCAACTGCTGCTGCCGATCCGACTATCCGAATTGAACCCGCCTGGAAGGTCTCTCAGGTTTATGGAATGCCTTGTGCCATTTATCACCAGCTGCCTGCTGCTTACTACCTGGCCGCGCGTTTCGATGACGATTTCGAAAACGCGGTGTTACATGCTGTAAACGGTGGCGGCCAGAATCAGGCCCGCGCGATTTTTGTCGGCGCATTGGTTGGAGCACAAGCTGGTTTGTCTGGGATTCCTGGGCGGTTTATTGATGGGCTAACGGAAAAAGTGACTTTATTACAACTTTGTGGGCAAGTGGCGGCGCAGGTAAAAGCCGAGTCACAGTAACCAACTGAGTCTTTGTGTCGTGCGGCACCTTACCTAATTGTAATGATCACGTAGGGCTTTTTCAGATAAGGATTTCGACAAAGTGTGGCTTAAGCAATCTACACCTTACGATGAGATGGTAGGACAGCCAGCGGATCAGGAAAAAAGTCTGGATGTTGAGGTGGCGTGGTAGATGGTATTTATGATTCGACCAGTTTCCCCATTGTGCGGCAAATGAAATGACGCTGTAACCTGCAAACTTTATACTGTCTTTTTTCCTATAATAAAAAAGACAGTATAACGCTATGTTGAAATTTAAAGGTCTGAAAACCAAAGGATTGTGGACGGCACTGTGCGTCATGTTTATCACAGGTGCAGTGCAGGCAGAAGAAACGGGCCCAAATCAAAAGCCCTATGTAGTGATGATTTCACTGGATGGCTTTCGACATGATTATGTGGAAAAGCATCAGGCGAAGCGCATCGGCGAAATCGCGAAAAACGGCGTACGTGCGGAAAAAATGATTCCGGCGTATCCGTCGAATACCTTCCCCAACCACATTTCTTTAATTACCGGTTTACTGCCTGTAAATCACGGCATTGTGAACAATGCGTTTTACGATAAATCCCGTCCTGCGGGTGACAGCTATGCCCGCTATTCCATGGGCAAAGGCTACGGCGATTCAACTTGGCTCTCGGGTATGCCGTTTTGGAATCTGGTGGAGTTTAACGGCATCAAAGCCGCAACTTATTTCTGGCCAGAATCGGATGCGCGTATCAACGGTAACCTGCCGTCTTATCACTTCCACTATTCTAAATATGCAGACTATCAGAACCGTGTAAACCAGATTGTAGAATGGCTATCACTGCCTGAAGTTTCCCGCCCTCACTTTATCGCTGGCTATTTTTCACTGACAGACACCATTGGTCATAAGTACGGACCAAATGCGAAGGAAACCTACAATGCGGTGCAGGAAATGGACGCGTTGATAGGTCAGCTTTACGATCGCCTGCAGAAACTCTCTGTGCCGGTTAATCTGGTGATAGTGTCTGACCACGGAATGGCTGAAATAAACGATGATGCCAAAATTGATGTCACAAAACTTGGCATTTCTGATGACTTTGTCGTGGAAATTCGCGGCGCGCAAACGTTGATTTACGGCAAGCCAGACACCACGAAGAAGCAAATTGAAGCACTGAAATCTCAGTTAGCGAACAAAGCAGATGGCCGCTATACGGTGATGAGTGACAGTCGTCGTGATGAAGTTTCTATGCCGGTAACTAGCCGAACCGGCGATATCATGCTTGAACTGTTACCGCCGGCTTACTTTGTTGGTGCGAAGGCCCACGATGGTCATGGCGCACATGGCTTTGATAACACCTTGGACGATATGGGCGCAACATTTATTGCCGCAGGGCCTGCGTTTAAGAAAGGTGTGACCCTTCCTCCGATGAAAAACCTTGAAGTTTTCCCTGGGCTGGCGAAGGTGATGAAGCTCGAATACGTACCTCAGACCGATAGCGGCAGCAAAACCTTTGAGCAAGGGCTGATTAAATAAGGTGTTGCCTACCGGTACTCGTGCTCGGCGCTTACCGGTTTCATCCTAGGTTTTCCCGGCGTTTGCGCTCGGCAATACCGGTCCAAACAGGCGTTATCAGCAACGTGATCAGGCAAGTAATGAGTGCCGTCCAGCCGAAATGCTGATATATAAAACTTGATAGCGTAATGCCCACCCATCCGCCAACATAGTAAAACAAGGTATACAGCGCATTTGCGCGGCCGTGTCCTGCGTCCAATTTACGATTCAGCGCACCCACTGCTGCTGCATGAATAGTGAAGAAGCCCGCACAGAAGAGCAGTAACCCCACAAAAATGGCCAGCGTAAACGGCAACAGCAACATCAGTAATGCGCTGAGTAATACCGCCGAGCCAACCAGCAAGGTGTTGCCGCTACCGAACCGATTACTGAGTTTGCCCGTTACCGGTCCAATCATCACGCCCACAAGGTACACCAGGTAAAGCAAGGTGGTGTCTTGTGTTGAAAAGCCGAACATTGGCTCGGCCAAGTGAAAGGGCAGAAAGTTAAACACCGAAGAAAAAATGCCGAATCCACACAGTGCACAAAGATAAAGGCGCAATAGTTTCCATTGAGCAACAAGTCGAAGGTAACTGGTTGCAGGCGCGGTGGTCTGTTGCTTATTTTGCTGATGCGCAGGCAACCCTTTCAACGCAGCGAGAATGGCTATTGCCGTCAGCAGACTGGTGGCAACAAACGCATATCGCCAGTGTTCAGGGGAAAATGCCCAGCCGCCCAGTAATCGTCCACCCAGTCCTCCGGCTACGGTTGCTGACACATACGAACCCATCACCACATTCAGGCTCGCTGGCGGAAGTGTTTTTGACAAGTAGGCCACAATGCAGGTTGTCAGTGCAGGAATGAAAATGCCCTGAACAAAACGCGCTGAAATCAACAAACTCAAACTGTCGGTGGCAGCGCAAATAAGTCCACAAACAATAATCGCCGTGCCGCCGGTTGCGATAATGGGTTTTATGGGAAAGCGATCTGAAATCAGCCCGAAGGGCAGATTAGCCAATGCGATACCCAATACCACAGCTGACACGGTGAGTGAAACCCGCACTAAATCGGTATCGAAGTCTTGTTGTAAAACCGGTAGAACAGGCTGAGTAATATAGATATTGGTGAACGCGGCGCAAACCAGCGCGAAGATAATGATCTGCAGACGATGCTGCGCTTGAACGGGCATAATTCCTTCCGGAGAAAAATTAATGATGAAGCCGGGGTGAGCGGGATTTCAGGAGTGATGACATTGTGACAGCCGGCATTTTTATTTTAAACGGACTTTATCCCATACCTTGCTTTCTTCGCCCTTGAGCAAACGCAGGATATTGTCTTTATGGCGAATAATGATGAGTACCGACAGCATAACCACAGGAACGGTATACATGGGCTTGATAAACCAGGTGAAAACCGGTGCCAAACTTACCGCGACAATGGCAGCCAACGAGGAATAACCAAAAATAAGCACGATGGCAAGCCAGGTGGCGATAAGCAATCCGGCCAATTCCAGGCCCAGGGGAAGCAACACGCCAAACGCCGTGGCGACGGCTTTGCCGCCTTTAAAACCAAAATAAAGTGGGAATATATGACCAAGGCAAGCTGACACACCGATAAAACCGAGTGCGATGGGGTCTATACCCATCCAGTAGCTACAATAAACCGGAACCGTGCCTTTGAATATGTCCATAAACAGCACCAGTGCTGCTGGCGTGCGACCGCCAAGACGAAAAACGTTGGTTGCGCCGGGATTATTGGAGCCGGCAGTGCGAGGGTCGGGAAGTCCATAGAGGCGACAAATAACAACAGCACTGGACAATGACCCTATCAGGTATGCCACGCCGATCATTAATATCGTCAAACCTGTCATTACTGCGTTGATCTCCTTATTTCCCTGCGTGCAGACTAACAGGAATCGCAGGTAAATTGCCAGTGAGTTTAGTGAACCTCAGGCCAGTTGTGGTAAAGTGGCGGCCATTACTCAAACGCTTCAATACGAGCGCGTCGTTTTATGCAACAGATTATTCTTTCTGGTCTTAAGGTCGACACCCTTATCGGTGTGTATGACTGGGAACGTACTCAGAAAACTACCCTTATTTTTGATATTACCGTTGATGCTGATCTCACGGCAGCCATGGCCAGTGACAATGTGAGCGATACCATTGACTATGCCATGCTTGCTCAGTCCATTCAGCAGGCTGCCGCCGACCAGACCTTTGAGTTACTTGAAGCGTTAGGCGCGCATGTAATGAAACAGGTGTTTATGGCGTTTCCGATCTCGCATATTCATCTTGGAATCACAAAACCAGGAATCTTGCCAGATGCCGATACCGTTACGGTGGTATTTAGTCAGGCGCGAGGCGAATGAGCCACCCTATTACCATCAGTTTGGGTACCAATATTCAGCGTACCCATTATGCGCGAAATGGCCTGGTGCACTTAAAAGCCCATTTCTCTGACATTCGTCTGTCGCGGATGTTTGAAAGTGAAGCCGTGGGCTTCAATGGCTCGCCCTTTTACAATTGCGTGATTGCAGCTGCTACCGACAAACCTTTGGAAGAGGTGGTTGCTACGCTAAAAGCGATTGAGCGGGAAAACGGCCGTACTCACAGTGAAAAAAAGTTTTGTGCTCGCACTCTCGATTTAGATCTATTAACCTACGACAACGTAGTGACAACTCACCCTGTTAGACTGCCCAGAGCAGAAATTCTGCAAAATGCATTTGTGCTGCAACCCCTTGCTGAACTTCTCCCTGATCATGTGCATCCCGAAGCAGGAAAAACCTACCGGCAGTTGTGGCAGGAATACGATCAAACTTCCCAACGGCTATGGCCAATCGATTTTACATGGAGTGATTCTAAGGGATGACGCTTTTCGAAATTATCATTCTTGCCCTGATCCAGGGAATTACCGAATTTTTACCTATCAGCAGTTCCGGACATTTATTGCTACCTGCAGAACTTTTTGGCTGGGACAGTCAAGGTTTGGCATTTGATGTTGCTGTGCATGTTGGTAGTTTGCTAGCCGTTATGTTGTATTTTCGTCATGAAATAACCCAAATGACCATCGCCTGGGTTACCCGCGGCTTCACTAAAAATCAGAATACCGACAGTAAACTGGCCTGGTATGTCATTTTGGCGACAATCCCGGCTGTAATCGTGGGCTTGCTGTTAGATGACTGGATTGAAATGAATGCCAGAACTGCGCTGGTCATCGCTGCTACTACCATAATATTTGGTTTGGCGCTGTGGTATGCCGATGCGAAAGCGCAGCACACCATGGAGCTTGAAAACATTACCATGAAGCAAGCTTTGATCATTGGCTTGGCACAGGTTATGGCGCTTATTCCGGGGACGTCTCGTTCAGGTATCACCATGACCGCAGGCCTGATGCTAGGGTTGAATCGCGAAAGTTGTGCGCGTTTTTCGTTTTTGCTGTCGATTCCAGTGATTTTGGGCGCGGGTACATTAAAGACCTTTGATTTGGTGCAGGCAACCACACCTGTAGACTGGAGTGCACTACTCTACGGTGCTGCATTCTCATTCATTAGCGCGTATCTGTGTATCTTCCTGTTCCTAAGCTGGATATCCCGCATTGGTATGTTGCCGTTCGTGATTTATCGCATGGTGTTAGGTGCGGTATTACTGTGGTTTGTATTTGGTTAATTTACCTAAGGGGGACTGATGTCAGAGACTATCTTTACCAAAATTATTAACCGGGAAATTCCCGCCGATATTATCTACGAAGATGACATCGCGCTGGCATTCAAAGATATTAATCCGCAAGCGCCGGTACATTTTTTGGTTATTCCGAAAAAGCCGATTGCAACCATTAACGACATTACTGAAGAAGATCGCGAAATTGTAGGGCACCTAAGTTACGTTGCCGCCAAAGTCGCCGCTGAGCAAGACTTTGCAGAACAAGGCTTTCGCACAGTAATGAACTGTAATGAGTTTGGCGGACAAACGGTGTATCACATTCACCTGCATGTTCTTGCTGGCAAGCCGCTGGGCTGGCCACCGTATACGGATAAAGTGAAGCAAGGCCTGGAATAAGCGCTTATTGTTCAGCGTGGTTTTTCGAAAGCCCCGTTCAATGCTGTACTCCCTTTGGAGCTTCATTGAACGGGGCTTTTTTGTTTTAAAACGCGTATTTGGTTCAGTATTGTGGCACTGCTTTTTTTATTACGATGGCTTTGTCGATTGGCTGGCTGTAAAGAGTGACAAAGTCAGAAAGTCTTCAAAAAGCTATTTATAGCATTTTATTCATCAAGGCAGAAAGCTGACTAACGTTCGTTTTTCTGCGAAATGTAAATATTCAACAAGGAGTGTTAAATGAAAGAACTGAGTATGACAGAGGTAAATCAAGTTAATGGTGGTGATGGTTGGGATATCGCCTCAGGCGGTTTAACCGGCGCGGGTGCCGGAGCGACTCTTGTTGGGTTAGCGGTAGGTTTTGGTATCACTGTAACAGCGCCAATCACTCTGGGCGTTATCGCTGTTGGTGCTGCTGGCGGCGCTCTTTACAACTGGATTGAGGATTAATTATGTGCTTACGAGAACTCTCAAATCAGGAAGTGTCGGTCGTTGCCGGTGGCGACATTGGTCAGGCTGCAGCTGAAGGTGGTGCAGAAGGTGCATTGGGTGGTGCTGGTGTTGGCGCTGTTATTGGTGCGTCTGTATCCGGCCCCGCTGCACCAGTCGGAGCAATTATCGGAGCCCTGATTGGTGCTGGTATCGGCGCAATCATTGGCACTGGTGATGCTGTAAGAGATTATACGGAAGAACAGTAAGTTTATAGCGCTGAGCACATTGAGCTCAGCGCTTTTTTTGGAAAGAGAACAATGGTGCGATTTCAATTGTATGGTGGCTTGCTTGTGTGTGCAGGTTTTATGTTTACATTATTACGTAATGGGCACTATCTCAGCAGTTTAATTGTAACAGCGATAATGCTTTTTATGGCCGCAAACGTGTTCCGGGGGAGCATCGTTGAAGACGATCAAGGTTACTGCCAGTCTTTCTGGCTAACAAATATACTTAGCAAGATCTTAAGAAACTCTGCGGTAAATACAAAGCAATCATCGCACAGCCTCAGGATTCTCATGGCAACCATTGGCTATTGCACAATGATGTTAATGCTGTTTGTTGTCTTTAATAGTAGTTTGCCTGCGATACTTCTATTGGTAGCTAGTGCAGGAATGGCAATATTGACAGGTTGGTTAAGTGGTGAAATGCTCTGTAAAAAATCAGCTAAAGAAGGCAGGTAACGGCGCTACCTGCCTTCAGTTTGATTACAGTCCCAGCACCGCTTTACCTTGTTTGAAGGTAATATCCACCGGAATGTTGGCAGCTTCCAGGCGGGCAAGGTCAGAAGCCAGGTCAGGCTTGATGATACCCTTTTCTTCTACCAGTTTAGCAACGCCTTCGTAATCGCCGTCACCTTGATAAATTAAGATAAGGCGGGATAGGGCTTCTACTGCGTTACCCATTTTTTCCATATTCACTTTATAGAAACCGTCTTCGCCTTTCTCGAAAGCACCTTGCTCCTCGAAGAAATTAAAGCGAATCATGTTAGCTTTACCATGAGCGCTAGACGCACCAAAGCGCACAGAGCGGAATATGCCAGCCATGAAGGTAACGTAATAATCTTCCAGTACACCTTCAGTAATTTCATCTTTCTCCAACAGACTCTGCACCATATACAGCCCAAGAATGTCGGCTTTGCCTTCTTCTAGCGCCGAGGCGTGTTCTTTTAAAGCAGCACGAACAGTACTGCTACCATCCAATGTGTTCTTAATACCAAGACCGTGCGCTACTTCATGGAACATCGTATTGGCAAAGAAGGCGTCAAATGTAATATGGTCGCGTTGCTCAGGGCTGATGAGTTCATCGGCAATCGGCAGCAGGATCTGGTCGAATTTGGCGCGCATGGCGTTTTTCAGCTGCAGACGTCGGGTGCCTTTGGCCAGTTGTACGCGTTCATCGTTAGGCAGGTTAATGGCAATAGTTTTACTGCCTGCATTGGAATGGCCCGCGTAGTAAATCACATCATAAGCATTCAGATCGGCATCAGAGCCGGGCATTTCAGCTTTATATTCAGCGGGAACCGGCAGACCTTTTTGTAATTCGGGAAGAAACTGAGCGAATTTGGCCAGTCGCTCACTCCAGGCCATGTCTTTTAGCAGTACATACGATTCAAACGCGGCGCGGTAACCGAATAGCTGATCTTCATAGGACTCAATGGGGCCGATAACCAGCTCAACCGGATTCGTCTTCATGTCCATCCAGGCCATATCCGACGCATAATAATCGTTACTTAACAGCGCATCGGCACGCAATGTAAGGTAGTTGGCAAACTCTTCGTTATCTGCCAGTTCGGCCGCCTGACGTAACAGCGCAGACGCTTGTGTTAACTCGGCTTTATAGGCTTCTGAATAGGGCACGGTATACAGGCTGCCGTCTTCATTGCGCTTTACGAGTGAATATAAGCCGTCTTTGTCTGCAAAATCTTGCTGCTGAAACTCTTCTTTGGTCATGTCGTGAGGGTAGAATTCCGCGCCTTCGGGCTTGCTGTCATAACCTTTTAAAAACGCCGCATCGCCATTTAAGCGATCCCAGGGACCATAATTGATGTCAGCAAACTTCGCGATGTCTGCATCGCTGTATTTTTCAAGAAATGCCGATTTTTCACCGGAAAAGGCTTGCTTCCAGAAGAGGTCGTCCATGATTTTTGATGCGTCGATCAATAAGCCCAGCATGGTTTTCTGGTTATCAGAAAGCGAAGACAAATCGCTGGTTAATGCTACGGGCTGATAAATCCCCAAACGCGCACGGTCTACCAGCAGCGGCGACGCTTGCGTGTCTGCGACTTCTTGTTCTGCTGCCGGCGTTGAATGGCTGGTTTCAGGGGCTTTGGAACAGGCTGAAAGGGTTAGGATGGATGCGGCAACGGCCATGGCGAGCCGGGTGCGAATAGCGCTCATTTTCATCGTTATACATTCCATTTTTAGGTATTCATGTCGTTATAACGATTGATACACAATTAAAGGCGCATGTGCAACGGTATCCGCGACAACCCGAGCGATGACTCAGCCTGACAGCGTTTTCTTCGATACCTATTTTGCTTCCCAATCAACAACATTCGTTTGCTGCTAAAAATCAGAATATCAATTTCAGGGGAAAAGAATGGGCTAAGCCGTAAAAGCCTAGCTGAATAAAAAAAAGCCAGAAAAGTAACAAAAAATATACAATAAAGTATTTAATGTTCTGATAGTGTAATAAGAAAACTGTTATTCAAAACAATAAGTTATACTAAAGTATAAGGTAATGAAGTGGAAGCGCTACTAAAAAATAACAAAGAGCAGTTTCTGGAACTATTTACGACCGTCTCACACTATCGAAACAATTTATTCAGTCTGAATACTTGGTGGGATAAGGTGGCGTTAGTCGGAAAAATAAACTCACTTAATGTACCCCAGAGCTTGCTTGGTAACATGCTAGAGACCAAGTCCGAATTCGCTGTTCTGCAGGATGACTTAATCGAAAACCTGTTGGCTGAAAATACGCAACAATGTGGCGTTAAAAATCAGACTATTGCACAAACACTCATTGATATTCCAATTCGGAATTTATTTGAGCGTACCGCTGATGTGGGGTTTCTCGCCACTGATACGGACATCATTCAGTTTCTGCATGATGCGCAATCAGGCTCGGAAAACAGCGAAAATATTGCTGTGCGATTAGAGCAATACGCGGCAAAGTATACGGTTTACGACGATATTATGTTGTTTGACTGTCGCGGTGAGCTGCGTGCGCAAATGGCGCAGGGCGCGCCGATCGCGGAAACTGACCCTGTGTTGTCGGAAATCTTAACTGGCTATCATGAATACCTGGAGATTTGCCGTTATTCACCCCTACGGCCTGCGCATTCGATTTCATCGTTATTTCTTGCGCCGGTTAGAGACCCTGAAACACAAGAGATCATTGGTATTTTGTGCATGAGCTTTCGGCTGGAAGGCGAGATGCGCAGTTTGTTTAATGATCTTGATGATGACTCCGGGAACATCTTGGCTTTGCTCGATGAGAAAGGAAATACGCTGGTTTCCAGCGACGATACTGTTTTACCGCTAGGGAAAACGGTAAATGTGGCAAAGGAAAATCAGATCCTCACCATTGATAGAAAAGAATATATTGTCACTGTCACAAAAACCCGGGGTTATCAAAATTATCAAGGGCTTGGATGGCATGGCTGTGTGCTATTGCCTCTGACTCACATGGGCTCGCAGCCTGCATCAAGTTATGATGCCATTGACGACATCAATCAGTGGCAGGGCTTTTCTTCTGTGTTGAGCAATATCCAATACCGGGCAAAGATTGTTACCGAAGATTTAGATTTAGTGGTGTTAAACGGGCGCATTGCCGCTGCCCGCCGCGACGCGGACGAGTTTATTCCTATTCTGGAAGAAATTCGTAAAATTGGCCGCCAGATGCAGTCCATTTTCACCGACTCGGTGAGTCAACTGATGAAAACGGCACTCACCACGCATTTCAATGGCATGACCTTTCAGGCCGCACTGGCTATCGACATCATGGACAGAAACTTGTACGAGCGGGCAAATGACTGTCGCTGGTGGGCACTCACCTCACATTTCCAGAATACACTTAGTAACAACAACGCTACAGCTGCAGATATCTCGGTAATGGGCGACATCCTTGAGTACATCAACAGTCTGTACACCGTGTACACGGGAATTTATCTGTACGACCGTAGCGGAAAAATTGTTGCCGTATCAGATAAAAGTTTATCTGACCAAATAGGCCAAGAAGCAGAAAAAAGTTCCGCGTGGGAATCGGCGATACGTATGCAGAATGCACAACATTTCCGCGTATCAGCTTTTGCGTCTAGCGACTATTACTACGGTAATCCTACCTACATTTACAATGCCGTTATTCGCAAAAATGATGCTGCGGTTGGTGGCATTGGGTTGGTATTCGATAGCGAGCCGGAATTTTCACAAATGCTGGCAGACGTGCTCTGGGCAAATGACAGTGAACGCTTCGGTTTGTATATCGACCGTCAAGGGAAGGTTATTAGCGTAAGCGGCACAGAGCGTTGGAAGGCCGGTGATCACATTGTGTTGCCAACTGCTGTGACGAATGGTGCGAATGGTACCAAAGGCGCAGGTATTTACCATTTGGGCGATGACGCTTTTCTCTTGGCTTTTGCGGTTTCAAAAGGGTACCGGGAATATAAAACCACTGATGGCTATGAGAACGATGTGATTGCAATTATCGGTGAGCCAAACGGGCGTGTGGCCGACTAGTACATTGCAGTAAAGTAGAAAAAAAGAAGGGAGCCAATCGGCTCCCTTCTTGTTGTATGGTGACATTAGAACGCGTAGTTCACACCAATGTTCGCTGCACGTCCACGTGAGCGGAATGCCGAGGCACCTTGATAGCTTTTATCGAAGGCATTTTCGATACGACCGAATACAGAAAAGTTTTCTGTAACATCGTAGCGGGCACTTAAATCAACCAGCGAGTAATCGTCCAGTGGCGCACTGATACCCACTGCATCAGCCACCACCCGAACGGTAGCTTCTGCCGTAATTGCCTCGTAGCGGTAAAGTACTGACAGGTTGGCCAGGTCGCGAGGACGGCGAACCCGCTGTGCGCCATTTACGTCGTCTGCATCGTTGTAGGTATAGTTGCCTTTAATGGTCCAGGCGTCGTTAATTGCCCACTGACCAATAAGCTCGATACCTTCAGAGGTCGCGGTGCCTAATTCTTGCAGATAGCCCGAATACGTTGCCATATCGAACACGATGGCGTCTTCGATTTTCTGATCGAAGTAGACGACCTCGACAAAAGTGCCTGCTGAAGGTGTGAATTGCAGACCAATTTCGTAACCTTTAGATTCTTCTTCTTTAAGCGCTACGTCAGAAGCCGGCGCATAGCCAAAATCGCGGTTATATTGCACTTCATACAAGCTTGGTGCGCGGAAGCCGGTACCGTATGCGCCACGAAGCTTCAGTTCGCCAGCTTGCAGTTCCCAGATATACGCCGAGCTCAGTCGGTAGCTCAGGTGTTCACCAAAATCTTCGTTGTCGTCGTAGCGAACCCCTGCTGTGGTAAACAGGTTTTCTACCCATTCACTTTGTAACTCACCATAATAACCCGTTTGTGTGCGGCTTTCGTTTGAAGAGGTAATCGCTTCTTCTTCCCAATCGATGCCGTAAACCACAGTATGTTGATCATTAATGGCCGTGTCGCCAATGTACTCAACGCGCTCAACAGTACCTTTGGTAAAGTAACTAGAGGCACCTTCTGTATAGTTTTCACGTTCAATTAAGGTTTTGGCGTAGGCCAACTGCTGATTACCCGATTCAAGGGCATAATTGGCACTCACGCGGAAGTTAGTTTGTTCAAACGTGCTATCACAATCGTTACTGATGCTGAAAGCTGCCGTGTAGCAGTTATCAAATTCACCTTCGCCATCGTTATGACGGGCGACGAAACCGAGCGTCAGGGCATCAGTGGCTTTCACGTTTACTTTGGCATGCACCGTCGTATTGTCGTAGCCGTCGTCATCTGCGGGGTCGGTGTCGTCAATGCGTGAGTTGAAACCGTCTGTGGAGTAGTCAGATACAGAGAGGTAAGCCTCAACCGTTTCGCTACCGCCACCGACTTCGGCGCTCAGGTTTTGCGTATTATATTCACCCGCTTCCGCACGCACACTGCCGTATACACCCTGTTCCAGTCGGCCGCTTTGAATATTGATAACACCACCGGCATCGGCACCGTAAACCAGACCCTGCGGGCCGCGCAGAATTTCTACTCGCGACACATTACTGCTTTGCAGCTGGCCAACATGGGGCATTATCTGCGTGCCGGTGGGGTCAGACACATCAACACCATCAATGCGGATAAGCGTGCGATAGCCTTCTTCACCACGAATACGAAGGGCTGATGTTGAGCCGATACCACCGCTGTCGGTGACATGCACAGAAGGTTCGATGCGCAGTACTTCTGCCAGGTTGGCATATCCGCGTAATTCGATTTCTTCTTCAGTCATAACTGATACGGATGTGGCGAGTTCTCTTACCGGTGTAATCACGCGGCTTGAAACAACAACGTGTTCAATGTCTGAACCGGGCGTGGCTTCTTCTGCAATTACAGAATTAACGGTGCAACCTAAAGCAATGGCAATGGCCAGTTTGCTGATGTGCATGTGTGTTCCTCGATCTAATGGGTGTGTGCTTGTGACTGAAGGAAGGGAAGTGGATCGGCGAATGCGTAATGGCTTTTGACAATCTCCGCACAGGCAATTGCTGTACCCGACGCTGAAATTGAAAAGGAGACACGAAAAATGCAATCCAATGAAGCCCTCCGCTTCATTTGTAATCAACTGTTTTCCAGGCCGGTGTCGGGCTTAGCGCCATAATGCGCTTTTACCGTTGCGGGGGCAGCGGTGGATTAATAAACAATGTTCATTCACCACACTTCCCGTTTACCTTGCCCAGATGCGCCTTAAGTGACGCATCGACAAGCACCTGAAACAGCGGGCGCAACCTTACAAATTGTTCATACTAAAGTCAATGGAAAGGCGGTGTGCATGGCTTATTCTTTCTAGCCTTAAGGCTGCGTCAGGTCACTATCTTGTGCATAGAACTGCCGTGCTTTATCAAGCTGTACGCACATCACTTCAACTTCATCCAACATGCGGGTCGTCATGCGATGTACCTTGTCAGCATCAGGATGAAGAATAAACCCATGATTAACCGCAGGTATGTCTGGCCACTGCTGCCAATTAATGGTTTCCGGCTGATTATCACCGTGGGTGGTGGGCTGAATAATCACCTGTGGACGTAAATCGAGCACATTCTCCAGACTCACCTGGGGGTAACCTTCCTCGATATCGGCATAGATGTTATCGCCGCCACACAGTGCGATTTGCTGCTGCAACCAGGAATTTCCGGCAACGGTGCGTAGCGGCCTGGCCCACAGTTCGTAGAAAACACTCACTCCCTCGGCTTTGCTGTAGCGCGCTTTCAGTGCGTGCAAGCGGTACAGGTAATCATTGGCGATGTTCTCAGCCTGCTTTTCACGCCCCGTCAATTTGCCCAGCATACGTAACTCCGACGCCACATCCTGAAGGTTATCGGCTTGGGTATACACGACATTTATCTTGTACTTTTCCAGCCGCTGCAGATCGTCCGCCGGGTTACCACTACGCCAAGCCACGACGGCATCTGGCCGAAGCGCGAGAATTTGCTCGATTTGAAGGCGCGCATAATTGCCCACTCGCGGAATGGAGGATGCCTGAGCGGGATAATCGGAATGGTCGGTAGTCGCAATGATCTGATTGCCCGCACCAATGGCAAACAGGCTTTCAACCAGGTGCGGCGCCAACACGACCAGACGACGTTGTGTTCGCGGGTCCACATCCGTTTGGGCCGCAGCCGACAGGCTGAGCAGTAGAGCAGATATAAAAACAGCCAGTCTCATTACCAGTCGATACCTTTACGTGCCATGATCCCTGCATCGAATGCGTGTTTTTGTGAGCGCACTTCACTTACCGTATCGGCTAGATCGGTAATGGCTCTGTGACAAGCGCGGCCCGTCACCACGACACTTTGTTCCTTCGGTCTATTTGCCAGGGCATCGATCACGTCATCAAGATCGATATACTTGTACGTTACCATGTAGGTGATCTCATCCAGCAAAACCACGTCGATGGTGTCATCTTTCAACCAGACTTTGGCTTGCTCCCACGCCTTTGTCGCGGCTGCAATATCGGTGTCTTTGTCTTGTGTTTCCCAAGTAAAACCAGTGCCCATAACATGAAAAGGCACGCCTACCTGTTGCAGTAAATCACGTTCACCACAAGGCCATGTTCCTTTCACAAATTGCACAACCGCAGCCTTCTGGCCATGTCCTACCGCGCGGGTAACTGTACCGAAGCCTGAGGTTGATTTTCCTTTTCCGTTACCGGTGATGACGATCAGAATGCCCCGTTCTTCTGTTGCCTGGGCAATGCGCTCGTCTACCTTGGCCTTTTGTGCTTCCATGCGCTTTTTATGTTTCTGCTTATCGTCTTGGTTACTCATGGTATTACCTGTAAGTCTGTTTACTGTTACTTAGGTGCGATGGGGCTTGTTCTGTCCCACCTCTGTTTATCTGAATAAAGGGTCTAACTTCCGCCAGTTAAGGTGATTGTTACACATCACCGCAAGCCGCTCTATTTCCCGCTATTGTTGCATTTCATAATTATCTACCAGGGTGGTCTCCAGCCCCGCCCAGCGAATAATTTGCTGCAGCGTCTCGGGAGAATCAAATACACCGTGCAGGTATGTGCCGGCCACTTGGTCATCCTCGCTAATACAGCCGTCAGTTGTGCCATCACTCAAGCAGGCGAACGTACGAACGCCGGGTTTTACTGTGCTTACGCCCACATGAATCTGATAACCGCTTAACGGCGCAGGTTCATCGATGCGTAACGTGAGCGTACCTGTATCACGGGTTAACTGTTTTTCCTGCTCCAGTCGGGTATTCACCGGCAATAATCCAAGACCTGTACTGATGCCTGGGCTATCTTCTACACCAAGGGGGTCGTCAACCTGTTCGCCCAGCATCTGATAGCCACCGCAAATGCCGAGTACTTTTCCGCCATACCGGCAATGGCGCAGAATGTCTTTGTCCCAGCCGCATTGGCGAAGTAAAGCCAGATCGCTACGCACGTTTTTACTGCCGGGCAAAATGATAAGGTCGGCAGCCGGTAAAGCCTGATTTTGAGCTACAAACTGCAAATTGACCTGAGGATGGGTGCGCAACATATCAAAATCGGTGTGATTACTGATACGACTGAAAACGGGCACCACCACATTAAGAATACGTTCTTCCGATGTGAGATTTTGTTCGGCCTGAATGGCGTCTTCGGCGGCCAGTTGAAGGTTATGCAAATAGGGAAGCACGCCAAGCACCGGTTTGCCGGTTTCTTTCTCCAACCAATCAAGGCCAGTTTGCAATAAACTGATATCGCCGCGAAAGCGGTTTATAACAAACCCTTTAATACGATTGCGTTCCGGCTCCGATAGTAACGCCAGGGTGCCAACAAACTGGGCAAAAACACCGCCCTTGTCGATGTCGGCGATAAGTATTACCGGGCAATCAACCGCCTCGGCAAAGCCCATGTTGGCAATATCTCGGTCGCGTAAGTTGATTTCGGCCGGACTGCCTGCGCCTTCCACCACAACAGCATCGAACTGCTCGCACAATCGCTGGTGAGAGCTTAAAACGGCATTCATCGCCACCGTTTTATAATCGTGATAAGGCGCCGCCTGCATATCACCAATCGCTTTACCATGAACAATCACCTGAGCACCGGTATCTGAGCTGGGTTTCAGTAAAATGGGATTCATATCCACATGAGGCGCAATGCCTGCCGCCTGTGCTTGTACGGCCTGTGCCCGCCCTATTTCGCCACCTTGGGCAGTAACGGCACTATTGAGCGCCATATTTTGCGGTTTAAAAGGGGCAACGCGAGTATGTCTTTGTTTTAAACAGCGGCACAGGGCTGCAACCAGCATACTTTTACCCGCATCAGAGCTCGTGCCCTGAACCATTAGTGTTTTACAGCGAGTCATCTAAGCAGCCCTTGTTCTGGCGGCAAACCAATAAACTGTATAACCGGTATGGCGCTGGGGTAATCTGCAAGCGTGATACGGGTAAGGCTGGCATGACCAACAGAAAGTTGCTGATACAACGCCGGTGAAGTCCAGTCGAGACCAAGCACTCTGGCAATAATTTGTCGTATTACGCCACCGTGGGTAACCAAAACCGTGTGATTGCCACCGGGGCGGGCAATAATCCGTTCCCAAAAGCCCACAACCCGGTTGTGAAAGTCGCGCAACGATTCAGCGCCTGGCAAGGTGTGGCTGGAAGGGCTTTGCCAAAATGCGTCAAGCAAGGGCCATTGTTCAGTGATGTCATCAAACGGGATACCGTCCAGTTCGCCAAAGTGACACTCTGCCAGTGTTGGCGCGGTACTGAGTTTGAGATCCAGTTCGCTTGCGAGTACTTTTGCACTATACAAGCAGCGCTGAAGGGGAGAAGAAATAATGCGTGATGCGCCTGCAAGTTGGAGGTGTTGCGACATCAATTGCTCGTGGCCCGCTTCACTGACTTTGATATCCGTTGAGCCATAGAGCGCAGGCTGGCCATTTACTTTTCCGTGTCGAAGTAAATCAAATACATATGCCATTAATCATTACCTTTTAAATGCATCGGCAGGCCTGCGGCCATAAAGGTTACCTTGTCGGCGTACTGGGCGGTTTTTTGGTTCAGCCAGCCGGCCAGATCGACAAAGCGGCGGCTGATATCGCCCATTGGGATAACCCCTAATCCCACTTCGTTGGCAACCACATACGTCACTCCCTGGCGCTGCTGCATGCTGCGAATAAGCGCATCGAATAAGGCTGAAAAGTCTTGCGCTGACGCTTCGTATAAATGGTTATTCAGCCATAATGTCAGGCAGTCAATCAGCACAATGTCATTGTCTGGAAGGTCGCAGAGTTGCTCAGCCAGTAAAAGTGGCGCTTCCCAGGTATGCCAGTGCGCCGGGCGATCATGTTGATGCTGCGCGATGCGTTCTCGCATTTCATGGTCGAACGGGGTGGCCGTAGCAATGTAGTGTACGGGGTTGGCCGTTACTGACTCTGCCTGCACAGCCTGTTGCTGTGCAAAACGGGATTTTCCTGAGCGGGCGCCGCCGATAATCAGATGCATCACGACACACCGCCTATCAACAGCATGAGGTAAATGGTCAGTTCCTGAATTTGTTGCGCTGCGCCAAGGGTATCGCCGGTAAAGCCTTCAACATGTTTTTGCATCTTGTATTTAAGGAAATGGCGCAAGAGTATGCAGGTCACTAGAATAAGCACTGCTGTGCCAAATGGAAGTAAAAGCAGCGCGAGGCCGCCAGTGATGAACAGAAATGCCATTGCGGAAACGGAATAGGGCGTGGCAAAGGGCATGCTTTTGGCAATTTTACCGCTGCTGCTTTCAGTGGCGTAAGGTAAATCCTGTACGTGACTCAGTGCAAAGGCGCGGGAAAGGGGGTAAGCCACAAATAATGACAACACAAGAGATTGCTGCTCAACCAGCGAAGTCAGCAGCACCCACTTACCAAACAAAGCTCCCACAAGTGCACATACACCGTAGGTGCCCAGTCGACTGTCTTTCATAATGACAAGTTTGTGATCTTTATGCTGACCGCCACCAAATGCATCAGCCGTGTCTGCCAGACCATCTTCATGAAAGGCGCCGGTCAGCAATACGCTGCTCAACACAACCAGGAAAATTAGCACGCTAGCCGGTAAAAAGGATGAAAGCAGCCAAATCCATACACTGAGAATGCCAGCCAAGACCCAGCCCACCAAAGCAAAGTACTTACCCGCATGGTGCATGGCATTATTACTGTAAGTAACGCGATGGCCCACCGGAATACGGGTAAAAAAGCTTAGCGCTAACAATAGGGCATGGACATGCTGGCGAACACCAGAGAGGACGTTTGTCATTACAAGGTTACACCAGCGCTGTCGAAAGTGGCCATGTCATTGTAAAAGGCGGCTGCGGCTTTAAGTAAAGGCATGGCAAGTGCGGCACCGGTGCCTTCCCCTAACCGTAGTCCCATATCTAGCAATGGCGTTGCTTCCAGGTATTCCAACACCCGGCGATGCCCTTTTTCGCCAGAACAATGACTGAATACCATGTAATCTCTGATTTCAGGTGCAATTTGCAATGCTAGAAGAGCGGCACTGGTCACGATAAAACCATCGACCAGAATGATTTTTTTTGCTTGCGCTGTGGCCAGCATGGCGCCTGCGATTTGGGCAATTTCAAAACCACCCGCTTCTTGCACGGCGAGTTCGGCGTTTATTGGGCTCTCACCAACGCTTTGCGTTACGCGACTGATGGTTTGCTGCAGTAAAGCGTGTTTTCTAATGTACTGATGTTCTGATATTCCGGTTCCCGCACCCACTAGTTCATCTAACGGTATTCCGGTAAGTAAACAGGACAACGCGGCAGCAGCACTGGTGTTGCCAATGCCCATCTCGCCAAAACCTAAAATATTCGCGCCTGCTTCAATGGCGGCTTTTGCCACTTCAGCCCCCTGTAACAGTGACAGCTCAGCTTCCGTTGCCGTCATTGCCGCCTGTTCAGACATGTCTTGCGTACCAGCGGCAATACGGCTGTTGATGAAATTATCATGACTGCCAGAAATAGCTTCGAGTATGCCGCAGTCGATCACCTGAAGCGTGAGTCCAGCGGATGCACAGAAACTATTTATCGCTGCGCCACCATTGATAAAGCTTAATACCATTTGGTGCGTCACCGCCTGGGGCGCAATGCTAATATTGTGGGTGGCAATGCCGTGATCAGCTGCAAATACCAGTATGGTGGGCTTGGTGAGGTATACCGGTCGTATCTCACCTTGCCACTGACAAAGCGCCAACTGTCTGGCCAGCGGTTCTAGCAAACCCAGTGAACCAGGTGGCTTAGCTTTGTTGTCGATTTCTGCCTGAACGAAAGGCAATGCTGTTTTATCTACAGCCTCAATCGACCAGAACTGATTGTTATAAATAGACATGTTTACTTACCTCACGCCTGGCGCTGGCGCATTACAAGTAGGAAGAAAAGACTGCCAATAGCAGATGTAATAATACCGACCGGGATTTCCCGGCCAGTCAGTGCGGTGCGTGCAAACACGTCCACCCACACCATGAAAAAACCACCCAGAAGAGCACAGCCGATGAATAAGGTACGGCTGGTGACACCGAGCCAACGGCGAACAATATGAGGAATCATAAGGCCAACAAATCCAATGCCGCCACAGTAAGAGACAATAGCGGCGGTGAGGCCGGCGCAAATTAGCAGAGATAACATACGCATGTGGGCAACATTGACGCCAAGAGTGCGGGCACTGTCGTCGCCGAGAAGCAGTGCGTCAATACGCGGCCCGAAAAGATAAAGTACGGCTGTACACCCAGCAACCACCGCAAAGAGAACCCAGGCATAGTGGCTTTCAACCCGGGCAAGACTGCCCATTAGCCAGAACACCACCTGGTTTGCCGCGAAAGGATCGCCGACAAACAATAAAAACTGACTCAGCGCACTTAGCATAAACGATACCGCCACGCCGGCCAGTAACATGTGCTCGATACGGCCACCAAAAGTAGAGCGCGCAAGTACCTGTACCAAGATGACCGCGAATATCGCCCCAATCAATGCCGACACGGGCAAGGCGATGCCAAAAGCCGCAGTGGGCAAGCCCCACTTGGCGGCTAAAGGACTATTCAACAACAGCGCTGCTACACTGGCGCCGAGTCCTGCACCGGCAACAACACCAAATAAGTAGGGGTCGGCCAGGCCATTGCGAGTGACATTCTGTAATGTGGCGCCGGCCACCGATAAACCCGCGCCAACCAGAAAGCCCACCATGACCCGGGGAAAGCGGATATCCCAGAAAATAGTATTGTCGATGGGGTCGGCGCAACTGCCTGATACACATTGAAAAATAGTATCGGCCGACAACGAGGCCGCGCCAAAGAATAACGACAATAAGGGCGCACTCATCGCTAATAGCAGCAACACAATCCATTTCGCTTTCATGTTAGCTATCATGTTTTACCTGCGTCGACGCTTTTTGAAATTCAGCAAAAGGCGGGTTGAATTCAATCCGCGCTGATTGTGTTGTCGAGTGATGCACCGTGCAAGGGACTCTGAAAATGTCGCTGAGTAAGGTGGATTCCAGCACTTCAGTTGAGGCCCCCGATGCGGCCACCAAGCCATCTTTCATCAGCACTAAATTATCGCAGTAGGCAGCTGCCAGATTGAGGTCGTGCAAACTCACCACCACGGTTTTGCCTTGTTGCTGGCAAAGTGAATGCAGCAGGTGCAGAATTTGATGCTGATAGTACACATCCAGGTGGTTCACCGGTTCATCGAGAACCAGTAGCGGCGCGCCCTGAACCAATGCCCGGGCGATCAAACAGCGCTGTTGTTCGCCGCCAGACAGGGCACTGAAGTGTTGTTTGGCTTTATCTGCCAGACCTACATCATCCAGCGCTTTCAACACTTGTGTCCGGTCGTTACGGGTGTAACGTGACAACAAATTTTTATGCGGCAGCAACCCCATGGTCACAACTTGTTTCGCTGTCAGACTGAACACGGAATCGTTTATTTGGTTCACAACCGCAACATGGCGGGCAAGTTCCTGAGGCGCATAATCCGATAACGGGCGGTCTTGCCAACAGACTTCTCCGGAAGCCTGAAGTTGCCCGGTGATGATTTTCAATAACGTGGTTTTACCCGCACCGTTCGGCCCAAGCACACCGTGGAAAAGGCCTGCACCGATGCCCAGCGAAATATCCGTAAGGATTCGCTTTTTGTTGATTGAATAGGTGACATCTTGAAGATGCAGTGCCGCTTGGGTAGACATGATGCCCGTCATACTAAAATTATACTAAGCGGGATAACCGGCAGCCATAGCCGTATGAAAGCAGTTACTCGTTCAGCAATGCCTGAAGTGTGGAGTAAAACTGTATTCGTGTTTTCCCGCACGAAATTAAGTCACTACATTATGGCTGGTATCTGACTTCGACCTGCTGGGTCATTACAGTTGCGGGTACAGTTTTGGAGTTACACCAAATTCCCATTTAATTTGCGCGACGCTAAAGAAAACGCGCAACACCACGTATGCAAACGCGGAGTGTATCAGGGATTTCTCATATTGACGAGGGCAATGGAAGAAGAACGCAGGGTAGGATGATCCAAAACAGAAATCCTGCGCTTTATGCTTAAAAAACCGCATCTGGCAATACACCTTAGACTATGATTGGTATTAGCAAAAACACCGCAGTATGCGCACATGCCAAGAAAATGCGCGATTGCGGGATGCAGAATCAGCATTCTGCTGATATATTTTTAATTATCTAGTAAAGAGTTGCCGTCTCGTTTGCTTGCAACGGATAGCCAATCATACTCATACCTCTCTGCCTGCACGCCCCACAGCGTCTGGCGCACGGAAACCAATATAAGGTAGGTATATGTCAACACAAAACGCGCTTCTGACTATTCTGGTCGAAAAGATCAACAACGATACGCTGGTTCTGCCTACGCTGCCTGCCATCGCACTTAAAGTGCGTAAAGCAGCAGATGATCCGAATGTGAACTTGAACGCCATGGGCGATGTTATTGGCAAAGACCCTTCGCTGAGCATGCGAATGATAAAAATTGCCAATAGTGCCTACCTGGGACGCACGGTAAAAGTGACGTCTATTGGCCAAGCCGTTACTCGCATTGGTTTGCGTCAAATAAAGAATATCTCAACGGCGTTGGCAATGGAGCAGTTATTTGTTTCTAAAAACGACGTGGTAGCCAAGCACCTGAAAAAGGAATGGGCTGCAACTGTTAAAGTGGTCGCGTATTCGATGGCGGCATTACAAACTTATGTCAACCGCACCCGCAACCGTGAGCTGAGCTTAGATACCATGACGCTCGCAGCGCTGGTTCATGATATTGGCGTGCTACCTATTCTTACCGAAGCCGAGCGCCATGAAGAAGTTTTCGCGAACCCGACATTCCTGAATGTGGCGATTGATAAGCTGTCTTGCCGAATTGGTGGCAGCATCATGCGAGCGTGGGAATTTGACGACGATTTTGTGATGGTTGCAGAACAGTGGAAAGACTTATCTGTGCTACCTGAAAAACTGTCTTATGTGGATTTCGTTCGTGTAGGCGCGGCGCTGGCCGGTAAAATGGACGACCAGAAAGACGCAGTGCTTAATCTGGCAATTCAGCGTGGTGTGATTGAAGACATCAAAGAATTCACCACCGATGAGTTTAAAGAAATGGCGGTCAACGCTAAACAGATCTTCTCTTCATAACGACTCCGGGCAGGTATCTGTGCACGCTGGCAGGTACCTGTTTTCCCGTCAACCCCGATGCTCCCGCGCAGGGGTTATGGGTAAAAAATCATGTCGATAAAGCGCGTTTTTCCGCTTAAATCCCGATAGCCATGTTCGCCATCTGCCGCTAATAAATACTGCTCACCGGTGTTGACAGGGTGCCACACATCTTGCTGTAAGATTTCAAGTTTCCCTTCTATTACATGAATATGTTCAAGCACGCCGGCTTGGTGTGGTGTTGATAATTGCTGGTGGTGACTTGTCAGGGTTATTTCAAACATTTCTGAACGGGTAATAGGCGAATAGGGGAAGAGCGTTTTCACCTTCATATTGTTGTCACCGGCAAATCCATCGTTTTCAGAAGGCATACTCGTGGCGGGATCGGCTGCACCGGGTATGAGGAAGGAGGAAAATGAGCATTGCAGACCAGTGGCAATTTTCCACAGTGTGGCAATGGTAGGGCTAGACTCCTGACGCTCTATTTGTCCAAGCATGGCCTTGGAGACCCCAGTTTGCTGTGCTGTTTTGTCCAAAGACCACCCGCGCTCTTTACGACGGGCTTTGAGTGTCTGGGATATTTGCACGTTAATTGCCTCGTTAGCATTCATCTGTGTTTTGCATCCTGATAAATATTGCACGCCGTCACGTTAAGCGTATTGTGCGTTATAACGCACAATGTTACACTCGCTCGCAAATGTGCGTTATAGCGCACAGGTCTATAGGCAAATGCTAACACTGGAGGCCCGCCTTGTCATCGAAATCTCTTCCACAGCTCAGTCATATTGCTGCGGGTTTAACCGCCGTGGTGGTGGGCTACAGTAGTGCGGTAGTACTGGTTATTGAAGCTGCCAAAGCGTCGGGTGCCACACCTTCGATGATTGTCAGCTGGTTGCTCGTACTAGGGCTAGGCATGGGCATTACCTGTATCGGCTTTTCCTGGTTGTATAAAGTACCTGTGGTGACCGCATGGTCTACACCTGGCGCGGCATTTCTGATTGGTGCAGTAGGCGGCTTTTCGCTAGCAGAAATTATCGGTGCGTTTGTCACTGCAGCCTTATTGGCATTCATTGCGGCGCGGAGTAAAGCACTCACTAGCCAGATAGAGCGCATTCCGCCTGCTGTTTCGTCCGCGATGTTGGCCGGAATTCTGTTGCCCATTTGTTTAGGCGTTTTTACCGATGCCGCCGCTCACCCAGTCATGGTAGTCAGTTTCATTGCACTGTATTTATTAGGTTCACTCTTTTTCCCTCGTTATCTTATGCTGGTACTGCTTGTTGTGGCTATGGCGGTGGGGTTAGGTAGCACCGGCACGAATCTGGATTTCGCATGGAGTTGGCCAGAGCTTGAATGGGTAACACCGACGTTCTCGGTTTCTGCCACCATTAGCCTGGCGATACCCTTGTTTATAATTACGTTGCTATCGCAGAACCTGCCTGGCATTGCCATTTTAAAAAGCTATGACTACCACCCCGACGTTAGACAAATCCTTACGGGTGTCAGTATCGTGAATTTGATTGCGGCTCCTTTCGGTGGCTTTGCTTTTAACTTGGCGGCAATTACCGCGGCTATCTGCATGGGCGAGAACGCAGGAGACGACAGAAACAAGCGCTATAAAGCGGCGATCATGGCCGGCGTCGGGTATTTAATTTTCGGTATTATTGCGTCGCTGGTGGTGTATCTGTTCAGCCAAATGCCACCAGTGGTAGTGCATCTTCTAGCAGGGTTAGCCCTGCTTGCAACGTTGCAGGCATCATTACTTCGCAGTATGGAAAATCATGATCATCGCAAAGCGGCACTACTGACGTTGTTGTGTTCTGCCTCGGGCATCACCGTGGCGCAGCTTGGTGCACCGGTATGGGGGCTATTCGCGGGGTTATGTGTTCTTGGGTTAGATAAGCTTTACCAGAAAAGGCATGGGAAAGCGTCGGCATAAAATACCTTGAAGATGCCAAAAGAAACGGGCCTGTTAGTCGTAACAGGCCCGTTTAATTTTGTCTTCCGTGCTAACGATTAATGTTAGTCGTCGTTCAGTTTCAGAGTGGTGCGCATGAAATCAAGGAACTGACAAAGTTCAGCCGACATCAGTGCAAACTCGGCGTCTAATCGTGCTTCAACCTGATCTTTCGGTACGTCTTCGGTTTCTTCTTTCAGGCGATCAGTAAATTTCACCCGTTTGAAAGAACCGTCTTCCGAAATAGTCGCAGTTAATACTTCCTGCCATGCAAAACCGACCTTTTGCACCAGCTTGCCGTTATCCAGGTGCATGGTAATTTCTTCGCTGTCCAGCGGCTGGTTTTTACAACGAATGACACTTTCTAGATCGTCGGTAGATTTCAGTTCTGCCTCTTCCAGCAGCTCAATGCCGTCTGGCGCGCCGTCGGTGAGCCAGTGCGTCAACTCAGATTGCAGGCTATGACGGGCCAGAGGTACTACCGGCAGCGAGCCAATTGCCTTACGCACACAAGCCAACCAAGCTTCCGCTTTGCCATCGGCAGAGGCGTCGATAACCACCATTTTTTCCGGAATGGAAATAAAACCGTGGGTAAAGGTGTTTCTTACAAATGCCTGTGGTAGCAGTTGAAAAATAATTTCTTGTTTCAGATCTTGTTGCTGCTTTTTGCCTACCGGTGAGCCGGTTTCGGCTTCGATGTGCGCAACCTTGTCTGCCAGCTCGGCATTGACCACTGAAGATGGCAGAATTTTTTCCTGTTTCTTCAGCGTTATCCAGTAACGTTCCTGTACTTTGTGGAACATCACGCCTTCTTTACCGGCTTGTGCGAACGGCGACGCAAAACCCATGGTGGCCGTGTCTTGTTTGCCACAGGGACGGAAAGCGTTATCCATCAGCATACGGCTGAGATCATCGTCGTCCAGAGAAAGCGGCTGGGTAAGCTGGTAAGCCTTAAGATTTTTGAACCACATAGAAAATATGTCCTGATCCAGATTATTGTTATAAAGGGCGGCAAGCGTACCAATGCGGGGCATCGGCTGCAACGATCATCTAAGTTAATAAAACGGATCAGTCCTGACGATCAGGGAAGCGAATAACGTAGCGCAGGCCTTTGTCGGGTTCACTGAACGCCTGAATTGTGCCGTCCAGGGTTTGAGTCACAAGGTTATAAACGATGTGCGTGCCTAAACCGCTGCCGCCTTGATTGCGGCGAGTAGTGAAAAAGGCGTCGAACAGATGTTCCAGCGACGCTTTATCCATGCCTTTACCGTCATCCTGATATTCCATCACGATATCGGTATCGTCGCGGCTGATGGTCAGGGAAATGTGTCCGGCGGGTTTATTTTCAAAACCATGCATTATTGAATTGATCATCATGTTGGTGGTGATTTGCGCAATGACACCCGGCGCGCAGGTGATATACAAATCACCAGGACACTGAATTCTCACTTCGTGCTGGGTATTTTTAAAGGTGGGTTTCAGCGACTGCAGGATTTCGTGTAAGTAACTGTTTAAGTTGAATGTGCGCTGCGCTTCACTGGTTTGGTCTACCGCTACCTGTTTAAAGCTTGCCACTAACTCAGACGCCCGGTTGAGGTTACCCATTAGCAAACTGGCTGATTGTTCTGCTTCATCCAAAAAGGTTGCCATGGTTTTGTTCGACAAGGTTTTGTCATTGTAGGCAAGGCGCAAGGCATCGATACGTTCACTGAGATAACTGGCGGCAGTGACGCCAACGCCCAGCGGCGTATTTACATCGTGGGCGATACCGGCAACCAGGCCACCTAACGAAGCCATACGCTCCGATTCAACCAACTGATCCTTGATGAGGTTCAGCATTTCGTTGTTTTTGGCCAATTCGGCATTACGCTTGCGCAACTCATCTTCGATATACTGCCGGTTTTCGTTTTCTTGTCTTAATTCCCGCTGATTGGCGATGAGTTCGTCTTTCTGCTGCTCGAGGTCGAGCATGATTTGTGACAGTGACGCCGTTTTCTTCGCCACTTCCTGTTCAAGAATGAGGTTTTGGTCGTCGAGTTTGCGGTTGGCCTGGGTCAGTGCTTCACGAGCGCTCGTGAGCTTTGCCTGCGACACAATGAAATCATCAATGACCTGATTAAACGAGTGCTGCAACATACGTAACTCGTTGTCATCATTATCAATAACCGTAATTTTAGCTTCTTCAGGGTGCTCGGGGTCGAAAGACGTCATCTGGCTGCTAAGTTCAGACAATGGCTCAGAAAGCATGTGTTTGAAGGCGGTCATGAACAGAAACACCAGGAACGCGGTTTTGATGAAGGCGTTTCCGAGTAAGAAGAAAATTCCCACTTCAATTCGACTGAGAATAATGTCGAAACTGGAGTACAGGGTAACATCGCCGACATAAGACTGACGGCCAGAAAATTCAAATATAAGAGGGAAACTGTAACTGAAAACACCACCCGGATGGTCGCGCATTATCCCTGCCTGAACCGTTTGACCGTCACTGGGGATGGTGCGGCCTTCGTCGGCAATGAGATCGCCATTTTCATCGCGAACCTGCACGCCCTCAACGATGGGCAGCTTAGTCAGCCCTTCAGAAATAATCCGCGCCTGTACTTTGTTGAGCTCCCAGTTGGCCCGGGTCAGGCTTTCGGCAAAGGTGTTCTTCAGCGTGCGAAGCTCGCTTTCGATGTGGTCCTTGGTGCTCAGATATTCGGTAAATATCTGGCCTATTGTGACGATGATCGTCAGGATGAAATAAACCGACAATACACGTGTGAGCAGCTTACGTGACAATCCTGTCTTAACCTTGGACATCCAACTCCAACCTTAATGTTTATTCCCGGTACACAGAATAGGCGGAAAAGCCTGAATTAACAAGCGACCCGGCATTACACTTAAGCATAATTCGTCGTAATATCCTTGACACATAAATGTAATCGTTTTAATAAAACTGTCACAGACCACATCAATAATAGCGGCGTTTTGTAATGAGCAGGAAAATATCAATGTCTCGAACTGTTTTGATAGTAGAAGACGAAGCGCCGATCCGCGAAATGCTTAAGTTTGTGCTTGAGCAATCTGGCTATGAAACGATTGAAGCCGAAGATTTCGACGTCGCACAGCAAAAAATCTGTGAGCCGTATCCGGATTTGATATTGCTTGACTGGATGTTGCCGGGTGGTTCTGGTGTTCAGTTAGCGAAAGGATTAAAGCAACACGAATTTACCCGTGACATTCCGGTGATCATGCTAACCGCCCGTGGAGAGGAAGAAGATAAAATCCGTGGGTTGGACGCCGGGGCCGATGACTATGTCACTAAGCCGTTTTCACCGAAAGAGCTAATCGCCCGTATCAAAGCGGTGATGCGTCGGGTAACGCCTACCTCTAACGAAGAGCCCATCGAGTTCAATGGTCTTAAGCTAGAACCGATTTCGCATCGGGTAATGGCCAACAACGACCCGCTGGATATGGGGCCAACAGAGTTTAAGCTTCTGCATTTCTTTATGACCCACCCTGAACGTGTTTATAGTCGTGAACTGTTGCTGGATAACGTGTGGGGCACGAATGTTTATGTTGAAGATCGTACGGTTGATGTTCACATTCGTCGTCTGCGAAAAGCGATTTCTCGTCATGGCCACGACGCGATGATTCAAACTGTTCGTGGCGCAGGCTATCGTTTCTCTACCAAATTATAATGTTTGTCGACGCGCATTGCGCGCGTCGTCTATCATTGTCACAATAGCCTTTTCCACTCAAATCAAGGCCTTCTGATTCATGTACTATCCCTTTTCATGGCTACGAAGTGCAATTCGCCTGATTGCGTATTTGCTCGTCTTCGCGCTGGTGGGGTTGTATGTCGACGACATGCTATTTGCGATTGCATTAGGGGCGGTGGGCCTGTTGATTGTCAATTACTGGCAGCTGTTCAAGCTGAATCGCTGGCTCTGGCACAGTCGTAAAATGTCACCGCCTACCGTGAGTGGCGTGTGGGAACATATTTACGAAGGCATTTATTACCTGCAGCGGCGAAACCGCAACAAACGCAAAGAACTGGGTGAGTTGGTAAAGCGCTTCCGGGAAGGCTCTGAAGCATTACCCGATGCTGCCGTCGTAGTGGATTCCAAAGCCAGTATTATTTGGTGTAACCGGCTGGCCCGACTGGAACTGGGTTTAAAATGGCCCGGTGATGCAGGCACCCGCATCGATAATCTCATTCGTCATCCTGACTTCATCAGCTACTTTCATGAAGGCGATTTTAGTCATCCTATTGAAGTACCTGCGCCTACCAACCCCAACAAAACCTTCGAATACCGGATCATGCCTTATGGCGAGGAGCACTTGCTGCTTATTGCCCGAGATGTAACCCGGGTATCTCAGTTGGAGGAAATGCGTAAGGACTTTGTGGCGAATGTGTCTCATGAGCTACGTACGCCGCTTACCGTGTTATCGGGCTATCTGGAAATTCTGCCAGAAGATGAAGATAACCCGATGGTGCAGAAGGCGATGAAAGAGATGTCTGCGCAAGCCCAGCGAATGCAGAGCTTGATTGAAGATCTGTTGGTGCTGTCGCGCATTGAGGCGAGTTCTGAACGGATTTATGAAAATAAAGTGAATATGCCCGCCATGTTAGCGCAGCTCGAAAAAGAAGCCGCCACATTAAATGCAGACAAAGGGCATCAGATTACTTTCCATATTGATCCCGTGCTCTGGGTATTTGGGGTGGAAACAGAACTGCGCAGTGCCTGTTCGAATCTGGTATTCAACGCTGTGCACTATACGCCGCCTGGCGGCGAAATAAATGTTCACTGGCGACGTGAAGGCCACGATGCGTTATTTGCCGTGATTGATAACGGTGACGGCATTGAACAGAACCACCTGGCGCGGCTTACTGAACGCTTTTACCGGGTGGACAAAGCCCGTTCAAGAAAAACCGGCGGTTCCGGTCTGGGCTTGTCTATTGTGAAACATGTGCTCAGCCATCATAATTCTCAACTGGATATTACCAGTACCGTGGGAGAGGGCAGTCAGTTTTCGTTCCTGCTGGATGAAGAGTTGATTACGGAGAAGTCATGAGCCGTTGGTGTCAGGTGTTAGTCAGTGCTTTGCTGTGTATGAATACTCTGCAGGTCTGTGCAGAGGAATCTGTGCCTGAATACACCCGAAGCCCCGGCGTTGCCGGTAAAATCACCTCTGTTGGCTCAGACACCCTGGCAAACCTGATGGCCATGTGGTCGCAGGAATTCATGGAGATGTATCCTCAGGTCAAATTTCAGATCCAGGCTTCAGGCTCCTCTACGGCACCACCCGCACTTACCGAAGGCACCGCAACCATCGGCCCCATGAGTCGGGAGTTGAAGCCCTCTGAAATTCGCGATTTTGTTCGTGAGCATGGTTATCCGCCCACGGTGGTCAGGGTTGCCATGGATGCCATCGCGATTTTCGTCGAACGCAAGAATCCCATTGAGGGTCTTACCCTGGAGCAAGTCGACGGTATTTTCTCAACCACCCGATTCTGCGGTGCACAGGAAGCCATTACCGACTGGTCACAGCTTTTATCAAATCAGAACGCCACCGTGTCGCCAATACGTATTTTTGGTCGGAACTCGGTTTCCGGTACCTATGGGTTGTTTAAAGTGATGGCGCTTTGCGACGGTGATTTTCGCGCCACGGTGAACGAGCAGCCCGGTTCTGCTTCGGTGGTGTTGTCTGTTGCGTCGAGCAACGATGGTATTGGATACGCCGCCTACGGTTACAAAACCGCTGGCGTTAAAGCTCTGGCTATCGGAGACACTGCGCAGTCGCTAGTACCGTTAACCACGCAAACTGTGCGCAATGAAACCTATCCCTATGCCCGTTTTCTGTATCTGGTCGTGAACAAAGCACCGGGTAAACCATTGCCTACCCTGGAAAGAGAATTTTTGCGTTATGTCCTTTCCCAGCAGGGGCAAGAGCAAGTGAGCAAGGACGGCTATTTTCCGGTTCGTGAAGATTTATTGCTTCGCCAACGCCGATATTTAGAAGATTCAGCCGCTAAACTGTAGTCACAACCTGTCATTAAAGCTTCATACTTTAGTTTAATGTTGGGCCTGTCAAACCAGGCAGTTTCCCAGTATTCACGGGTTGTATAGCCGCGTTTCACTTATACATGATTAGAGCATATTTAGAAATCTTGTTATTTTTCATGCACTAATTATTTAAATGTGCTGAACCACGCCATTTAGATACTAAAAGTTCATTTTTTCCTGTGAAAGTTTTGTTACAACGCCAGAGTGTAACAAATGTGTCATTTACCTTCGGTAAAGTTCCTGCGTTTTCTAAATCCATAATCATATTCGCACTTGGAGATACGAATGGAACTTAAGCACTTATTTCAAGCTTCCGCGATTGCAACTGCACTCGTGTTAGCTGGCTGTGGCGGCGATATCAACATTTCAGAAGGGAACATCGATAACAGCGTAGAAAATAACTACGGTAACGGTGATAGTGATTCAGGTTCTGGCGATTCTGGTGATACAGATACCGCGCCTGGTGAAGTAAGTTCAGGCCTGAGCTCTCAGGTTTCTACCGCGTTCGGTAGCGATGTAACGGTTCGTGTTCTTTCTGGTCGCTTAACTGCGGATATGGCTGACGACAGCGGTAACATCACGCTGACTAACGACACCGTATGGGCACTGGACGGTGCCGTATTCTTTGGTAACGACAACGCAGACAGCGTTAACCTGGTTATCGAAGAAGGTACAACAATTTTCGGTCGTAGCGGTAACGACTACATGGTGGTTAGCCGTGGTTCAACTATCGAAGCAAACGGTACTGCAGCAGCACCTATCATTCTGACTTCTATCGAAGACGTGGTTGGCGGTGACGCACAGCCTGGTCAGTGGGGTGGTCTGGTAATGCTGGGTAACGCTTCTTCTAACCAATGTCCTGATACGGGTGCATGTTCTCTGCAAATCGAAGGCGCTGAAGAAGGTGCGGTATTCGGTGGTACAGATGATACCGAGAGCTCTGGTTCTATCAGCTACATGGTAATCAAATACTCAGGTTTCGAAATTGCACCAGATAACGAGCTGCAAGGTCTGACTATGGGGGGCGTAGGTTCTGGTACTTCTATCGACCACATCCAGGTACACGCGTCTTCTGATGACGGTATCGAATTCTTCGGCGGTAGCCCGCAACTGAAATATGTACTGGTTACTGGTGCACAAGATGACTCTTTAGACTGGGATAACGGTTTTACTGGTAAAATCCAATACGCTTTCCTTGAGCATGCGACTGACGACACTGACGCAAACCGTGGTATCGAAGCTGATAACGACGGTTCAGATCCGGCTAACGAGCCACAGTCCAACCCAATGATTTCTAACCTGACCATCATCGGTAACAACTTCGACGGCGACGACGATTCTGAAGGTGTTTACCTGCGTGAAGGTACCGGTGCACAGATTTACAACATGGTTGTAACGGGTCCTGCAGGCATGGGCGAGTGTTTTGAAGTTGAAAACGTGACTGAGTCTCAGGCGAACCTGGCCGACGGCACTATCACTATTCAAAACTCTGTTATGGCTTGCCGTAACGGTGAAAACTTCAAGAACGATGACGGCGCCGTTGACCTGGAAGACTGGTTCTTAAACACCATGACTGGCAACACTGTTTCTGAAGCGATTGCACTGAATGCAGACGGTTCACCAACTTCTGGTAGCCCACTGTTAGGTGCAGGTGCTGACGCATCTCAAATCGACGGTTTCTTTGATGCGACTGACTACATCGGTGCGCTGGATGGCGTAACTGACTGGCGTGATGGCTGGGCATTCGGTTTCGGCGGCGGTGAAGTTACTGGCGTTGTTGAATCGGTTGACGGTTGTCCTGCAAGCACCACTGAAATTGATTCTGTAGACGGCACCACCACTACCTGTCAGTTAACTGGCCGCATCACTTCTGATGTAACCCTGACTGAAGGCAACATGTATGCCCTGTCTGGCGCAGTATTCATCGGTGGCGATAACACTGACAGCGCAACACTGACTATTGAAGAAGGTGTCACTCTGTACGGTGCAAGCGGTAACGATTACCTGGTAATCAGCCGTGGTTCACAAATTGATGCGCAAGGTACTGCTGCTAACCCAATCACCTTTACTTCACAAGCTGACGTAGCGTCTGATGCCGGTGAGCCGGGTCAATGGGGTGGTCTGGTAATGCTGGGTAACGCGCCATCTAACCAGTGTCCTGAAACTGGCGCATGTTCACTGCAAATCGAAGGTGCAGAAGAAGGTGCGGTATTCGGCGGTACTGACACAGCTGATAACTCAGGCACTATCCGCTACGTTCGCATCATGCACTCAGGTTTCGAGATTGCACCTGATAACGAACTGCAAGGTCTGACAATGGGTGGCGTAGGTTCTGGTACTGATATCAGCTACGTACAAATCCACAAGTCTTCAGACGATGGTGTTGAATTCTTTGGCGGTAACGTTGACATGAAGTACGTAGTACTGACTGACAACCAAGATGACAGCATCGACTGGGATAATGGTTTCCAGGGTCGCATGCAGTACGTACTGGTTCGCCACGCGGTAGATGGTTCAGATGCTAACCGTGGTATCGAAGCCGACAACGACGGTTCTGACCCAGCGAACGAGCCACAGTCTAACCCAACACTGTCTAACGTAACTATCATTGGTAATACCTTTGACGGTGACGACGATTCAGAAGGTGTTTACCTGCGTGAAGGTACTGGCGCTCAACTGTCTAACTTCATCGTAACTGGCCCTGCTGGCATGGGTGAGTGTTTCGAAATCGAAAACGTTGTTGAGTCTCAGGCTAACCTGACTGACGGCACCACCACTTTCACAAACTCTGTGATTGCCTGTGAAAACGACGAGAACTTCAAGTTCGACGATGGTGCGACTGACCTGGAAGACTGGTTCCTGAACACTATGACTGGCAACGCAGTAGTCGCTACTCAGGCAGAAGTCGTAAGCGGCATCTACAGCATCACTGATGCGGTAGCGCCTAAAGACTGGACAGGTGATACTTTCTTCGACAACGTGGACTTTGTTGGTGCCGTGTCTGAAGACGACGACTGGACTGCTGGCTGGACCGTTGGTCTGGAGTAATCACTCCTAATCCCTCCATCAAGGCAGGCACGTTGCAGCAAAAGTAGCGTGCTTGCTTTTTAAGTATTAAAAGCAACGTTTTTAAACGTTGATGTGTAAGAACGCTTTTCCACGAGGTTTACAATGAAAAAGCCTGCAATCAGATTTCCTGTCAAGCCACTGAGTCTGGCGATACTGGCAACATTCGCAGCGGCTACCGTGCCTGCAGTTGCTCAGGAAGCTGACGATGAGGAAGTCATCGAAGAAGTGGTTGCCACTGGTACCCGTCTGAAAGGTACGGCAACAGCAGTAATGGAAGAACGGAAAAACCAGGCATTCGTTGCTGACATCATGGGTGCGGAACAAATCTCCCGTACCGGTGACTCCGATGCGGCTTCAGCACTGCGTCGTGTAACGGGTTTGACACTGGTTGACGGTAAATTCATTTATGTACGTGGCCTGGGTGAACGTTATTCATCTACCCAGCTGAACGGCCTGGCTGTGCCTAGTCCAGACCCAACCCGTAACGTTATTCCGCTGGATTTATTCCCATCTACGATTATCGAAAGCTTGTCGGTACAAAAAGCCTACTCGCCTTCTATGCCAGCGTCTTTCGGTGGTGGTAACGTTGATATTCGTCTGAAAACCATTCCTTCAGATTACGTATTCAGTGTTCAGGGCCAGTTAGGTTCAAACACCAATAACTTTGACGACGCTTACCAGTACAATGGTGGCGGTGATGATTGGTTTGGTGAAGATGACGGCACCCGTGCGGCGCCAGCAGCCATTGTTGATCAGTGGGAGAGCAAACAGTTCCTTGATGGCATTAGTCAGGAAGAGTCTGTTGCCTTGTTCAAAGGTTTGAATCGTGACTACGATCCACGTTTGGAAAGCGTAGACCCGGATTACAAAGCCAACCTGTCAATTGGTAACAGCTTTGATTATGACGACGACTGGCGTTTCGGTTTCTTGCTTGCCAGTGGTTACGACCGTTCTACCGATGTAAGCGAAGAGTATGTGGGCGAACAGCCACTGCGTAACGGTGAAGAAATCCGTATGATTCGCTTTTATGACGAAGTAAACACCACTGAGAAATCGGTGAAGTGGTCGACCCTGTTTAACGTAGGTGTCGATTACAATCGTCAGCATCGTGTGGACTATAGCGTTATCGTGTTGAGCGATACCCGCGACCAGATCCGCGACATGATTGGTAACACTGCCAACATCACGTTATCGGATAACCAGCGTGTTCGTAAGTACGAAGTGCAATACGAAGAACGTAAAATGTTCACCAACCAGTTACGTGGTACACACACGTTCCCTGAGTTAGGTTTCCTTGGTTTTGACTGGAAATATTCTGAAGGCCGTTCTTCCCGTGATGCCCCTGGTAACATGGAAGCCCGCTTCCTCCTGGAAGACGACAACTTAGATGGCATTTACGATCGCGAAACAGAAAGCAGCCTGAGTAACTCAACTACGGCTGGCCGTTATTCATTCCAAACGTTGCATGACCGCGTAGAAAACTTCGCCTACAACGTAAACTACCCGTTGATGATTGATAACTGGGAAATGGAATTTAAAGCAGGTGGTAACTTCCTGAGCAAGACACGTGTTGCAGACAACCGTCGTCTGGACATCAGTACTCGTGCGTTTACCGATACGTCTATTCTGGAAGGCTACAACTTTAACGACATCCTTACCGATGAAGTTCTCGATAGCGCCAGCTATAGCACACAAAACCTGCTGCGTGATACCACAGTTGCTGGTGACGATTATGCCGCTGGTCAGAAAGTGGATGCTTACTACTTTGAAGCTGACCTGTTCTGGAACAACCTGTGGCGTTTCAGTGGTGGTGTGCGTTACGAAGACTTCCGCCAGGCGGTTGTCCCGTTCGATCCACGTACCAACCAGTTCGACTTAACTGACGAAGCAGACCGTTCACAGTTGGCTTTCCAGGAAGACGCGTTCTATCCGTCACTGGCGGTAACCTACTTCCTGCAGGAAGACATGCAGCTGCGTTTCAGCTACGGTAAAACGGTAGTGCGTCCTGATCTGCGTGAAGTCTCGTCATCAACGTACATCGACCCGCTGACCGAAAACCCAGTAGGCGGTACACCAGGCCTGCGTACCACGTCTATCAATAACTTTGATGTTCGCTGGGAATGGTACCGTGAAGCCGGTAACAACCTATCACTGGGTCTGTTCTACAAAGACATGGATTCACCCATTGAATCCGTTCAGTCGCCTGCACAGGATGGTCCGCCGCTTATTCGTATCGCTAATGCTGAAACCGGTAAGATGTACGGTATGGAAGTAGAGTTCCTGCAAGGTCTTGAAGTGATTGGCGACGGTATCTGGGACAACCTGTTTGTGTCCGGTAACCTGACTTTGAGTGACTCAGAGATTGAGCTGGACCCGGCCAACATTGAAGAGCAAACCGGTGTTTCGACCTCTATCACCAACCCGACACGGGCGATGACCGGTCACTCGAAATGGGTAGTGAATACGCAATTCGGTTATGACTCAGATAACGGTGAACACTCTGCATCTTTAGTCTATAACGTGTTTGGTCCGCGTATCCTGATCCCGGGTATCGATGGCTTCGATGATAGCTTCGAACAACCGTTCCATTCTCTCGATGTGGTGTACAAGTGGTACCCAGATTTTAATACCACTGTCACATTGAAAGTTCAGAATATGCTTGATCAGGAAAAGAAAATTGAGTTTGAAGACACGTTACTGCGGTCTGAAACCCGCGGCACGTCATTTAGTTTAGCGTATCGCTACGACTTCTAATCAACTCATCAAGAGCCGCATCAGCGGCTCTTTTTTTATCACGTCATTGTTCAATTGTGACAATAGAAATATGACAGTCATGTAATAAAACTGTCATAGAAAGTTCCTATCCTACGCCCAGAAATTTAAGCTCGGCGAAAGCCGTATCCTTTAACTGTAAGGTTTGAATGTATGAAGCTTTTCAACTCTTTGCTACTGGCGAGCGCCATGACGGCCACCTTCGCCATGGCACAAGACGATAGCGTCTTGAAACCCGCTGTAGATGAAGCCGCTAAGATCAACGAAAGTGCCGCTAAGTCTCAGGACAAAATCAACAACATCGCTGATCAAATCGATAGCAAACTTCAAGCGTTCAAAACGCTGAACAAAGAAATTGAAGGGCTAAACGTTTATAACAATCAGCTGAGCAAGCAGATCGCCAACCAAGAACAGGAAATGGCGGATCTGAACGCGTCTATTGACGAAGTTTCCGTTATCGAGCGTCAAATCACGCCGCTGATGATTCGCATGATTGACGGTCTTGAGCAGTTCGTTGCTCTGGACGTGCCTTTCCTGGAAGAAGAGCGTGCTAAGCGTATTGCTGACTTAAAAGACATGATGGACCGTGCTGACGTTTCTGCTTCTGAGAAATTCCGCCGTGTAATGGAAGCCTATCAGGTAGAAATGGATTACGGCCGTACTATGGAAGCGTACAGCGGTATTCATTCAATCGACGGCACTGAGCGCGATGTAGAGTTCCTGCGCCTTGGCCGTACCGCACTGATTTATCAAACCCGTGACGCCAGCAAGCAAGGCGTATGGAACAAACAAACCCGTCAGTGGGAAGAACTGGACAGCAGCTACCGCACACAGATCACCAAAGGTCTGCGTATGGCGAAGAAACAGCTGGCACCAGATTTGTTAATGCTGCCTGTTGCAATCACGGACTAAGAGGTACTGACCATGTTAAAGCAGATTAAATTCGTCGCAGCTGGTCTTGCCGCTGCCACATTAAGCTTCGGTGCAATGGCGGAAAACGAACGCGCACTGGACTTAGACGCACTGTTAAAGCAACTGGAACAAGGCCAGTTTGCACAGTCTCAACAAAACAAACAGCGCGAGCAGGATTTCGTTGCACAGCGTGCACAGCAGGACCAAATCCTGGCTGATACCCGCAAGCAACGCGATAACGCACTGAAAACGTCTGAAAACCTGGAAACCCAGTTCGAAGAAAACGAATTCAAACTGGCAGACCTGAATCAGGCGCTGGATACCCGTTTAGGTTCGTTAAAAGAACTGTTTGGTGTGCTGCAACAAGTTGCTGGCGACACTAAGAGCAAATTCCAGAACTCTGTCGTTTCTGCACAAATCCCAGGCCGTGCTGAGTTCCTCGACAACATGGCGCAGGCCATGGGTAAGAGCTCTAAGCTGGCTTCTATCGAAGAAATCGAGCGCGTATGGTTTGAAATGCAGCGCGAGATGACTGAATCTGGCAAAGTTACCAAGTTCGAAACCTCTGTGGTTGAAGCGGGTGGCGAGAAAGTAAATAAAGAAATCGTTCGGGTAGGTCCGTTCGCCCTGGTTGCCGACGGTAAATACCTCGACTTCAACGGTATCACTGGCACCGTAGCTGAACTGGTACGTCAACCTGCTGACCGGTACGGCGACTCTGCACAAGCACTGCAAAACTCAAACGGTGAACTGGTTGAGTTTGGTATCGACCCAACCGGCGGTTCTATTCTTGGCCTGCTGGTTCAAGCACCTGATCTGAAAGAACGTGTAGAGCAGGGCGGTGAAGTTGGTTACATCATCCTTATCGTAGGTGCGATTGGTCTGCTGCTGGCGCTTGAGCGTCTGATTAGCCTGACACTCATCAACGGTAAAGTGCAGAAGCAGCTGAAACGCAAAGAAATCAAAACAGACAACCCGCTGGGCCGCGTACTGAAAGTACGTGAAGATCACCCTGATGCAGACGTTGAGGCGCTGGAACTGCACCTGACAGAAGCGATTCTGGGTGAAGTACCTAAGCTGGGTCGCAACCTGACCATCATTAAGATTATCTCTGTTGTTGCACCGCTGATGGGTCTTCTGGGTACGGTAACCGGTATGATCAACACCTTCCAGGCAATCACTCTGTTCGGTACCGGTGACCCGAAACTGATGGCAGGTGGTATTTCTACCGCACTGGTAACTACGGTACTGGGTCTGGTCGTGGCCATTCCTATGACACTGCTATACGCCATGCTGAATACCCGTAGCAAGAACATCGTTTACGTACTACAGGAACAGGCGTCAGGTGTAATCGCTGAGCGCGCAGAGCGAGGCTAAGCCGATGATCGCATTCCTCGAAGCAATACGCGATTTTACAGAGACTGGAGGCCAGGTTCTGCTGGTTATCGGTCTGCTGATATTCATCATGTGGTTGCTGATCCTCGAGCGTGCGATGTACCTGCTGATTTGGCACAAAAACTACAAGAATCAAGCGGTAGCTGACTGGAAAGCCCGTCAGGACCGCTCCTCCTGGTTCGCTGAACAAGTCCGTGCAAAAACGGTTTCAGCGTTAACCATTCAGTTACGGGGCAGTATCCCGATTATTCAGTCGCTGGTAGCACTCTGTCCGCTACTGGGTCTGATGGGAACCGTAACCGGTATGATTGAAGTTTTTGACGTAATGGCCATTTCCGGCTCGGGTAACGCCCGCTCTATGGCATCAGGTGTCTCCAAAGCTACTATCCCGACAATGGCGGGTATGGTAGGCGCACTGTCAGGCGTATTCGCCTCGACCTGGTTGAACCGTATGGTGAAAACCGAGCGCATGAAACTGGAAGATGCACTAATTATTGACCGCAAAGGCTAGGCCTTAGGCCAGGAACAAAATTATGAAGCAGCATTTTCAAAATCTGATTGACGAAGAAGAAGCCACAATTGATATGACGCCCATGCTGGACGTTGTTTTCATCATGCTTATCTTCTTCATTGTAACCGCGTCTTTCGTAAAAGAAGCCGGTATCGATGTTAACCGTCCTGAAGCGGCGACTGCGGTAAAACAGGATCGCGCCAATATTCTTATCGCGATTTCTGATACTGGTGAAATCTGGATCAATAAGCGTCGTGTAGATGTCCGTGCCGTACAGGCCAACATCGAGCGTCTGCATGCCGAGAACCCGCAGGGTACGGTAGTGATTCAGGCAGATCAGAAAGCCACTACGGATACCCTGATCAAGGTGATGGATGCCTCCCGTGCGGCAGGCGTTTACGAAGTTTCAATCGCAGCACAAGAGCCTTAAGCCATGCCACGATTTATCATCGCATTTGTCATTTCGCTGGCGATCACGCTCGGCCTGTTCTTCCTGATGCAATCACTCATCAAGATGGGCGGCAGTGCGCTGACAGAGCCACCAAAAGGCAGTGTGCTTGACTTTGTGCGGGTGAAGAAAGAGGAAACGGTTGAACAAAAAGACCGTAAACCTCGGAAGCCACCACCGCCAAAAGAGCCACCGCCGCAAATGAGTTCACCACAAATGGACTCACCGTCTCCTGACGCCAATGGTACTTCAATGGACTTTGGCGGCGACATGGCGGCTGACGTTGCCCTTGATGGTGGTCTGGCGCTGGAATCCGGTGACGGTGAATACCTGCCAATCGTTAAGGTTGCGCCTGTGTATCCGCGCCGTGCACTGCAACGTGGTATCGAAGGTTTTGTTATCGTGGAATTTACGGTAACCAAACAGGGTACGGTGCGCGATCCGATTGTGGTTGAAGCCAATCCATCCGGCATTTTTGAACAGGCTGCTATGGACGCTGCCATGAAGTTCAAATATAAGCCGCGGGTAGTTAACGGTGAAGCCACGGAAGTCTCTGGCGTGCAAAACCGTATTACCTTCCAGATTGACGGGTAAGTATTATGAGTAAGCATTTATCCAAACGATTTGCGTGTGTACTGTCGCTGGCCATTATAGCGGTGACAGTGGTACCGGCTGCATTGGTCAGCGGCCAGGCACAAGCACAGGAAACCAAAGCCAGCGACAAGAAAACCCGTAGGGTGCCTACGCTGCGTGGCAAGGTGTACGAGCAGCTTGCCCGAGCACAGGCAGCAGGTGACGCAGGTAATATCGACGAAGCTATTGCTATCCTTGATGAAGTTAAGAGCAAAGATAGCTCAATGAACAGCTACGAACAGGCCATGATGTATAACTTCTATGGCTTTATTTACTACAACAACGAAGATTACGACAAAGCGTTGGAAAACTTCGCCCAGGTAGTAGAGCAACAACCCATCCCGGAGAAATTCGAGATGACCACGCTGTTCAGTTTGTCACAGCTGAATCTGATGCAGGGTAATTACCAGGCCAGTATCGATTATCTTGAGCGCTGGGAAGCGTTGAACGAGGGACCGGTGCCGGTAAAAAACCTGGTACTGAAAGCCCAGGCTTATTATCAGGCGAAGGAATACGCCAAAGCGGAACCGTTTATTGCGCAAGCGATAAAAGACCACGAAGCAGAAGGCATGATCCCTGATGAGAACTGGTTAATCCTGCAGCGCGCGATTTATTACGAGCTCAAGCAACCTGAAAAAGTAAAGAACGTGCTGATCAAACTGGTAAAACTGTTTGATGAGCCAAAATACTGGATTCAGCTTGCCGGTATGTATGGTGAACTGGGCGAAGAGCGCAAGCAACTCGCAATCATGGAATCTGCCTACCAAATGGGCTACGTGGAATCGGCGGCCGATGTCTTCAATCTGGCGCAACTGTATTACTATCACAAGGTACCTTACAAAGGTGCACTGCTGATGGAGCAGGCCATGAAAGACGGCACGCTGGAAAGAAACCTGCGTAATATGCGTTTCCTGGGCCAAAGCTGGACCTTAGCAAAAGAACAAGATAAAGCCATTCCGGTAATGCAGTCGGCGGCAGAAATGTCGGAAGACGGTGAGCTGGATGCGCAGCTTGCGCAAATTCTGCTTAACGCAGAGCGCTGGGACGATGCCATTGTGTCGGCTGACCACGCCATCGAAAAAGGACAGCTGCGTAATCCTGGTCTGGTTTACCTGATTAAAGGCATGGCGCTGTACAACAAGAAGCAGTATGCCGCAGCGTTAAATCAGTTGGCTGAAGCCGAGAAGCATCAGCGCAGCAAAGCCATGGCGCAACAGTGGAAACGGTTTGTCGAGTCTGAAAAGACTCAGCAGGAAGCCATCTCTGCCGAGCTCGCCATCTAGATTTAAAAATACGTTAGGAGGCCGGTTTTACACCGGCCTTTTTTATCACTTTCATTTACAGTGTCATATTCACCGTCTATCCTCACTAGCCTAACGACAACGCTTTACTGTTAACGCACGAGCTAACGTTTCTTGAAATTCATTCCTATGTATAGCTTTGGTAGCCATAGTTTTTCTCAGAGTCATGTATAGTTTTGTAAAGCGTATTATTTATGCCTGATATAATAATAAAACCAGGCCCGCTGAAAGTGGCGTATAAAGCTTTCAGCGACATAAAAGGGGGCATGCCTATGTCTGACAACAGTATCATTAACGAGAACAGCTACAATCTGACACCGATGCTATATGACATCCGTGGCTTTTTTATTCTCACCTTTGCCTATCGCAACACGCTCTCCTCACAGGTTAAATTTTTCGCCGAAAATCTCAAAGGCAAGCATTTGGAGTGTGCCATTGGCACCGGTACCTTCACGCAAATTTGCATGAAACACGCCCGTAAAAAATTGAAAGAACAGGATTTCTCGCTGGTGGGTGTGGACTATTCCAAAGCCCTGATGGGCGGCGCTAAGAAAAAGCTTAAGGGCGCGGAGCTGGCCATTGAAGACTTACGCAACATGACTTTCGACGATGAAACCTTCGATACCGCTAACCTGCCTAACGGCTATCACACCATCGGTGGCATAGATGAAGCCATGCACGAAATCGTGCGGGTACTCAAAACCGGCGGAACCCTGTACATGAATGTGTTGCTTTATCCCGGCGACGGTTTCATGAACAGCCTGAGTACGAAAGTGAATGACTACGGACAAAGTATCGGCATTCTGAATCGCCCGTATACCCGGGAAGAAGTGCTGGAAAGCCTGCCGAAATTTGGGTTACGTCTTGATGAGGAAAAAACGGTTCAGAACTGTATTTTTCTGAAAACCACCAAGGTCTAGAAATACAATAATTTGTATTTCGATTTTGAACGCTACGTTATTCATACAAAAATGTAGTGTTCCGTCAGGTCCAGATGAAGTTGTTATATAGGTAAGTTAACCACTTGCAAAAAAATACAAGTTGTGTAAATTATTCTCGGATAGAAGTAAAGGAATGCAAGTTTTTACCACACTTATCTTATAAAGGACTATAATGAAAATTTTTTATTTTTTATTTTTTATTTTACTTACGATTTTAACAGCTTCAGATACTTTTGCTGCAAATTTTAAAGTAGAGGCCACATCATGTGATGGATGCACAAGTAGTCAAATGAAAAGTGCTGCTGAGTCGGGGTGGTTTAGTAGCTCCTATAGCTATAAGTATGTCCATATCTTTGATGAGGTGAATGCCGTTTACCGTAAGTACAAAGTTTACAAGAATTCTGGGGGCTTAGGGCCGGGAGAACCTGGACTAGAGTTTTTGGTTGCGCAAGAAGTTACGAAAGAAAGCGATATTAACAATGCTTTCATAGCCTTAGTTAATCAAAAAAGAGAGTTCGTAAATGCAGTTGATAACAGTTCGGTATATTTAGATTATAATGGCAATATCATTGATTTCGATTATGCCAATAATGCTTCAAATTCCAAATTGGCAGAATCTGAAATGTACAAAATTAGTTCAGATGCGCCGGTTACTTGCGTGGCAAACGATGTTCCCGAAACAGCTTTATCTGTACAAGACTTTGTGATGAGGTCTGCTGCACGACGAGCAGCTTTTGTAGTTATTAACAGAGACCTAGAGGCAACTTCGACTGGCAGAGTTCAACTGGTACTTGCAAGATTGACAGAATTTGTTTCCGAATTACAAGGAAGCACTAATCAAGTTGTCTCTACCGTCGGTTTAGGGCTTGAAATTGTCAATTTTAACAATTTTAAAATAGTTACTCCAGATGGTGGGCAAATCACGGGGGGGTTGGATTTTGGTGGTCAGACGTTCAATCCTAAGAAGGCATTTGATGGAGATTGTAATGACGTCCCACTTACTGAAAGTGAAACTAGAGATACACACGAGCATTCTACCGCTGGTGGAGCTGAAAACATGAGTCAACTTTACGAGTTTTATGGAATTCCAACATCTAATCGATATCAAACGTGCAACAGATATGTAACTGCTTGTACCGGCCCAGCAGGTCAGGTAACTAACTGCGTCCGCATGTGTGTTGAATCTCGATAGGTCATATCCTAGATTTTTTATATTGCACTAGTTACTTAATTAATGTTATTAAAGAAAGGGTCTATTGATGAACAGAATAAAGTTGACATTATTAGAAACAATTTTGCTTATAATATCAATAGGCTTGTTTCTTTTAACGCTGTTTCAAATTTTAGCGTATGTTAGTTTAGGTGACGTGAAAAAGCCTTTAATGAACGAAGCATACTGGATGATGCCGAGCCAGACAATTATAAAAGAAATCGTTGTTTTTTCTTGTTTGACTTTTGTTTTTGTCGCTTTGTTTAGATTTTTTTATAAGAAAAATCGAAATTAAGTATGATTTTTGATTTCTGTGCTCATATACTGAATGTCGCATCCTAATAGTTGGCGACTCAGTCTTATCAAGATGTGCTAGATAAAGCACATCTTGATAATTTAGTACCTAGTTTAAATCAGTAGTAAATTCAAATTGAGAATTTTTATATTGTGCAGTTTTAAAACTCAAAAATTTATAATAAATATTTAACAACGCTGCCAAATCTTTCTAATATGGTTTTAGTCAAGAATAACACTTAGGTGGAATTAGTCGCCATATTGTCAATTGACCTTGTACTGAACTCAGTAGCTACAGAACGCTTAAATGGAAAAAGTGACTATTTACTGGTTTTAAAATTTCAAAAGCTCCCTATTTTCAGTCATCCACAAACCGCATTGTCAGGGCGGATGAGTTGTGTTGTTCCGACACTTCATCCGCTTTGTGTTTTATCGCCAGAATCTCACTGCGAATCGCCAGGAAAGCGGCCACTAATTCAGGGTCGAAATGGGACCCTGCCTGAGACTGAATGTAATTAAAAGCTTCCTCTTCGCTCCAGGCTTTTTTATATGGCCGCACCATGGTGAGTGCATCGAAAACATCGGCAATCGCCACAATCCTGCCAGACTCGGGAATAGCATCGCCTTTTAAACCTGAAGGGTAGCCCGAGCCGTCCCACTTCTCATGATGTGTCAGTGCCACTTCAGCGGCGAGCTTGAATAATACCGCATCACTGTTGTTAAGGATCTCATAACCAATGCGGGCGTGGGTTCGCATTACCACCATCTCTTCTTCGGTAAGCCGGCGAGGTGCTTTTAAAATGGCATCGGGGATACCAATTTTTCCGGTATCGTGCATAGGCGCTGCAAACTCCAGTAGCTTGGCCCGTTCGGCAGACCAGCCAATGGCTTGCGCCAGTTCACGTGCGTACGCTGCCATCCGCCAGATATGCAGGCCGGTATCATTGTCGTTGTAGTGGCCTGCTGCTGCTAACATGCTAATGGCACTTAATTGGCTTTGTGCCAGCTCCCGGGTACGCATTTCCACTTCTCGTTCGGTCTGTCGCTGTTGGTGCGCCAGAGCAATGTGGGTTTTCACCCTTGCCAGTACCAAGGCGGGTACGATGGGTTTGGCAATATAATCCACGGCGCCCACTTCAAAACCTCGTTCTTCGTCTTCACCTTGTCCGAGTGCGGTAACAAAAATGACCGGAATCCCCGCCGTTTTTGGGTAGGCTTTGAGCTGCCGGCACACTTCCAGACCATCAAGAGCTGGCATCATGATGTCCAGCAGGATGAGATCCGGGGCGGCTTTACCCACAATTTTCAGTGCAATTTCACCGGACGGTGCCACTTTCACCTGATAGTGCTGGATCAGAATGTCTTTGAGGATATCAATGTTTGCTGGTTCATCATCTACTACCAGCACGCTAAATTCTTTCACTGTAAGCTCGTCATTTCTGGTTGCGTCATCAGCGGCCGTAGAAGATCGCCCGCTGCTTCAAAATCATACTGAGATACTTTCTGTATGGCCTGCTTGAGTACCCAGCGATGCGCTGACTGTTGATAATTATTGTACAATTGCTGCAGCGCGTCACCTGCATTAGCGTCGTAATCTTCCAGCAGATGAATAATTGTGCCTAGCTCTGCTGAAATCGGTTGCTCGGGGGCCGTGGTCGTCGTCTCCGGCGACATTACCATTAGGCTGGCCACCGCTTTTTTCACGGTTGTGTCTAACTCTCGTGCAAGCTCGGCTGCCCCGGTCAGTTTGTCTTGACTGTCTGTCAGCTCACTCAGTTTTCTAAACTGTGTCAGTAGTCGGTTGGCACCAATATTACCGGCATGCAGTTTAAGCGTATCGAGTTCTTCATGGGGCAAATCATTATGAAAGGCGCTGACGAGTGCAGACAAATGACTGCCGTAGTGCTGATAAGTTTGGCAGAACGCCAGCAGTGCCAAATCAAAATCATCATGTTTCGACGGTAAGGTGAAATCTTCCGGGAGTACCGATGGGTAACTGATAAAATCATCAAGCGCAGTCAATAGCTCATCGTAGTTAATGGGTTTCGATAACAGGGCGCACATACCGGAATCATGCACTAAATCTGTGATCAGGGCAGGGTCTTCGGTAGACATACAGATAATGGGCACAGTAAGCCCGCTACCCAGAATCAGGCTGACTGCAACTTCCCAACCGGGTAAATCAGGCAGTTTATTGTTGATAATAAGGGCGTCGAAATGTTCATGCTTACATAGCGAAATACAGTCTGCTCCTTGTTTTACGGAGTGAGGTTTGATGCCAGAAGCAGAAAGCTGTTGCGTGAGCACGGTTTGGCTAATGTCGTCATCATCAACAATAAGAATGCGTTTTCCAGACAAACGGTGCTCAATCATGGCGGTTTCTTCCAATGAACGATATCCCGACTGATTCATGCCTGAACCCGTGTGCTCGCTGAGAAAATTGTACAGTGAACTCTGAGTGAAGGGTAATTGCATCACCACAGCCTGATGAAGTCCGTGGGCAGCAAGCAGCTGTCTCATATCTTGCTGATTACCCGATGTCAGAATACGTAATCGGGAATAATCAAGGCTGCGCTGTTTAAACGCATCAGATAACGCTGCCATTCTTGGTGCAGAAATGTTGTCTGCAAGAATTAACAAGTGGGTGGTTTGTTCCGGCAGCGCGTCTGCCTGATGGGTATGGCAAAAGGCATGGGGTACTGCCAGGGTTGTTAAAGTGCCTTCTAGATAATCCATCGCGGCAACGAGTTTGTCATCTAAACAACAGATGGTAAGAAACTGGTGCGCGCCCAGCGATGATAATGGGGCAATATTCGCATTACCTGCGCGTAGTAGCTCCAGCTTGATCACAAATGTGCTGCCTTTGTCGGTTTCACTGTCTACCGCGATACTGCCGTGCATCAGTTCAACCAGGTGACGGGTTATACTCATACCGAGTCCCGTGCCGCCGTATTTACGCGATATCGACGCGTCGGCCTGGGTAAATGGGTCGAACAGATGTTGTAACTGGTCTTCGCTTAAACCAATGCCCGTATCACTGACGCGCAGTTCAGTGAAGATACGGTTGCCGGGCAAGGTTTCCAGTTTTACCGACACCACAATTTCGCCATGGTGGGTAAATTTCACCGCATTGCTTACCAGGTTGTTGAATATTTGCATGAGTCGACTTTCGTCGCCAAGCAACGGCACAGACATGTCGCCATGCATATCGAACAGTAAGAGCAATCCTTTACTGTGGGCTCTGTCCTGAAACATAACCGCCACTTTTTCCAGCAGATCATTAAAACAAAATGGCTGTATGTCTAAATCCGTTTTACCCGCTTCAATTTTGGAATAATCGAGTATGTCAGAAATGATACTGAGCAGGGTGTTGGCGCTGTGTGTGGCTTTTTCAAGGTAGTCTCGCTGTAGCACCGTTAGCGGCGTTTTCAGCACCAGGTGGGTAAGGCCAATAATGGCGTTCAAAGGCGTTCTTATCTCGTGACTCATGTTCGCTAGAAACTCACCCTTGGCGTTGTTCGCCCGTTCTGCCTGGGCAAAGGCATCCCGCATGGCTTCTTCAATGTTTTTACGTTCACTGATATTGCGAAACACGCCTACGTAGCCTCTTGGTGTATCGTATTCGTCAACCAAAGGCACCGCGGTAACCGATACGGGAAATATGCGTCCGTCTTTGTGGGTAAAATAGGTTTCTTCAGAGAAGTAAATCTCGCCGTTTCTAATGGTTTTGAGCAAGGGGCTTTGCTGCACAGGAATAAACGCCCGCTGTGGAGACTGAAACTGAATGGTGTCGTGAAAACGACGGGTTTGTAGTTCTTCTAGTGTCCATCCGAGTAACCGCGATGCTTCTGGATTTAGAAAGCGCGTATGACCAATGAGATCTACCGAGAAAATACCTTCACCTATAGAATCCGTTATGCTCTGATAGAACCGCTGACTGTCTGACAGGCGCGTTTCCAGCAATTTCTGGTGGGTGATGTCGGTCATTATCACCACATATCGAACCGGCTTATCTGCGGTATCGCACACAGGTACTACCGTGGATGACACCCAAAATACGTCACCCTTTTTAGTATGGTTATGTATTTCGCCGTGCCACACTTTGCCACTGTCGGCGGTGTCCCAAATGGACCTGTAGGTTTCTTCGCGGTGATAGCCGCTGCGAAGTAGGTCAAGTCGATTGCCAATCAGTTCTTCTTCGCTGAACTTAGATATTTCACACAACTTGCTGTTGGCGTAAAGAATTTCCCGGTTACTATCGACCACGGCAATGATGGCATGTTGATCGATGGCTTGCCGTTGTATCTCAACTTCACGTAAGGCTTGGTGACGCTCACGGCTCAATTGCGTCATGAGCTCAGCAAGACCACTGAGGTCGCCGCTGTCTTCGCTAAGGGGCGGCTTATCGAGCTCACGGAGCAATGTATTGGCCGTGTGTTGTAAGGCGTTCAATGCTTGTTGTTGGGTAACGGCATCTTGCCGGGCTTGCGCTAATGCCTCGGTAAGTTCTTGCGAGCTCAGGCGGATACTGCGGTCGCGGATTTCCACATCCCGTTGCTGTTGCTGGTAACTCGTATCAACCCGTTTTACAAAGGGGATCATGCCGTTAAGCAAGGTGAGAATAGCGGGAGGTAAGGTGTCGTCTTTTGCGTAACCGGCTAGCTCATCCAGCCAAAGCTGCGCTTCCTCAACAGTACCGAAGCCCATGGTTTTCTTTAGTTGCCTGAACAGAAGCCTATGCATCGGTAGTCACTCCAAATAACGTGACTATCATGGTTTGATTGTGCAGCTTGCATGGGGTGTTGGGAGTGAGCGGCGCAAATTCGCCGTTGGAATAGAATCCGCAAATGGGTAACTGGTTGTCGAATGCACTGCTGAATGCTTCCACTTCCTCTTCCACCTGATCGCCCATGACCACCTTTCTCGCTACACAGCTAACAATAAGCGCAAAGCCAGGTATCACCTGTTCACCCATTCGCGTATTAAATAATTCGGCTGCATCCTCAACATTGCTGATCAAGTCGTTTGTCGATGCATGATTCAGGCGTAGATAGGCGCCTTGTTTGATTTTACCACCAAGAACAAGGCTACCTTGCGATTCGTCAATGCTGTATAGCGCACGCAGCAGACCGGAGGTTTCTTCATGGGAATTCATCAATTCCAGCGGAAACAGCAGACCGGACACGGGCAACTGGCTCGCGTAATCGCCAAGGTACGTTTTATAAATATCCAAGGCCGGTTTGCCGTCGAGTTCATAAAGAATATTGTTATCGCTGCGGGTAACCTGGCGAATAGGGCCGAAAGGTTGCCATCCTCGAATGATGGCTTGCTGAACACGTAGCGGCGACCCGTAAAAACCCACAGCCACCACCTTATCATCACTAATGCCGTGAGGAGTGAGCACGAAAGTTCGGGTGTAACGGGCATAATCACCGGCCATTCCACCGCACACCAATACTTCGTCACCCAGTACTTCATGGATGCCGTTAAACAGTCCGGTAGGCAGGAATTCTGTTCCGCGTGTAAGCAACATAACGGCGCGAAGGTACTCGCTATTTAACGCGGTGCCTACCCGTTGTCCGCAGTCGTGGTAGTGATTATTGTCTACGTTGTCTAGAAAAACTCGCGTTGTTCCTGCTCCCTGAAGATCTATTACGGTAATGACAGCGGTACCTTCAAGGGCATCGGTACCGACAATCTCACCACTGGCGCTGCAGCCCACCACGGGAACATGATGCTGAGAAAGTGCATGTAAAAAGCTCGGGTGAGAGAAAAAGGTCGGGCTGGCAAAAACAAGAATGATGTCGGCAGGCTGCGCGAGCAGGCTTTCGATGACATCGATATCGGTATCGACACTATGAATAATCCGTTGAGTCACTTCCATGAAATAGCACCAGACTAAATGCGTTCGGGGTTACGCTTAAATTTAGTGTCAGAATCAGCTTTATGCCATTAATTTTATTAAATATACGGCTATATTCTATAACTTTGCGAACAAGGTTAGCGGTGAAGGGCGGGACGAAAAATCCGCAAAAAGAGGGCGCCGCCGCAGACGCCGGCTATTATCTGCAAAGCCAGGCCTAAAACAGAGCGGGTTCCAGCAATAAGATGAAACTGAAAAAGCTGTTCCATTAGCAGTAACATCACCAACATGGCAACACCGGTTGCAACAGGAACGAGGGCTCGGCGAGCAGAAAACCGGGCGGTGATAAAGCCAGTTACCGAAAGAGAAACAAACAAAGCCGCAGCAATCAAGCTTCCGTAAATGGGCAGCAAGCCGACAATGTCATGCAAAGTTGACGATGCTAACGTTGCTACATCGATGCTCACGCCCAGCCCTGCCAACGACAGCAGTACCATCTGCGTGTGAGATACACTGGCAAGAATATAGGTGACCAGCCAGGCGGGAATGAATGCCCGGGTAAATGAGGTTGCGGTAGCTAAAGGCATGCGTTGATTCGTTGTGTGTTTCACGTCATAGTGCTGCTTTTCTGGTCGGCATCTTTTCACGACAGCGCGTAGATCTCAAGAAGGAGTTGAATACACATCATGACATTCTGGGCATTTCACCGTTTATTATTGCTTTTGGGGGTACTGGTTTCGTTTGCATCGACGGCACAATCTCACACCTATCAAGCAAAGAAAATGTCAGTGTGGTCACTTAATCAGCCATGGGCGTTAACGCAACTGCCCGACAACAATTGGTTAGTGACAGAACGTGACGGCCAGGTCGTCATTACGGGGGGCGTAGAAAGCCTAGTTCGCATACCGTTGGCGCTGCCAGACCTGTATGTTGCCGGGCAGGGCGGATTACTGGATTTGGCGCTGTTTGCTGATTTTGACGAATCCGGAAAAGTGATGCTGACGTTCTCGCAAGGCACCGAAGAGGCGAATCATCTGGCGGTGGCCACCGCCGTGTTTAACGGCAAAAGCTTTTCCGAGATCTCTGTTATTCTTACCGTTTCGCCAGACAAAGACACGCCGGTTCACTATGGTGGTAGATTGGCATTATTGCCAGATGGCACCTGGCTGGTAACAACGGGTGATGGTTTTGATTACCGTGAAGAGGCCCAGCGGCTAAACAGTATGTTAGGTAAAACATTGCGTTTTCATGCCGACGGTTCAGCACCTGAAGATAACCCGTTTACCCAGCAGGCCCCTTATGTCTTTACCTACGGGCACCGTAACCCGCAAGGTTTGGTTGTAGATACCGCAAGTGGCGCTATTTATGAACATGAGCATGGCCCCGACGGTGGTGACGAAATCAATCTACTAACACCGGGCAACAACTATGGTTGGCCGGTGGCGACTTTCGGCACGGATTACTCCGGTGCACAGATATCGCCATTTACCCGTTACGCAAATATGCAGTCGCCCCGGGTAAACTGGACGCCTTCTGTGGCCCCTTCTGCAATGGCGATTTATCGTGGTCAAATGTTCCCGGAACTTAACGGGCAATTGCTGGTTACAACGCTAAAAGCGCAGCAATTATTGGCGATAGACCTTTCCGCTACGCCTGTTCAGCAAACCGCCCCGTTTGCTACCATAAATCAACGTTTGCGCGATGTGGCGATAGGTCACGACGGGGCGATTTATGTGCTCACAGATGGCAAGGAAGCCAACATTTTGCGTATTGCTCCGCGCTAGTAAATTACGCTTTGATTGCCAACCCCGAGAACCTTCGCTGTTGCCTTTTCGGCACTGGCGAAGAGTAAGTTTACCGTATTGATCATTCCAACATTGAATGTTGCCTGACATGCCGTATAAACTAGCAGGCCGGACACCTCAGGGGCCCGGTTTTTTATGCGTATTTTTCTACCCCACGTTTTCACAAGGAAGACAGAATGAAACCATTAATGGTTCTGCGAAATCTGATGCTGGTGTCTTGTCTGGCGCTGGCTGCTTGTCAGAGTGCTGCCGACGAGCCCGTTACCTTCGAACAGGCAACCATTGTTGCTGGTGGTAAAAGCCTGAGTGTTGAATATGCCAAAACGTTTGAGCAACGGGCGCAGGGACTAATGTTCCGCAAATCACTGTGTGATGATTGTGGTATGTTGTTCCGCTTCAATCCGGCACGTATGGCCAGCATGTGGATGAAAAATACGTTTGTACCTCTGGATGTAGCATTTATCGACGGGAACGGCGTAATTACCGATATAAAACCGCTGGAGCCACATGACTTAACGTCTGTGGGATCTTCAAAAGCGGTAGAATTTGCGCTGGAAATGAATCAAGGGTGGTTTGCTGCGAATAACATCAGCGTAGGCGACCAAATCAAAATCAATTACTAAACCAACCAGTCGTTGGTTAAAGCTCGGAGAAAATCGTGTCGAATTCTCTTAATATCGCCAAGTTTGGCGGTACCAGTGTAGCCACCTATCAGGCTATGAAAAATTGTGCTCGCATTGTGGCGGGTAACGAAGCAACCCGTATTGTTGTTGTTAGTGCACAGGCCGGTGTGACCAATCACCTGGTAAGTATTGCGCATGCGCCGCTAACCAGCGAGCAAATCAAGGACACTTGTCAGGCGATCATTGATATTGAAATGGCCGTGCTGAACGAAATTAAAGACAAGGCTAGCGTAGCTGACAAACTGGAAGATTTGTTTGAAGAGTTACGTGGTCTGGCAAATCATGAAGAAATTCTTCATCGTGACGACCTGAAAGATCAACTTCAGTCTATGGGCGAACGCATGTCGTCGCTGCTGTTTAGTGCGGTATTGGCAGAAGAAGGGGTAGACACCTTAAACTTCGACGTACGTAAAGTGCTGCGTACCGACAGCGAGTTTGGTGAAGCTGCACCCCAAATCGACACCATTGGCGAGCTTTCAGAACAATTGTTACGTCCTGAAATTAGCAACGCCATCGTGGTTACCCAAGGTTTCGTGGGGGCTAATGAAGAAGGGAAAACCACCACTTTAGGTCGCGGTGGTTCTGACTTCACGGCGGCATTGCTAGCTGAAGCATTGAATGCTGATAGCTGCGAAATCTGGACTGACGTGACGGGTGTTTACACCACAGACCCGCGCATTGTACCTGCGGCTTATCCATTACCGGAGCTGAGCTTCGAAGAAGCCGCGGAAATGGCCACGTTTGGTGCCAAAGTACTGCACCCGGCCACCATGGAACCAGCACTGCGTAAAGACATTAAAGTGTTTGTGGGTTCTAGCAAAGAGCCAGAAAAAGGCGGTACTTGGATCATGCGCGACTGCGACAATGAGCCACCACACCGCGCGATTACCCGCCGTAAAGAGCAGGTAATGGTAACCGTGAAAACACCGAAAATGATGTACGCACAAGGCTTCCTGCAACAGGTATTTGGTATTATTGCCAAGCACAAGCTCAGTGTTGATTTGGTCACCACGTCTGAAATTTCAGTCTCGTTTACACTGGATAATCCAGCGAACTCTGTGGCTCAGCGTTTGAACAAAGAAACCATCGCCGAGCTGGAAACCATCTGTGATGTGAAAGTGGAGAAAGGTTTCGATCTTATCACTGTTGTGGGTAACAACATGCAAACTGCAAAAGGGGTGGCGAGCCGTATTCTTGGTGCGGTAGACGACTTCAACCTGCGCATGATTTGTTTCGGTGCTAATCCGCATAACCTGTCTTTCCTGGTGAGTGAAGAAGACAGTTCTGCCATTGTTCAGCATCTGCATAAAGAGTTGTTCGAGTAAGAATAGTTAACGGGTAGCATTGGCTACCCGTTTTTGTTTCCTATGTCAGATTCCCTCTCCATTCGTTCTTACAGCAAACAAAAGGTGGGTCACACCCACGACTTCCATCAGTTGGTGTTACCGCTTCGTGGTGTCATAAACATTGAGCTGGCCGGATTCAGCGGCAAAGTGGCGCCAGGAGAATGTGTGGTGATCCAGGCCGGTGAGTTACATCATTTCACATCGGAAACCGAAGCGCGTTTTGTGGTGGCAGACATGTTTTCGCTGCCAGAAAATCTTTGTGCAGCGTCGTGGCTGGTATTTACCATCAGTCAGCCACTTAATCGCTATTTACAGTTTATCGAGACCCAACTCGAATATCAGGTAGACTCGTCATTAGAAAAGCTCACCTTCGATACCTTCACCAGTTTATTGGCGGCACAACGAGTAGCGCAAACCCGGGATCGACGGATCAGTGCTGTGGTCAGTTTTATCGATGACAATATTGGCAGTGAGTTGGATATTGGCACGCTGGCTCGCATCGCCTGTTTAAGCGCAACTCAGTTTAAAAAGTTGTTCCGGGAACAAATGGGCGTTTCCGCCGGACATCATGTAACCGCCATGCGTATGGAAAAAGCCAGGGCGCTGCTGATCCACACAGATTTGCCTGTTCAACGGGTAGCGGAAACGGTTGGCTACCACGACTTATCTGCGTTCAGTCGCCGCTTCTCAGTCCATTTTGGTTTACCACCCTCGAAGCTGTTTAGCTGAAAGTAGCTCCGTAAAAATTCTCAGTAAGTGCGTCTTTTTAACCTGAGAAAGCGTCTTATTAGCAAAGATGTTGGTTCTCTATGGCGATACTATATTTATTCTCCAAAGGGGATTCAGGAATTATCGTGACTAATCAGCATAATCATGCACTCGGGCTTTTCGCTATTATCATCGCCAGTTTTATGTGGGGCACAACGGGCACGGCGGCCAGCTTTGCACCCGACGTGAGCCCGTTAGCCATAGGCGCCATCGCCACCGGCGGAGGCGGTTTGCTCATGTGTCTTAAAGCTCTGCCTCAACTGCTGAAACAACGACACATACTCTTCCAACATAGCAAAATTGTTTTGCTGGGGAGCCTGAGTGTTGCCATTTATCCGCTGGCATTTTACTCCTCCATGCATTTGGCCGGTGTGGCAATTGGCACCGTGGTTTCTATAGCCAGCGCGCCCTGTTTTGCGGTTTTACTTGAGTGGGTATTAAACCGTAAGCCCATAACGGCAAAATGGATTGTCAGCTTTATTCTGGGGGCAACAGGTATCCTACTGTTGGCAATGGGTAAACCTGAAAGTGCCGAGCTTGCTGCCACCGCTGAGCAGCGAGAGTGGGGAATTGTATTAGGGCTTATTGCGGGCCTTACATATGCCGCCTATTCCTGGGCGGGCAAAGCCCTTATTACCCGCGGCGCATCATCTGGGGTATCCATGGCAAGTCAATTTGGTGTATCAGCCTGTTTGCTACTGCCATCACTGTTATTTACCGGTGACAACGTATTTGCGTCTGCTAACAATGTTTCGGTGGCTTTGTACATGGCAATATTGCCTATCTTCGTCGGCTATCTGCTATTTGGTTTTGGGCTGAAATCGGTGGATGCCAGCTCGGCAACACTGATCACACTGCTCGAACCTGTGGTTGCCACTATCTTGGCTGTACTTGTTCTTAACGAGCGCTTTTCGCTACTGGGTTGGGGCGGAATTGTGTTAATCGCGGCCTGCATTGGCGGACAAATAGTTAATAGGCCACCGGCTTTATTCCGTCGCCGATACGCTTTCAGGAATGTGCGCTGAAAAAGATAGGTCACTCAGCATGTAGCAATCCCGCCCCGATGATTTTGCTTTGTACAGTGCATCATCGGCACGCTTTAGTAAGAAATCGGGGGGTAGGGGTTCGCCACTGCGTTGACAGGCAACGCCAATCGACAGGGTGAGAATTTGCTTTGAATCGTTTCTGCCTTCATGGGGGATAGCAAGGCGACGAATTTCGCCCAATAAGGTTTCCGCCACTTTACTGGCTGCAAGTATAGAGGCTTCTTGCAACACAATCAGAAACTCTTCTCCGCCATACCGCACCACGAGATCAGAGTTTGCCCGGGAATTGAGCTGGGAATGCGTGCGCCACCCCGTTAAAGGTGGCGCCGGATAGACATTTTTAAACTTTAAACTGACGGATAGATTGTTGCAGTTCTTCAGCAAGGCGGGCCACTTCCGAACTCGACTGAGACGTTTGTTGTGCGCCAGCAGTGGTTTCTTCAGCAATACCTACGATACTTTCAAGCTTCTCACTGATTTCTGCTGAAACCGTGTTTTGCTCGCGGGCAGACTGTTCAATTTGCGTACTTACATCGTAAGCTTTGCGTACTGCGTCAGAGATAACATCCAGCGCTCGTGTGGCGTTGTCAGTTTGCTCAACACAGATAGCAGTTTGCTCTTTACCCTGATTCATTACCGCCACCGCTTTTTCAGCACCAGCTTGCAACACTTCGATCATAGCGTTAATTTCTTGCGTCGATTGCTGCGTACGAGATGCCAAAGTGCGCACCTCGTCTGCAACTACCGCAAAGCCTCGACCTTGCTCACCAGCACGGGCCGCTTCAATGGCCGCGTTCAATGCCAGCAAGTTTGTTTGATCGGCAACGCCGCGAATAACATCGAGAATACCGCCAATGCTGGCGCTGTCTTGATGCAGTTTATTAATGACTTCGGCGGCTTGCTCAACATCCCGGGCCAGTACTTCAATAGTGCGTTTGTTCTCAAGAGAAATTGAACGTACATTTTCCGCTTCGCTGTCTGCATGACGAATTTCGTTAAGCGTGTCTTCGGCGCTCTGACTTACCACAATAGACGTGCTGTGCATTTCTGTTGTTGCTGTTGCAACCTGAGCAATCTGCGACTTCTGATCTTGTATCGAGTGCGTTGTTTGGGTAGTAACAGTAGATGTTTGCTCAGAGGCTGCGGCAAGCTGTTCAGCACGAGTATTAATGCCAGTGATCAAGCTTTTAAGGTTGCCAATCAGCTTATTACAGTTTTTCGCCAGTTGACCGAATTCATCTTCAGCAGAGTCATCAAGACGGCGGGTAAGGTCGCCAGAAGAGGCAACATTCAGTAACTCGTTAACGCTATTCAGCGGGCGGGTGATAGCAATAACCGTCCAGTAACCGATGACCAGGGCGGCAGCCAGTGAAGCCAGCGCCACAACAATCACGATGGTGTTGCCTGAGGTCACCTTAAACGATACCTGCTCGTCAATTTCTGCAGCTTTCTTATCGGCTTGAGTAAGCAGGTTTTCAAGGGCGCTAATGCCTTCCTGACTGTTTGCATCAGAGCGAGACAGGGCTTGCTCAGCCGCATCACGGTATTCTAAACGAGAGCGTTGCAGAGCCAATACACCGTCAGAACCGGTAATGGCGTCAATGGCATCGTCAACCAGCGTCGAAATCTCATCCAGTGTACCCGTGGTATCTGCACCTGCTGCGGTACCTTGAATTTGGTTCATCATTTCACGAACACTGGTAACAATAAGCTCTACTTCATTACCGATAACGTCGGCACGAACGAGAGTTTGTGTTTTTGCATATTCGTTAGCCACGGTAATGAGTTCAAGCAGGCGGCTTTCTAATTCGCTACCAATTTCAGCTGATTTTTGTAGCGCAGCACTACGTGCTACTTCATCAGATTCGGAAAAGTCCAGTAGATAGGTAGAGGCGTCATCGGCATTGTCTTCTAAGTCACCAATCTTGTCGCTTATGGCATTACGCATTTCCATAAACTGTCGGTGACTGGTGTACATTGCTTCTACATTTTGAATGTATTGCTCGTAGGCGCCGTTTACCTGCTTAAGGCTGGCAAGCATGGCAGAATCATCCGCCAGTACGGTTTCCAGCTTTTTTAATTCTGTACTGAAATTGGCTTTACTATTCGTGAAGTTATCGTACTTGCTTTCAAGGCCATCCACGCTTTCTTCAATGTAAGCCTCGAAGGTAACGCGGCCCATATTCAGGAAGCTGGCTTTTAATGCATTACTGCTGGTAAGGGTGGGAACCGCTACCTTATTCACTTCATCAACCGCCGATCCCACAGAATTGAGGTTAATGAAAGAAGATGCACTGATTATAACTAATAGCAGGCTTATTGTGGCGAAGCCGCCGATAATGCGCTTGGCTACCGTGATTTTCATATGAACTCCTGAAACACAGTTTTATTTATAGTTTTAAGTAATCAGTTGTGTTCATGGTGACTGATACCTGAGGTGCTATGCGCTAATAACTATAGCGCATTATTCTTATCGGCCGAACATTCCGCTTGTTTAGTCGAATAACCGATTAGTAAGTTTAATTGTAAACAAAAATTAGACTAAAGACCTATAGGAATCAGTTTTTTACGTTGTTTGTTTTAATACAGAGGTATTTAAGGTGTCACATTGATGAGTGTGTTCGACGGAATTCTCATTGCAGTCAGGCTGTTACCCCATACGTACCCGGTATCCAGTGCAACAAATTGATTGTTCCCCGTTACGCCCTCAAGCGCTGCCCAATGGCCGAAAATAATACGCTCGCTGGCAGCGAGTGATGCATTCTCAACTTCAAACCAGGGAGTCACCGACGAGGGAGCATCCTCAGGATGACTTTTGCAGGCAAATTCGAGGTGGTTTTTCTCTTGTAAAAACCGCATGCGCGTACAGGCATTAATGATAAAGCGCAGTCGCGACGTGCCTTTTAACCCTTCTTTCCATTCGGTGGGAGAATTGCCATACATCTCTTTTAACAATGCAGGCCACTTATCACTTTTTAATACGGTACTGACTTCGTTGCTCAGTGAAAGTAAGGTTTCCGGCGACCACTTGGGGTAAAGGCCGGCATGAACGATTGTGGTGGTCTCATCGAGGGCAAGCGCCAACGGAAACTGGCGATACCAATCGATGATATCTTTTAGTTTTTTACTGGCCAGAAGAGGCCCGAGACGGTCACTTTTTTTCGCAGACTTAATGCCCTGAGACACCGCCAGAAAGTGCAGGTCGTGATTGCCAAGCACGGTGTTGAATCTGTCGCCTAAGTCCATCAGATACTTGATCGTCGCGTAGGAGTCTTCGCCGCGGGCAATTAAGTCACCTACTGCAATTAATCTATCGCGCTTTTCATCGAAGTGAGCTTTTTCAAGCAACGCCATCAGGCCGCCGTAGCAACCTTGAATATCGCCCACAATCAACGTCTGCGAGTCTGACATGCTGGCATCCTTATCCGTTGGAAGCGGTGCCAAATTTTGACACCGTTTTTTAGTTGATCGCGTTAGGTACGCTTAGACTGAAAATATTGATCGGCACGCGAAAGCGTTCACCGTCTTCATTTTCCATTTCGTAGTGGCCCTGCATGCTGCCTACGGGAGTATCAATAAGTGCACCGCTGGTGTATTGATACTCACTGGCTGGGTCGATAAGCGGTTGTTTACCCACAACGCCTTCACCCTGTACTTCGGTATTTTTACCATTGCCATCGGTGATTAACCAGTAGCGACTGAGCAATTGTACCCGCTCGTCACTCTGATTGCGGATTGTGATGTGATAAGCAAATGCGTATTTATCTGGGCCATTTGCCGGATGATCAGGGATGTGTTTCGCTGAAACTGAAACCAAAATACCAGGAGAAGCCGACATCTCAGCTTTCTCCGTCCCGGTCTGCTACTAAATTTGCCACTGCCGCAAAATCAGCCAGAGACAAGGTCTCAGCACGAGCAGTTGGCGATAAACTCAGTGATTCCAGTTCAGCTTCAGTCACCCAGTCACCCAAACTATTACGAATAGTTTTGCGGCGTTGGTTGAATGCAGCTGCACACACCTTTTCCAGTAAGGCAACGGATTTCACCGCGACTGGCGGGGTGGCATGTGGCACTAAACGTACCACGGCTGAATCGACCTTCGGGGGCGGCTTAAATGCACCAGGCGGTACATGCAGCACGGGGATCACCGCACAGTAATATTGTGCCATTACCGACAAACGCCCATAGCTCTTAGAGCCCGGCCCAGCGGCAAGTCGGTTTACCACTTCTTTTTGCAGCATAAAGTGCATGTCTTGCACTTTGCCGCTAAAGCTAAAGAGGTGGAACATTAAAGGGGTAGAAATGTTGTAAGGCAGGTTGCCGAATACCCGTAATTTGCCTTCAGGGTTTGGCATTGCCGGTAACAAATCGGCAAAATTGAGTTTCAGGGCATCCTGCTCAACAATGGTCAGTTTACTGCCGTGAAAAGGATGATGACGCAGGCGTTCTGCCAGGTCGCGGTCGAGTTCAACCACGGTAAGGCGCGAAACCTCTTCACACACCGGATCGGTTAAGGCGCCAAGGCCGGGGCCGATTTCTACCAGGTTCTCACCATCAACGGGATTAATCGCACTAACGATATTGCCAATGACATAGTCGTCATGCAGGAAGTTCTGGCCAAAACGCTTACGCGCGGTGTGGCCTAAATGTGTTTTACTCATTGCTGCCTGTTCGCTAATTCAATAGCTTTATGCATTGCTTTTGTGAAACTGCCCGCATCTGCTTTTCCGGTACCCGCGAGGTCGCAAGCAGTACCATGATCGACAGAAGTACGGATGAATGGCAGGCCAAGGGTGATATTCACCGAGGCGCCAAATCCTTTAAACTTAAGTACCGGCAGTCCTTGATCGTGGTACATCGCTAACACGACGTCGGCGTCGTCGAGATATTTAGGCTGAAAAATAGTGTCTGCGGGAAGCGGACCTACCAAATCTAAACCTTCCTCACGTAAGTCATCTAGAGCCGGGATAATGGTGATCAGCTCTTCTGATCCCAAATGCCCGCCTTCACCGGCGTGTGGATTTAGCCCGCATACGTAAATACGCGGTTTGGTAATGCCAAACTTCAGTTTCAAATCGGTGTTAATGATATGAATCACTTTGTGCAGGCGCTCTTTTGTTATCGCCTTAGACACATATTCAAGCGGAATATGTGTGGTGGCTAGCGCTACATTCAGGCCTTCAGTCGATAACAGCATCACCACATCAATGGTGTTTGACTGGTAAGCGAAGTATTCGGTATGTCCGCTGAAAGACACACCGGCTTTGTTGATAATGCCTTTGTGAACGGGGCCTGTTACTACCGCATCAAAGCCTTGCTCCATATTGGCGTGACACGCCTGGCGCAGGGTTTCTACTACATAGTGCCCATTATCGCTGTCTAGCTCGCCGGGTACCACATTCACTGCAGTATCGATTTGCTGCAAGTACAGCGAACCCGGCGTCTGAATGGCGTTGTTCTCGGCATCGAAAGGAATCAGCTCTAGCGGCAGACCTAGAAGGTCTGCCCGGGCTTTCAGCATGGTGCCGTCGCAAAATACCACAAGCTGCGCATCCCATTGCTGCTGTGCTAGCTGAATGATGAGGTCAGGACCAATGCCCGCTGGCTCACCTGGCGTAACTGCTATTCTTATTGGCGTCATCGTTTATCTCGCCGTTATATTATTCAACAACTTCAATGTAAGCAGTATCGCGCATTTCACGCAACCAGGCTTCAGACTCTTCTTTAAACTTACGATTGAACAGCAGTTGATAAGCTTTGTCTTCTTTACGTTTGTCTGTGGCATCGTCAATACGGCGATCGATAAGCTGCATTAAGTGCCAACCGAATTGTGAACGAACAGGTTCACTGTACTCGCCAGGCTCAAGGCCAGCAAGGGCTTCACGGAAAGCTGGTACATAGTTGTTCGGATCAGACCAGCCAAGCTCACCGCCTTTTAACGCTGAACCCGGATCTTCAGAATGTTCTTTAGCCAGTTCTGCAAAGTCAGCGTCACCGTCGATAACTTGCTGACGGAATTTCTCCAGCATTTCTTTGGCTTTCTCGTCACTTAAAATAATAGAAGGTTTAATGAGAATGTGACGGGCGTTCACTTCTTCGATGGTGATTTTCTCGATACCACGGGTATCTTTAATTTTCAGGATGTGAAAACCCGCACCACTACGAATAGGACCAATCAACTCGCCTTTTTCTTTACCCTGAACTGCTTCAGCAAAAAGGGTAGGCATAGAATTAACGTTCATCCAACCCATATCACCCCCTTCCAGTGCGTTTGAACCAGAAGATGACGTGATGGCAATTTTGGTGAAGTCGGAACCGTTATTCAGTAATTCAATAACTTTATCTGCACGGCTACGAGCGCTGGCTACGTCTTCATCTGTGGGGCTTGATGGCAGGCCAATCAGAATGTGGCCTAAGTTATATTCGGCTTGTTCTGCGCCTTGTTGGTCCATCAGTTTAACCAGGTTACTGATTTCCTGAGGCGTCACGTAGACACGACGGCGAACGTTGGCACGGGTTACTTCACCAACAATCAGTTCTTCACGAACGTCTTCGCGGTAATCGTCGTAAGCAATGCCTTGTTGCTCTAATTCATTGCGCAGGTCATCGATGGTTGCGCCCTGTTGCTGGGCGATGTTTGTAATGGTTTGCTCCAGTTGCGGGTCGCTAACCTGAACACCCATACGCTCGGCCATTTGCATCTGCAAGCTCTTGGTGATCAAACGCTCGATAGCCTGGGTACGAAGCACGCGGTCGGAAGGCAGGGCCTGGCCCTGTGCTTCAGCGTTGCGCTTTACTTCATTGACCAGAGATTCGATTTCACTTTCCAATACCACGCCCTGATCGACGATTACGGCCACCTTATCTAATGAAACAGATTGAGCCAAACTCATAAATGAGCACAGGGCACTGATACAAATCGCGCGAATAATGAACTTCATAATTACTCTTTTTATCGGTTTATTCTTTGCTAACAGCAGACATATCTGTCAACTGGCGCATTAATTTAAACTATATGGCTGTCGGTAGCCAAATAATCCGTTCGACAACATGTTATTGCTGGTACCACTGGAACCCATTCCTTTGAAAATGAAATTCAGCGATATGCCGGAGTCAAATTCATCAATTGACTGTGCACCATCTACAGCGTAACGGTTACTCAGCTGACGCTGGGCAACAATTTGAATGGCCCAACAACAGGATTCATATTGAAAGCCAACGTAGTTTTCCACACTGCGGTTGCGATCAAGATCGCGGTAAGTTCGACCAACTAATTGCCATCTGTCAGACAACGGCCAGGCAGCAGACAGTCCCACTTGGTCAATTCTTTCGCTTGAGAGTTCCCTGACATAGCGGTGGGTTAACTGAATTAATTTGTTGCTGCTCTCGCGATATTCAAATGTTGTGCTGGCACGTTCGACTTTATCCGTTTCCGTAGCGATTTGAAAATCGGTGTGGAAGAACCAGTCGTCAGTCATTCGCCAGTCAAACTCGGCGGCCAGCGCAGAACGGTTGCCTTCACGAATAGCAGAGGTGACCCGGTTGTCATCGAGATAGAATATCTGACCCACACTGAGAACAAATTGTTCCCGGTTGGTTTCATCCAGTAGGCGACTGGTTAATGCAACGGTCACTTCGTTGTTATCGCTAATTCTGTCGAGGCCGGTGAAATCCTGCCCACGGAACAGGCCTTCCACGTCGGTTAACCACAATGTGGTATCGTAAAAACCAATGCCGCTTTGATCTTCATAACTGGTGTAAAGATACTGCACGCGAGGTTCTAGCGTCATCGTATGATTATCGCCAAACCAGCTGTCTTCGTTTTCAAAATACAATGCGCCGTATAGCTTACCCTGAGTTAAGGTGCGGTTTACTGTCTCTTCCAGTTCAGTATTTTCGACGTGATCTTGCTCGTAGTAAGTGTTTAGTACACTGGCTTCTGCTGAGAACTCACCCCATTGGCGTTGAAACGGTACTCGAATGGTAGGCGCCGTGTGAAAACGCATGGCGGTGGGCGCCGTGGCTGACTTACTGTCGAACCAGGCCAGCTCAGAGTTCAGTTCTAATTCCAGGTACTTTGCCAGTGGCAACTCATAATTCAGTTTGGCTTCTGGTAACGCCCGGTAGGTGGTTGGGTAGTCGCCGATAATTTCGAAATCACGCACATGGACAGAGAACAGCAGTTCATCGGAGAAGTAATTAATACTGCCGGTACGGAACAAATGCGTATCTGCCCGGTTGTAGAAGTCACTGCCTAAATCCACAATGTAGTTGTCGTCGCTGATGCCATTAACGTTAACCGACGCCATCCAGTTATCTGCGAAGAAACCTTCATGAGAAATGCGATAGAAATAGCGATCAGGGTTGCTGGCCATATCGTTGTCTTGGGGCAGGTATTCCAGGTTTAACTGGCTGTAGCTGTCTGCTGACATATGACGAAATTCTGATTTCAACTGCACGCCGCGCTTTGACATCACCCGTGGCGACAACGTGAGATCGTAGTTCGGTGCTATGTTCCAGTAGAACGGTTGCTCGTAATCTACTCCAGTGTTGCTGGAGTTAGAAATTTTCGGGAACAGGAAACCGGTTTGACGCTGGTTACTGATGGGGAAAGCGAAATACGGCATGTAAAATACTGGCACATTGCCTAAATAAAACCGGGTGTGCTTGGCTTCGCCCCATGGTCTGCCACGACGAATATTAATTTCAGACGCTCTAATCATCCATTCTTCACCGCCTTCTGGGCAGGTGGTGAAGCTCACGTCTTTTAACACCAAACCGTCTTGCGCGTTTAATGCAATGGTGCTGGCATCACCACGACCAGTGGAGTTATTCAGGTGGTAAATGGTGTTCGACATGGTCAGGCTTTCATCGGTGGAATCCACATCGACACTGTCTGAAGCCACATGCACCTGACTGTCTTCATAGACCACATCGCCCTTGGCGAATAATTGTTGCCCGTTGTTATTGATCTGCGCCTGGTCTGCACGAATGGTGGCAGAGTCGGAAATAATATCCACGTTGCCAGAAAACAGCGCCACCTCTCGCTCAATAATTTCTGTTCGATTGGCTTCCACTTTTACCTGGCCGGCAGGCATGAGTTTGCTGCTTGAAAAAGTGACAGCAGGTACCGGACAAAAAGCGGGTTGCTCTTGGCTATCCTGAGAGGTTGACTGCGATTGCTGCGCCAGCGCGGAGGAGCTGCTGATTGCCGCTAGCAGAAAAGAGGCACAGGTTTTTTTCATGTGTTGATGGAGGGCCTGTTTCTTATTTCACAACGGATTGTGAGGGTGTCCTGAAATTCGGCAAAGTCCGTAATCGGGCATAGTGCCATAAAGTGACCAATTCTAAGCACTTCTGTGCGCTGAGCCAACCGCCAGAAGCAAAAAAGATGAAAGTTTCTGCGAGTTTGACCGTATATCTTCCTTAGCTGGTTTAATAACGGCAATTCGACGCCATATATCATGGCTCATCAAGGTAATAATGCACCCAGAGTATCTACTTGTCTTAGCGCGGCCTATTCTGCGCGGGGACAAATGCGGCTATTAACTTACCAGCCAATCTTATACAGTGTTCTGGTACTTTGCGGGATTAATTCAGGAGAACGGTAGTATGTCATTTTGGGGAAAAATCCTCGGTTTTGTGTTCGGGTTTATGTTCCTGAAAATTCCCGGCGCAATCATTGGCCTCATCGTGGGGCATTTTTTTGATAAAGCCTACAGCCAGGATTTCAATCAACTGGGCGGGTTCGGCCGTTTCTTCACCGACCAGTCTGGGGTAAAACAACAAGCGGTATTTTTCCATGCGCTGTTTTCGTCTTTAGGTCATCTGGCTAAATCAGACGGTCACGTAACCGAGCGCGAGATTAAAATTGCCACGCTGCTTATGGATGACATGAAGCTTGCGGGTGATGCTCGACGGGAAGCGCAGCAAGCATTCCGGGAAGGAAAGTCCTCCTCTTTTCCTTTGGCGGACACGTTAAAAGGGTTGGTTGAATCTTGCCATGGTCGCCGCGACATATTGCAGGTGTTCCTGGAAATTCTTATTCAGGCGGCTTTTGCCGACGGCACGCTTTCTACACCCGAATACAAAGTGCTGGAGAAAGTCGCGTCGATTCTGAATTTCAAACGCCAGGAACTCGACTTCCTGATTTCTGCTTACGAGGCCGAAATTCGTTTCCGTCAACGTGGCGGGCAGGGCGGTGCCGGCGGTCAGCAAAGCGGTCACCGTGCACAATCTTATTCCGATACCCAAAGTCTGGAAGATGCCTACAAAATTATTGGTGTGAGTGAGTCAGACGACGAGAAAACCATCAAGCGGGCGTATCGCAAGCGCATGGCGGAACACCATCCTGATAAACTGGCGTCCAAAGGGTTGCCGCAACAAGCGTTAGATATCGCCAAAGCGAAAACCCAGGATATCCAAGCCGCTTACGAACTGATTAAAGATAAGCGCGGGTTCTAAGGTATGGCCAAGGCGGTACTGAGTGACGAAAACCAGCAGCTTATCGATGAATTCATCGAAATGCTCTGGTTGGAAAAAGGGCTCAGCGAACATACCCAACAGAGTTACCGGACCGATCTCACTAAATTGGCGCTGTACTGTCAGTCAGAAGAAAAAACTAATGATATTAGTCTGTTGATGATGGAATCGGTGCAGTCATATTTGCTGCATCGCCGCGATATGGGGTTATCTGCCCGCAGTACACAGCGTGCCATGTCAGCCATGCGGGCTTTTTATATTTATCTTATTGGTAAACACGTGCGCACCGACAATCCGGTAACGCAGATCCCCAACCCTAAATTACCGAAAAAATTGCCAGCGTCGTTAAGCGAACAACAGGTTGACGACCTGCTTAATGCGCCTAATCCAGCCGAGCCGGTAGAGTGCCGCGATAAGTGCATGTTGGAAGTGTTGTATGCCACTGGCTTGCGGGTGTCTGAACTGATTGGTCTTCGTCTTGATCAGGTAAGTTTGCAGCAGGGCGTGGTGCGAGTAACCGGTAAAGGCAACAAAGAAAGACTGGTGCCGTTAGGTGAAGATGCCATTGATTGGATTGAAACCTACATGAAAACGGCCCGGCCGGAACTGCTGAAACATCAAACCGATGTGCTTTTTGTTAGTTTACGTGGCGTGCAGATGACCCGCCAAACATTCTGGCACCGGATAAAATACTATGCCCAGGTGGCGGGTATCGATCAGCATTTGTCGCCACATACATTGCGCCATGCGTTCGCAACCCACTTGCTAAACCATGGCGCCGATTTACGTGTGGTACAAATGTTGTTAGGCCATAGTGATTTATCCACCACCCAAATTTATACCCATGTGGCAACCGAACGATTACAGAATTTAATTCACACCCACCATCCTCGGGGGTAATGCGGTGAACGTCGTAGGTATTCTTTCAGATGCCTTTCCGGCGTTTAACTTTATGCTAATATTGCGCTAACTAAGCATAATAGTCAGTTTCAGATGGGCCAGGTAGCCTGTTCAGCAAGGAGTTTTCATGAGATTTAGCCATCACGCAGTGATGCTCGCCCTTGGTATTGTATTATCAAGTGGTTGCTCGGCAGATGCCGAAACCAAGCAAGCCGGTGAAACACAAACCGCCACACCAGTGAATGAAACAGCAGAGCAGGCCGTTTACGATACCGTAACGGGCGTGGTGGGTGTGGAACCCGATGCAATTGCCAATTCACAAATCGACGGTTTATTACAGGTAACCGCAGCTAATCAGGTGTTTTATGTCACTGAAAAAGGTGACTACATCATGTTTGGTCACCTGTTCGATGTGAATGCCGGCATGAAAGACGTGACAGAAGTGGCGCTGGGTCAAGTGCGTCTGGACGTGATTGCGCCATTCGCTGATCAAGGCATCGAATTCAAAGCTGAAAACGAAAAGCACGTGATGACCGTGTTTACCGATTACTCCTGCGGGTATTGCCAGAAACTGCATCGTGAAGTCGAGGAGCTTAACGACGCCGGTATCACCGTGCGTTACCTGGCATGGCCTCGTCAGGGGCTAAACACGCCAAATTACGACAATATGGTTGCCATTTGGTGCTCTGACGATCCGCAGCAAGCGTTGAACCGCGCAAAATCAATTTCGAATCCTACGTTCCCTAAAGCCGATTGTGATAACACAGTGGCAGAGCAGTTTGTTGCTGGACGCCAGTTAGGTATTCGTGGCACGCCAGCGATTATTTTTGATGACGGTACCATGTTACCGGGCTATAAACCTGCCGCAGAGCTTATTGCTCAGTTTGCCCGTTCAGAGTAAGTCATGTCGTTACCCATCGTTAGACGCCAGCTTTGCTCGGCGTCGCGTTTAAGTACTGAGTTACACCCTGTGCTCGACAGGGTGTATCGCGGTCGGGCGGTTGAAACGGTTGATGAGCTCGACAACGCCCTAAAACAACTTTCCCACTTTAATCTGCTAAAAGGCATCGACGATGCCACGCACTGCCTTATCAATGCCATTCGTCAACAAAAGCGGGTTACCATTATTGGTGACTTCGACGCCGATGGCGCTACCTCTACGGCCGTGTGTATGCTGGCGCTAAAACAGCTTGGCCTGCAATCGGTGAATTATCTGGTACCGAACCGCTTTGATTTTGGCTACGGCCTCAGTGAGCAAATTGTGGAAGTGGCTTACCAGCAGGGCACTGATATTCTGCTTACGGTAGATAACGGCATTGCTTGCTTAGCTGGGGTGACAAAGGCGAAGTCTTTAGGGCTTGAAGTGATAGTGACCGATCACCATCTCCCCGGAAATACACTGCCTGATGCTGACGCCATTGTGAATCCTAACCAGCCTGGATGTCACTTCCCATCGAAGAACCTGGCCGGTGTAGGTGTCGCGTTTTACCTTATGCTGTCTTTGCGATCTGCAATGCAAAAAGCCGGTATGTTCAATGAAATACCCGCGCCGAATCTAGCCAACTTGCTGGATATCGTGGCGGTGGGCACGGTGGCCGATGTAGTGGCGCTAGATAAAAACAACCGCGTATTGGTGTATCAAGGCTTGCAGCGCATTCGCAGTGGGCATTGTCGCCCGGGCATAAAAGCCCTGTTCGAAGTGGCGAATCGCAATAAACCATTGGGTTACCTCACTTCCACAGATTTAGGCTTTGTGATTGGCCCCCGTTTAAATGCGGCAGGGCGGCTGGATGACATGGCACTGGGTATAGAATGTCTGTTATGTGACGACGCAATTCAGGCCCGTCATATGGCGGCAGAGCTAGATAGACTCAACCTGCAGCGGCGCGCCATCGAAACAGAAATGAAAGAAGAAGCGGAAGCCGCGCTGGAATCAATTTCGTTAGGCGACGCCTTGCCGCCAGCGTTGGTACTGTATCAGCCTCATTTTCATCAGGGCGTTATCGGTATCGTGGCTGGCCGGCTTAAAGAAAAGCACCATCGGCCTGTTATTGTGTTTGCCATGCAAGATGAAACCACACTGAAAGGTTCAGCCCGTTCCATTCCTGGTCTGCATATTCGCGATATTCTTGATGAAGTGAATACCGGCTGGCCCGGTGTGATTGATAAATTTGGTGGCCACGCCATGGCGGCAGGACTCAGTTTACCCGCCGATGCCTTGCCTGCGTTTGAAAAAGCGCTGCAAACGGTGGTGTTACGACACCTTGAGAATATTGACTGCGAAAAACAAATTTTGTCTGATGGCGAACTGGCCGCTGATGAAATGGATCTCACCCTTGCACACGCATTGCGTCAGGCTGGGCCATTTGGTCAGGGTTTCGATGCGCCTAAGTTCGACGGTGTGCTGGATATTGTTGATCAGCGCATGGTAGGCGAGAACAAGAACCACCTCAAAGTGGTGTTCCGCAAAGACAATGGCGAGGAAATCGACGGCATCGCTTTTGGCGTAGACACCAATGTTTGGCCGAACGCCGGTATTCTGCGTGCTGAAGTGGTGTATCAGTTAGACATTAATACGTTCCGCGGGCGCGAATCTGTGCAGCTATTGGTTGAGGAGATCGCGCCCCGTGACTGACGGCAAGGCCCTTACCGACAAACATCGCGACCTCACCCACAGCGAAAATCTGCGGGTGATCTCCCATGTTCAACGGGAAGAGGGTGATTGGGTGCGACACACTCTAATGATTGAAGGCGTAGACGTGCCGTTTATTTTCCGTCGTAAGCAGCAATATCAGTCGTTAAAAGGGGCGCGGGTAAACCTTACCTATTACCGGCAGAGTGAAGAGGTCGCCGGCATTGAATTTGAAACCATGAAAGTGGTGCGGATCAAGCGGAGCTAACCGGTATGTCGCAGTCGGAATGGCTGGATGCTTACGTGCTTCACCGTCGTCCCTATCGGGAAACCTCTTATATTGTGGATTTTTTTACCTTACCACAAGGTAAAGTGAGCGCCGTGGCGAAAGGCGTACGTAGCAGCAAAAACGACCGCAAAAGCCTGCTCCAGCCCTTTCGCAAAGTGCGTGTTCAGCTTTCAGGCAAAACCGATTTAAAAAATCTACGCACCATCGAAGGCGACGGCCCTGTGCCCATGCTTTCCGGAAACAGCCTGTTTTGCGCCATGTACCTCAATGAAATTCTTAACCGCGTGATGCCCGCTGGTCTCGCTAGTGATACCGTGTACTTGCAATATCAGCATGCGCTCAATGCCATTGATGAACAGCCCGATATTGAAAAAATCCTCCGCGAATTTGAGTTCGCCTTACTTGAAGAAATGGGCATGTTGGCAGACTGGTTTTCAGACGGTATCAGCGGCGAGCCAGTGGAAGAGAGTGGCTGGTATTTGTACTCGCCGGAACAAGGCTTTGTCACCTGCCATCAACGTGATCACAAATACCGCTTACCGGGTGCAGCGTTACTGGCATTGGGCAATGGGGAATGGAACGATGTGTCGCGCCGGGCTGCGAAACTTATTAATCGTCAGGCGCTCCATGTCTTGCTTGGCGGCAAACCGCTAAAAAGCCGGGAATTGTTTCGCAGTTAAACACCATTGTGAAATGATTTTCAGCAACCACTTAGCGAGTTTTTTGCTACAATCTTCGCACTTCCTGGCTATCACGCTATTTCAGTTCAGAGGCACAATAATTCATGAAAGACATCCTGTTAGGCGTTAATATCGATCATATCGCTACGCTTCGTAACGCCCGTGGCACCAGTTACCCCGACCCGGTGCATGCAGCCGACATCGCCGAGCGTGCCGGTGCCGATGGTATTACCGTGCACTTGCGTGAAGACCGTCGTCACATTAAAGACAGAGATGTGGAAATTCTTGCCCGCACTATTAATACCCGCCTGAATCTTGAAATGGCCGTGACCGATGAGATGCTGGACATTGCGCTTAACACGCAACCCGCGTTTTGCTGTTTGGTTCCTGAAAAGCGTGAAGAACTCACCACGGAAGGCGGCTTAGATGTGGCTGGCAATTTTGATGCGGTGAAACATGCCTGCGATGTACTCGGCAATGCCGGTATTGAGGTGTCACTGTTCATCGATGCCGACGAAAAGCAAATTGATGCCGCGGTAGAATGTGGTGCGCCGTACATCGAAATTCACACCGGCCAATATGCCGAAGCCAAAAACGAACGGGAACAGGAAGTGGAACTCGACAGGCTACGAAAAGGCATAGCCTACGCCGCGAAGAAGGGCCTGAAAGTCAATGCGGGTCACGGCTTGCACTATCACAATGTGAAGCCCATTGCGGCAATTCCTGAACTGATTGAGCTGAACATTGGGCACGCTATTATTGCCCGCGCAGCGTTTGATGGCCTGGAAAAAGCGGTAGCCGATATGCGTGCACTCATGATTGAAGCCCGCGCTGGGAGTGCTAAGTAAGTCATGGCCATTGTGGGAATGGGCACCGATATCGTTGAGATAGCCCGTATTGAAGAAGCGTTATCCCGATCGTCGCGGTTAGCACTTCGCGTGCTTACGCCAACGGAAATGACGCTGTTCGAAAGCAGCAATGAGCCGGTGCGTTATCTTGCCAAGCGGTTTGCAGCGAAAGAAGCGGCTGTTAAAGCGTTAGGAACGGGGATCGGCCGTGGTATCGGCTGGCATCATATTGAAGTGTCTAACGATGAACTTGGCGCTCCTAAACTTTCTTTTTCAGATGCCTTCGCACAGCGCTGCGAGGCACTTGGCGTGACTCACAGCCACATTTCCATTTCTGACGAACAACATTACGCCACCGCAACGGTGATCCTTGAATGCCTGCGACCCGCGGGCAAAGAGGGTTAAGCATGGTCAGTATTTATAAACCGGCTAAAAAACCGAAGAAGCAGCCCAGCGCAAAAACCGTAACCATTGAGTCTATGGACATGAATGGACAGGGCTTTTGTGGGCAGAGCGCGTCTAAACAGGGAAGTCCGGTACTCTTTGTTGATGGCGCGCTTCCCGGCGAAACCGTAGAAGTGGCAGTAACCCAGAGCCAGAAGCGCTTTAGTCGTGGTCGCGTGCGCAAGGTGCTGCAAGCCAGCGCTGAACGTCGTGATCCGTTCTGTCCACTCATCAACACCTGTGGCGGCTGCCAGCTTCAACATGTCGATGCTGATGCGGCCCTTGATATGCGACAGCAGGCCATGGACAGTTACTGGCAGAAACAGTTTAACGTGGCCGATATTCCCTGGCAGCCTGCGATTACCGGCGAACGCCGTGGTTATCGACGCAAAGCGCGTCTGGCCGTAGACGCCCGCAACGACGACAAATTCATCATGGGGTTTCGTCAGGAACAGGGCAAAAACATCGTTAATGTAGACCATTGCCCGGTGCTCAGAGACGATTTGTCTGCGCTGATAACCCCGCTAAAAAGTGTATTCGCAGGACTACCTGGTCGTCGCCACATTGGTCACGTCACCCTCACTGGTGGCGATAATGTGAACGCGGTGTCGGTGCGTATGGTTAAACCGGCTAATTCCGCCTTCAAACATGCGCTGACCGAGTTTGCTAAGCAAAACCAGATTAATGTCAGTATTGATGGCCCTGATCAACACCAGTGTTTGTATGAAGTGGCCCCCTTAGTCTGTCACACTGAAGATGAACTGGTGCTGACACCGTCTGATGACGATTTCATTCAAGTTAACGGTGAAATGAATCGTAAAATGGTGACGCAGGCCATGCATTGGTTGAACCCGCAGGCGGGAGAACGTATTGCCGACTGGTTCAGTGGACTGGGCAATTTTTCTCTTTCGCTAGCAACGCGCGGCGCCCAGGTGCAGGCCGTGGAAGGCGTGGCCGAAATGGTGCAACGGGCGAGAGAAAATGCGTCAAAGCAGGGCGTGAACAATATAGATTGGCTACATCTGGATCTGTCTGACGAAAAAGCCGTACAAACTGCGTTGGCAGCCGGATTCGACAAAGTGCTTATCGATCCTTCACGTGAGGGGGCTTATGCTGTTTGCGAAGCGTTAAGCCAATCTGGCATCAAATCAATTTTGTATGTTTCTTGCAATCCGAGTACGCTGACAAGAGATGTGCAGTGCCTTCTGTCTGCCGGATACGCCATCGAGCAAGTGGGACTCATAGAAATGTTCCCGTATACGCGGCATCTGGAAGTCATGATGTTACTAACGGATAACCAATAAGAAGTGAAAGCGAGTTGATGTGTTATGGTATCAACACGGAAAGTACACGAGCCGGACAGACCGTCCTTTGAAGCCTGGCTGGACAGCCTGTCGCTAAGTGACACAACCAAAGAAAAGCTGAAAGCAGTTTCGCACATGCCTGATCGCCTGCTGGTGGGTCAGGAAATGGTGGAAATTCTCCATCAACTGAATATGGACGACGCAACCTTGCAGGCTGCGCTGGTGTATCCTTATTGCGAAATGCATCACCTCTCCGAGGCCGACGTGTTAAGCGAATTCGGCGAAGAGATCAGTGACCTCATCAACGGTGTTCGCCGTATGGACGCCATTAAAACGCTGCACAGTCGCCGTCGCAGCGAATCTTCTCTTTCGATGCCCGACGAACAGCATATCGACAGCATTCGTCGTATGTTGCTGGCCATGGTGGAAGATGTTCGTGCTGTGGTCATCAAAATGGCAGAGCGGATTTGCGCCCTGCAACAAGTGAAAAAAGCCGACGAAGAAACCCGGGTGCTGGTAGCCAAAGAATGCGCCACCATTTATGCACCGTTGGCGAACCGTTTAGGTATTGGTCAGTTGAAATGGGAACTGGAAGATCTCGCTTTTCGCTATTTGCATCCAAAAACCTATAAAGATATTGCAAGTCAGCTAGACGGCAAGCGTAAAGAGCGCGCCAGCTACATCGAAAATATCGTTACCGATTTACAGGATCTGGTCGACCGGGAGCACATTAAAGCCGAGGTTTACGGCCGTCCTAAGCATATCTACAGCATCTGGAAGAAGATGCAGAAAAAGCATCTTACCTTCGAGCAGCTTTTCGATATCCGCGCCGTGCGCATTATTGCCGAGCGACTTCAAGACTGCTACGCAGCGCTGGGTACGGTGCATGCTAACTACAAGCACATACCGAAAGAATTCGACGATTACATCGCCACGCCGAAACCCAATGGTTATCAGTCTATCCATACGGTCATTGTAGGGCCCGCCGGGAAGCCGGTAGAAATTCAAATTCGCACCCAACAAATGCACCAGGATGCAGAGTTAGGTGTGGCGGCGCACTGGAAGTACAAAGAAGGCTCCACCGGTAAAGCGTCGGGGTACGACGAGCGAATTAACTGGTTACGCCGCATTCTGGCGTGGCAGGAAGAAGTGGCGGAAAGCGGCGATTTGGTGGAAGAACTGCGCAGCCAAGTCTTCGACGATCGCGTTTATGTATTCACGCCAAAAGGCGATGTGGTGGACTTACCTCAAGGTGCCACGCCGCTGGACTTCGCTTACTACATTCACAGTAACGTAGGGCACCGTTGTATTGGTGCCAAAGTAAATGGCCGCATCGTGCCATTTACGTATCAATTGCAAAGCGGCGACCAGGTCGAGATCCATACCGGCAAAGAGCCGAATCCAAGTCGCGACTGGATGCACCCAGGCCTGGGTTATGTGCATTCTTCCCGTGCCCGAGCCACCATTCATTCGTTTTTCAAAAAGCAGGATAAAGAGAAGAACCTCCAGGCCGGTAAAGAGATGCTGGAGCGCGAACTTGCCCGTGCGCATCTGCCGGTGAAAGTGCCTGTTGAGGCCTGTGAGAAGTACAACCTGAATCATATTGATGATCTCTTTGCCGCTATCGGTGTGGGCGACATTCGTGTGATGACAGTAGTGAATCACATTCAGAGTCTGCTTGAACCGCCTGCACCTGTGCCGGAGGAAGAAATCAGTCCGAAGGTGAAAACCCGTCGTAACGCCGGTGCCAAGGGTAAGCAAGATACCATTGTGATTGAAGGTGTTGGTCACCTCATGAGCCAGTTGGCGAATTGCTGTAAGCCGGTACCTGGCGAACGTATTATGGGGTATATCACTATTGGGCGGGGCGTGAGCGTTCACAAAGAAAACTGTGATCAGTTGCAGCATTTGCTTGAGCAACATCCTGAGCGACAAATTGAAGTGAGCTGGTCGTCCGATCTTAATGTGGGCTTTGAAACCGATATTGATATCTTCTGTAGCGACAGAACCGGTTTGCTGCGTGATATCACCACGGTATTGGCCAACGAGAGTGTGGCGTTGTTAGGCGTAAACAGCTTAAGTGACAAGTCCCGTCAGACAGCGCTGATTACGATATCTGTGGAAGTCTCCGACAATCAGGTATTGGCCAAGGTAATAGCCCGTTTGCAGCAGCTAAAAGGTGTGGTAGATGTCAAACGAAAAGCCCGTTAGTCCTTCGACGTCGTTCTTTTCCGCGCTGGACAGCGAGCCGACATCTCCGCTTGAGTATGCTTGTTCGCTGCAACAAGCATGCGCCAGCGTTGGCTTCGACTGGCCCGAAATGCCACCGGTGCTGGATAAAGTCAGAGAGGAAATTGACGAAATCCAGCAAGAACTGGATTGCGAGCCGGTCAATCCAGCTCGTTTGCATGATGAAATCGGCGATGCCTTTTTTGCTTTGGTAAATTTAGCCCGCCATGCGGGCATTTCGCCCGATGACGCCGTGGCAGCCGCCAGCAATAAATTTCGCCAACGTTTTGAATTGGTCGCAGCTTTGGCCGAGGCCGATAAAGGCAGCATTGGCGATTACTCCCTGGAAGAACTCGAAGCATTCTGGGGGCAAGCTAAAGTTTCGCTACAGACAAACCCTCAATCTCGCTGATCAACGCCTCGGGGTGCGAAATCCAGTTCGCATGCTTTAACTGGTAAGAAAGTACGTTAGACGCTAACCGGTGCACGCGCCGCTTTTTATCCCGCGCCATTGCCCAACCTTGTTTGTGATGAGGGTAGCGATTAAATATTTCGACTAACTCGCCGCTTAAAAGCAAACGCTTAAGACCTTCCTGTAATCGCTCCTGCAATTCCGGCTTGTTCGGATTCACAAAAAAGTACTCATAGCTGGGGTAAACCAGCAAATGATTCTGCTCAATGGTTAGCTTTGGGTTCTCGTGGTAGGAGAGGTCGCGGAATACTTCGACAACGTTTCGGGGGAAGTAGTCAACAATGTCTTCTTCCAATAAGCGATACATCGACGAAAACCACGAACTCCAGGATATGCCCTGCACAGCAAATTCGTTGTGCTTTAGAATTTGGGTATCAGGCCAAAATGTCCCTTGTACCGACGACATGGTTTTAAGCCTTGCCAGGCTAAGCTGAGCAGGGAAATCTTTTTGGCGGTTATCATGAATAACAAATACCCGGTGTCCGCCAAGGCCTTGCAGTAAAGGAAAACGCACTGGCAGCAATTGCGATTCAAGTTCATCGGTGGCGACGCACCACATAATGTCGCTTTCACCGGCCTTTAGGGTTTGTATTTCCCGGTTTTGCGGTAAGGGAACAGGGAAGGGGGTGAGTGTAACGGCACCATAATCGTTTTCCGTCACCCGAATGGCCGCATGCAATACTTCAATGTGGTAGCGCCCGTATTCCGGGTCTGAAAAGGCCTGGGTATAAAGGTACTCTTCGGCCAACGCGGATTGCCCTGTAAACAGCAGCAACATGGTGAGATACATTCTGACTGAAAGGCTCATTTTACGTTTCATCGCATTTATTCTTCGTATTCTTTGCATAATAACGTTTGCGCAACATCCTCAACTAAATGTAGAACACAAATTAGATAAATCCAATATTTCTGAAAAAAACCTATTAATTTGCCTGCAGGGGTTCGCTTTTTGCCCAAAACCTGTATAATTCGCGCCCTGCCCAGTTACACCCACCTTTGGGAAGGTGGAAGAATCAATGGGCTCGAAGGGGTCCGGTCATTGATTTTAATTAGATTTCCGGGGGTTCCGGTAATCTGTAACGAAGAATTTTTCGGGTGATTTTAGAAATGAAAACTTTTGTTGCTAAGCCAGAAACGGTACAACGTGACTGGTACGTGGTAGATGCCACTGACAAAACTCTTGGTCGTCTTGCGACTGAAATTGCACGCCGTCTGCGTGGTAAACATAAAGCTGAGTACACTCCTCACGTTGATACTGGCGATTACATCGTTGTTATCAATGCAGAGAAAGTGACTGTAACCGGTAATAAAGCGAAGGGCAAAATGTACTACGCGCACACTGGTTACCCAGGTGGTCTGAAAGAGACAAACTTTGAAAAACTGATCGCTCACAAGCCAGAAATGGTTATCGAGAAAGCAGTTAAAGGAATGTTGCCAAAAGGTCCTCTGGGCCGTGAAATGTTCCGTAAAATGAAAGTTTATGCTGGTGCAGAGCACAAGCATGCCGCTCAGCAACCACAAGTTTTGGACATCTAAGGAGCATTTGACATGGCAGATACTCAATATTACGGCACAGGCCGCCGCAAAAGTTCTACTGCTCGTGTGTTCCTGCGTCCAGGTACAGGCAGCATCGTAGTTAACAAACGTGCTCTTGACACATACTTCGGTCGTGAGACTGAGTGTATGGTTGTTCGTCAACCACTTGAGCTGGTAGAAATGACTGAAAAGTTTGACGTATACATCACTGTTAAAGGTGGTGGTTCTAACGGTCAAGCTGGTGCAATCCGTCACGGTCTGACTCGTGCTCTGATGGAGTATGATGAAGCACTGCGTCCTGCACTGCGTAAAGCTGGCTTCGTTACTCGTGACGCTCGTCGCGTTGAACGTAAGAAAGTTGGTCTGCATAAAGCACGTAAAAAGCCACAGTTCTCCAAGCGTTAATTCGTTTATTACTGTTGCAAAAAACCCGGTCATGTACCGGGTTTTTTTTATCCTCAACACCCCCGTATTAAATTCCCTTCAAAAAACAATCTTATCCCGGCAGTAGTCTATACTGAAACTCGAATCGCAAGATGAGAATAGCCACACAATGGGTGTTGAAATTAAAAGGGAGCTCTGCGTGTATTTTGTACAGCGGCATGTTAGCTTAACATTGTGTTAAAAACTGACCGTCGGCAAAAATTAAGCAAAAGACCGTTTTTTTCTCAGGACTTTGATTGAGCGCAGGTTATCGTTTTTTAATCAAAGATAAAACCTTGTAAGAATAAGGGCTTTTCACTTATCATCTTCGGTCGAAATTATAATAATGCATCGTGAAACTCGACGCTAACCCGCGTCAGCAGATGAAATCAAGACAGGCCGTCAGGTATTGTTCGTAATGCTATTGTAAAAATAATGCGACAAGCCTGAGAGAATCCGAATCTGGAGAATTGTGGATGAGTAACGTATCAGTAGATGCAAAAGACTCTGCACTCAACGCACCTCAGCAAGACAATACACGTCGCCGTTTTTTAACGGTCGCTACGTCGGTTGTTGGCGCAGTGGGCGTTGCGGGTGCGGCAGTGCCTTTTGTTACTTCCTGGAATCCGAGTGCGAAAGCCAAGGCGGCTGGTGCTGATGTTGAAGTTGATATCAGTGCTATCGAACCGGGTCAGCTAATCCGGGTGATGTGGCGTAGCAAACCGGTCTGGATTGTGCGTCGAACACCTGAAGTATTGGAAGAGCTGGCGACACACGAAGATCAACTTCGCGATCCCAATTCAGAAGCAGAACAACAACCTGCTTTTGCCCAGAACCGCTATCGTTCTATGAAAGACGAATATCTGATTTTGGTGGGGATCTGTACTCACCTGGGTTGTTCTCCGCAATATCAAAAAGACGGTGCATTCGAAGAAGCGGTTGAAGGCGTACCTAACGGTTTCTTTTGCCCGTGTCACGGTTCCAAGTTCGATATGGCCGGCCGCGTGTTTCAGGGGGTGCCTGCACCACTGAACCTGGTAGTGCCACCTTACCAGTATGTTAACGACACCACCGTTATCATTGGTTCCGAAGCGGAGGCAGTATAATCATGAATGCATTTCTGAATTGGATAGAGCAAAGAATCCCGATGATGCGGGTGGCGAATATGCACGCCATTCAGTATCCGGCTCCGCGAAACATGAACTTCTGGTATGTGTTCGGTTTCCTCGCCACCATTGTGTTGGTGAATCAGATTGTTACCGGCATTTGGCTAACCATGAACTTCAACCCAACCTCGGAAGGCGCGTTCTTCTCTGTTGAATACATCATGCGTGAAGTCGACTTCGGTTGGATTATTCGCTACATGCACAGTACAGGCGCATCGGCGTTCTTTATTGTGGTGTATGCACACATGTTCCGCGGCATGATTTATGGTTCTTACCAGAAACCCCGTGAATTACTGTGGGTGTTCGGTATGTTTATTTACCTGGCGCTTATGGCTGAAGCCTTCATGGGCTACGTGCTGCCTTGGGGCCAGATGTCATACTGGGGTGCACAGGTTATTGTATCCTTGTTCGGTGCCATTCCGGTTATCGGCCCTGATTTGGTAATTTGGATTCAAGGTGACTACGTTATCTCAGGTGCAACCCTTAATCGCTTCTTTGCTTTGCACGTTATCGCACTGCCGCTTGTCATTGTTATTCTGGTATTCCTTCATATTATTGCGCTGCACGAAGTGGGTTCTAACAACCCAGACGGCGTGGCCATTAAGCATAAAAAAGGCTCACTGCCAGAAAGTGAAAAAACCAAATATCAAATTCACGAATACTACACCAGCAAGTACGACATTGCTGACGACGTAGTGCCATTCTTCCCGCACATCGTGCTGAAAGACCTTGTGGCCTTCTCGGTATTCCTGTTTGTGTTCTGTTACATCATGTTCTTCGCGCCGGAAATGGGCGGTAAGTTCCTGGAGCATCCAAACTTTGAGATTGCGAATCCGCTGAAAACCCCGGAACACATCTTCCCGGTTTGGTACTTCACGCCTTTCTACGCCATCTTGAAAGCGGTGCCTAACAAACTGATGGGTGTATTGGCCATGTTCGGTGCTATCGCCGTACTGTTCGCACTGCCATGGGTAGACCGTGGTCGGGTGAAATCATGGCGTTATCGTTGCGGTTTGCACAAAGTCAATCTGCTGGTATTTGCTGTTGTGTTTGTATTCCTGGGTTACCTGGGCGGCACACCACAGGAAAACTGGAAGATCATCGCGTCTCAGGTTGCGACTGTGCTGTACTTTGGTTTCTTCGTCGCACTGTTCTTATACAGTAAAAACGAAAACACTAAACCTGTACCTGCGAGGATCCCGAAATGAGAAAAATAATGTTGTTACTGGCATTCCTCGTACCGGGAATGGCGATGGCTGCCGGTGGAAATGTACATCTTGATAAAGCGCCAGTCGATCTTACCGATAAAGCTTCAATGCAGCGCGGTGCCAAAATTTTCATGAACTACTGTTTGGGCTGTCACTCGATGCAGTATCAGCGCTATCAGCGAACGTTCACGGATTTAGGCATTCCTGACGAAATCGGCCAGGAAAACCTACAGTTCACCGGCGAGAAGGTAACCGACTATATTACCCGCTCTATGCCAGAAGAGTCGGCGGCCACTTGGTTTGGTGCTGCGCCACCAGATTTAACCCTGGTAAACCGTGTTCGCGGCTCCGATTGGATTTACACCTATTTGCGTAGCTTCTACGTGGATGAGTCCCGTCCTTTCGGTGTAAACAATCTGGTATTTAAAGACGTAGGCATGCCCCATGTGCTGCAACCGTTGCAAGGCACACCACGCCTGGCGCATGAAGAAGTCATGATCGATGGCGAGCAAAAAGAGCAGTATGCGGGGATTAAAACCGATGGCGATGGGGCATTAACGCCAGAAGAGTACGATCAAGCAATTGCCGATTTAGTTAACTTCCTCGCCTACAGCGGCGAACCCTTCCGTTTGCAGTCTGAAAGCATCGGAAAATGGGTATTGGCCTTCATTGTGGTGTTATTCATCTTTGTTTATCTACTGAAGAAAGAATACTGGAAGGAAGTGCACTAATTTGAGTTAATTTGTGTATAATACGCAAGGGGGCATTCCGCCCCCTTTTTTAGTAATTGTTTTTGGTCGGTTTTTGACCATAAACGGTAATATCTCTCGACGGAGGAAAATGAATGGCCGTAGCCGCGAATAAGCGTTCAATTATGACGTTGTTCTCAGATACCATCGACATATACAGCCACCAGGTGCGTATTGTGTTGGCGGAAAAAGGTGTAGGTGTTGAAATTAGCTACACTGATCCGACTAACCTGCCTGAAGATTTGATCGATCTGAACCCCTACGGTACGGTACCAACCCTCGTCGATAGAGAGTTAGTTCTATACAAATCTCACATCATCATGGAATACCTGGACGAGCGTTTCCCGCATCCGCCGTTAATGCCGGTTTATCCAGTATCCCGTGGTCAAAGCCGTCTGATGATGCACCGTATCGAGCAAGACTGGTATTCACTGGCAGGTCGTATCTTCCGTAACGAAGGCGACGTAGAAGCTGCGCGCAACGAATTGCGTGAAGCATTGCTGTCTTTGGGTCCTATCTTTGCTGAAATGCCCTTCTTCATGAGCGAAGAGTTCAGCCTGGTAGATTGCTACCTGGCGCCGCTGTTATGGCGTTTACCAGCGCTGGGTATCACCCTGACTGGCAACGGTAGCAAAGACGTAAATGCTTACATGAACCGCATTTTCTCACGCAGTTCATTTAAAGCATCGCTGACCGATCAGGAACGTGAAATTCACAATCCATTATGAGTAAAATGACATCCAATCAGCCGTACCTGTTACGCGCTTTTTACGAATGGATTGTTGATAACGACCTTACGCCCTACATTGTTGTTGATGCAACACTACAGGGCGTAGAGGTACCTCAGGAATTCGTCAAAGACGGACAGATCGTACTGAATGTATCACCATCCGCCTGCGTGAATTTCACGATGGATCTCGATGCATTGTCGTTTCAGGCTCGCTTCGGCGGTCAGCCTCGCCAGATTTATCTGCCTTGCTATGCCGTACTGGCTGTTTATGCCAGAGAAAACGGTGCAGGTACCGTTTTTGCGGTAGAGGAAGACATGCAATTGCCAGAAACCAGCGGTAAAGACGAAACCGACACCCTGACAGCACCGTCTGCCGATGTGTCTGACGGTGATTCAGAAAATGCACCGGTACCGCCTAAGAAAGGCAAACCCAATCTAAAAGTAATTAAATGAAAAATCCGGCTTCTGCCGGATTTTTTATTTCTGTGTCGTGATCAGAACACCGCCATATTGTGATGGTTCTGTGAGAATACGGCGATAATTCTTCCCCATCATGCAATCTCACCTTTGAAGAAAACGGAGAGTATTGCAATGAAAGCCCCCTCACTACAAAACACCCTGCTCGTTACTGGATTGTTTACCGCCTCTTTTGCACAAGCTGCAGAACTAGAGATAACCGTTGAAAACCTGACCCGTGGCATTGCCTTTACGCCCATTTTAATTGCCGCACACGATATGGAGAGTCATTTATTCGTTACCGGAGAAATGGCAAGTACCGAACTTCAGGCTATGGCGGAGGGGGGCGATATTTCTGGTTTAGAAATGGTAGCAACCTCGGTAGCGGCTGATGTGGCTACCAATCCGGCAGGTGGACTGCTAATGCCAGCCATGTCCACAACCACCATGTTATCGACAGAACAAATGAATACCCAGCTAAGCCTGGTGGCGATGTTGCTGCCCACAAATGACGGTTTCGTGGGATTGGATAGCTGGACCATTCCGGAAACACCGGGTACTTACAGCGTTTACCTGAATGCTTACGACGCTGGAACAGAAGCTAATGATGAGGTTCGTGGGAGTGGGGTACCTGGTGAAGCGGGTATGCCGGTTCCACCGCCTCTTGAAAGCATGATTGGCATGAACGGAACCGGTGTCACCGCGAGCATTACCAATGACACGGTACACATTCATCCTGGCAATATCGGTGATGCAGAAATAGACGGTGGCACCAGCGACATTCAGAACACGGTGCATCGTTGGTTAAACCCTGTCGCAAAAGTGACCGTTGTGGTTTCTGAATAGGAGGGGGAAAGCATGACTATTCGATTATTGAGAATGAGTGCCGCTACGGCATTATTGATCATGCTGGCTGCATGTTCTGATGATAACGATGACAGTGTCACTGAGGTGCCAGAAGAACCGGAGATGCGTACTTTTGAGGTGAGCGTGTTCAACCTTTCGGCCAATCAGCCCTTGTCTCCCATCGCGGTAATTGCCAGCGATGGCGGCATGTTATGGCACACCGGCGAGGCCGCTTCTGACGGGCTTGAAGCACTGGCAGAGGGCGGTGACAACACTTTGCTTATAGATGCTGATTCCACGCTGGGGGCAACAAGTGGTGATGCGCCCCTAGGTGCAGGTGAAAGCGAGATGCTCACACTTTCTCTTGAAGCCGGAAGCGAGACAAGCATTAGCGTCGCGAGCATGCTGGTAAACACTAACGATGCGTTTTCTGGGATCACCGGTGTCGACCTTACAACCTGGGCGGTAGGAGAAACGAAGACATATTTACCTGCAGTTTATGATGCTGGCACCGAGGAGAACACCGAAATGGCAGGCACAATTCCAGGCCCTGCTGATGGTGGCGAAGGCGTCAGCGAAGGGCGGGAAGCACTCGACGCGGTAACGATGCACAGTGGCGTGGTTACCGCAGATGATGGCCTGCCTGACTCTGTGCTGGACGGTTCTCATCGATTTGCGAACCCGGTTATGAAAATAATCATTAGTCGGGTGGAATAAACTGCATTTCCTTCCGGTCTGTCTAATTACTTAAAAAAAATTAAGCAATTAGGTAACAGGCCGGAGGGAAGATGATTCTGTTATATCAGCATGATCAGGCGCAATTGCGACATATTCGGCGCAATATACAGCAGATTGGACAGCAATGTCAGAGCTTCGACTCGGTGGAAACTTTGTCGGCGGCGTGTTTACATCACCAAATCGCGATTATCGATTTAGAAATACCGGGGCAATGCTGCTTCGATGTTTGCCAGCAGTTACGAAGCCAAAACCCGAAAATGTCTTTGATTGCTGTCACTACTGCAACCAGTGAAACCGACCATATATTGGCTCTGGAGCTAGGTGCCGATGATGTTATTACGCTACCGTGTCACGACAGGGCTTTTCAGGCCCGGGTGAAAGTACAATTACGTCGAACCACGCCGGTATCTCATTCCTCTAAATCTGTTTCTTCCGTTGTCGAATGCCCTTCTTCCCACCAGAACAATGACGTACTGCAATGTGGCCTGTTACAGCTGAATATAAAAAGTCACGCTACTTTTATAGGCGGTGAGCCGTTGGCACTCACAGCCACGGAGTTCGCTTTGTTAAACCACTTCATGACACATCCAAATCAGGTATTTACCCGCAATCAGTTACTTAATGCCGTGTGGGGGCATCAATTGGAGTGCTATGAACATACCGTGGTTTCTCATATTAATCGGCTTAGGGCGAAGTTGTCTTGTGATAAACAGGTGGCGGCCATGGTTGAAACGGTGAGGGGCGTGGGTTACCGGTTAACATCGCCGGTAACCGAAGCAGCGCAACAGCGCAGCCGATTTTCGGTGGCTGCTAGCGCTTAAGTAAGCAGCAGGGTTGCGGTGCCAAGGAAAGCGAAGATACCCACTACATCGGTGATGGTGGTTAAAATTACGCTGCCGGCGAGGGCTGGGTCGATCTTCAGGCGTTTCATGATCATTGGCAAGGTAGCGCCAGAAAGGGCTGCTGCTATCAGGTTCACCATCATGGCGAAGGCGATAACCACACCCAGCATAAGATCTTGTTTCCATAAGCCGATTACCGACGCAATTAACACCGACCATATCACGCCATTCAGAAAGCCGATGGCCAGCTCTTTACTTACCAGCCAGCGGGCGTTGCTGCCATTAACATGACCCAGTGCCATACCGCGAATAACCAGCGTTAGAGTTTGGTTACCGGCGACACCACCCATGCTGGGTACAATGGTGTTCAAAATTGCCAGCACAGCCATTTCACTGAGGGTATCTTCGAACAAATCGCTCACCGCCGCGGCCATCAACGCGGTAACCAGGTTTACCGCCAGCCACACAGAACGACGTTGGGTACTTTGCCAGACGGGAGCGAAGGTATCTTCTTCGTCATCAAGACCGGCCATACTCATCATCGAGTGTTCCGCGTCTTCCCGAATAATATCGACCACGTCATCAATGGTGATTCGCCCTACTAGACGCTGTTTATCGTCGATTACCGGAGCAGACAGCCAGTTGTAGCGCTCAAATAGGCTAGCGACTTCATCGTCGGGCATGTTCACCGGAATGGCTTCAGGGTCGTCGTCCATAACTTCGGACACGGTATCGTCAGGGTCGGCAGTAAGTAATCGGGCAACCGGCACCAAACCAACCAGGTTATCGGTACGGTTCACCACATAAAAGGTATCGGTGTTTTCAGGCAAGTCGCCTTTCAAGCGCAAGTAGCGCAACACCACATCCACGGTCACATCAGGACGCAAGGTAATGGTGTCGGTATTCATGATGAAACCGGCGGTTTCTTCTCCGTAGGACATGGCCTGTTCAGCCCGCACTCTGTCTTGTGCGTCCATGGATTCAAGAATACCTTGCAGTACCTCTTCTGGCAGGGAGCTTAGGGTTTCTGCCAGGTCATCGGTGTCCATCTCTTCAAGCGCATCAACCACTTTTTCCGGCACCATCTTGCTGATAATGCCGTTACGAACGTCTTCAGACAGTTCTTCTAAAATGTCGCCGTGGAAATCACCGTCGATGAGCTCCCACAATTCATCACGGGTTTTAGTTGGGCTGGATTCAAGGATTAACGCTACATCACTGGCTGGCAGCTCGTGAAGCATCTTGCGCACCGACACGAAACGGCCGTCGGTCAACGCTGCATTAAGCGCCCTTAACTGGCTTTGTGGTGATTTGCTTTCGAGTGCTTCTGCCACGGAAATCCTTTGAGAAACAAACAGGGAGATTGGCGCTTAGCATACCGCAGCCCGCTTATGCTGTCATCGTGTCAGAGTATGATAAAACCATATAAATACAGAATAAACGGCCAGTTGGCTGTTATTTAAACAGCGTGTGGCTCGTTGGTCGTTCATTGAGGTAACTCTGCAGCACCTCATTGAATTGGCTGACAAACTCGGGTGACACGCTGTATTTACTGAACATGAAATGAACGTTTTGCTTTTGGATAATCGCGTTACCTAGCGTTAATGCAATATCATTTGAGTCGGCGGTAAACTGTAATACTGCCGTGTCATCCAGAATCAAATCCACACGTTCACGCTTAAGAAAAGCCAGTCTTCGCTTTACATTTTCCAAATGGATAAGCTGATTGGGAAAGCGTGAAGCGATTTTCTCTTCAAACTCACTGCCATACCAGCCGCTGGTATTGAGTGCCAGCGTGCGCCCTTCGCTTAACAGTTGAAACAGTGTTTTTCCCGCAAACTCGCCTGCGCGCTCGGGAATATACGCGAAGCCGATAAACTCAGCGCGATACGGTATCGAGAACAGGTTATTACGTTGTCTGTCTTCGTTACGCGCGGCGCCGACTACGATATCAATGCCACCCCGGGCAATTTGTTCACCAACCCGTCTTTCAGGGAGCGGATAGCTTTGTAATTCGTAGTGCATGTGGGCGAGTATCTGTTTTAACAGTTCGTAATCTTCGCCGGTAAGCACATCATTCTGGTGGTAAATATAAGGCGGCCAATGTGCCGCACTGATCCCCAGGGTAGGGGCATTGTCTTCAGCGGCATTGATTTGGGGAGTACAAACTAATATGGCCAGCATGCTGAACAGCAGCTGGGTAACACTTCTAACAGACACGTTCAATTCCATTTGTTGTGAGTGTGCGATCACTCGTCTTCGTTAAACCTACCGGCAATTAGCGCTTCTACAGCATCCATTGCTGCTTCTGCGTCTGGCCCTTCAGACACCACGACTACCTGTTCGCCTTGATGGCTTTCCATCATCATTAATCCCAACACGCTATTGGCATTGGCCTGTTTGTCACCTTTGTGCAAGGTGACTTCAGCATCAAACTGATTGGCCAACTGAACCAATTGGGTTGCCGCTCGGGCATGCAAACCGAGTTTGTTTACAATTGTCAGTGATTTCTCTACACGCATTACTTACTTTGCTCACGGTGCCTGATTTGTACATCAGGGTGGTTTTCACGGAAGTTCTTTGCCAGCGATTCTGCTACGTAAACAGAACGATGCTGACCACCGGTACAGCCAATGGCAACGGTAACATAACTGCGATTATTGCGCTCGAGGTGAGGCAACCAGGTAGTGATTAGGTTCTGGATTTGCCAGATAAACTTCGTCACGATGGGCTGAGAGCTTAAGAATACCTGCACAGGCGCATCAAGGCCAGTAAGATGTTTTAAGTCTGGCTCCCAGTGTGGATTGGGAAGGAAGCGGGCATCAAACACGTAATCAGCATCTTTTGGAATACCGTGTTTGAAGCCAAACGATTCGAACACCAGTACGAGTCGGGAGCTTTTTTTTCCAAGAATACGCTCACGGATGAGTTCAGCGAGCTGGTGAATACTGAGTGAGTCGGTATCAATATTGAGGTCGGCACGCTCAGCAATAGGGGCCAGCAGCTCTTTTTCTGTTTGAATGGCATCCGACAACGATTTATTCAAACGTGCCAACGGGTGCAAACGACGGGTTTCGCTGAAGCGTTTCAGCAGCATGTCGTCGCCCGCATCGATATACACGATGGTAACGGTCCAGGATTCTGGCAAGTAATCGAGAATTTCCACCAGTTCGGCAGGATCTTTAGGCAGGTTACGAACATCAATGCTCACTGCAACCTGCTCGTACTCGTCGGCGACGGTATGGGTGAGTGCAGGGAGTAGATTAACCGGGATGTTATCTACGCAATAGTAACCGAGGTCTTCCAGCGCCCGTAATGCGACGGATTTCCCTGAACCGGAACGACCACTGATGATAATGAGCTTCACGTTTTTCTCCTGAAATACCGTGTTAACGCAGGCGTTTACAATAACTTACTGTAATGCGCGAATAATATCATCACTTGTATCAGCTTTTCGGATACTTTTTATTGTCTCTTTATCGCTAAGCTTGCCAGCAACCATGGCGAGCGTTTGCAGGTGACCGTCAGTTTGTTCCTGCGGTACCAAAAGGGTGAAGAAAATATCGACGGGTTTATTGTCTATGGCATCGAAATTAATGGCTGGCGTAGTGGTTACGACAATGGCAATCACTTTTTCGAGTCCGGCAAGGCGACCATGAGGAAGCGCGATACCATTACCAATACCTGTGCTGCCCATGCGTTCACGTGCCATTAGAGCACTTAACACCGTGGCTTCATCGATATCTGCGTTGTTTTTAGCGGCAATCCCACTGATGATTTCGAGAATGCGCTTTTTACTATTGCACTGGACCGCACATTCAGTGCGATCCAGGCTAACTATGGCTTGTATATCCATGAATTCAATTAATGCTTTTTAAGCTTTTCCTTGTGTTTCAGAACCTGCCGGTCGAGCTTATCTACCATGCTGTCGATAGCTGCGTACATGTCCTGATTTTCGGAAGAGGCAAAAACCTCTGCGCCACTGAGGAAAACCGTTGCTTCTGCTTTCTGATTAAGTTTTTCGACATTCAAAATTACGTGCACATTCGATATGTGGTCGAAGTGACGTTCTAGTTTACTGAATTTCGTATCGACATAGGTACGCAAAGAATCTGTGATCTCAACATGATGACCAGTAAGGTTTATTTGCATATTTCGTCTTCCTTATTTTGAGCAGCCCATTAAATGAGGCTTTTGCGTTGGTTAGACGGCGGGATCGATAGGGACTCCCGGTACTTTGCTATTGTTCGCCGGGCAACCATGATGCCTTGATCGGCCAACAACGAAGCAATCTTGCTGTCGCTCAGCGGTTTGCTTGGCTTTTCAGCCGCAACCAGCTTTTTAATCAGTGCGCGAATCGCTGTGGATGAACACTCACCACCGGACTCTGTGGCCACGTGGCTTGAGAAGAAGTACTTCAACTCAAAAATGCCTCGAGGCGTATGCATGTACTTCTGGGTGGTAACCCGGGAAATGGTTGATTCATGCATATCTACCATTTCTGCGACATCGTTCAGCACCATTGGTTTCATCATTTCAGGGCCATGCTCAAAAAAGCCCATTTGTTGCTGAACAATGCAGTTCGCTACTTTAAGCAGGGTGTCGTTACGGCTTTCAAGGCTCTTGATAAACCATTTCGCTTCCTGCATATGAGAGCGAATAAATTGTGAATCGCTGCTATTGCGGGCCTTACGGCTCATTGCGGCGTATTGTTGGTTAACACTTAACTTCGGCAGGCTGTCTGGGTTGAGTTCTACTACCCAACGGCCGTTTTTCTTCGCCACAGAAACGTCTGGAATAACGTATTCTGGTTCCTTAGTGATAAGTGCACTACCCGGACGCGGATTCAGCGTTTGCAGTAGACGCATAGCTTCACGAAGCTGGTCTTCTTTCAGGCGCGTTTTCCGCATCAGCGTACGGTAATCTTTGCTGCCAAGTAAATCGGCGTGCTCTCTTAACAGTAATCTGGCTTCTTCCAGCCAAGGGGTATCGGGGGCGTATTGCGTTAATTGCACCAACAAACATTCTTGCGGTGTACGCGAGCCAGAACCGATTGGGTCGAACAATTGGATGCGCTTGAGTACGCATTCCACTTCATCTTCTTCTACCGGCTCTTCCATGTCTTCACTGTTCACGCTTTGCAGAATGTCTTCCACGGTAACAGTGAGGTAACCCGATTCATCAATCGAGTCGATGATGGCCAGCGCGATAGCGCGGTCGATGTCTGAGAAAGGCGTTAGGCGCATCTGCCAAAGCAGATGGTCTTGAATATTTTCGGTGGTTTCACCTTGGAATATTTGCTCGTCATCACCGCCGGCAGGACCGGGGGCAGGCGCAGAAGACGCAGAAATGTATTCGTCCCAGGTGCTGTCGAGAGGGAGTTCATCGGGCAGGTCATTTTTTTCCAGCGCTTCGCCGGTATCCATGCTTTCCGAGGCTGACGCAGATTCAGGCATGCTGTCGTCGTTATCGAGATTATTCTTCTCAACAACATCGTTGTCTGAACTGTCGTCCACTTCCAGCAGCGGATTAGAATCCAGTGCTTCCTGAATTTCCTGTTGTAAATCCAGCGTCGACAACTGCAATAGTTTGATCGCCTGCTGAAGTTGCGGCGTCATTGTCAGTTGTTGACTAAATTTTAGCTGTAAAGATGGTTTCATCTACGTCTTATATTAACTCTGCAAAAAGTATCTGGCTAAAACGGCGATTTATTATTCTTAAATTGCGGTTTGTTATGCCCGATAACTTAACTATAGCCTGAATTGCTCACCTAGGTATACATCTCGAACTTTTTGATTACTTAATACCTGTTCTGCGGTGCCCTGAGCAATCAGTTCTCCATGACTGACGATATAGGCTTCTTCACAAACATCAAGGGTTTCCCTTACGTTGTGATCGGTAATCAGGATGCCTATACCTCTGTCTCTTAAATGTTGAATGATCTTCTTTATATCATTAACCGAAATTGGATCAACTCCGGCAAAGGGTTCATCAAGCAAAATAAATTGTGGGTTAGCTGCTAAGGCTCTGGCAATCTCAACCCGGCGGCGTTCACCACCCGACAAACTCATACCTGTACTATTACGTATATGGTTAATATTAAATTCATCAAGTAGCGCGTCGGCTTCTTCTTCACGCTGATGGCTTTTTAAATCCTTACGGGTTTGCAAAATAGCCATGATATTTTCATGTACCGTGAGCTTTCTGAATATCGATGCTTCCTGCGGCAAATAGCCAATGCCGCGACGTGCACGCTCGTGCATTGGCTCGTGAGTCAGCTCATTTTCGTCGATATTAATTTTGCCTTTATCCAGTGGCACCAATCCTACAATCATGTAAAAGGTGGTGGTTTTTCCCGCACCATTGGGGCCCAACAAACCCACAATTTGACCGGTAGACACAGAAAGGCTTACATCGCGCACAACCTGACGAGATTTGTACGACTTAGCCAAATGGCTCGCGGTTAACGTGGCCATTACTGATTGTCACCTTCGTTGTCATCGCTTTTCTTTTCGTCTTCAGACAGCCCTTTTACGGTTTCTGGCTGAAATACCGTGGTAACACGACCACTGCTCGAGCTGTCACCGCCGGTGGCAAGAAGCTGCTCTTTGCCCATGTCATAACGAATGCTATCGCCTTGAACCATGCTGCTATCTTGCTGAATTTGAGCCTGACCTTGCAGGGAAATGAGCTTACTGGCAACTTCGTAACGAATTTCATTGGCGCTGGCTTTTACCTGTGCACCATCGTCCATGGTTTGTGAATAGCTGGCCGGTTCGCCATAGGCCACAAACACTTCTTTACCGTCACCGTCGCTAGCAATAACCTGAACTTCATCGGCGGTAATCACCAACGAACCCTGGGTAATCTTCACGTCTTCTTTAAAGGTAGATGTTTTCTTCTTGCCGTCAATGAACTGCGACTTCGCATCAACTTTAATTGGCTTGTCGAAATCTGTGTTGTCGGCCAAGGCTACTGTGGGCATTACAGCAACAGAGATCGTTGTTATCAGGCTAGCTGCCAGGGGAATAAATCGTTTGAACATGATCTATCAACTCATATTGTTGGGTACGCAGGTTTGCATTAAAACCATTGCTTTTGATGATGGTCTGAACACCGCGGATATCAACAGGTTGATCGGATGTCATCGTTTTATCATCCAGATTAACCTTAATGAAATCAGTTGTAATGGTCTGAACGAACTCGTCAGGATTCAGACTCTTAATCAGCACATTATCTTCTAACTGAATGAGATCGTCATTATATAATGTGCCTTTATCTGCGGTTACCTGCCAGGGAGCTTCATTTTCCGCAGCATAGACAGTGTATTTGGGTTGACTGAATAACACAAAGCCAAGCTGGTCGTAATGTTCCATTGAAGCGGCGTACACCTCATGATTCACCTTACCTTCATCGTTGTACAAGGTGGTGGTGAGGTTTTTGGCCTTATAAGCCGGGCGTAACGCGCTATCACTCATCGACTGAGCGGGTTTTTCATCTTCGGCCATCCACACGGGCATGTACATCAACAATGCCATCACAAACAGTGCGGAAATACTGAGGCCTAATCGATTCATACACTGGCACCGTGAATAATATCCAGCGTACCCACCGCTTGCATAATCACATCACACACTTCACGCACAGCGCCGTAACCACCAGGCTTCGTGGTGATCCAGTTCGCTTCACGGGTAACCGCAGGGTGGGCATCTTTAACGGCAATTTTGGTTTCAGCGTACTTGTACATGCCTAAATCTGGCATATCGTCGCCAATGGCCGCCACTTGTTCGGGGCTAAGGCCAAGCTTCTTGCATAAATCGGCCATGGCATCGGCTTTGTTTTCCTGGCCTTGAATGATGTGTTTAACGTTCAGCGCTTTCATGCGGTTTTTCACAATGGCTGAGTCGCGACCGGTAATCACTGCCACTTCAATACCGCTGTTAATCAGCGCTTTAATGCCATAACCGTCGCGGGTGTGAAAGGCTTTCAGCTCTTCTCCGTCGTTGCCGAGATAAATACGGCCGTCAGAAAATACGCCGTCTATGTCGCAAACCAACAGTTTGAGATTCTTCAGCTTTTCAAATCGCTCTTCACTGATAACGCCGTAAAAGGTGACTTCATGTCCCATTAGAGCACTCCTGCTTTCAATAGCATATGCATGTTGAATGCGCCGACTGGTTGCCTGTTTTCATCGACAACCATAAGCGCGTTAATTTTAAACTCTTCCATCAGGTTCAATGCTTCCACTGCCAGCGTTTCGGCGCGGGTTGTTTTGCCGCCGCGCGTCATCACTTGGGCTACCGGCGTAGAATGAATGTCGGTTTTCGCATCCAGAATGCGGCGCAGATCGCCGTCGGTAAAAATACCCGCGAGCTTGTTGTGTTCGTCAGTGATACCTGTCATGCCCAGGCCTTTGGAAGAGATTTCCAGCAGCGCTTCAGAGATGGTGGCAGACGATGACACCAAGGGCAGTTCATTACCCGTCATCATAATATCACGGACTTTTAATAACAGTTTACGGCCAAGGCTACCGCCAGGGTGCGACAACGCGAAATCGTTTGACGTGAATCCTTTGGCGTCCAGTAACGCAATGGCCAGTGCATCGCCCATCACCAATGTGGCGGTGGTACTCGATGTTGGCGCTAAGCCTAATGAACAGGCTTCTTTTTCCACGCTGATGTCTAGTACCACATCGGCATGTTGCCCCAATGAACTGTGGGCGCTGTTCGTCATGGCAATAACTGGCACGTTTAAGCGCTTCACTACTGGCAACAAGTTAACCAGTTCGCCGGTTTCGCCTGAATTGGAAATAGCCAACAGCACGTCAGACTCACTAAGCATGCCCAGATCACCGTGATTCGCTTCACCAGGATGCATAAAGAACGCCGGTGTACCGGTGCTTGCTAGGGTGGCGGCAATTTTGCGGCCTACATGACCGGACTTACCCATGCCACTTACCACCACTTTCCCTGTGCAGCTTGCGAGCATCGCGCAAGCGGCTTCAAAGGTGGAATCTAAACGCTCGGTAAGGGCGGAGATCGCCTGAATCTCAATATCGATAACCCGTTTAGCCGAGGCAATATAGCTAGAATTATTCATTTATCCGTTTTCGCTTGTTCGTAAATACTTACCCGAATAGCCAGTACTGATAACCAAGAAAGCATAAAACAAAAATAGCACCTTCAAGGCGACCAAGTTGTCGCTTACCGATGAAATTAAAGCTTAAGAAGAACAACAGCACGGTAAGGCCAAACATCACCCACATGTCACGGTTGTACACGTTCTCATCTAACGGGCCTGGCGCAATTAACCCTGGCATACCAAGCACTGCCAACAGGTTAAAGATGTTCGAGCCAATCACGTTACCTAATGCTAAATCACTTTCACCTTTCAGCACGCCAGCAATACTGGCGGCCAGTTCGGGTAAGCTGGTACCGAGGGCAATAATCGTCAGACCAATCACCAGGTCTGAAATTCCAAAGAAGTGGGCGATATCTACGGCCGCTTCTACCATGAAATGTGCGCTTAACGGCAACAATACAAGTCCCACGCCTACCCAAAGTACCGCCGAGCCGGTATTTACGCCTTCGGGAATTTCGCTGTCGGTGTCTTTTACCAGCGGGTCTTCTTTATCTACCTGCAGTGAAATCCAGGCCATAGCGGCGAGTACGAACACAAACAAGCCGAACAGAATCATACCTTCAAAGTGCGCTAACTTACCGTTATTAAGGAAGAACATGGCAAGAACGGTAACGCCAAGCAATACCGGAAATTCGCGTTTGAGGGTAGAGGAAGACACCACTAAGGGTTTTACCAGGGCAGTGATACCCAGTACCAGGGCTACGTTGGTAATGTTTGAACCCAGCGCATTCCCCACCGCGGTATTCATATTACCGTTCGAGGAAGCAATGGCAGAAACCACAATTTCAGGAGCAGATGAGCCCATAGCAACGATGGTTAAACCAATCATCATGGGTGAAATGCCAATATTTTTCGCCAGTGCAGAGGCGCCGTACACAAAGCGGTCAGCACTCCAGCTAAGTACAGCAAGTCCCAGCAGGAAAATGCAGATAGAAAGTATCACAAGTTACCATTCGTCTTTTGTTTTTTCGGATTGTCGCAAAAAGCGCGGCATTTGCCTATGCTTTCGATAGAATACGCACGTTTTGCATAATTCGATGTTTAAAATCTATTCGAAATGGAAAAAGCGAAAGCCCGGTCAGGTTATTGAGGGGGAACCCCTTAAACGCGGCGTTCGTTGATGTATTCAATCTGCGATATTTCTATTGTTGACCTGTATCAGCATTATCAGTGTGATGAATCCCCGATTTAGTAAAAAAATGTCAGCATAGCGCATTGTTTGCTGTGTGCTTGTATGCTGCGTGATGACAACATTACGTTTATGACATCCGACTTGTTTTTGCGCTGTTTGGCGCGACATTTGCTGAATGTTAGATTATTTGCATGTTAAGCCGGGCAATAGTCCAAACTTACATACGAATAATCGAAAAATGCGAACACAACTTGTAACTTTTTCGTCTTTTGTCGGAATTAGTAAAAAACGTACAATGACCTCATAGTGGTAAAAGCCGCAACATCTGGCTCAGTAACGAATCTGAAAGGAAGGCAAGTCTTCAATATATGGGAAATTTAGTAGAAATAGACAACATGACATTCCGTCGCGGTGAACGCGTTATCTATGACGGTGTGTCGATTGTTGTCCCCAAGGGCAAGATTACCGCGGTAATGGGGCCTAGCGGAATAGGTAAAACAACGCTGTTAAAACTGATCGGTGGTCAGTTAGCGCCTGAAAAGGGTGATATCCGTTTCGACGGTGACAGCATTGTTTCGATGAGCCGCAGCGAGCTGTATAAAACCCGTCGCCGAATGAGCATGTTATTTCAAAGCGGCGCGTTATTTACCGACATGACAGTGCACGATAACGTAGCCTTTCCGCTGCGTGAACATACCAAGCTAGATGAAGATATTATCAGCACTATTGTCGCTCTTAAGCTACAGGCTGTGGGCTTACGTGGCGCTGCGCAAATGAAACCGAGTGAATTATCCGGTGGTATGGCCCGTCGCGCGGCGTTGGCCAGGTCTATTTCCCTCGACCCCGATCTCATTATGTATGACGAACCGTTCGCCGGTCAGGACCCAATCTCCATGGGTGTGCTGGTAAAGCTTATCCGCGAACTTAACGATGCACTGGACCTTACCAGTATCGTGGTTACCCACGATGTTACCGAAGTACTCACCATCGCCGATTACATCTACATTCTTGCCGATAAACGTATTATCGGGCAGGGCACAGCAGACGAAATCAAAAACAGTGATTCTGCGCTGGTACAGCAATTTTTGAAAGGCGAAGCCGACGGCCCGGTGCCGTTTCATTATCCTGCTGCCGAGCTCAACGAAAGCCTGTTTGGAGGTAAAGCATGAACTTCTTCCAACAGGTTGGGGCAAATACACTGGCCCGTTTAACCGCTATTGGCCGCGCCGCACTTATGCTGTTTGGTGCCATATTCGCGATGCCGTCGCTGAAAAATATCCCGCTCACAATTCGTCAGGTTTACGTGGTGGGTGTGCAGTCGCTGCTTATCATTGTGGTATCGGGGTTGTTTATCGGCATGGTAATGGCATTGCAGGGCTATACCATTTTGGTTGGCTATGGCGCAGAGGGCAGCTTGGGACCCATGGTGGCGTTATCGCTGCTGCGTGAATTAGGCCCTGTGGTTACCGCGCTATTGTTTGCCGGACGCGCCGGTTCTGCGTTAACCGCGGAGATTGGCTTAATGAAAGCCACAGAGCAGTTATCCAGCCTTGAAATGATGGCCGTTGATCCACTTCGTCGTGTGGTCGCGCCACGCTTCTGGGCCGGTTTGTTTTCCATGCCTGCACTCGCCATGATCTTTAGTGCTGTAGGTATTCTTGGCGGCCACTTAGTAGGTGTTGACTGGCTGGGCGTAGATAGCGGCAGTTATTGGTCGCTCATGCAATCCACCGTAGAACTTCAGAAAGATGTCATAAATGGGGTATTGAAAAGCCTCGTGTTTGCCTTAGTTGTGACCTGGATTGCCATTTTTAAAGGATATGATTCGGTTCCGACATCAGAAGGCATCAGTAAAGCCACGACGGAAACCGTTGTATTTTCATCATTAGCAGTATTAGGGCTGGACTTCGTGCTCACCGCCCTGATGTTCGGAATAGAGTAAGTAGAGAGTAAACATGAATAAACATAAAACGGAATTGATGGTTGGGGTGTTCGTAGTACTAACAGTCGCGGCTGTTTTGCTACTGGCGCTGAAGGTGGCCAACCAAACCATGACCAGTTCAGGTGATACCTACCAACTCTATGCGAAGTTCGACAATATCGGCGGCCTGAAAGAGCGTTCCGCCATTAAAGTGGGCGGTGTAACCATAGGTCGCGTAACCGATATTCATTTAGATAAAGAAGATTATACCCCCGTAGTAACGTTGAGTATTTCTACCGATTATGAAGGGTTCCCAGAAACCAGCTCGGTTTCTATTCTGACATCTGGCTTGCTAGGCGAGCAGTACGTCGGTTTTCAGCCAGGATTTTCTTTCGACGGTATTGAAGAACTGAAAGACGGTGACTATCTACAAGACACCAAGTCGGCGTTAGTGCTGGAAGACCTGATTGGACAATTCCTGTTCAATCGCGGTGGTAACGACAGCAACAACGGCGAGTAATTGAAACATTTTTTATGTGTCGCGGTCTTTATTAATGCGGCACTCAGGATATTTAGTTTAGGAGAAAGACAGTTGAAAAAGTTCTTTTTAATTGCCGGCGTATTGATTGCCAGCCTGTTTAACGTAGCGCAGGCGCAAGAAATAAACGAACAAAACCCATATGAGATGGTGAAGGATGTCGGTAATCGCACCTTCGACCGTATCAAAAACAGCCAGGATGAAATTAAGAAAGATCCTGAAGTATTACGCACCATCATGAAAGAAGAACTGCTTCCTCACATCGATTATCAATTCGCAGCATTTAAAGTACTAGGTCGTTACTTTACCTCACTGCCTAAAGATAAAATGCAGGAATATGTACAAGTTTTCAGACAGTATCTGATCACCACCTACGCGGTAGCCATGGGGTATTACGACAATCAAACGGTTACCTTTGAGCCGGAAGCCGATTTCGCGGGTAAAAAAGCAGTAACCGTGCGCGCCATCGTGCAAGACACGGGTCGTCCAGATATCAAAGTGGCTTTCCAAGTGCGTAAAGATTCAAAAACCAATGAATGGAAAGCGTACGACATGTCTGCGGAAGGTATTAGCCTGCTAGACAGTAAGCGTAGTGAGTTCGAGCCTATCTTACGTCAGGAAGGTATCGATGCCATCTTGAAACTGATGCGCGAGAAAATTGAACAACCCGTGGGCGAACAGGTACAGGAAGCTCAACAAAAGGAAGATGCGTGAATCTATTTCAGCTAGGTGAAAATGGTATTGTGCATATTCACGGTAACCTCGACCGTGATACACTCGCTAAAAATTGGTGGGACATGTTAAGTGCCACTGAAAAGTCCTCTTTGGTAAAGGAAGGGCGATGCGTTCTTGATTTAGGGGACGTGGAGCGAATCGACAGTGCCGGGCTTGCCTGGTTGATCAACGCAGTGCGCGACGGCAAGGCAAGCAATGTAAATGTTGTACTTGCCAACGCGCCGGAAAAACTGCTTAAGCTGGCTAAAATCAGCGATGTCGACACCCTTTTGCCGGTAGAGTAATTTTCCCGTATCCCGACGGCATGGCCGTCTTCAAAGTTAGCGAATTATTGGCGAAATTATGGAATTAGCAGAAATCGAAGCGTTATTAAAAGAGAAACTGAACCTTGCAGAAGTGCATGTGAAAGGTGAAGGGTCTCACTTTACGATTATTGCTGTAAGCGATAGCTTTAGTGAAATGAGTCGGGTTAAACGTCAGCAAGCTGTTTATGGCCCACTGCAAGACAAGATCGCCGACGGCTCAATGCACGCCATTTCAATTAAAACCTTTTCCGAAGCAGACTGGCAGCGTGAGCGTCAGTTCCATTTACCCCAGTAAGGTTTCCTTCTCCTGTGGATAAACTCATAATTAAAAAAAGCCCGCCTCTGAATGGTGAGGTGCGCATAAGCGGTGCGAAAAATGCGGCATTACCGCTGCTAATGACGCCACTGCTGACCGACGACTTATGTCGTTTCACCAATGTGCCTGCATTGCGTGACATTAATACTACCACGGCACTGCTTAAAGAACTGGGTGCTGAAGTGGCGCGCCCGGGTGCTAATGAAGTTACTATTAATGCTTCAACATTAAATAGCGTAACCGCGTCGTACGACCTGGTGAAAACCATGCGTGCTTCTATCCTGGTTCTAGGCCCGCTGCTGGCTAAGCAAGGTAAAGCCAACGTGTCGTTACCGGGTGGTTGTGCCATTGGTGCACGTCCGGTGAATCTTCACCTTTCTGGCTTAGAGTTGATGGGCGCGAAGATTGAAGTCGACGAAGGTTATATTCGTGCTGAAGTAGATGGCCGCTTGAAAGGCGCGCGCATTTTCATGGACATGGTAAGCGTTGGCGCGACAGAAAACCTGATGATGGCGGCAGCGCTGGCAGACGGCACTACCGAGCTTGAGAACGCGGCCCGCGAACCGGAAATTGTCGACCTGGCAAACTGTTTGAATCAGATGGGCGCAAAGGTAAGTGGTGCGGGTACCGACCATATCACCATTGAAGGCGTTGAAACTTTGAATGGCTGTGATTACCGTGTGCTGCCTGACCGCATTGAAACCGGTACGTTCCTGGTAGCCGCTGCGGTATCTGGTGGTAAAGTAAAATGCTTAGACGCCGCGCCAGAAACCCTGGAAGCCGTGTTGAATAAACTCCGTCAGGCCGGTGCAACCATCACTACAGGTGATGATTGGATTGAGCTGGACATGGAAGGGCGTAAGCCAAAAGCGGTTCAAGTTAAAACCGCACCGCATCCTGCTTTTCCCACCGATATGCAAGCCCAGTTCATGACATTAAACTGTGTGGCAGAAGGTACGGGCGTGATCACTGAAACGATTTTCGAAAATCGCTTTATGCACGTGCCAGAGCTGCAACGCATGGGCGCAGAAATCTCTCTGGAAGCCAACAGTGCGTTGTCTAAAGGCAGTTCGCGACTAAAAGGTGCGCCGGTAATGGCCACTGACCTTCGCGCTTCAGCCAGCCTGGTGATTGCCGGTTTGGTGGCTGAAGGCGAAACTCACGTTAGCCGTATTTATCACCTCGACCGGGGTTATGAATGCATTGAAGAAAAGCTGAATGGCTTGGGCGCAGATATCGTGCGTGTAAAAGAGTAAGTTTTACAGTAAATAGCAAAACGCGCAGCAATGTGTGTAGTTTAAGAAAAATGATAAATGGCGCTATTCCCTATTTAGGAACAGCGCCATTTTTTTATGTCTACGGGGGCGTTCATCGGCGCAAACCTGACGAATTGGCTAATCTGGTCTATCTTGTTATTGAAGGTTTCAATTATGGGGCAGAACGTACGAGGGCACCATGTACACACCACAAAAGTGCAGTACGCAAAATTCATTAAATTTTAATGAATTACTGGCTCGGCCTGTCAATTATTTACCGTTTATGGTACATATACCAAAGTCTGAGTTGTTGTTTTCTTTCAGGGAACCTTCAGCAAAGATGAAAGGAAATAAAAATAAAAGATCCAAAGGCACTAGTATAACGGTAAAAGAGGTAGACAATACTACCCGAACACACCTCGTACGCAGTGGCCTGACGAATCCATTTCAATTTGTTTGTATCGACACAATACAAGATATGTGGTTCAGGGAAGTGTCAAAAATAATGGATAGAATTGATTTTATTGGGGTTCGCGCGTGAGTATTTCTTTTTCGCTTAGTCAGCAACTTCGGCGTGTGGTGAGCACAGATCCGAAAGATGCCATACCTGCTGTACTGTTCAGTCTTATGGTGGCAACGATTGTTTTTATCGGAGAGCCGCCTTATGCACTGGCCAAAGAGTCCAAACCGGACAATACGGCGCAGGCAGGCATACATTGCAAAGATGGTAGCCAATGTGAATACATAAAAAACCGGAGTTAACTCCGGTTTTTTTATGTCTGCTAATTTGTCATCTTTGGGAAATACGCTTAAGGTGCCGCACCTAACTCAGCCACTTCCGCTGACAGCATAATGTTCTCGCCATCGCGGCTAATATTCAGTTCCAGTGTGGTTCCCGGCACGGTTTCGGCAATCATATCTAGGGTTTTCGATGCGCTTTTTAATTGAATGCCATCGATAGCCAACAGCACATCGTTTTTACGTAAACCCGCTCTTTCAGCCGGTGAGCCTGTGGCCACGGCCGTTACGGTAATGCCCGGCGCTCCGCGATTTTCTTGCCCCACAAAGCCCAGCTGACCACGAATTACTTTCCCGTTCTGGATAATATCGGCCATGACCCGTTTTGCCAGTTCATAGGGCACAGCGAAGTTAATGCCGTCTACGTTACGCACGCCGTTACGGGAATCGCGCACCTGGAAGTTAGCATTGGTGATGCCTACCAGCGTACCGTTGCTGTCGACCAATGCGCCGCCAGAGTTTCCCTGATTAAGTACCGCATCGGTTTGAATAAAGTCGACATAGTTCGATAAGCCATTTCGTCCTGCGCGACTCACAATGCCGTTGGTAATGGTTTGGCCTAAATCGAAGGGATTACCAATGGCCATCACCACGTCGCCCACATGCAGGTTTGATTCATCAGTTTGCGGGATCACGTGCAGGTTGTCGGCATCGACTTTCAGTACCGCGAGGTCGGTTAGGGCATCGGTACCCACAATTTGTGCTTCCAGCACACGGCCATCTTGAACCGCAACAAAAATACTGTCGGCATCAGCCACCACGTGGTTGCAGGTAAGCAGGTAACCGCTTTCGGTCATGATCACACCCGAGCCCAAACTCGCACGTTCGCGGGCGCGATTACGGAATAACCCGGTGTCGTTTTCAATGCTAACGCTATAAATGTTTACTACGGCAGGCGCAGAGCGGCTAATGGCTGAATAATGGGATTCACGGGGAGGCAAGCCACTATTGGCAGAGAACAGGTATTCGCTGAATCCTGCACCGTTGCGTAATGCTGGCATGAATAAAAGCATCAGTGCCGCTACAACGATACCGAGAACAATAGATTTAATAACGAATACGATGAATTGCTTACCTGCCACGCCGGTCTATTCCATGTTGCCTCAGGAACGTCCTGCGAGGCGAATTTTGAAGAATGTTAAGGATATCATTTTAACCCTTTAATACCAATGCGACGGAGAATTTAACAAAAAAAGGCCGGAAAAATTTCCGGCCTTTAGAAGTTATGGTATTGCGGCTTGGCGAATGCTTCTTATCGAATAATCACTGCCAGCGACGCTTTGCCACGTTTGATATCGAGTACCAGTACGTCGTCACCGGAATCGTCAAGCTTATCGCGGAACTCAACTACCTTGGTTACGCGCTGACGGTTAACACCAACGATCACGTCGTCGGGTTGCAGACCAATGCGGGCAGCGGGTGTGTTAGGGGTAATTTCTTCCACTTTCACGCCATCGTTACCGTTTTCGTCTTTTCCGTTCACCAGCGTTGCACCTTCAAGTGCTGGGTGAATAGTGGCAGCGGTTACTTTGCTGTCGGCAGCATCGTCGAGCACAACGTCTACGGTTTTCTCTTTACCGTCGCGAATAATGGTTAATTCCACTTCAGCGCCGGCGCCCATGCTGGCAATTTTCGCTGCCATTTCACGGAAGCTGTGCAGGGCACGACCATTCACTTCGGTAATGATATCACGGGCTTTTAAGCCGCCTTTTTCAGCCGCAGAATCTGGCGTTACTTCTCGTACGAAGGCACCACGGTTAGCGCTTACGCCCAAGGCTTTAGCGATACCGGCGTCTACGTCGCTACCGGTAATACCCAACAGGCCACGGCGTACTTCACCAAATTCAGCAATCTGATCAACCAAGTTTTTCATCATGTTGCTAGGAATAGCAAAGCCAATGCCCACGTTCCCGCCGTTAGGGCCAAAGATAGCGGTGTTGATACCAACCAGTTCACCACGCAGGTTTACCAGTGCGCCACCTGAGTTACCACGGTTAATTGCCGCGTCGGTTTGAATGTAATCTTCATATCCACCAATATTCAGACCAGAGCGGCCCATGGCAGAAATAATCCCTGAGGTAACGGTTTGCGACAGACCAAAAGGGTTACCAATAGCCACCACGTAGTCGCCTACACGCATGGAATCGGAATCTGATACCGGCAGGGCGGCTAAGTCGTCTGCTTCGATTTTAAGCAGTGCAATATCGCTTTGCTCGTCAGAACCCAGCTTTTTCGCTTTAAATTCGCGACCATCACTAAGTTTAACGGTAATTTCGTCGGCGTTGTCGACCACGTGGTTATTGGTCACCACATAGCCTTTATCCGCATCAATGATGACACCGGAACCTAAGCCGCGGAAGGGACGTTCCTGCACTTGTTCCTGTGGACCGCCGAAAAAATAGCGGAACATTTCAGGCACACGCTGGGTAGCAGTTTGTGTGCCTTCAACAGAAATGCTCACCACCGCTGGCATTGCTTCTTCAAGCATGGGTGCCAGCGAAGGCATTTCCTGTTTTTTGTCATCGCCGAAGAAAGGTAACGCAGCACTCGCGCTAGCAGACATACCCATAGTACTGGCGACAACACTAGAGACAACCAACATCTGGCGTAGAGATTTCTTCATATTCGCTTACACTCCTCATGTTTCATGCGATTATGTTTACTTTCACTGACAGACTCAGACGAACGGGTAAAAGTTCCGAATTCTACTCTTTTTCTGCGGTAGAACGACCGGATGAACCGACAAACAGGCCGGAACCTGCATTTGCAAAATCCCGTGGCTGAGTTTCGGCAACCGTTACGGGTTTCGTCTTTTCTCTGCCTTGAATGTTATTACGTAAATACGACGTAGCCTGTTCACCGTAAAAAGGCACACTCGGCGCGTCTTCATCATCACCCTGGTTCAGCAAGGTTTCATAATCTGCCACTTGCTGCTTCAATGCCTGGCACTGCTTCTCAATAGAATCAATAGCCTGGCGGGTTTGATGAATATGGTGAACAGCCTGTTGCGACATCAATTCCTTGAGGTTCTGCTCTGCCTGCTTCGATGAGTTTGAGGCACCATCCCGGGAACTCATAAAACGGGCTACGAAAAAGCCGATGATCAAACCAACAATCAACAAAGCAACGGGAATTAAAACGTCCATTCATTTCTCCAAAACGCTGCGCCGGGTAAAAGTGGCGGCGCAGTAATACATATACTCAATGAGACTATAGCAATTTCTGAATGTGAATGCCCTCAGGTATTTACTCAAAGCTTTTTAATTTTCTGTAACCCAGACATAACGCTGATTTTTTCAGCTTTTTGTGGGTTATCCGCGATGTAAAACCTTATCTGACTTTCAGCATTGCTATATAATCGTGACTCATTTGAAGTAATACGGTGCTCGGCTGGTAGTCGACCAGTTTCACCTCGCATAAGACACAGCGCTGCGATTCTACCTGTATTTATTCGGAATTTAAGATCGGAATCTGATTTTTCAAGGAGGTCGGTGCAGCGGACCTTCAATTTATCTTGTATCGGGAGTAGTTTCGGCGATGACGCCCTGGGAAAAATATCAGCAAGACCTGCAGTTGCCCACGTTTAAACACGATCCTGCACAGGAGAATGCGGTTAAAGCACTGCAGCGTTTATACGATGACCTTACCGCGCAGAAAGCGCAAAGTGGCGGTTTAGGTGCCAGCCTGAAAAAACTGTTTGGCAAGCCAGCAGCGAAAGAGCCAGTAAAAGGCATTTATTTCTATGGCGGAGTAGGGCGGGGTAAAACCTATCTGGTTGACACATTTTTTGATTGTTTGCCGTTTGACAAAAAATCCCGGGTGCATTTCCACCGATTCATGCACCGTGTGCACGCCGAACTTAAAACTTTAGACAACCACTCCGACCCACTGAAAATAGTGGCAGACCGTTTGGCCGATGAAGCCAGGGTGATTTGTTTTGATGAGTTCTTTGTTTCCGACATCACCGACGCAATGATTTTAGGCACGCTGATGGAAGAGCTGTTCGCCCGCGGCATCACGTTGGTAGCCACGTCGAACATTGTGCCAGACGAACTGTACAAAAACGGTTTGCAGCGCGCCCGATTCTTACCGGCCATTGCGTTAATCAACAAATATACTGAAGTGATTAATGTAGATAGTGGCATTGATTATCGCTTACGTACCCTTGAGCAAGCGGAAATTTTTCATTCGCCGTTAGATGAAGATGGCGACAAGCACCTGCACATGTACTTCGATCAGTTGGCGCCTGAAAATCGTAAAAGCGGCGAAGACATTGAAATTAATAACCGCAAAATTCCCACGCGCAAAAGCGCCGAAGGTGTACTTTCTATTGAATTTGCAGCCTTATGTGAAGGCCCTCGCAGTCAAAGTGACTACATTGAGCTGAGCCGCTGCTATCATTCTATTCTGCTGGCAAACGTAAAACAGATGGGCGAAAAGAACGACGACACCGCGCGACGCTTTATTGCCATGGTGGATGAATTCTACGAGCGTCATGTAAAACTCATCATGACAGCCGAAGTACCGCTAGAAGAGCTGTACACCGATGGACGTTTAAGTTTTGAATTCCGCCGCTGCTTAAGCCGCCTAAAAGAAATGCAGTCGAGAGAATACCTGGCGCGAGAACACTTGCCGTGAGTTGTATGCAATGAGCGAGCAAGTGCCTTCCGGTCAGAAGCGGGGGCTCACTTCTGCGGACTTTCAGGCGAGCGCTGCAGACGGGTAAGCTTATCGCAAATGAAACCGTCTGCCGCAGGGAAGCGGCAGCCGAGGCCCCATGGATGGGTTTACGCCGTGTTTCATTTGCGATAAGCGTCCCGGCAAGGAAGCGCTGCCCTGCCTCAAGTCACGCAAAACTGTTAACTCACCGGCAAAGTCGGTAAACTGCACAGCAATTTTTAAACTGTGCCTGTATTTTTTCCGCGGGCATCGTCAAGTAAAAGTAAGATACAGAGACCTAAGATGGGCAGAGCATTTGAAGTAAGAAAGAACGCCATGGCCAAAACGGCTGGCGCTAAAACCAAGGTTTATTCTAAATACGGTAAAGAAATTTACGTGTGCGCGAAGAACGGTGGTCCGGATCCGGATACCAACCTGTCGCTGAAGCGTCTGATGGAAAAAGCCAAGAAAGATCAGGTTCCAAGCCACGTAATCGAAAAAGCCATCGACAAAGCCGCTGGCGGTGCCGGTGAAGATTTCGTACCAGCACGTTACGAAGGTTTCGGCCCGGGTAACTGTATGGTTATTGTTGACTGTTTGACCGACAATAATAACCGTACCATTACCGACGTACGTAATTGCTTTACTAAAACTAACGCGAAAATTGGTGGTCCGGGTGCTGTAGCGCACATGTTCGATCATCAGGCCATTTTCCAGTTTGCCGGTGACGACGAAGACACCGTGCTGGAAGCATTAATGGAAGCCGATGTAGACGTAACCGAAGTGGAATGTGAAGACGGAAAAGTTACTGTTTACGCGCCGCACACCGAATTCTACAGCGTAAAAACCGCACTCACTGAAGCTTTCCCAGACATTTCTTTGGATGCAGAAGAAATCAGCTTCATTCCACAAACCGAAGTGGAAATCAGTGAAGAAGACATGCCTATGTTTGAAAAATTCATGGACATGCTGAACGATTGTGACGACGTGCAAGACGTTTACCACAACGCGATTACGCCAAACTAAGCGTTATTCTCCTGTGCAGACTTGCTGAATTGTCGGCAAGTCTGTCTTTTCCCGCTGTTTTTTGTTCTCTTGCGTGGTGTTTTTCTTTACCATGCTACTTTCTCTTACCATTTCTTAAGGTTTTCAGGTGCCCTGGAGCAGTCTTGCCTGTTTGCTGGCGTTCGTCAGTGTTTTCGGGCTGTATCTACAATGGAAGACCCGCCGCAAAAGTCCGCTAAAGAATTTACTTTTCTGGACCGCTTTTGTGGTGAGCGTGTATTGCTGGGTGTTACTTGCCGGCGCTGAATTTGGCATAGTGTATGGTTTTGCCGTGGGAGGGCTGCTGGCGATAACCGTGGCTGTGGCTACCGCCGACTACAACAACATTCGCGCAGATAAACCAAAGCTGCCTAAAAACCTTTCCGTGGGCAGGCATGTCTGGCTCAGAAACCTCGCTTATGCGCTACTCGCCGTGCCGCTTGCTGGCTACGCCGCAACAGTATCCACTACCTGGGTGAGTGCGTTATTCCTCCGGAATCCTACCAACCACATCGTTTTTTTGTACCTTGCGGTGCCAGTCGTGTGGGGCGCACTAGCCTTTGTCGCCTGTAGCTATCGCAATATCTTTCGTGGGGCAGCGTTGCTTGGCCTGTTCGCTGTTATTCCTACCGTAGGGCTGATCTGGTTATGAGTTTATTGCCATCTAAAACCACCTCGCAAAAAGCCCTGCTGAGTCATAGTTGGCTAGGATTAGCCGCCGGTGCGCTGATGTATCTCATCTGCTTATCCGGTGCTTTAGTGGTGCTTAACCCGTTTATTGAACGCTGGGAGCAACCCGCGGTAGAAGAATACAGCAGCATCGACATTGAAAAGCTGCAACACGCCTATGAAAGCGCGCTGTCGAACGAGCAAGCCCCTGCAAATCATTTATTTATTATGCTGCCCACAGAGCAGAGTCCGCGGGCTAAAATTTCGTCGGGCAATGGCAGCTTTTATGTCAATCAGGATGGCAGCTTGGGGGAACAGGTTTCTCATGGCTTCATGGACATCATTACCCATCTTCACGTGTATCTGCACTTGCCTTATAACTGGGGCATGATTGTAGTGAGTGTGTTTGGTGTGGCGTTGTGCGCTCTTGTCATATCCGGCTTCTTTGCACACCGTCGGCTAATAAAAGATGCGTTTTCATTTCGTGTAAATGGCAGTAAAAGCAAACAGCAAACCGATATCCACAATCGTTTAAGCGTGTGGCTTTCTCCTTTTCACCTTATGTTTGGCGTTACCGGCGCGTATTTTGGCTTGGCTGGATTACTCGCAACCTTTTATGCAGCCGTTTACTTTAATGGCGATGAAGGCGTTGTTAAAGATGCCGTTTACGCTGCCGAACCTAAACTGGCCCAGCCAATAGCGCCTGCGAATCTAACCGTAGCCATAGCAGAGCTTGCAAAGGTGGCGCCAAGTGCAAAGCCTTTTTATATCGCACTGGAAAAATTCGGCACACCCAGCCAGTACATGCTGATTGGCGCAACACTGCCAGAGCGATTGATTTACGCTGAACAATACCGCTTCGACAACCAAGGCAATTACTTAAGCAATGTGGGTTTCAGCGACGGTGAACCAGGGCGTCAGGCGGTGTTCTCGGTGTTCCGGTTGCACTTTGGGCATTTCGGGCCGCTTATAGTCCAGCTTTTCTATGTCTTTTTAGGTATCGCACTGTGTGTTATTTCGGTAACTGGCGTGAATATGTGGTTGGCGAAACGCAGTGGCAGTGATTACATCAACCATTTATGGACAGGCGTTGTGTGGGGAACACCATTGGTGATCATCACCTGCGCACTTATCGACCTTATCACTGGGTTCTCATCAATCTGGTTATTCTGGGGCGGGCTTGCGTTTACCTCATTTATCAGCTGGCGCTTTAAAGATCACCCGCGCAGCAAATGGCTATTTCTAGTATTAAGCTTTATTCTGGCCCTCGCGCTGGTGGTAACGCACGCCGCGCTGTTCGGTGCCAACGCCTGGCGGGGAGGCGCGCTTATCGTAAATACAGGCTGGGTTTTCTCCGCCGTGTGCTTCGCCGTCCTGGCCTTACTGGTAATAAAAGCCAGTCATCGCCTTTAATTGTCGCATCCGTTAACGTTCGCTGCTAGAATGCGCGCCGGAGCTGGCCTGGCAATCGCTGCTTTCGCAAGAAAGGGGAGGAAAGTCCGGGCTCCAAAGGGCAGGGTGCCAGATAACGTCTGGGCGGCGCGAGCCGACGACCAGTGCAGCAGAGAGTAAACCGCCTAAGCGCTTTAAGCGCCGGTAAGGGTGAAAGGGTGCGGTAAGAGCGCACCGCGCAACTGGTAACAGTTTGTGGCACGGTAAACTCCACCCGGAGCAAGACCAAATAGGCCTTCTATACGTGCGGCCCGCACGGAAGGCGGGTAGGTTGCTTGAGCCTGTGAGTAATTGCAGGCCTAGAGGAATGATTGCCCACGACAGAACCCGGCTTATGGCCAGCTCCCACTATTTTATTCTGTTTGCAGAATCTCCACTTTCTTATCTCTTTGATTTCCCGAAATAACTCTTCCTGCTAATAATAAAGTATTAGTTAAGATAATAAATCTTTGTAGAGAACTAATACAATTCAGGGTTTAATACGTACACAAATCGGTTAAAAAAATTGCACGTTATGCCCTGCATACAATATGCTGGTGTACCGGCAACACTCACAACAAGTATTTACCCATAAGGAGATCTAATGGGACACGCTAAGTTAAGTATTCTTGCGACCGCAGTGGTAATAGGATTAACCGGCTGTGGTGGCGGCTCCAGTTCATCGGTTGAAGGTAACGTTCCTCCTGCGAACACGGCGCCGGTAGCAAATGCAGGTTCAGCTCAGACGGTAGCGCTGGGTGAAGAAGTTACCGTTTCCGGTTCTGCCAGTTCAGATGCCGACGGCGACGCGCTTACCTACGCATGGGAAATTACCTCTGCGCCAACTAACAGTTCAGCGGCATTGAGCAGCGCTACAACTGAATCTGTTACCTTTACCCCGGATGTTGTGGGTGATTACACCCTTGAACTCGTGGTAAACGATGGAACAACATCAAGTACTGCAACGGAAGTAGTGATTACTGCTGAGTTTGTTAACACTGCGCCAACGGCTGAAGCCGGCGTTGATCAAGAAGCACAGCTTTCTGAAATGGTAACACTTGATGGTTCTGGCAGTGACGACGTAGACGGTGACGAAATCACTTATTCATGGTCGCTAACTACGACGCCAGACGGTAGCTCTGCAGCACTGATTGATGCTGATTCAGTGATGCCAACGTTCACACCAGACGTAGCCGGCGAATACGTGGTTACGTTGGTGGTTAACGATGGCACTGACGACAGTGAAGCGGATACCGTAACCATCACGGGTGTAGTCGGTAATACCGCGCCAGTTGCAGACGCAGGTACCGACCAAAGCGTGCTAATTGGCGACACTGTTCAGTTAGTCAATAACAGTACTGATGCCGACGATGACACCCTTACCAGTCAGTGGACACTTACTGTACCTTCAGGCAGTACTGCCGTACTGAGTGACGAGACCGCAGCAGCACCTACCTTTGTTGCAGATGTTGAAGGCGAATACACCGCTTCGCTGGTAGTGAATGATGGCACCGTAGACAGCGCTGCTGATACGGTAAGCATCGACGCTATCACGCCAGAGCTGCTGTTCTTCCGTAAGAGTGGTTCTACAGATAATTACTTCCCACTGGCGCTAACCAGTACTGTGGGTGGTAATATTGAAGTGGTGATCAGCGAAGACCCAACACCTGAGTCGTATGCTATTCGTACCTATAGACTGCAAGCCATTGGCGAAGACTACACCATTGTAGATGTCACTGCGTACGACCAACAAGACGTTGTTGTACCGTTCTTCGATGGCCTTGAAGACGGTCAAGTAATTGAAGCGGGTACAGAAGTCACGTTCTCTTTAAGCTCACCGTTAACGAACGGCGAAGTGACGACACCTACTTACACGTTCACGGTTGAAGAAACTGGCGAAACCTTTACAGCATCGTTCTCGTTCAGAACTACGGTAGAGTAATCGTCTAGCGCTCTTAATAAAGGGCGCTTAGCTGTGTGAATATATTAAAATTGAAAGCGTGCTTTTCTAAGCACGCTTTTTTTTATGTTAAAAAACGGTGCTTAGTCAGATGAACTGTTAAGCGTGGGGATCTCGCTGAACAAAAAGCCGTATCATCAGTGAAAACGCTTAAATTAGACGTGTTTAGTGAAACCTGAGTTTCTGATATTAATAACAAACCCAAGCGATAACACAGTAATAAACAACACCGGTAAAAAGAAAATACCTGTGTTGGTATCGAAAGAGGACTGAATTAAAAACGTTAAAATCGCTACTCGTATCCCTATTAATAAGCCATCTGCTTCATTATTCCTGTTTCGAAAAGTCGCCAGCAATAACAATCCCACAGGCAAAGCGAGCAATGTGAAGCCGATGATGCCCGTACTCGCTAGCGTTTCCAGGTAATCGTTGTGCGCCCGCTTCGACATCTTAGAAATACCTAGCTCCATTGGCTTGTACACGTGCTGGATAAAAGGATAGGTGCCAGGGCCTGAACCGGTTAATGGATGATCGCTAATCACTCCCATCGCTGTCTGCCGTAAATAAGTGCGACCGTTATCCTCGAGCTGCTGGTTGGCAAATCGGTCGTAAACGGATGATTGAGAGAAAGCAAAACCAATAACCACAAAGAGAGCTAAAACAGAAACAAGCAATTTAGCGGTAAGAAAACGCTTAACGTATGCCCGGTTTCTGTAAATAAATAACAGAAATGTAATTCCCGCCCCGCCTACTAACGAAACTATGGCACCACGACTACTCGTATTAATGAGCGTTACCGCTAAAAGCAGTAACTGTATGGTTAGGAGCGTTGAGTATTTGCGATTACCTCTACTGACAATATTTTGCGTTAACAAACCCGCAGCCAACGCCATGCAAAGGGCGAGATACATAGCGTACTGATTCTTATAGCTAAAAGTACCGCGAATACCGTCTTTCCAAGCTAAATCCCATGGCTGAATGCTGCCGACAACTTCGTATGCGCCATCACTCGCAAAATTGATAAGAGAATAAATAGCCGTGATAGTGCAGCCTGCGACAATGGCATTAGCAATAAAATAAAGCGTACGTCGAGATCTCACCAGTAACCAAATAGTCCAGAAGAGAACCGGAATTGTGAGGAATTTAAACCATTCAATCAGCGAGGCTTGGCGATAAACCGATAAGTAATAGTCTGATGCCTTACCGAGGTTATACCAATACAGCGTTTTCGGTGAAATGAACTCCAGAACAGAAGCAGGCAGCTTTAACAGGTAGAGCGCGCACCACGCTAGCCAAACCAGAAAAGCGAGGGAAGTCCGCTTAACCAGTCGGTCATTCCCCATTTTTACTGTTGCGATACTCACAGCAAAAAGCAACAAAGTACACCCAGCAAACAGCAACTGCTCCCACGCTAAATCAAGGCCATGTAGCCAGGGAAGCACAATAAAAAAAACGGAGAAACAACATATTAATGGCGTGTGCAGGCGATTAAGCGTCATTCGGTTATATCCACATTTTGTAGCAGCGACTTCATTGCCTCAGATGTTTTTCGGTTCGGCGATAACGACATAAAAGGAGCGACATTGCCAGAAGACGCCATTGCATCTAGTAGCACCTGTCGGGTTGGTGCCTGCCGTAAACCACTTTGGAGCATGGGCAAGCTCATCGACTGAATATCCTCTGGAAGCACGTTCCAGTGATGAATTATGTAAGGGCCAACATAGCGTTGCGTTTCTTCTTCGTGAAGCCCTAGTGGGAGTCGCGCTCTTATCGTATTGAAAGTGGATGAAGGGGGAACCCCATTCACTTCAGCTCTGAGCACTTCGAGAGGTAAGGCCAAGTAACCCGTTGGTTGTATGTGATAGATTTTTGTCAATGCACCAAAATCTTGCTCTGCACCATTTTGGTTATTATTCGACGCACCATTGGATAATGCATTTAGGTTGTTTTTTAACCTAATTATGGTTTTATCAAGTTCCTTTTTATTCGTAGCAAGTGAGTCGTCCGTAGAAACTATGTTCGCATCATCAGAAACGCTTAAAAGGTGATTCGGGAGCGGTGCTAGCTCACTTTTATTAGGCTCTATATCGAAATCGATGCCATAAATTTTTAGTGACGACTGCACACAAAACAAGCCAAAGCATACAGCCAATATAGAAATAAGTATCTGAAAAACCTTATTTACTTCGATTCTCATTTGCCCGCCATTGTCAGTATTTCTGTAACAGTGTTGTGAGATGGTATGTCATCGCATCATCATGCATAAAAGTTAATGCTCAAAACCGAAAGCGAAACGTGTATCCTCTTTTTGTCACGATAATTTACATGTTAATTTTGATTATGATCTAGTCGAAAATAAATTTGGTTCGATGCAATACTTACTAAGTTATTGTTTTTTATTGCTAATAGATAGTGTAGTTACAGAAGCTAAGTTTATGCGTTATGAGTGTGCATGCATTCCAAGCAAATAATGTAATAAGTAATTTTTAATGCTGTGATCTTAATGTAAATGGTCTGACCATGAAGTGTAAAAGTGTCAATTTTCTTTACAAAAAGACAAATGAAGCAAGAATATGCTTCTAGTAAAAATTAATGATGTATATTGTCGATTAAGCAGATTCTTATGGTAAAGTTGCGGAAAAGGTTCACTTGTCAGTGAATTTTTTTAGGTTTCTGTAAGAAAGTTACAACGGAATGTACAAGAGTAATCGGCAATTTAAAGTTGGTATTGAAATTGCGTTAGTGCCTTTGAGATGAAGCGGTGCACTAACAAGACTTCAAAAGTAACCCACTTTCAATTATCAATCACTCACTATTCAAGGATGGTAAGTCATGGGAAACGGTTTCGTTAGAAACAATATCAATCAATTCGCTGTTGTATACCGTTTTGTTGATTTCTTAATTATTCAGTTAACGCTGCTTGCCGCTTGTAGTGTTTTCGGTATCGCCATCGATGTGCATTATCACCTACTCGGTTTAATTGGCAGTACTACCTATCTTCTTTCTGCCGAACTATTCTGGATCTATCGTTCTTGGCGTGCGGGTACTTCAAAAGAGTTGCTCTTTTATACCGTAGTCAGTTGGGTGGTCAGTGCGGTGATCGTCCTAATCTATCTCTTCCTAACTAAAACCTCAGAAGACTACTCCCGCATCGCTGTTGTTGGCTGGTTGTTTGTTGCACCAGTATTCCTTTGTGCATGGCGAATGGCAATGCGCGCGTTTCTATATCAGGTTCGTGCTAAAGGCTATAACAGTCGCTCGGTTGCAATTATCGGCATGAATGAAAATGCAGTGGCACTTGCGAACGAGTTAAAACGAAATCCACAAACAGGTTTTATGCTACGTGGTGTATATGATGATAGAGAAATCGATCGGTTAGCGATTCCTGACGGTATGACTGTCGAAGGTAATATTAATGATGCTATTAAAGCCGTACAGAACGGTGAATTTGATCAAGTGTTTATTACCCTGCCCATGACGGCGAATAAACGCATTGAACAAGTATTACACCGATTAGGCGACACAAACGCAGAAGTTCACTTCGTTCCAAATTTCTTTATGTACAACATGGTTCACTCTCGTTTGTGTAACATAGGGAGCCTTCAAACAATAAGTGTGTTCGACACGCCTATGCGTGGCGCTACAACAGCAATAAAACGCGCAGAAGACATTTTTCTCGCAACCTGCATTCTGGCAGTTATTGCAATTCCAATGTTAATTATTGCCGCAGCCGTGAAGTTCACGTCCAAAGGGCCAGTTATTTTCAAGCAAAACCGTTACGGTGTTGATGGTAAGAAAATCAAAGTCTGGAAGTTCCGTTCAATGTCCGTGACTGAAGATGGAGAAAAAGTTACCCAGGCTACTAAGGGGGATACACGAATAACAAAGGTCGGGGCCTTCCTTCGACGTACATCTCTCGACGAACTTCCTCAATTTATTAATGTATTACAAGGCACAATGTCAGTTGTTGGTCCGCGGCCACATGCCGTCGCACATAATGAGATGTACCGAAAAACAGTTAAATACTACATGCTTCGCCACAGAATTAAACCTGGCATCACAGGCTGGGCACAGGTCAATGGCTGGCGTGGTGAAACCGATACGGTAGAGAAGATGCAAATGAGAGTGCAATACGACCTTGAATATATACGAAATTGGTCTCTGTGGTTAGATTTTAAAATTGTTATTTTTACTTTTGCTAAAGGTTTTGTTGGCAAAAATGTTTACTAAGTGATTAAAAAGGGAAGCGAAGTGGATTTTTTTTGGAACCTGCCTGATTCAAACCAAATAGCGTTAATTGAAAAAAGAAATGAATATACATATTCTGATTTAAAAGAGCTCGTAAAGAAGCAGAAAAAAAATATAGAAAAATTAATCGGCTCAAGTAAAAAACTAATAGCAGTAGAATTAAGTCTTACTGTTGACAGTATATGCACATATCTTGCAGCTCTTTCAACAAATCATGCTGTACTCATATCCGAACCTGGAACAATGGAGAAGGGTAACAAAGTATATGATTACTGGAATCCAGATTTAGTAATAAAATATGAAAATGAAAGTGGTACAGCTAATTTAATTTCAAATAGTTCTACAACGAAAAAAGATATTGATCAAAATGTAAAACTATTGATGTCTACGTCTGGATCAACGGGTGATCCTAAACTAGTCATGCTTTCGAGCGAAAATATACAAAGCAATGCTAAATCAATTGCAGCATATCTATCAGTAACTGAAGAAGACAAAGCAATTTCTTCATTACCACTCTTCTATTCATATGGGTTATCAGTTTTACATAGTTATTTGCAGGCGAATGCAAGTTTCGTATTAACTTCAAGCTCGATAGCGGATGATTCTTATTGGGATATCGTTGATAAAGAAAAAATTACTAGCATGGCTCTAGTACCTCATCAGTTTGAAATTTTAAAAAATTTAAATATTGATTTTTCTTTGTACGAAAATTTACGCTATGTCACACAAGCAGGTGGAAAACTAAGCGAAGACAAAATTCAATATTTTAATACTCTATTCAAGAAAAATAATATTGAACTGTTTGTAATGTATGGCCAGACAGAAGCATCTCCCCGTATATCCTATATCCCACCAAATGACCTTGAAAACAATGAAGATTCAATTGGGATTCCAATACCTGGTGGTGAGCTAAGTTTAATTGATGATGATGGAAAAATCATAATTGAGGAAAATGTTTCTGGGGAACTTGTTTATAAAGGTCCCAATGTGATGTTAAATTATGCTCAAAACTTTGAAGATTTGAAAAATTTTGAAAAGACATCATTACTCAAAACTGGTGACATAGCTATAAGAAAAAATAACGGTTTCTATAAAATAGTTGGTAGATCAAAAAGATTTGTCAAAATTTATGGGAAAAGAATAAATCTAGATCAAGTCGAAAATTATTTAAAAAACGAGGGTTTCAAGTGTAACGTAACTTCAACTGGAGAATTAATTGCTATTGTTAGATACGAAGATTCATCTAACGAAAGTGAGATAGTTGCAGAAAAATTTGGAATACTTACTGACAGAATATTAGAAATAAAAATTGATAAGACACCACTACTTCCAAGTGGGAAAATAGATTATAAAAGATTAAAAGAGATAGCTGACGAGAATGCTAGAACAGTAGCAGAAGAGAATTCGAATAAATTAATAAATTTGAATTTTATAGAATTTATTAAAAAAGTAACTAAGAAAAATAACATTGATTTGACTAAATCCTTTCGAAGAAACGGCGGTGATTCTTTAGCGTATCTTGAAATTCAACTTTACTTAGAAAAGAATTTGGAAACTGTTCCTGAAAAATGGGATGAAGTGCCCTTAGTTTCTCTACAACAGCAAATCGCAAATGATAAAATAGAAACAAGTCAAAAAAAATCAAATAAATCACCATTGAGTTTGAGTGTCATTTTAAGGGTACTAGCTATAACAATGATAGTCGCACAACATGCGACCTCATATCCTTTGTACGGTGGCACATGGATTTTACTCATACTAATGGGGGCTTCTTTCGTCAGTTACCAGCGTGTACTTTTCGAAGAAGGTAATGCATCTCAAATATTAAAATCAAATCTCATACCAATTATACCTATGTATTTTGGTATGGTGATAATTTACAACGCACTTAGAGATGAAGTTCCATGGCAGTTTTATTTACTGATTGGTAACTATAGATTGCCCGAAGGCGGGTGGCTATTAGGTCCCCTCTGGTACGTAAGTCTTTTCTTTCAAATTGTATTATTTGTTGCACTACTATCAAAGATAAATATTGCAAGATATTTTATAAAAAATAATGTTTGGAACAGTTTGATTGTAACAGCAGTATTTTTCCTGATTTTAAATATTATTCTTAGAATGACAATTTACTCAAATGAAGAAATTCCATATTACACAAGTCGAGGATTTATTGAGTGTTTTCAGTTCTTTATATTAGGAGCATTAATAAAAGAAGCTAACAATTTTAAGAAAATATTTTTATCGATAATAGTAAGTTTAGCAATCCTCACTACTGTAACTACCTATCCAGGAGTAAAAGGCACATTCGAAATCTCAATGTCTTACAAGATACTTATATCCGTATTACTTTTATCTTTTATACAATATATATATGTTCCAAAGACTATTTCACTGTGGGCAGTAAAATTGAGTTCAGTAACATTATACGTTTATCTGACACATCAAATAATTGTGACGTTTTTTGCATATTCCGGAATTATAGTACTACCTGAATACCTTGCTATGATTATGAGTATAATATTTTCTTTTGCATTTGCACTTGTAGTAAAGTGGATCTACGACAACATGTTCATAAGCAAAGTTGTACCAATTTTTCAAAAAAAAGCAGTAATGAAGTAAGTAAAAATGGAATATAGAACTGATATTAATGGTATAAGAGCTTGGGCTATTTTATTGGTTCTTCTATTTCATTTTAAGGTACCTGGGCTGACAGGCGGGTTTGTTGGAGTAGATTTATTTTTTGTTATTTCTGGTTATCTTATGACTGCTATCTTAAATACCAGAAATTATACCATATACACGATAACCAGATTTTATCTGAACAGGATAAAACGAGTCTATCCAGCCCTTTTAACTATGGTTAGTGTCATCTGTTTAATTGGCTGGTTTACGTTACCAAATGTATATTTAAATAATTTAATAGATGAAATACTAGCAGCCCTAAAATTTACTTCTAATTTTAAATATTGGCAGGAATCAGGATATTTTTCCGATTCATCGGAAGAGAAATGGTTGCTACATTCGTGGACTTTATCTTTAGAGGCGCAATTTTATCTCCTATATCCTTTGTTTTTTTTATTAACACATAAATATAAAGAAAAGAGCAAAGCTACTTTATTAGTTTTGATAGCGTTATTTTCTTTTGCTTTAGCAATATATCTTTCTATAAATAAACCAACTACATCTTTTTTCTTGCTACCATCGAGAACTTGGGAATTTTTGATGGGTGGGATTGCATATTATTTAAGAAAGAAAGTAGAACTAAATAACTCGCTAATATCAAGATTATGTATTTTAACAATAGTTATTTTTTCTATATTCATCGACACAGAAACATTGTGGCCAGGATATCTGACACTAGGTTTATTATTGCCTCTATTATTAATTTTAGTTCAGAAAGAGAATACTTCAGTATTATTGCAAACATTTTTTATCCAATGGACCGGCACTCGATCGTACTCTATTTACCTATGGCATTGGCCAATAATTGTATACATGAATACAATAGGTATAAGTCAAAGTTTTTTGTCTATATTACTAGGGATTTCATTCTCCATTCTGCTAGGCCACATATCTTATGAGTTAGTCGAAAATAAGTTAACAAAATTCATTTCTAAAAATAAAAAAAGATTAATATCATCACTTGTTATTGTATTTATTAGTCTAGTTATTACTTTAAACATGATAAAGAAAAATGAGTTGAACAATGACCGGGTGAGATATGAGTTAAATTTAGCGGCTAATGAAAAAAATAACTATAACGAAACTCGTTTTACTTGCTTGAAAAAAAATGCAAGTTCGAATAGACCTAAATTGTGCTTAGACAAGACCGATATTAATAATCTAGATTTTTTACTAATTGGCGATAGCCATGCTGACGCAATATTTTCAGCATTTACGCAAGCAGCAAATGAGAATCATTTGAAAGTGGATATGATTGCTCGTTCTTCATGTCCTACTGTCCCTAATTTTGTTACTACTGAATATGAAGCAACTAGAGGTTGCGAGAAATATAACGACCGACTTTTTAATTTACTTAAGTCACTCCCGCCGTCTGTAAATTTGATATTTGTCAATAGAATTAACCGGGCTCTTTATAATGAGAATGAGGGACCTCTAGAGTATGTTGGTAAGCCTAGAATAAGATTTTTAAGATACAACGAAGAGAGCATTGTTAATGCCTATGAGGCGAATACCAAAGAACTTCTGTGCGACGTCCTTGGCGATAAACACATAACACTATTTCAACCAATTCCCGAGATGGGGGTATCTGTGCCAAAAGAAATGGTAAAAAGGTTTATGACAGAAGATACGGTATCTGAATTCTCGATAACATTGGATGATTACTACCAAAGAAGTGTTGAAGTTAGAAGAGCTAATACTAAAATAGCGAATTCTTGTGGGATAACCATAGCTGATCCGATTACATCGTTTTGTGATGAGAAAAATTGCTATGGAACAGATAACTTAAGGCCACTGTATTTTGATGATGACCATCTTAGTGAATTTGGTAACAAAAAACTCAAGCCCTTGTTTATCAACATTTTTAATAGCAAAGTAGATCATTAAGGTATAAAAAATGAGAACTCATTATGGTACAGCAGATTTTTGATAAAAATATCTTTGCTAATCTTGATGGCGTCAGTCAATAACCCATTAAGGTGTCACAAATGAAAGCTTCGGTACTTATATTTACAACGTCTATGTGTTTTCTATCAGGAAATGTCCTAGCAGATACATTCTATTTGGATCCGGTAAATGGTTCATTAAGTGGAGATGGTTCGATCGAGAATCCTTTCCCCTCGCTTCAAGAGGTGTTAGAGAACGATTTGGTATCTACAAATAAGTATAAATTACCTTACAACTGGAACGGTAACAATGAACTAATTCTTAAAAACGAAAATGCGCCAATTAAAGCTGGAGATACATTAGTATTAAAAACTGGTAATCATGGTGATTTAAAAATGTACAACATGGTAAATGCCGAGACTATTTATATAAAAGCTGCCAGTGGAGAAGAACCTATAGTTGGGAGCTTATCTATGATCGGTGGAAAAAACTGGTCATTTGATGGAATAGAATTTAATTATGATTATTCTTCACGGAGTAAATTGCGCGGCGGGTATATAGTGTTTTTTGAAAAGCATTCATGGCAAGGCCCAGTAAAGAATATTACAATCAAAAATTCCGTAGTAAAAACAACTGATTCTACAGAATACTGGGGTAAACAAGATTGGTTGGATAATGTAGTTGACGGTATTCGTAGCGAAGCAACAAACTTTGTGGCCGATGGAAATATTCTTAAAAATATAGGTTTTGGAATATCTGCTGAAGGCGAAAATTCTGTAGTAACAGATAATTCAATCTACAATTTCTCTGGGGATGCATTGCGAGGACTTGGTGATAATTCGAATTTCGAATATAACTTTGTAGCTAACGGTTTCAAAATAGATGGAAATCACGATGACGGCTTCCAAAGTTGGGCTGGAAGAAGTGGTCAAATAGAGAATTTAGTAATTTCTCACAATACATTTATCAGCGATTATAATCACCCAAATCCTGGATTAAAGAGTGAATTTCAAGGAATTGGTCTTTTTGACGGTTTTTTTAATAATTTTCGAATTGAAAATAACCTGGTTATAACGAATACATATAATGCAATAACTTTACTTGGAAGTAATAATTCTATTGTTGCAAATAATACAATAATAGATCCTATCGAGGATAACAAAAGACCATGGATAAAAATCAATCATCATAAGAATGGTACATTCGGAACAGGAAATAAGGTAGTTAATAATATTTCCAAGGTAATTGAAGCAAATCAAGGCGTATTTTATTCCTCAAACTATCAAGTCGATTTTGAAGATTATTATACTTACTTCAAGGATCCGGATACTTTCAACTATGAACTAAATCCTAATTCGAGCTTGGTTGATGCTGGTTATTCAGATCAGTCACTGAACCTAAGCCCGAACGACATTAGAGGTGCTAGACGTGACAGCAATTTTGATGTTGGTTCATATGAATTAATCCAAGAAGAGCAAGATCCTCAACCGGTAATCTGTTCAATACAATGAATTGTAAAACCATTATGACCATGAAAAATGAAAAGTATAAGAGTGAAAAAGCTCTTATACTTTCCCTTTGTTTTTTCAGTACGTTTACATTAGCTCAGGAACGTGTAACTACTCAAATTAACATAAATACAGGTTACACCGACAATGTATTAAGATCTCAAAATTCAAAGTCGGATTCCTTTTTTACAACAGTATCTCCGAAAATAAATGTTAATCCTAGCTTTTTTGAACGAAAAATGTTCTTTGACCTATCCTTTTCAAAGAGATTTTATACTAGAAGTTCTGATTATGAATATCTAGATACTTCTATAAAATTAGCTAGTAAAATCATTGATCACAGCAAACATAAAGTTTCAATTAACTTCAGTAATAACAATAGTCATAATAATATTGGAACTGGTATTTCCCAGTACCTAGAGAGAGCTATTGAACCTGTTACTTTTAGAACTAACAATTACACAATAGATTATTCCTACTCAAGAAAATCGTCTACAGTAGGTTTAATAGCAGGGATAGATTCAACTTTAAAGAAGTACACTAATCAGAGAGAAAGATTTAGTAGATTAGATAATAATAAAAATACAATAAGACTAGGTGCTTATTTTCCATTAGGTAGCGAATCGGAGATAAGAACAGTAGTTAGTTATCGAAATACGAACTATAGAAGTATTGAAAGTACCTATAGAGACTCGAAAAGCTATAACTTTAATATTTTTACAAACTTAAAATTAATAAATGAATTTTCAGTAAGCGGTAATATTGGATATAAGAGTAAAAAATTTGATAATACCTCGACCGGTTTCGACGGCCTTACAGCTGACATAGAAATTAGAAAACCGATTTCAAATTTTTTAGATTTCAATAGCTCTTATAGTCGCGCAATCATAGAGTCAGCATTTGCTAATAGTTACCGACTTTCAGAAAATACCTCGATTGGTTTACGATGGAAGTCATCTGATTATCAAATCAATCTAAGTTATAGTCTACGCCAGGACGAATTACGTGGTCAGAGTTTGAATTCACAAGACATTAATACATATTCTATTAGTTTTAAAAAGAATCTTAGTGAGAGACTTAACTTTGGCACATCTTATGTTGTGAAAAATGCTAATGGTTTCACAATGCTGAACACATACAACTTAAATGAAATTTATATCTCCATGGAATACAGATTATGAAAAGAATAGTAATAACAATCTTTTTTCTTCTTGCAAATTTATACATTGGAATTGCAGAGGCTAACGATTATCGAATAGCCAATGGAGATGTAATCAAAATTACTGTGTTGGGAGAACCAGATTTAACTTCTGAATTTAAGATCGGTAATAATGGATATATAAGCTTCCCATTTATTGGTGAAGTAAATTTAGATGGTCTGACATTGAGGGATATTGAGTTGTTAATTTACAACAAGTTGAAAGGGGACTATCTCATTAAACCTGAAGTGTCGGTCAATATTATCAGTTATAGACCTTATTTTATAATTGGTGAAGTTACATCTCCAGGTCAGTATGAGTTTCAGCCAAATATGTCTTTGACCCAGGCTGTTGCCAGAGCCGGTGGCTATAGTTTACGAGCAAACACAGACAATATAAAAGTTGAGAGAGTTGAAGGTGGTAAAAAATCAATCATTAAGAACGTATCTGCCGATTTTGTATTACGCCCCAGCGATACTGTCATAGTTGCCGAAACTTTTTTTTAAGGTAGTTATAAATTATGAATTCTGAGACAAATAACTCTATTGTACAAACTAGTTTCGAAATGACTGACTATATTAGGTCTTTGAAAAAGCATTTTTGGAAAGTTCTTTTAATTTCAACTATCTTGACATTGTTTGTTGCTTATTTAGTGCTGAAACTTCCATCAATCTATTCGGCTACTGCATCAATTCAACTTGATGCACAAGAAATAAAGCCCCTAAGTATGGTTGACCCTTTTACTTTAGATAGATCAGAAAGCGAGTACATGAATACTCAATTTCAGATCATGAAGTCAGATAGAGTTTCACAGCAGGTAATAGATGATTTGAAATTAAAAAAGCATCCATTCTTCAATGAATCTGCTGGTTTAGGCTATAAAATAAAATCATTAACCAAAAACTTTATTAAATCAATTCTTTCAGATAATGAAAATAAAATTAAATCAACTAATCTTGATAACAATCTCTTCTCTCAATCTGTAGCTGAACAAAAACTTCTAAAAAAGTTTAAGCAGAATCTTACGCTGTCATCTGTAAAAAGTTCCAATGTAATTTTAATAAGCTATGAGTCTGATTCCCCTCAACTTTCTGCTCAAATAGCAAACAAAATTGCTGAGTTATACATTGCACAACAACTAGCATACAGGGTCAATAATACTGATAGAACCGTTTCTTGGTTGAAAGAAAAGGGAATAGAACTTGCGAAAGAACTAGAGATTTCTCAGACCAAGTTAAATTCCTTTATAAAAAATAAAAATTTGGTAGATTTAAATGACAATATCAATATTAGTCAATCCGAAAAACTAAAATCATTAATTGAGAGTAAAAATCGATTAGAAAGTGAAGTTTTATTAGTTAAAAGCCAATTGAAGTCGGTTGAGGAATTAGATTTAGAAGATATTTTAAGTAATAATAATCTAATTCAATATAATTCTGTTTTACAGACATTACGAAATACTAAAATCCTTGCTGATAATAAGTTATCGGTTCTACAGGAGAGATATGGCCCTAAACATCCAAATATCATAGAAGCGAGAGCAAGTGTTACTCAAATTGATAAAAATATTAAAAATGAGATGTTTAAAGTCAGTGGCGATCTTGAATTTAAGCTTAAGTCACTTCAAGAAAATCTTTCAAATGTAAATTCTGAATTAAACACCACACAAAATGCATTTCAAGATATTAGTACTGTTGAAGATCAGTATATCCGACTAAAGTCAGAAGTTGAACGATTGAAGGTGATGATTGGTACGGTAGATACACGATTTAAAGAGCTTGATATTGCAAGTACTTTTACTAATGAAATCGCTCGTATAATTGATTATGCTCAGGTACCTTACGACCCAATTAAGCCTAAGAAATCGTTAATTGTCTTAGCTGCATTTGTTCTTTTTATCCTTGTGGGTACTACATGTATCTTACTGATGGTTTTCTTGAATAATTATTACTTAAATATCGATTCTATAGAGACAGATCTTCACGCAAAAGTTCTGGGTAAGTTGCCTAATGACAAGGTTTCAGATGTACTAACTCCATCATACTATTTTGAAAATGATAATCCGTTTTATACCGAGTCACTGCGTTCTATTAGAACTAACTTTTTACTATCTAACCTAGCATCAAAAAGAAAAGTTATTTCGATAACGTCTGCCTTACCTGGTGAAGGCAAAAGTTCATTTAGCTTGGCTTTCGCATTATCGTTAGCACAGATGCACAGAGTATTATTAATAGATTGTGATCTTAGAAATCCAACGCTTTCAAGAAAAGTGCTAGCAGATCCCGCTAAACCAGGATTAACTGATCTAATTGCTCGTACACACGATGTCGAAGAAGTTATAGTTAAGTTAGAGCAGTACAATTTGTCATACATTCCGAATGGTCAATTTTCTGAAAACTTACTTGAGCTTCTATCGTCTCAGGAATGTGTAGAAGTTATTGCAAATTTAAAAGAGAACTTTGATTACATTATTCTTGATACTGCCCCAATAAATTTGGTAAGTGATTCATTAGTACTGTCAAATTCAGTCGACTGCTGTGTTCACGTTATTGATGTTGAAAACACTAAAAAAGGGCATGTCAGAAAAGCTTTCTCATCAATCAGAAATAGTAAAATTAGAGTGGATGGTATCGTTGCTAATAAAGTACCTGACTATTATTTTGATGAGTATGTTAAAGATTATCCAGACTACTATAGTAGTCCGGTGAAAAAGGCTAGTATCTGATTGGTACATATTCGTGAACTATATTAGATTTTGTATATTTTATTTTTTGTGCCTGGTTATACCAGCTGAATTTTACTTCTTACTTGGAGAGGTTAGATTTGAAATATACAGGATATGCCTAATTATCTCTTTTTTTATTGTTTGCAGGTTTATTAGGGATATTCGTCCAGGATTTGTTGAATATTTGCTATTAGCTTATTGCTTATGGTGTGTAGTGTCTTTTATTTATGTTAAGGGCTCTTCTGGCATACAAAGCGGGTTGATTCTTTTTTTAGAAGTTTTCGTATCTTTTTACCTGGGAAGAATTGCTTTAGAGAAAAATTATGTATCTTTCAAATCTTTTATCACGGTTGTTGCATGTATTTTTCTTTTCCTAGCACCCTTCGGGATAGATGAGGCTATTACAGGCTATCGTTATTTCCATGTTTTTTTTGGTGAATTGGCAGGTAGTGAATATTTAGAGCAGCTTTCTGATTCTTATATAAGAATGAATATGCATAGAAGTAGTACGGTCTTCGCACATCCAATTTTATATGCAATCGTTGCTGCAACATTCGTCCCATTTGTTTTTTTATACTTTAAGGGGTGGCGTAGATTATTGCTTCTTTCAGGCTTACTCACTGCAGTTATAGTGGCTGTAAGTTCCGTTGCGTATCTTATGTTGTTGATGCAATTTGGATTATATTTACTTGAAAGAATTAATACACTGTTACCTTTTTTTCGTAAATACGTTTTCGTTATTGCATGTACGATACTTGCCGGCTTGCAACTCTTTACTGCGAAGGGCGCATTACTATTTCTAATATTGAATGTAAGTTTAAACCCACACACTGCGTACTATCGCTACTTGCAATGGTTTCATGCATGGGATGACGTTTTAAGGTATTCTTTCTTTGGCATGGCAAGTAACTCAAAGTGGACTAGACCTTGGTGGATGATTCAAAGTGTCGATTCTTATTGGTTAAGTGCTTTTCTGATGAACGGTTTATATTCTACATACATCTTACTGTGTGTTTGGATATTAGTTTTAGTAAAAGTTTTTAGGACTTATATTAATACTGGAAATAAACTAGCTATGACCTTTTATTTTAGTTTCGCATCTTTGCTTTTAGGGTCGGCAACGGTAGATTTCTTCGATCGAGTGCATCCAATTACATATTTATTCATTGGCTTCATAATTGGCTTAGTAAATGTGCACAATAAAAACTTATCAAGGACGGAAAAATAGATGCTCTCCATTATACTCGTTTCATATAACACTCTAGAACTAACTCGTAATTGTCTTAAGTCACTAGTAAATAGTAATTTAGAAGAAGATTACGAAGTAATAATTATTGATAATGCTTCCCCGGATAATTCTTATGAAATACTGAAGGATGAATTCGAAGAAATGGAACGCATATTTTTTTATCTATCTCCAGAGAACTCTGGTTTCGCAGCAGGGGTGAATCTAGGTGTTAGTAAATCTCAGGGACAGTATATCCTCTTACTAAATCCCGACACGTTAATACTAGATGACGCTGTATCGCGTTTACTTGCCTTTGCCCGGTCTAATCCGGAAAATAATATCTGGGGAGGGGTGACCGTCGAGGAAGATGGAAGTGTTAACACTCAACACGCGTGGCATCATCAAAACACGCGCGATCTGCTCTTCTCTGCACTTGGCCTTTCGTTACTATTCAAAAATAGCGCTTTTTTTAACAGAAATAATTATGGTGGATGGAATAGAAATTCCGACAAGACTGTAGATATCATTTCTGGCTGTTTTTTCCTTACCACCAAGAAATTGTGGAACGAATTGGGGGGCTTAGACGAGTCTTTCTTTATGTACGCAGAGGAGGCGGACTTTTGCTATAAGGCGAAATTATTAGGCTTTCGTCCCAAAGTTTGCTCAAATGCCAAGATTATTCATAAGGGGGGAGCCAGTCATTCTGAGTTTTCTTCAAAGTTAGTCAAACTTATGAAAGGGAAGTCCGAGCTATCGCTCCGTTATGATAGTAAATTTGCGCGAAAGGTAAATATTAACCTTTTGAAATTTTATGTTCTCAATAAATATTTGCTTAGTTTATTTAAAGGTTATAATTCTGCAGCCTGTAAGCAATGGAATAAGGTTTTAAACGAACGTTCAGATTGGAGCAAGGGTTACAGAAGTGAAAAATAAATTCTCTTGGTTAAAGAACAAAATGTGGTGGCTTTTAAATGTAACAATTCGATATTTTATTCTTGATATTCGAATATTTTTTCTAAGAAAAATATTAGGTATGACTATCGGGGAGGGTACTAAAATTTCTTTAAAATCGAATTTAGATAAAACAAATCCTAAAGGTGTTGTAATCGGGAATTATAGTTATCTAGCTTTTGGTTCTACTATACTTACACATGATATGGCGAGAAATCTTCATAGCTCGGTAATCATTGGTGATTGTTGTTTCATAGGTGCAAATTCACTAATTTTGCCTGGTGTCAATCTAGGCAATAATGTGGTTGTTGCCGCGGGGGCAGTCGTGACTAAATCTTTCAGTGATAATGTTCTAATTGCAGGAAATCCCGCTAAGATTATTAAACCTGTTAGTACCGGTAAACTTGGCATTATTAAAAACACATAATTGGAATTTAATGTTTTATGGAAAAAGCCTTACCTGCATGGACTCAAAACTCATTAACAAGATTAAATGGGAATCTTGCGCTTCGAGCTTCTGTAAATGTAGTATCTGGTGCAGTCAGACTAATTGCTAGCCTTAGTACAGCTATAGTACTAGCTCGTCTTCTTTCTCCGGAAGATTTTGGTTTAGTAAATCTAGTCTTACCATTTGTAGCTTTTTTCCTTGTATTTGCTGATGTAGGAACAACTTCGTTCATACTTCAAAAAGCAAAAATAGACCATCTTGAACTTTCGAGAGTTTTTTGGTTCAGCTTACTTTTTATTGTCATTGTTGGACTTATTTTCATAGTTTTCGGAATAACTTTGGGATTTTTCTACGGACATCCCGAGATATTTAATCTAAGTTTATTTTTATCCATTGCTATCTTTCTCACAAGTTTCACTATTTGCCATAATGCATTTGTAAAAAGATATCATAGGCAAGATTTTTTTGGTATTTCCGAAATTATAGCTGCAACTTGCGCTTCAATCATACCTATAGCATTGGCCTACTCTGGTTTTGGTTACTGGGCTATCGCATCTATACCCGTTGTACGGGTATTTGCCCATTCCGTTGCTATCAACCTAATTTCAAAATGGAGGCCGTCTCTTCCTGAGTTGGAATTTAGTAAGTACAAATTCATAATTGATTTTGGATCTTCTGTAATTGTTTACAGAGTTATAAATGTACTTTCTAGAAATTTTGACAAAATTATAGTTGGTATATTTTTTACTACCCAAGATTTGGGGTTTTATAGTATGGCGGTTAGTATTATGTTTTTGCCTGCCATTCAACTTTTGGCGCCTGTTGCTGGTGCGATTATTCCTTTCTTATCGGATAAAATTAGAGATCAGTCCGAATTTGAGAATAGTTTTTTCAATATATTATCTATTTTGACAATTATTATAACAACATTTATGCTCTTTGCTTCCGTTTATGCTAATGAACTTATTTCAATAGTCTTAGGAAATGAATGGCTTCCGGCGGCATATTTTCTTTCGATACTCTCTCTTGTAAGTATTACATATGCATTAGATTCTGTATTTGAATGGGGAGTTTTAGGCTCTGGTAAGCCTCAAATGTTAGTCAAGTGGTCTTATGCTAGTTTTTCAATACTTTTATTGTCAGTCCTTATTGGTGCAAGTTTAGGCCTAGAATTTGTACCAATCTCTATGTTTGTAGGTTCTTTTATTTATCATGTGCTATTTTCATTTTCCGTTTTAGGCTATCTGAATTTAAGTAAACGTAGATATCTTAAAGTGATATCCCAACTTTATTTATTCATTTTTTTATACGTTGTGACTACTTTTTTGTTCTATAGCTTTTTAAGTTCATATACTGATTCTGATATAGTCAAATTACTTATGGGTTTCATTTTTTGTACAGTCACCTCGCTATTTTTGTTGGCTATGATATTCAGGTCGCACTTTATTAAGGCTGTAACGATATTTAAATCGAGATTACTTTAATGTCATCAATTCTATTGCTTATTAGAGATATAATTAAATTCTTGTATTGTTTCGCTATTCGTTTACGTGCTCGCTTTATGGTTGTTCGTCGTGGGAAAAATTCTATCTCATTAAAAGCAAGAATTGATAGCGTTCCTAAAGGTTCTAAACTTTATTTATCTGAGGGTTGTTTTATCGAAGATTACGCCGTCGTGAATACTTTTCACGGTGACGTTGCACTCGGTTGCAATTCTAATCTCGGCATTGGCAATATAATTATTGGTCCAGTCAAAATTGGAAATAATGTTCGGTTCGGTCAGTATTGTTTTCTAACTGGTGAAAACAGGGTGAGGGAGTCTGATGGTACTATTGTTGACTCTTCCGTCAGTGTAGATTGTAAGCAAGTAGTAATTGGTAATAATGTTTGGTTAGGAACAGGTGTTAAAGTTTTACCTGGGGTTGAAATTGGTGATAATTGTGTAATTGCTGCAGGTTCTGTAGTCACAAAGTCTATTACTAGTAATACAATGGCGGCTGGCGTCCCAGCCAAAATTATAAAAAAATTCTAAGCAAGGATTTTATTTTCATTATCTATGATGTTTTTTATATAACTTAAAATCTTCAATCTATTTTTGTTGCAGATTACTTCTGCTGGCTTTAGCTTATCTACATTATTGAGTAAAGAAATCAATTCTGATTTTTCATAAGCAACATAGACGCCATCTGTATTTGTAAATTTATTAGCTGTAGCTATTTGGTGGTCATTTCGATGTTCATTTAACTCATATCGACGTGGAAAGACGATTACTGGTATGTTATTTTCATGAGCGGAGATTATGGTTCCCATGCCAGCATGAGCAATTATTATATCTGTATTCTTGATTATTTCTTGATACCTACTAGGCGAACAAAAGTCGATTACTTGAATATTTTCAGAATTACACTCTGAACCGCACGTTTGTGCGATAATATTCACTTGTTCATTCATTGACCACTCATTGATTATTTCGATTAGCCTTACAAAAGGCAATTGAGTCCCTACAGTAACAAAAATATTGGTCATCAATAGATTCCTCCGTGGTAATTAACTTTTTCAGTTTTTAAATGTTCCCATTGAGTCAAGACTTCATTTGCTGCAAATTTTGCAAGTCGTCCAGCAAGTGACAGTTTTTCACTATTAGCAATACTATCTATCCAAATACACTTCTTTCTGAATATAATACGACCTATAAATATTGCGATGAGACCCGGAGCAGCTCCTGTGCTAATAATTATTTGTGGTCTTTCTCTTCTAATTATTCTATATATATTGAAAATCGTACTAAATGACTTGTACAAGTTTTCCTTGTTACAATCTTTAACAATTGAAAATGCAGATATTTTTTCTTGTTGCGGTAGTCCATCAATTGTTGTCACGTAATGTACATTTTCACCAAAAGACTCACTCAAAACCATTAACTGTTTCCAGTGACCACCACCTGACGCTACTGCCAATACTTTAATTTTCATATTTAAGAACTTTGTCTAGATATAATAGCTTTATTTTATTATTTAATATACAATTCATCCAGTAATTATTCACCTAAAAATTGATAAATATTTTGAGGTTTTTATGCCATCTGTTATTATCCCTGCCCATAATGAAGAGTCTAACATTTTACATTGTTTATCTAGTCTGGAAGGTCAAATAGATTTTTCTAATGTAATTGTTGCTTGTAATGGGTGTGACGATCGTACTTATGAGCTAGTCTTGTCAAAATATCCTAATATCAAATGCCTTAATATAGATAAACCGTCAAAAACCAACGCAATTAATATCGCTGAGACTTTCGTTACCGAATGGCCTGTTTTCTATCTAGATGCTGACTGCAGTCTTTCTGAAAGCGCAATATCTAGCACAGTGATGTTTTTTGAAGAAACTGGCAAAAAGCTTCTTTCTCCCTCACCTGTTATAGATACTAGTTTGAGTCCTCTACTTGTTCGTTGTTTTTATAATATATGGTTAAAATTGCCTTATGTTAAGCAGGGGGTTATCGCAACTTGTACCTACGTAATTAGTGAAGAGTCTAGAAAGAGATTTGATATTTTTCCCGATGTAATAGCTGATGATAATTTCGTTCGTAGTCAGTTTAAAGAGTCAGAAATTTCAAATGTTCCCAATGCTTTTGTTTATGTGAATGCACCTAAAGATATATGGTCATTAATTAAGATAAAGACTCGCTCTCGTTTAGGTACCATGCAGATTAGAGATAATTCACTTTATAAACATCTTCCAGTCGTTAATTATAAAAATTCTTTACGTCCTTTATTTTTGTCAAAAAGTTTTTTTTCTGCATGTATTTATGTTGCGTTTGTCGCTATTTTTAGACTACGAGCTAAGTTACAATACAAAACTATTGATAATTATAAATGGGAGTCAGATAGGTCTTCTCGATGATTCAAATGTATTTTTGCTATGGATAGATATTACTTTCTCGATTCTGCTCGCGCTGTTTTGATGATTTTGGGAATTCCATATCATGCAGCTCTAGTTTATTCTACTGTTCGTTGGTCTGTGAATTCTGATCAGAGTTATCTTTTATTCTCTTATTTCTGTGGGATTGTAAACAGTTTTAGAATGCCCGCATTTTTCATAATCGCTGGTTTTTTTTCAGCTCTTATACTGAGTCGGAGATCTCGAGAAAGTTGGATTAAGCAGCGGATTGTTAGGTTAGGTGTTCCTTTTCTTACCGGTGTACTAATACTTGTTACAATTCAAAACTTCTTTTTAAGTTTTATAGATTCAAGTTTTGAGTTATTTGTTTCTCACTTTTATGGGCTTATGACCTCCGGTGCAGGGCATAGTATTGGGCATCTCTGGTTCTTACCTCCGATCATTATGATGTCAATATTTTTAGCTATTTCATGGGGTTTTTTTTCTAAGCAAAAATCTCTTTCTTTTATGAAAATTAAAGTAACGAATACTTTTTTTTGTTTGTTACTTATCAGTATATTTATAGCTGCCTGGAAAATACTGATTTTTAATATAGGCCGGACAGTTCCGCTTAGTTTTTTTGGTAATTATTTTAGCCTTCGTAACTTTTTATATTATCTACCTTATTTTTTAATTGGTTTGCTTGTATGTGTGAGGCTTAAGTTACTAGAAAAGTTTCTGCGTTTTAATATTTTCTCTGCGACTTTCGGAGTCGTTAGCTCTCTATCTTATAGCTACCTTTTTTCTTCGCAGTCTACAGACTACAGACATTATTTACTAATTTTAGGTGCTTTTTCTTCAATTTTTATGTCCCAGACTGTCTTTTCTATTTTCAAGATTTATTTTGACAGGCCGTCTGGTGCCTCAAGATATTTCTCAAAAAATGCTTTTTCTATTTATCTGCTGCACCATCCAATTATCATTTGCGTTAGTGCTTTTCTGGTTAATTTTAGGCTTTCTGTTTTCTATCAATTTATCTTTATTTGTCTTGTTACTTTTCTTTTTTGTGTTGCTTTTTGTTTTTTCATTGAGAAATCAAATGTCTTAAGGTTTTTATTTGGTAGCTCCGCAAAAAAAGTATAGTTTAGCTATTTATGGCTTATTTGTTCCTAACCGCTCGCCTTGATAACTGCCATCTAGTACGGCTTTCCACCAGGCTTCATTGTTCAGATACCACTCCACAGTTTTGCGGATACCAGTTTCGAAGGTTTCCTGGGGCGTCCAGCCCAATTCTTTCTGAATTTTAGATGCATCGATAGCGTAGCGCATGTCGTGTCCCGGGCGGTCTGTTACGTAGGTGATTTGTTCCGCGTATTTGGTTTCTTTCGGCTTCACATCATCCAGAATGGTACAGATGGTTTTCACCACATCGATGTTCTGCTTCTCGTTGTGACCACCGATGTTGTAGGTTTCGCCGATTTCACCGTTCAGGGCTACCACGACCAATGCACGGGCGTGGTCTTCCACAAACAACCAATCACGGATTTGATTACCTTTTCCGTAAACAGGTAAGTCTTTACCAGCGAGTGCATTCAGGATTACCAGCGGGATGAGCTTTTCCGGGAAATGATACGGGCCGTAATTGTTTGAGCAGTTAGTCACCAGTGTTGGCAGCTTGTAGGTACGCAGCCAAGCGCGAACCAGCTGGTCGGAAGACGCTTTACTCGCAGAATACGGGGAGCTCGGTGCATACGGCGTTGTTTCAGTAAACAGTGGCAGTTCTGTGCCTGGCTCAACTTCATCCGGATGTGGCAGGTCGCCATATACTTCATCGGTGGAGATGTGGTGGAATTTGAAGCCGTCTTTCTTATCACCTTCAAGCTTTGACCAGTAAGCACGGGCTTGTTCCAGCAATGTGTAAGTTCCGACTACATTGGTCTGGATGAATTCACCTGGGCCGTCGATAGAGCGGTCAACATGGGATTCTGCTGCCAGATGCATCACGACGTCTGGCTGGTGAGCAGTGAAGACACGCTTTACTTCCTCGGCGTCGCAGATATCCACTTTCTCAAAAGCGTAACGGTCACTGTCTGACACGGTAGTCAGTGACTCCAGGTTACCGGCGTACGTCAGTTTATCCAAGTTGATTACCGTATGGTCGGTATCGTTAATCAGGTGACGGACCACCGCCGAACCGATAAAGCCGGCACCGCCGGTGACTAAAATGGTTTTGCTCATTGTTCGTTGCTCTGTTGTGCTTTCAGTGCATCCAGCATGGCAGACAGTTGCTCACGCCAGTGTGTGGGTCGCAGTGAAGAAAAAGTCTCACGGGTCAGGGTTTTATCCAGCACACTGTAGTGCGGTCGCTTGGCCGGTGTTGGATATTGAGACGACGGGATGGGCAGTACAGGAATTCTGCTTTCCAGCAGGCCTTTTTCAACAGCCAGTTGCTGTATGGCCAGTGCAAAGTCATACCAACTGGTAACGCCTTCGTCAGTCCAGTGGAATACACCCGCTGTTTTGTTTTGTGCCGCATACAGGCAAGCCTGTGCCAGGCCGCTAGCCAGCGTGGGCGAGCCAATCTGGTCATCAATCACGGTAAGCTGCGGTTTATCAGCCATCAGGCGCAGCATGGTCTTTACGAAATTATTGCCATGAGTGGAATACACCCAGGCAGTGCGAATTAAACAGCATGTATCCGGGATGGTGTTAAGAAGCGCTTTCTCGCCATCAGCTTTGGTTTTGCCGTACACGCCTTGAGGCTCGATGGTGTCATCCACCGTGTAGGGAGAACCTTTCTTACCATTGAATACATAGTCGGTAGACACGTGTACCAAAAAGATGCCGTTAGCTTTGCAGTAGTCAGTGAGATTTGCCACGGCCTGCGTGTTAATCAGCGCTGCCGCTTCCGGTTCGGATTCGGCTTTATCTACCGCGGTGTACGCAGAAGCATTGATGATGGCGTCAGGCTTAAGACTGTCCAGCTTTTCGGTGAGCGCGGTTGGATTCGTGATGTCAATATCATCACGACCCAGACAAACAATGTCATCACCGCCTGCCTTTTGCAGTTCATACGCTAACTGCCCGGACTTCCCTATCACTACAATCGTCATGGGCTTTCCTTAGAATGTCGGTGCGTCGGTAAAGGCAAGGCCATCCGTATCTTTTGCAGACAGCGACGGTGCCTCACCATTTACCAGAGGCCAGTCGATGCCGATAGTCGGATCATCAAACTTCACGGAAACTTCACTGTCTGGATGATAGTAATCGGTACACTTGTACACGAACTCAGCCGATTCGCTGGTCACATAAAAGCCGTGCGCGAAACCGGCTGGCACCCACAACTGACGCTTATTTTCAGCAGACAGTAACACGCCAACCCATTTGCCGAACGTCGGCGAGCCTTTTCGCATATCCACGGCCACATCAAAAACTTCACCGCTAACAACACGGACTAATTTACCCTGCGTCTGTTCTAGCTGATAGTGCAAGCCACGAAGAATGCCCTGCTTGGATTTAGAGTGGTTATCCTGCACGAAATCCACATCGGCACATTCCTGTTTGAACCAGTCAGTGCGGAAGGTTTCAAGAAAAAAGCCGCGCTCGTCACCAAAGACACGCGGCTCTATGATTTTGACATCCGGGATGTCGGTGGTTACTACTTGCATGTAATGCTGCTTCCAATTATTCAAAAGATGAAGGTGCGCGCTTAACTTTTAACCCGACCACTGATGATTTTCATTAGGTAATCGCCATAGCCGCTTTTAATAAGTGGCTTCGCTAGTTTTTCAACCTGCGCGGCATCGATATAACCCATCCGGTATGCCACTTCTTCCGGACAACACACTTTCAGGCCCTGACGCTTCTCGATAGCCGCAACAAAGTTAGCAGCATCAAGCAGGCTATCCAGCGTACCTGTATCTAGCCAGGCAGACCCACGGCCCATGAGTTCTACTTTCAATGAACCGTCTTGTAGATAAAGGTTATTCAAGTCAGTAATTTCAAGTTCACCACGAGGGGAGGGTTTAACTGCCTTGGCAAAATCAACAACACGGTTGTCGTAAAAATATAAACCCGTAACCGCATAGTTTGACTTTGCCTTTAGAGGCTTTTCTTCAATTGAAAGTGCATTCCAGTCGTTATCAAAATCAACGACACCATAACGCTCAGGATCGTTTACGTGGTAGCCGAAAACAGTTGCCCCATTTTGGCGATTTGATGCACTGTTTAGAGACGCTTTTAAATCGTGGCCGTAATAGATATTGTCGCCAAGAATTAGGGTGCAAGAATTGTTTCCGATAAATTGTTCACCGATAATAAATGCCTGAGCCAAACCGTCGGGAGAAGGTTGAACGGCGTACTCGATATTGATGCCAAACTGAGAACCATCAGACAATAACTCTCTAAATCGACCTTGCTCCTCCGGAGTAGTAATAATGAGAATGTCCTTGATCCCGGCCAGCATCAATGTTGCTACGGGGTAGAATATCATTGGCTTATCGTAAACCGGCATAAGTTGTTTACTTACGACTCGGGTTAGGGGGTGTAAGCGTGTACCAGAACCACCTGCTAGAATAATTCCTTTTCTCATAACTGCTCCAAAATGATTACATAAATACAAAATTTATAGGCTGGGATAATATACATCTGAAATGACATTTGAAAGAACATCAAATGGGTATCCTAAACTTTACCTATTTATATATATCTAGTAATCCATCAAATTCTGTTCCATTTCTCATTGAATACTAGATTTTCAAAGCGTAGTAATTTAAATATCACAGAAGGGCAATTAATCAGCTAGTTCTTTCCTCAACAACATTTTGTCGGCATTCTTTACACTACCGTCAAAAAGTATCTGTAAAATAATCCTATCTTGCTGATAATAATAGGTTTTGCCATTTGGCATTAAACCTGCTAATACTTTTTCAGTATAAAAATATTCATCATTAATTTGGAGTACTGATGAACAAGTTCAAGAGTTTAGTCGCCGTTGCGGCATTGGCTGCAGGTTTTAGCGCAAACGCTTCTATTATCGACGTAAATGGCACTCGTGTTGGTGCGTACGATATTGATGCTGCAGTGGCTTCTTTCGAAGATTTTTACGATTACAACACCGTAAATTCTGTTTCTACTGCGTTACCTTATGCTGAAGTAAACACGGGTGTGTTCTTTGTTGCGCAATTGGAATCTAGGCTGGCACTGTTTGGTTTGTTCGATGCTTATTCCGATACTGCTACAGGTGCGGGTACTGCTCGTTTTAACTACACCTTCAATGAAGGTACTGGCGCTTATGTGTTCCTTGATGATCCTAGCGACCGTGTAGTTAACTCTCAGGTTTCTTTCCGTTGGAATGAATTTTATGGCGACGGGTTTGTACTGGAGCTGGATACAACCAGCAATATCGACCTGGATACCATAATTCGTGGCATTACTGGCCTAGACAACGGCTTTAAGTTCCTGTCTTTCGACAGCAACAACCAAGCGACTGACATCGCACTGGCATCAGGCGATTTCAACCTGTCTGTAAACGTACCAGAGCCAACGTCGATCGCTATTATGGGCTTAAGCCTGGTAGGTTTGGCTAGCCTGCGTCGCCGCAAAGCGAAGTAAGCTGTTAGAATCTTTACTCTTCATGGCCGCTAGATTAGGCCCTGAAAGTGATAAATAAATTTGAAGGGCCAGTATGATTTACTGGCCCTTTTTGTATTTAGCGTTACTTACGGCTTTCAATAACTGCTTGGCAGTAAACGGCTTACTAATATAATCATCCATGCCTGCCGCTTCACAACGCTCTCTATCACCTTTCATGGCATTGGCCGTTAGCGCAATAATAGGTACTTCTTTATATCGCTCACCGGCTTCACCAGCGCGGATGCGCCGTGTAGTCTCAAACCCATCCATTTTTGGCATGTGGCAGTCCATTAAAATCACATCGAACTGCACTTTAAGTCGTTTCAGTGCTTCCAGCGCTTCTACACCGTTTTTGGCGGTTAGCGTTTTGTGTTCGCTTAAATGTTCCCGGGCGATAAGCTGATTAATTTCGTTGTCTTCCACAATCAGTATGTGGCTGGGTTGAAGCGTAACTTCTGACTCGCTGTGCTTAGTTGTGTCCGGTGTGACAATGTAAGCTTCGTAGGCGGGTCTGGAAACGGCCACGGTGAACAAGAATTTACTGCCTTCGTCTTTGCGACTTAGAACGGTGAGGTCGCCTTGCATAAGGCGGCAGAGCTGCCTACTGATAGAAAGGCCCAATCCCGTACCGCCAAATTTTCGGGTGGTTGAGGTATCTTCCTGCTGAAACACCTCAAAGATGCTGTCGAGGTTGCCTTCATCTATGCCGATGCCGCTGTCTTGCACAAAGCCCTGTAACTGCCATTGTTCGCTGGTTGTTTCTACAAGATTCATAGAAAGTAATATACTGCCGTTTTGGGTAAACTTAACCGCATTGCTCAATAGATTGCTCAATACCTGACGCAGCCGCACGGGGTCGCCTTGCACCATCACATGCTCGGCCAGCTCAGTATCCAAATTAAGTTGTAGCCCTTTTTCATCACTGCTGATGCTGAACTGTTCGTACAAGGTTTCTAGCAGCAAGGGCAGGTTAAACGGCACATTTTCCAGCTTAAGTTGTCCGGCTTCAATTTTTGAGAAGTCGAGAATGTCATCCACAATGTGCTGTAAGTTGCGAATGCTCTCATCGGCCAGGCCCACATAATGCTGTTGTGTTTTATCCAGCTCGGTTTTGCTTACCAGTTGCAACGCACCAGATACACCATGCAAAGGTGTGCGTACTTCGTGCGACATGCTGGCAAGAAAGCTCGATTTCAGGCGGGCAGATTCTTCCGCGCGTAAACGGGCTTCTTCGAGAAACTGCTGTCCTTGCTCCCGTTCGGTCACATCCTGGAAGAAGGCAACGAAGTGCTCCAGTTCGCCTTCGTTAAACACGGGGGTAAGTATTACCTGAATATACAGTGGCGTTTTGTTTTTGCGATAGCACAGCAAAGTTTCATCGCAAGCCGCACCTTGGTGCAACGCCGTTTTTATTTTGTTGGCTTTTTCTGGTTCAGCTTCCAATTCCCTCATCAGTAAAAAAGTATGGTGCAAGGTTTCTTCTTCTTTGAAACCCGTTACGCGGCTGAAATGGGGGTTGGCGTAAATAACGGGAAAGCCCTTTTTTTTGGCATCCGCAATAAGAATAGGCACCGTGGCCGCTTTAATGGCGTGATTAATCACGTTTATCCGCTTCTCTAACACTCGCTGCTGAGAAACATCGTTACCGACTAGAATGGTACCTACTTGCATGCGGTTGTCGTCGAGCAAGGGCAGGGCAGTCCAGTTAATGATAACCGGTGTTTTCTCACTGAGTGAGGCGTAGGTGCGTTGCAGGCTTTTTGTATTGCCCGAAAGCCGGTTCTTCACGCTCACGATCTGCGATTCGTTCAGGTCGTAATACAAGATGTACTGATTAAAAGCGCGGTTAGCGAGGATCTTATTGCTGTCTGAGTCCAATACCACCAAGATCTCTTCCAGCGAATCGATAGCGTTCGAAAATTGCCGGTTTGAAAGGGTGATGGAACTGATATTGTTTACCAACGCATTAAACGCTTCCCTGATTTCAGCCAGTTCCTGCGCTTCTTCAATTCTGTCTTCCGCTGATTGGGGGTGACGACGGGTGGCACTTTGCTGAATATCGTCGTGCAAACCGCGAAGGGTTGAGGCACTAAGACGTGCTGCTCGGTTTGTGGCGTAGTAACTAATTACAATTGCCATGCTTAAGGTGATGAGTATGGCGGGGATCAGCCACAAAACGTTGGAATAGGCATCTAATGCGGGCGCTTGGCTAATAAGCGTAAGACCTTGCCATTGGGTTTCCTGTGATGTCCAGTATTCGTATTTTTGCTGGTCGAAGTGAGTATTTACCTCGAAGAAATCTGGGTGGCTCGAAAACAGTATGTTGCCCTGGCTATCTACAATGAGTTGATACGCGGTGGTGTCTCTTTCGTAAATGAGTTCCTGAAATGACGGGATATAAAGGGCCAGTGCGCCCTCTGCTGCGCCTGCGATTAATACCGGCACGGCAATTAACACACCGTCGTCGGTAATTTGTCGAAAGGAAGTCGATTGTTGCAGCACGGATTCTTGCCAGCTGTTCGCCATTGAAGCGGGCATCGGCTGGTTACTGTGGGTTTCGATGAGCAAAGTGCCATCAAATTCGAAAAGCCCTAAGCTATAAACTTTTGCCCGGGTAAAACGCAGCGAACCAAAAAACACCGGCAGATAATTTTTGCGCTGCTGAATATCTATCAAGCTGTTAATCAACAGATCGTTGGCGGCAATGCCTTCCATTAACTGCTGGGTATTATCCAGGGTAATCATTAAATCCTGCTTGAGATATTGCAGGTTAGTTTGCTGCTCTGCTTTTATTTGATTCTTGGCAAAGTAAAAAATGCACAAACACAGAATGACGCTGATAACACTCAGCGCGGTTAACAGGCGAGGTAGAATATAACGTTGTAGTTGGTGATAAAGAGTCGGGCGCGCAGTCACGGTTGTGCAGACAAAGGAACGAGATGTCCGTTTTCATTAAAAGTTGTCATAAAATAATCCTCAGCCAGAAGCGCATCATGGAAACTCGGGGAGAACGCCGGCGCGTAACGTTTTACCGCGCCTTCTAACGGTGGCAGATTTTCCAGTGCATGTCGAATTTTATCTGGATCGGTGGTGCCCGCTTGCTCGCTGGCCTTGGCCAGCAGGTGCACTAAATCGTAGCTATGTGCCACGCCAACCACGGCGGGTACGGCAGATCCCGTCATTTCTCCGTTTCTGCGTTGGTATTCGTTAAATAGATAAGCCGCTTTTGTGTTCTTTTGCTGTAAAAAGCTAAATGTTTGGATAACCGAGATATCTAGTTGGCTTAGATTTTCCAAACCGGTTAGCGCAACAAAATCCCCGCCTGCTAAACCCCAGTGGGCAATTACTGGTAAGTGAGTAGCTTGCTTCGCAATGAGGGTTTTAGCAACGACGGCAGATTCAGGGGCATTGGCCACCAGAATAATTGCCTCTGCACCCGATTCGATAATCGATTGCACTTCAGTATCAAAATTATCCTGTCGCCAGTTAATCCACTGGGTATTGACGATATTCAGCCCGTATTCGCCAGCCGCTTTGGTTAACGAGCTTTGATTAGAGCGCCCCCAACCCGTACGTTCTAGTACCAGCGCTACCCGTTTTATGTTTCCCTCGCTGGCATGACGAATAAGCACCTGACCGGCTTCTTGATCACGAATCGATACGCGAAAAACATTATTGGGCGTGAAGTTGTTATCGACAATGGTTGTGCCGGCGGCCCAGGGGATCATGAACAGTAAATTGTGCTGATGAATCTTTTCCAGTTCAGCCAGGGCCACGGGCGTGTGTACGCCACCAAATACGGCAAGCAATTGCTTGTGATCTGCCAGGTTTTCGATGTTGCGAACGCCTCGTGCCGGATTCCCACGATGGTCGCGTAACACCAGTTCCAGTTGTTTGCCTAGCACGCCACCTTGCTGGTTAATTTCGTCAATGGCGATTTCAATACCCTGACGAATAGCAAAGCCACCTTCAACAGCCACGGCGCTTAAGTCGGCATCGAGGGCGAGTGTCAGTTTGTCGGTCGTCTCATTAACTGCATTTTCATTCGTAGCAAAGGCAAGGGTGGAGTATACCGTTAACGCAGCGATTAGCAGTAGAAGGGGGCGGAACGTGTTCATTGAAATCTAATAACTTTCTTCATTGGCTCAAGACACGCTAAATAGTAGTGGCTTGCTGTAATTCTGCAATTAGACAAAGGATGAGGGAATTTACAGCAATAAAAACTTGCACCTTTTCCCATAGGCACTTAGTTTTAAGGTATGAATAATCAATAACCTGAAGCGTGTCTATCATTCAGCCTCCTACCATTCTTGATGTTGAAGCCAGTGGCTTTGGCAGCGACAGTTTTCCCATTGAAATTGGTGTTAAGCGTGCCGATGGGGCACGGTTTTGTCGTTTGATTAAGCCGTATCCGGGTTGGCACCATTGGAGTGCCGAAGCTGAAGCGTTGCACGGTATCAGCCGCGAACAACTGGAGAAATACGGGCAATCCGGCACTGAGGTGTGCAAACAGTTAAATGCGTTCATGGGCAAACAGGTCGCCTATTCAGATGGTTGGGTAGTTGACTACCCTTGGCTAATTAATCTTTATGCTGAGGCCGGCGTGGTGATGACCTTCAAGCTCAGTGCGCTGGAATACATATTATCGGAAGTGCAGATGGAGCACTGGCACGCCACTAAGCAGGCGCTGATGAAAGCGAACAGTGTTTCCAGGCACCGCGCCAGCGTAGATGCAGAACTTATTCAGCAAACCTACATTTCCACAGCATCCCTGCCAGCCTTGGCAGAACGCTAGAACTGCTTAAAACGCTTTAGAAGTAATATTGCACGCCCAGTAGCAACGAACTGATATCGGTATCGCTCACTTCGCGATATTGTAATTCTACGGCCATTTTCACTGAATCAAGCTCGCCAATTTGCCAGCCCACGCTGGCTGCCGTACCAGCATTGTAAGGTACATAAAGCCACTCAGAATAGGCGGCCTGGGTATCGTTACTGGTTTGTAACGCGGCGAAAATGCGTTGAGTTGAGTTTTTCAGGATCATCCGGCTAGCGGAAACCCGCACTGAATCTACCGACTGAGAAGTGGTAATGCTGTCTACCCATTGGTCGTGATAAGGCATTTCGCGATTGTAGCGCACACCAAATTGCCATTTAGGCAGGCGCTTACTCTGAAAAGAAATCTCAGATTGATAGGGGGAAGCGACGAAGGCAGTTTTACTTTCTTTTTCTGCCAGCAACGAATCTTCCGCGGCCAGGGCGGACGCAGATAACATCATCAACAAACTCACTCGCCAGAACGTTTTCATGGCTGGGATTCCTGTGTGTGCCTGAGTCTGCTGCCCAGTTAAGAGTTGAAGTGTGAGTACTTTATACTTAAGTGTAGCCTTTATGGATGAAGAAAATAGTAAATTTGCTAAATAATCTTTAAATTTTTTTAGGACGGCTGATTTTAAATACAAAAAAACGAGTGTCAGAAACACTCGTTTTTTTCATTTAACAGGATGAACCGTTTAAACAGACGCTTTCAGGGCTGCTGCTTTGTCGGTAGCTTCCCATGGGAATTCATCACGTCCGAAGTGACCATAAGCCGCTGTTGGGCGATAAATTGGGCGCTCAAGATCCAGCATTTTGATAAGGCCATAAGGGCGCAAATCGAAGTGTTCACGCACCAGAGCAACCAGCGTTTTCTCATCAACCACGCCAGTACCAAAGGTTTCGATACTGATAGACGTTGGCTCGGCAACACCGATAGCGTAAGAAACCTGAATTTCACAACGCTTGGCTAACCCTGCTGCAACGATGTTTTTCGCCACATAACGACCCGCATAGGCTGCTGAGCGGTCAACTTTTGATGGATCTTTACCCGAGAACGCACCACCGCCGTGACGGGCCATGCCGCCGTAGGTGTCTACGATTATTTTACGGCCAGTTAAACCACAGTCGCCCATTGGTCCACCGATAACAAAACGACCGGTAGGGTTAATGTGGAACTGGGTGTCTTTTGTCAGCCATTCAGCAGGCAGAACCGGCTTAATCACTTCTTCCATTACCGCTTCGCGAAGCTGCTCGGTAGAAACGGTTTCGTTATGCTGGGTAGACAGTACAACCGCATCAATACCTACTGGTTTGTCGTTTTCGTAAACGAAGGTTACCTGGCTTTTTGCATCTGGACGCAGAAAATCAAGCTTGCCGTTTTTACGCACTTCAGCCTGTTTTTGTACCAAACGGTGAGCATAAGTAATTGGCGCAGGCATGAGTACATCGGTTTCATCGCTGGCGTAACCGAACATTAAGCCCTGATCACCGGCACCTTGTTCTTCAGGACGTGCACGATCAACACCCTGATTAATGTCGGGTGATTGTTTACCAATGGCGTTTAAAACCGCACATGACTCGGCATCGAAGCCAATGTCGGAGTGGTTGTAACCAATTTCTTTAACGGTTTGACGGGTAAGTTCTTCAATGTCTACCCATGCAGATGTGGTGATCTCACCACCTACCAAAACCATACCAGTTTTGACATATGTTTCGCAGGCAACCCGTGCTTTGGGATCCTGTTCTAATATGGCATCGAGCACAGCATCTGAAATCTGATCGGCAATTTTATCCGGATGTCCTTCAGAGACAGATTCCGATGTGAAAAGGCGTGCGGCCATAAATCCTCCGTTATTCTGGGGTTTACCAAATCATCTTTATAGTAAAGGTTGCTGATGATTGGTTGGGTATATTCAATTGCCCGCTGGTATGAAACGCAGTCGGACTATGATTCACATTGTACCGAGACTGGGTAAAAATACCATCTTTACTTCTGGACGTCTAAAAGTCTATTTGTTACGTTTCGTTGACAGCAATGGTTCGTTGTTACGTAAATTATGTTGATATCGATTCAAATAACCAGATTCGATAAGTATAGACGGCATAAAACACATTGAACTGGTTTTATGCTTAGGTAAGAATAGTTGCCACTATTTTATTCATTATCATTGGCAGCAGGACGACCACTCGTTTCCGGAGCGCGCTCCGGGTTGTCAAAAATTGTAGTTATTAGCCAATATCAAAGGAGTTAGCATGCCAACTCGTCGTGAACTCGCTAATGCCATACGCGCATTAAGTATGGATGCTGTTCAGAAAGCTAAATCAGGTCACCCAGGTGCCCCAATGGGAATGGCTGACATCGCGCAGGTTCTGTGGTGCGATTATCTGTCACACAACCCTTCCAACCCGAACTGGGCTAACCGCGACCGCTTTGTGCTTTCAAACGGCCACGGCTCTATGCTGCTCTACTCATTGCTGCACCTCACAGGTTACGAATTGCCGCTGGAAGAACTGAAGAATTTCCGTCAGTTACATTCAAAAACGCCAGGTCACCCTGAGTACGGCTATGCGCCAGGCGTAGAAACCACCACAGGTCCGTTAGGTCAGGGTATCAGCAACGCGGTGGGTATGGCGCTGGCTGAAAAAGTACTGGCTGCACAGTTTAACCAAGATGGTCACGACATCGTAGACCACTACACCTACACCTTCTTAGGCGACGGCTGCTTAATGGAAGGTATCTCTCACGAAACCTGTTCACTGGCTGGCACGCTGGGCTTAGGCAAGCTGATTGCGTTCTACGACGACAACGGTATTTCTATCGACGGTGAAGTAGAAGGCTGGTTCACCGACGACACAGTAAAACGTTTTGAATCTTACGGCTGGCAAGTAATTGCGGGCGTTGATGGTCATGATCCTGAGCAAATTCGCTCGGCAGTAGAAGCGGCCCGCGCTAACACTACCCAACCTACGCTGATTTGCTGCAAAACTGTCATTGGTTTTGGTTCGCCTAACAAGCAAGGTAAAGAAGACTGTCACGGCGCGCCGCTGGGCGATGATGAAATTGCATTAACCCGCAAAGAACTGAACTGGGATCATGGTCCGTTTGAAGTACCAGCAGACATTTACGCCGAGTGGGATGGCAAGGAAAAAGGTAGCGCAGCTGAAGCGAGCTGGAACGAAGCGTTTGCCGCCTACGAAAAAGCGTTCCCGGAGCTAGCAGCAGAATTTACTCGTCGTATTAATGGCGACGTGCCCGTTGATTTTGTAGAAAAAGCCGATGCTTACATCGCTAATTTACAAGCCAACCCAGATGCACCGGCTACCCGTAAAGCGTCGCAAAATGTGCTGAATGCCTACGGCCCGTTACTGCCTGAACTGCTGGGTGGCTCTGCTGACCTCGCCGGTTCTAACCTGACAATCTGGTCGGGTTCAAAAGGCGTAGATGCGAAAGACGCTTCCGGTAACTACATCTATTACGGTGTACGTGAATTCGGTATGTCGGCTATGATGAACGGCATTACCTTACACGGCGGCTTCAAGCCTTACGGCGCTACCTTCCTGATGTTTATGGAATATGCCCGTAACGCTGTTCGCATGGCAGCCCTGATGAAAGCGCCTTCGATTTTCGTTTATACCCACGATTCTATTGGTCTGGGTGAAGATGGCCCAACGCACCAACCGGTTGAGCAATTGGTAGCTTTACGTTCTACGCCTAACCTTGACAACTGGCGACCTTGTGACCAAGTTGAGTCTGCAGTGGCCTGGAAAGAGTCGATTTTGCGCAACGATGGTCCTACCACATTAATTTTCACCCGTCAGGGATTACCGCAGCAAGAACGCTCTGCAGCGCAGGTTGCCGACATCGCTAAAGGTGGTTACATCTTGAAAGATACCGACGGTACACCTGACGTACTGCTGATTGGTACTGGCTCAGAAGTACAACTGGCTGTCGCGGCAGCTGAGAAACTGGCAGAAAGCGGCGTGAAAGCTCGCGTTGTGTCTATGCCGTGTACAGATGCTTTCGACCGTCAAAGTGCCGAGTACAAAGAATCTGTTCTGCCAGCAGCAGTCACAAAACGTGTTGCGGTTGAAGCCTTGGCGAAAGACTCCTGGTACAAGTACGTCGGTTTCGGCGGTGCCATTGTGGGCATGGACACCTTCGGTGAATCTGGCCCAGCAGGCGAACTGTTCAAACACTTCGGCATCACTACCGATGCCGTTGTTGAGGCAGCACAGTCTTTATAACAGTTCGACAACAGGCGGTTTTTTTATGGTCCGAGTTGCCATAAATGGTTTTGGCCGCATTGGTCGTAACGTACTTCGCGCCCTGTATGAAACAGGGCGCAATCAGTTGATAAAAGTGGTTGCGATTAATGATCTGGCAGAACCGCAAGGTATAGCCCATCTGCTGAAATACGACACAACCCATGGTCGTTTCGGTTTTGATGTGCATCTTCATGACGATCAGCTTAATGTGGCCGGAGACAGCATCCGGTTGCTGGCTGAACCCGATATCAGCAATCTGCCCTGGCAACAGCTAGGCGTAGACATTGTGCTGGAATGCACCGGTGTGTTTTCTGATCGCGTAGCCGGTCAGGCGCATTTGGATGCGGGGGCAGGGAAAGTACTGTTTTCCCAACCTGGCAGCACCGATCTCGATAACACCATTATCTTCGGTACTAACGAAGAGTCTCTCACTTCTGAACATCGTTTAGTGTCTAACGGCTCGTGCACAACCAACTGCATTGTGCCGGTTATACAGGCACTGGATAATGCATTCGGGGTATTAAGCGGCACCATAACCACTATTCACGCTTCCATGCATGATCAGCAGGTTATTGATGCTTACAATAAAGATTTGCGCCGGGCGCGGGCAGCAAGCCAGTCAATTATTCCTGTAGATACCCGCCTGGCTGCTGGTATTGAACGAATCTTGCCGAAATTTGCCGGTAAGTTTGAAGCGATTGCGGTGCGCGTGCCCACGGTAAACGTCACGGCGATGGATTTAAGTGTTACGCTGGAATCCGAAGTAAACATTTCGGACGTAAACAACGCACTTAAAAAAGCGCGAGAGGGACGACTTTCGGGTATATTAGGCTATTCGGAAGCGCCGTTAGTCTCTGTAGATTTTAATCACGACCCGCATTCATGCATCGTTGATGGCACGCAAACCCGCGTGAGCCACCGACAACTGGTGAAAACACTGGTATGGTGTGACAACGAATGGGGATTCGCGAATCGGATGATTGATACCACGCTGGCCATGTACCAGTCGGGGTGTTGAGGAAAGTAACTGAGTTTTTAAGGGAAAACTATGGCAATTCCAAGCATGCAGGATTTTGCGCTGGATGGACAGCGCGTATTGATCCGTCAGGATCTGAACGTACCGGTAAAAGACGGTAAAGTCACTTCTGATGCCCGCATCAAGGCATCTATTCCTACAATCAAAGCGGCGCTGGAAGTGGGCGCAGCGGTAATGGTGATGTCTCACCTGGGCCGCCCTGAAGAAGGCAACTACGAAGCTGAATATTCACTGCAGCCTGTGGTTGATTACCTGAACGATGCCCTGGATGTGCCGGTTTCCCTGGTAAAAGACTATCTCGACGGCGTTGAAGTAAAAGCCGGTGAACTGGTTATTCTGGAAAACGTTCGCTTCAACAAGGGCGAGAAGAAAGACGACGAAGCATTAGCCAAGCAGTATGCCGCCCTGTGCGACATCTTTGTGATGGACGCATTTGGTACCGCGCACCGCGCCCAGGCATCGACCCACGGCGTAGCGAAGTTTGCACCGAAAGCCTGCGCTGGCCCATTGCTGGCTGCAGAGCTTGATGCGTTAGGCAAAGCCCTGGACAACCCTAAGCGCCCAATGGTTGCCATTGTGGGTGGTTCTAAAGTATCAACAAAACTCACCGTGCTGAAAACTCTGGCTGAAAAAGTCGACCAGTTGATCGTTGGTGGCGGTATCGCTAATACGTTTATTGCCGCACAGGGCCATAACGTAGGTAAATCACTGGTTGAAATGGACCTGGTTGATGAAGCGAAAGAGTTGATCGCCCAAGCACAAGCCAACGGCGGCGATATTCCAGTGCCTACCGATGTGATTGTTGGTACGGAGTTCTCAGAATCTACGCCAGCCACGTTGAAAGCGGTAGACCAAATCAGCGATGAAGACATGGTGTTCGATATTGGTCCTCATTCGTCAGCAGCGCTGGAAGAAATCCTCAAAAATGCCGGTACCATTGTTTGGAACGGTCCAGTTGGGGTATTTGAATTCGATCAGTTTGCATCAGGTACTAAGTCGCTGGCTCACGCCATTGCCGACAGCGATGCATTCTCAATTGCTGGTGGTGGCGACACCCTGGCTGCGGTAGATAAGTACGACATCGCCGATAAGATATCGTATATCTCCACCGGTGGTGGTGCTTTCCTGGAATTCCTGGAAGGCAAAACACTGCCTGCAGTTGCTGTTTTAGAAGAAAAAAACAAATAAGAAACAGCCACTGTGTAACGTAATCGCGTTACCCAATTTGTCGGCGAACAGTGACGTTTGCCGACAATATACTGAAGTCGATTCCGCCTTGTCCGCCCCATTACGTATTTCGGACGTTGCGGAACGCTTGAGTATTTTCCCAACCCTACAGCCGTTGTAATGACGGAAAATAAAAAGGAGTGTTGCTCATGGCATCACAAGCTCAGCAAGCTATGCTGGATAAAATCAAAGTGCAGAAAGGTTTTATTGCCGCGCTGGATCAAAGTGGTGGTAGTACCCCAAAAGCACTGAAACTTTATGGTATTGAACCGTCTGAGTACAGTTCAGATGAGCAAATGTTCGACATGGTTCACGCCATGCGTACCCGCATTATCACCAGCGATGTGTTCAGTGGCGAACGCGTTATTGGTGCAATTCTGTTTGAAAATACACTCGACCGTGACATTGAAGGTATCCCTACAGCGAAATTCCTGTGGGAGAAAAAGCGCATTATTCCATTCCTGAAAGTAGATAAAGGTTTGGAAGAAGAAGCAAATGGCGTTCAGCTAATGAAGCCAATGCCAGCGTTGGATGCATTACTGGCGAAAGCCGTGGCACAAGATGTGTTCGGTACCAAAATGCGTTCAGTGGTTAAAATGGCTAACCACGAAGGCATTAAAGCTATTGTTGAACAGCAGTTCACCGTGGGCAAGCAAATTATTGCTGCTGGCCTGGTACCTATTATCGAGCCAGAAGTCGACATTAACAGCCCGCAGAAAGCCGAAGCCGAAGCGCTGCTGAAGCTGGAAATTCTGACCCAGTTAAACCTGCTCGACGAAGGCCAGGAAGTCATGCTTAAGCTGACACTGCCTACGCAAGATAACTTCTACAAAGAGCTGGTGGATCACCCTAAAGTGATTAAAGTGGTGGCGCTTTCAGGTGGTTATAGCCGCGACGAAGCCAATGCGAAACTGGCAGAGAACCAAGGCATTATTGCTTCTTTCTCTCGTGCATTGACTGAAGGTGTATCGGCGCAGCAGTCTGATGCTGAGTTTGATAAAACACTCGATGCAGCCATAGAAGGTATTTACCAGGCTTCAAAATCTTAATTCAAATCAAAACCGACGTGTTCAGCGTCGGTTTTCTCTCTCCTTCCTTTGCTGTTTATTAAAAACATCCTATACTTTAGTTGTATAATTTATAAACCTATAACGTTAATATTTTACCTTTCTTTGCTATTCACAATGGAATTGACACACTTACATTAGATGTCTGTTGTTGCGGTGTGATCAAAAAAGTGATCAGTTAGGTGCGCTAGAAGGCGGTAAATCCCGCCGGAATTGAAGGATCAGTGGTAGTGAACACTTTTGAACAAATCTACTTTTTGATTGGCATTTTGAGCTTGCTGGTCGGCGTAGGTGTCGCGTTCACGTTTGTGTTGCCCGTTCCCTCACAGCGGGTAAAAGCCCAGAGCCCTATTTACGGCCGTCTATTCCTCGTTACGCTGTGGTTCGCTTTTCTCGGTATTTGCCTGCAACCATTAGGCTTTCCTCTTGCTAGTGCAGCAACGTTAAATCTCTGTGTGCTACTAGCCATGTACATGTTGTATCTCACGGTACTCAAACGTTACGGTCGGGTTTTAACCCACAAGCAAGTTGTGATGATCATTCTGCACCTAGCATTGTGCGAAGCCTTATCGTTATATTTCTATTTGGGCAATAACCAGCTTTTGATTCGTGAAATATTGGTGTCGGTATGTGTGCTTATTCCTCTTGGTTTAACCTTGCGGCTGATTTACCGGAATATCCCCGAAAGCAGAGGCGGCGACGAAATGATTTTTATCGTTGTTTCGCTTACCACCATTGGCGTGGTGTTTGGCGTACCTGTTTATCGCATGTGGTTGGAACCGGGAGAGCCGGTAGGTACGGAAGTGGCTTTTGTTGCCATATTCATGCTTTGCTTGTTGTTTATGCTTGGTTTTCCTGCCAGCCTGATGCAATCTTTATTTATTCGGCTGAGTACGCAGGCCTACATTGATGCACTTACAGGCGCTAAAAACCGCCATTATCTCTATCGCGAATCTGTTCGCATGTTAGCTCACGCTCAACGCCACGAGCAGCACTTTTCAGTTGTTGTTTGCGATATCGACTTCTTCAAAAAGGTGAATGATCAGCACGGTCACCCAGCGGGAGATGAAGCGCTAAAGCAATTTGCTCGCATCATCAGTGATTTATTACGCAGCGGCGATACGCTGGTTCGTATGGGGGGCGAAGAGTTTCTTATCGTATTACCTAACGCCGATATTCAGCAAGCATCTACTATGGCGCAACGGCTTTGCGACGAGGTAAGAGAAGCGGAGATCAAGGTAGAAAACACCACATTAAAGCTCACGGCCTCTTTCGGGGTAGCAAGCCTGAACGCAGATGACACTATCTTCGACGGCATCCGCCAGGCAGACGAAGCGCTGTATCGCGCTAAAGCCTCAGGCCGCGACCAGGTGAAACGCGCACAGAGCTAAGAAACCTGCGGCAGACCTGGCTCGCTTTCGGGGAGTATTGGTACTTCGGAAAAGGCGTAAACCCTTCTGGACAGGGGGCGGAATTGCCTTCGCGAACACGGCGTAAACCCATCCATGGGGCCTCGGCTGCCGCTTCCCTGCGGCAGACGGTTCGCTCAGGCAACACCGCCCCCTGTCCGCGGGTTTACTGTTCCGAAATCCCAATACTCCCAGGTAGTTCCGCGACTTTACAGCTTAGAATACTGCTACTCTGCAGCCGATTCCGCTTCTTCGATGTTCAGCGTTAAGTCTATGGCCTTCCAGTATTGTACTTCCTGTTGGAGGTCGGCACTCATAATGGGTCGGCTCTCTTTCCAGCCTGCCGGGAAGGTGAGGGTAAGACTGTTTTTACTGGCGGTTACGTTCAGTTCCGGTAGAAACGATTCCTGACGTTTTATGTTCAGCATAGCGCCTAAACGAAGTAAGGCGATGGCACGTTTTACTGCGTTGCTATCGAACAGCTGAAATTCTGGAATTTCTGCAGATTTAATTTTCTTGCGATGAAAACGCACCAGCGTCGCTAGCAACTCTTGCTGCTCCTGGGTGAATCCAGGCATGTCTACGTTCGACAGCACATAGGCCGAATGACGTTGAACGCCGCGAGAGTTAATTTGAATTCCCACTTCGTGAAGCAACGAGGCCCAACCCAACATAGCGCGGAAATCTTTGTTTTTAAACTTCCAGTCTCCTGCAACCTTGTCGTACAGGTTTAATGTAGTCGCCAGAACCATATTCGCCTGAGTGGTATCTACATCGTAGCGGGTAGCTAAACTTTTCGCTGTGCGCTCACGAATGTCAGAGTGCTTTAGCTCGTCTTCCATTTGGTACAGCACACCTTCACGCAATGCGGCGGGTGAGTACACCAGTTCACTAATGTCCAGCGCTTCGAAAATACCAATTAGAATAGCCAAACCACCGGCGATAACGCCTCGGCGATCTTCACTGATTTCAGGCATAGTGAGTTTATCGATATGACCCGCTTCGATGAAACTCTTCATCACATTACGCAGGCTTTTTAACGTGACCGGCTCGTCATGACCATTGGATTTATCGCGCTGGGCCAAATTGAACAGGGTTTTAATGGTGCCTGAAGTGCCAATGCATTGAGTCCAGCCAAGATGCTTGTAGCGGTTCTCAATCAGCTCCAGCTCCTGCTTCGCAGCTGTAATGGCGCGATTGAAGGTTTTTGCCTTCAGCTCGCCGTCGGCAAAAAAACGGTTGGTGTAGCTTACGCAGCCCATTTGCAGTGAGCGACAAATAAGCGGGTCGAAGCCCTCGCCAATAACGAACTCGGTAGAACCCCCACCAATGTCTGCTACAAGGCGGCGGCCGTCACTGTGATTAGTATGTGCCACGCCCGAGTATATTAATCGGGCTTCTTCCACACCGGAAATGACTTCGATAGGGTAGGGCAACACTTCCCGTGCGGCATTAATGAAGGTGCGCGCGTTAACGGCTTTACGCAAGGTATGGGTAGCCACAATACGCACGGAATCTGGTTCAAAACCGTTTAGGCTGGTCGCAACCAGCTCCAGCATTTTCAGGCCCCGTTCGATGGCTTCATCCGACAACACGTTATCTTCGCCAAGCCCGGCTGCTAGCCTGACTTTTTCTTTCAAACGGTGGAGAATTTGTACCGAGCCCGCATTAATGCGGGCTACAACCAGGTGGAAGCTGTTGGAGCCAATGTCCAGTGCCGCAACTTTGGTGGTGTCGCGGCTTTCTACAGCGTCAAAAACGGATTCGGTGGGGCTCAAATAGATTACTCATCTTCAAGACGCTTCAGGTAGTCATAAATTTCTATCTGTGAGCGTAGTTTTTTACGGTTACCTCGACGAACGTACTTATTCGTCTGGTCCTTGTCAATGATGCGTGCTTTTAGTGTATCTTTGAACTGCAGTTCCAGAATATCCACGATCTGCTGTTGTAAGCGTTTATCGTACACCGGGCAGCCTACTTCAATACGGTTATCCATGTTACGTGTCATCCAGTCTGCAGAGGAAATGAAGACTTTTCTGTCGCCGCCACCTTCGAACACCATCACGCGCGGGTGCTCAAGGAAACGGTCGACAATAGACGTAATGGTGATGTTTTCACTGATCCCCGGTAAGCCCGGCACCAACGAACACATACCGCGCACAATGCCGCGAATTTTCATACCCGCCTGGCTGGCACGATACAAGTCGTCGATGAGTTCTTTATCTACCAGGTTATTAATTTTAAAGGTAATTTGGGCTTTATGGCCCTCTTTAAGATACTGAATTTCTTGACGGATCAACGACTGGATCTTGGTTCGGCTGTTCAGCGGCGAAATTTGCAGATGCTGGAATTTATACCGGCGATACGGATATTGGATTAAATCAAATACGCTTGCCGCTTCTTCTGCCAGTTCCTGATTACGGGTAAACAGGCTGAAGTCGGTATAGATCTTAGCGGTTTTCTCGTTAAAGTTTCCGGTACCGAAATGGGCATAGTTCACCAGCGAACCGCGCTCTTCCCGGGCGACGATACACACTTTACTGTGAATTTTCAGGGTAGGTACACCCAGTACAACGCGAATACCAGCGTCGGTCATTCGGCGCGACCATTCAATATTGGCTTCTTCGTCAAAACGCGCGCGAAGCTCTACCACTACGGTTACTTTCTTACCATTATCAACCGCGTCTATCAGCGAGTTTACAATGCGCGAGTTGCTGGCTACACGATAAATATTAATGCGAATAGATTTAACGCTGGGGTCGAAAGCGGCCTGACGGAGAAACTCGGTAAAATGCAGGAAGCGGTGATACGGGTAGTACAACAGAATATCGTGCGCTGTAATGGCGTCGAACACGGTGTTGTAGCTCGAAAACGTTTTGGTATCGATGGCCGGTAATTTGGGGTTTTCCAAATACTCACGACCCACGTTGGGGAACCCAATGAAGTCTTTAAAGTTACGGTAATGCCCCGCCGCGTGCATGGTGTCGAGCTTAGTTACTTTCAGGCGTTTACGTAAATCCAGCACCATGTCTTCAGGCATAGCGTGGTCGTAAATTACCCGCACTGGCTCGGCGATAAGACGCTGTTTCATACTCTCAGACATCTTATCCATGTAGCTTTCATCAATTTCATCGTTGATGGAGTACTCGGAGTCGCGGGTCATTTTAAACGAATAGGCTTCCAGCGAATCGTATTTAATGAAACCGCGGAAAATTTCTTCCAGACACAGTTGAATAATGTCATCCAGCAGAATGATGTGTTTCTTTTTACGGCTGCGCTCGGGGGGAATAACCACGAAGCGGGAGGTTTCACTGGTCGGCACTTGCACTACGGCATAGCGGGTATTGCGGCCTTCACGACGAATGGCCACATAAAGATAAACCGACGTGCCGTTCAGACGACTCAGCAAGTCAGTTTTCTTTTCAATGAGAATAGGGGCGATGTGGCGCAGAATTTTGTTCACGAACAAGTTGCGTAACCATACTTTCTGGTAGTCGTTTAGTTCGTCTTTGCGCACGATGAAGATATTGTATCGCGCCAGCGCTTTTACCACATCTTTGTGGATCTCATCGAACTTGCTAGACAGATGCACCACTTTTTTCTGAATGGTTTCCATCAGCAACATCAGTTTAGATGCTTCTTCTTCACTGCCATTTTCTTCGGCAATGGTGATTTGTCTTTTTACATCAGCAGCACGAACGCGGTAAAACTCGTCTAGGTTATTAGAGTAAATCCCCAGAAAACGAATGCGCTCAACCGCGGGATTATTTTTGTCAGCCGCTTCCTGTAACACCCTTTCATTGAAGGCCAGCCAGCTAAGTTCTTTCGGGTAGTAGAGTTCGTTGTAATCCATACGTCGCAGTTTTTTCTATCTAAAAAATTTGCAAAGCCTGCCATTTATCCGTGACAACCATGTGACAGGCGGGGAAAGTGGGTTATACGCTGGTGGTGATATCTACCACTAAATCATTTGCAATACTTTCCAGCGAGGTTTGCAGTGCGCTGTCGTCGAAGTCTTCAGGTACCGCAATGGTCGCTTTGGCTTTAAACATCATGCTGCCCCAGGCCGGCGCGCTTTCACATCGGCTATCGAAAGACACAATATTCAGGTTGAACTGGTTTAGAATATTTGTCAGTTCCTGTACGATGCCGGGCTTATCGTTACCCATAATGGCAACACTTAAGGTTTCGCTGAAGGTTTTCTCATTGTCGGCCACCGATACCGATTGTACGGTAAGGTCGGGCAAATCATTGAGTGCAGATACCAGGGCATCGTGTTTGTCGGCCGGCACGTGCACTTCTACAAAACCGGTGAACAAACCCGCCATATGAGCAAAACTACTGCCCAGCCAGTTGGCATCGTGACGATAAACACATTTGGCAAGCGCATCTACCAGACCTGGTTTGTCCTTGCCCATGATGGTAATGATCAGAGGTTGCATATCGCACTCCTGTTTTTAATGATGGCACCCGGCAACGGTGCTGAAGGTTGAAGGCCACGGGGCCTGCGATTTTCCACTTGATTAGCAGTATTAAAATAACACATGATTGGCAACCAACCCTATCTGATCTTTGAAAAATCAGGCAAAAGTTGCTTTTAACAATATGAAGTCAGCTGTGGACAAACAAATCATAAAAAGGCAGCGCAAAGACAAGCGCCTGAAAGTCACCGTGACGCTGTTCGGCGCTCTGGTGCTTTTCACATTGGTGTTGTTAATTTCTCACCTGATTTCCCAGGCATTGCCGCTGGCGATGTCGCCGTCGTTATCGGAAGTGTCCTCGCCCGAATTTAATGAAGCCCAGAAAAGTCAGGGGTTGTCGGTACTGTCTGCCGGTGATCTTATGGAAGGTCAGCCACTGCTAACGCGAACAGAGGATTGTCGGGTTCGCATGCTGAATCTGAATAAGGCCGAATCGGGGTTTGCGTCGTTTCACGATTACATTCGGCCTTGCGACCACAGTACGGCAGTGGTCAGTGAAAAAGAACAACATTATATTGCTGACATCTCTGGTTCTGGCCAGGTGAGGGTGGTGGATGTGCAGTCTATCGCCATGACACAGTCGCCATTGCTCACCGGCGCTGAGCCGAAAGCTTTGGGCGCGGGCTTAATTAGTTTTGCGTTGCCCGAAGCGGTATGGCTGGCGAAGCAGTCCTGGCAGGTTTATCCGGGCGAACGCTGGATTGTGGCGAAGGTTGTCACCGACTCTCAAACGTTCGTTCGCTGGGTTAATCGGGCGAATCCTACCCGCATTATCGATTTCTCTTTCTCGCCCCGTGCCATGGTATTGCCACTGCCAGGCGCGGCATTAACGTTAACGTTTGAAAAAGGGTTACTTACCCAGCAGCCGCTAAGTGGCGTTGCCAACGATTCGCTCACCCAAGAAAGTATAGTGTGGTGGCAAAGCCTGCCTAAAGATCGCACGCTACTAACAGCATCAGACAATGGCCTGCTCACCCGTTGGATTTTACGCAACAACAACGGGCAAATGACGTTTTACCCTACCTGGACCATTCCCTTCGACGACTATCAAACGCCCGTCGATGTGAGTGTGCATGCCACGTCGGATGCTTTGGCAGTATTAACCTCTGCCAGTAAGTTAGTACTTATGAACCGGGTAACCGGAGAGGTTGTGAGTGCCACTAGCCTTGAGGTGCCGCGCAGTTCATTGAGTTGGTATGGACGTCGTTTATATCTGGCATCAGAAACTGGCGTTAGTATTCAGAAAGTAAACTGGCTAAGTGGCGTGACTACCTGGGCCTCGTTATTCCAGCCACAGGAGTACGAAGGCTATCAACAAGCCGATACCGTATGGCAAACCACCAGTGGTTCCGACTATCAGGAAACGAAATACAGTCTGGTGCCGTTACTCATTGGTAGTCTTAAAGCGTCGGTTCTGGCGTTAATGATTGCCATACCGGTGGCAGTTGGGGCGGCCATTTACTCGGCCTACTTCTCTGAAGCACGGTTGCGCCATTGGCTTAAACCTGCGCTGGAGATGTTAGAAGCCGTGCCTTCTGTACTCATTGGTTTTGTGGCTGCCATCTGGTTGGCGCCCATGGCAGAGCGGGTGCTGTTTTCTTTTGGTTTCTTTTTAATAGTTGTGCCGGTGATTTTGTTTGTCGCCGCGTTGTTTCAGTATCGTATCGCTAGAAAGTTCCCACCGGTAATGCGCCGGGGCACCGAGCTCATTGTGCTACCCTTGCTACTGCTCGCCTTGGGTTACGTGAGTATGCAGTGGGCGCCAGACTGGATATTTACTCTAACCGGTGTGGATTCCCTCACTGCGCTGTCTACTTCGTCTGAAACCCCCATTGGCAAAACCACCATCGTGGTGGCACTAGCACTAGGGGTGGCGATTTCTCCCACCATTTACTCGTTAGCAGAAGATGCCATCAGTGGCGTACCGGATTATCTGAAACATGCCTCGTTTGCACTGGGCGCAACCCGGTTACAAACGCTGCATCACGTGGTACTCAAAATGGCTATGCCGGGCATTCTCGCGGCCATTATGTTGGGCTTCGGCCGGGCGTTTGGCGAAACCATGATTGTGCTTATGGTTACCGGCAATACGCCCATCTCCGACTGGCACCTTCTTGAAGGTTTGCGGGCACTTACTGCCAACCTGGCCATTGAACTGCCAGAGACCGACGTAAACAGTGTGCACTATCAAATTTTGTTTTTTACCGCTTGTATTCTGTTTGGATTTACCTTTGTGGTAAACACGCTGGCAGAGTTATTACGCCAACGTCTCAGAGTGAACGCCCGTCATGATTAAAGCCAAGATTGAAGCCATCATGAACCCGGCGCAGCGGCAGTCGTTCGTCATCAGCTTTACGGCGTTTCTGTCAACCTTATTGTTGTTAGCGCTGGTGTCGGTGCTGGCACTGATCATTTACCGCGGTGTGGCTTATTTCTGGCCTGCGCCGGTGTATTCGTTAACCTTTGTGGATGACCAGACTGAGCAGGCGAAAGCCGTTTATGCACGGGTATTCAGCGAATTTCATGATCAGGGCGACGCTGTACGGTTAGTGGTGTACTCAAGCAGTGATGCGCCACACGGTACACAAGCCCTCATCGATGAAGACCGTATTCTTACGCTGGTAGAGTCGGTAAACGGCGCCGATATTACCTTGAATGATGGATTGTCTGTGCTGGGTGTTCCTGTACAAATTCGCGCTTCAGACAATGTTCGATACTCTGAGCAGGCCTATGTGTCGGTTGCCGAGAAGGTAAACAGTATAGAGCAGCAAATAGAAGATATCCGCACCCGTTGGCTAAGTGCTATTCACCAGAAGTTGTCTGAACTGGACGTGCGTGGTGTAGCCATGGATGCTCCGGCCAGAGAAAAGCTCAACGATGCGTTCAGGCAATGGCAGAACAAAATCATTCAACTGGAAAATCAGCGCGACAATTACACCCTTAAAATCGCCATGGCTGATGGCACAACTCTGTCGGTACCGGTGGCCAGCATTGAAGAGATTGTGTTTCCCGGACAACTTGGTGTGTGGGGGAAAGTTGGCGTAACGTTCGGTCACATCGGGCAGTTTCTTATTCAGTCGCCCAAGCAGGCCAATACCGCGGGCGGTGTATTTCCCGCTTTGTTTGGTACGGTGATGATGGTATTTATCATGACCATTATCGTTACACCGTTTGGCGTGCTCGCTGCGGTTTACCTGAATGAATACGCGCCTGACAACCTGCTTACCGCCATTATTCGTATTAGCGTGTCGAACATGGCCGGCGTGCCTTCCATTGTTTACGGCGTATTTGGTCTGGGTTTCTTTGTGTATGTGGTGGGCGGCAATATTGATGCGCTATTTTTTGCCGATACGCTGCCTGCACCAACCTTAGGTACACCGGGATTATTCTGGGCTGCCATGACCATGGCTATTCTCACGCTTCCCGTTGTGATTGTTGCCACCGAAGAAGGTTTGCGGCGGGTGCCGAATGGGTTACGGGCAGGCAGTTATGCGCTCGGGGCGACGAAAGCAGAAACCATTTTGCACACCGTACTGCCCATGGCCTCTCCGGGCATTATGACAGGTGTAATTCTGGCAATTGCACGTGCCGCGGGTGAAGTGGCCCCGCTCATGCTGGTGGGCGCAGTGAAATTTGCGCCGAACCTGCCGTTAGACTCCGAGTTTCCTTACATGCACCTCGACCGACAGTTTATGCACTTAGGTGTACTGATTTATGATGGCGCGTTCCACAGTCAAACCGATGCGGAAGGGGCATCTATGATGTTTGCTACCTGCTTATTGTTGCTGCTGGTGGTATTGGTGCTTAATATTCTGGCTGTGCTGCTGCGGGCGCGGCTGCGTAAACGTTATCTCACAAACTGAGAATTTTATGCTGAAGCTATTTGAACACGAAACGCTGGATGTACAGAACCTCAGTGAAGAGGAAACGGCTATCCGGGTTGAACAACTTAACCTGCAGTTCGGGCAAAAGCACGTGCTTCACAATATCAGTATGCGAATACCGAAAAATCGCATCACTTCGCTGATTGGCCAAAGTGGTTGTGGTAAATCTACTTTGATTAGCTGCTTCAATCGCATGAACGATCTGGCCCCCGATTGCCGTTACGATGGCAGTATTTTCATTGGTGGCCGCGATATTAACCGCCGCAAAGAAAATGTGTCGCAGCTGCGTACCCAGGTAGGCATGGTGTTTCAGCGACCAAATCCTTTTCCTATGAGCATTTACGACAACGTGTGTTATGGCCTTCGCCTGCAAGGCATTCGGGTGCGCCGGTATCTGGATGACGCCGTAGAGCAATCGCTGAAAGATGCGGCACTGTGGGAAGAAGTCAAAGATCGGTTATTTGAATCTGCGCACATTCTTTCTGGTGGTCAGCAGCAGCGTTTGGTTATTGCCCGGGCGTTGGCGCTGAAACCCGACATATTGCTGCTCGATGAGCCCACTTCTGCCCTCGACCCCTTAACCACCTTGTTTATTGAAGAGCTCATGGCGAGCCTGAAAAAGCGGTGTACCATTGTGATTGTTACCCATAACATGCAACAGGCGGCGCGGGTGTCTGACTACACGGCATTTTTACATCAGGGCAAACTGATTGAGTACGCCGACAGTGACACCTTGTTCACGATGCCGGAACATAAACAAACCGAAGATTACATTACTGGTCGCTACGGCTAACAGGAGGCGCATATGGTTCGTCAGGTTGCTCTAAACACGCATATTTCCGGCAAGTTCAATACCGAACTCGAGAATTTGCGTAATTCTGTGCTTACCATGGGCGGAGAAGTTGAACTTCAACTTGTCGATACCTTAAAAGCCATTCAACAGAACAACGCAGGCCTTGCTGAGAAAGTCATTCTTAACGATCTCAAAATTAATAACATGGAAATGCAAATCGACGAAGAGTGCTTGCGGATCATTGCCAAGCGTCACCCTACAGCGTCTGATCTTCGCTTAGTGATGATGGTGTCGAAGGCGATCACCGATATCGAGCGCATGGGCGATGAAATTGAACGTATTGCCCGCCTGGTGACGAAAAATAAGCTGCCCGCTTCTGAAACCATCAAAAGCAGCATGTTGCTCATTGGTGAGCGGGTAGTGCAGATGATGCGTGGTACGTTTGATGCGCTAGCCCGGCAAGATGAAAACTCAGCGCTGGAAGTATACGACCAAGACAACCGTATCGATGCGGAATATAAAAAACTGCTTAAATATACCACCGAAGAAATGCAAAAGAGTACCGATGACATGCAAGACTGGTTGGAAGTACTTTGGGCACTGCGCTCATTAGAGCGGATCGGCGATCGTTGCAAGAATATTTGCGAATATGTGGTGTATTTGTCTCGCGGTACCGACGTGCGACATGCGCCTTTAGAGAACATGCAACAGAAATTAAAGCATCTTAGTTAGGCCTGGTTGTCACAAAAATGAAATATTTGCTTTAATAATAGTCGGACCCGTCGGGATTCTTTGCGATTTGTCTAATTCCGGCAAAATTACACTATTGCATCGGGTTCAGTTACGTTATCATGCGCCGCAGCCAAATTAGAAACGTTTAAAAAACAACCTATGACAGATAACTTACCGCTAGCGCCTGTTGTAAATTTCCCGAGTGGAAATATCACAATCAATCCTCAGCGCCCTTTGGCGTTTTCCTGCGTAGCAAGCAAATAATATCCAGGAGCGAAACCTGTGGAACTTCTGCAAAGTTATGGCATGACGCTTATCATTCTGGCCGCTGTGGTCGGATTCGTTATGGCGTGGGGCATCGGTGCCAATGACGTCGCCAACGCAATGGGAACCTCAGTAGGGTCCAAAGCGCTGACGATCAAACAAGCTATTATTATCGCGATGATATTTGAATTCGCTGGCGCCTATTTGGCGGGGGGCGAAGTAACAAGTACCATCCGTAAAGGCATTATCGACGCAACCTATTTCTCTGAGCGGCCAGATTATCTGGTACTTGGGATGATTGCGTCTTTGCTGGCCGCTGGTATCTGGCTGGGATTAGCGTCCTGGTTAGGTTGGCCGGTATCAACTACCCATTCCATCATCGGCGCTATCATTGGCTTTACTGCCACTGGCGTAAGTATGGATGCCGTTGAGTGGAGCAAAGTCGGTGGTATTGTGGGAAGCTGGGTTATTACGCCTGCTATCTCCGGTATTATTGCCTATCTGATCTTCGTCAGTGCACATAAACTGATTTTCGATACGGCAACACCGTTTAAAAATGCCAAACGTTACGTGCCTTTCTACATGGGTCTGGCCGGTTTCGTTATGTCGCTGGTTACCATCAAGAAGGGCTTGAAACACGTGGGTCTCACGTTCTCGCCTGAAATGGGTTACATCCTGGCGGTGGTGATTGCCATTATTCTGGGTGGTATTGGCCGTTACGCCATTTCTCGCATGAAGTTTTCTGAGAACCAGAGTGCCGATATTCAAAGCGCCAATATTGAAAAAGTGTTCGCCATGCTCATGGTGGTAACCGCTTGCTGTATGGCTTTTGCTCACGGTTCAAACGATGTTGCCAATGCGATTGGTCCGTTGGCAGCGGTAGTAAGCGTAGTGAGTTCTGGCGGCGCTATTAACTCTAGTTCTGAACTGGCTCCTTGGATCTTACCATTAGGCGGTTTAGGTATTGTTGCGGGTCTGGCTTTATTCGGCCACCGGGTGATTAAAACCATCGGTCAGGGTATTACCCATCTTACGCCAAGCCGGGGTTTTGCCGCAGAACTGGCAGCAGCTTGTACGGTTGTTATTGCTTCGGGAACGGGATTACCTATTTCAACCACGCAAACGCTGGTGGGTGCGGTACTGGGTGTTGGTCTGGCGCGTGGTGTTTCGGCCCTGAATCTGGGCATTGTACGTAACATTGTGGTGTCGTGGATTGTGACCCTGCCTGCAGGTGCGATTCTGGCAATCGTATTCTTCTTCTGCCTGAAAGCGGCGTTTGGTGTTGCCTAAGTAAGTAAATAGGCAAGCGAACAAAAGCAAGTACATAGAAACAAAAAGGCCGGTTACCCGCAAAGGTAACCGGCCTTTTTCTATAGAAGTGGTTAAACCGGTGATGTAAATCCCTGTGGTTTAAGGCCGTACAATGCGCACTCAACCTGCTCAAGGGTTTCTTCAGCCGTGCCGCCCATGATGTAACCCGGCACGCCTAGCCGAGATAGCGTACCCATAACCAGCGTAGTGGCGCCGCAGGCGTTTGCAGTGTTAGCTATTTCCCGACGAGGATAACCACGTACCAGATGAACCTGTGGCTTCAACTCGCTGCCTTCACTGTCTTTTACTTCCAGGGCCAGTACACCCAGTAAGCGGTCAATTTCTTCCTGCCGTTCCTGACGGATAGCATTGAGGTCTTGCTGGGCAGCATCTTCATTCACACTGATGAATCCCTGACGCAGAATATTTTCAGGCACACCATCGTAAACATGCACGATATGCAGCGACGCGTTTTCCAGTGCAGCAAGTTGCCAGGCGTGGAAAAGAATATCGAATGCCAGTTGTTTACGCAGAGACACTTCATGCTCAGGATAGTGATAATTCACATCGATGGCTGCAACAACCTGCTTGTCTTTTTTCAACTCATCGGCCTGCATTATCCATACAGGGCAAGGGCACTTTCTCAGCAGATGCTTATCGTCGCTGCTGGTAATGTAGCCCGACGCTTCGTTTTCGTTCTGCTTTATAACCAGGTCGTGGTTGTTGTTGGTAACATGATGGATGATATCGATAAACCGATCGCCAATGGTAACGACGGTTTTTACCGGATATTGCTGCGACCAGGTCGCAGCTTTTTCGTCGAGCCAGTCCTGCGCGGTTTGATTTATTGACGACTGGGACTCCAGATACTCAAACGACTGCATGATCATACGCGCATTCGGGGGCAACGACTCCATTGCCAACATTACCGTAAGCTTTGCCTGATATTTCTGGGCAATGTTCATTGCGCGTTGGACGAGGCCATCTTGTCCGTGCGTATCGTGTAACACACAAAGTATGTTGCGAATGTTTTCCTTCATGGGTACCTCGTATTAAACAAAATAGCTCGCCGTTGCTTCACTTTACTCAGTATAGTTTTTCTGTGGCTGAACCGTCGTGCCGTTTCATGACATTTCAGTGAATTTGCCAAAGCGCGATGGCAATAAAATATTGCAGCGGTTAAAATTTGAACTATTCGGTGAATGCTATTAAAGTAAATCAAACGCTAATTCTACCCACAGGATAATTCTGATGAAAGGATTCTTAAATGTTTTACCCGTTGTATTAGCTGTAGGTTGTTCTTTTGCTGTAGTGAGTGCGCAGGCCACAACTATTTCCTCCGGCTTAGGCATTAACACCACCACCCGCATTTGCCCATACGCCACGAATGAAATGGAGTGTATCGCCCAGTCTTACGACCCGTATCCGAATGAGATCATTGCAGAAGAAGTGGTCGTAAATAACGCCACGTTTGTGGCTTTAGAGTCATATTCAAGCTGGGCTACCGCCAGTCTCGACCCGGACCTATTCTTCCTGCCAGAAGTCCATTTCTATGCTGAAGGCGATTTACAGGAACGCGCTTCCTCAAACGTGGCTGCGTATCAGCAATTTGAATGGACAGGCGCGAGTGATACGCTCACCTTTACCACGTCTTTCGATTTTACAATGTCGGCGGGCGAGTGGGATGGAGATACCGACAGCTATTTCTTTTCCAACCTGGTGTTATTCGAAACGTTAGAGAGCCACATTGGCTTTGCGCCGCAGTGGTCCAACGAACTCGGTGCAGCAATGTATCATTCTGACGACTACGCCATTGGCAGCGGCGAGCTGGTTGAAGAATCACTCTCTCTTTCTTTAACAGTGAATCCTGGCGACACCTTCTATGTGCTGGCGATTGTGCAGGGCGGTGGAATGAACGGGGGCTGGGTAGATTCCAGCAACAGCTTGCTAAGTAGCGTTAGTGCAGCAAATACGCCGTTTGAAGCACTGTCGCAAAGCTTACAAGCGGTGACGGCAGTGCAGGTGCATGAGCCTGGCACATTCGGCATGTTCATGGCAGTCAGCTTGATTCTGGTTATCCGTCGAATGAACAAATAACAATTACTTTGTAAGGGCTACTGCGTAAATAACGGATGACTTATGTTATCAATATGGTAGATTAGAAGTGTGTTTTCTAATCTATTTTTTTATTTATGAAGTGGCCTAACCTTAAACATTTGCATTATTTGGTAACCCTCCATCAGGAGCAGCATTTTCACCGTGCTGCTCAACGTTGTAATGTGAGTCAGTCTACGTTAAGTACTGCAATTCAGAATCTGGAAGAGCATTTCGGTAGCCAACTACTTGAGCGCGAACACAAAACCTTTGTATTCACCTCGTTGGGGCTGGAAGTAGTCGCCAGAAGTAAAATCCTGCTTCAGGAAGCGGGAGAGTTGGTAGAATTTGCGCAGAATGCTGGGAACTGGGAAAAAGGGAAACTCAAACTCGGCGTTATTCCAACCATCGCCCCGTTCATGTTTGAGGGTATGATTGGCGCATTTAAAGCCTTTTTACCTGACATAACGTTAGAACTTCAGGAAGATACCACGCAAAACCTGCTGCAGCAGCTTTCCGACGGGCAACTGGATTTACTTATTCTGGCGCTTCCCATGGATACGCCGGGTTGTAAACAAATGGTTCTGGGCCAAGATCCCTTCCACTTAGTCGCCCATGAAAATTTAGCGGGTTCGTTACCCGATCCCTTCGATATCACTACGTTACCCAACAACAGTATCTTTCTGCTGCAGCAAGAGCACTGTATGACGGGCCATGCGGTGAGTGCGTGTAACCTGCAACACAGTGAACAGGTAAGTAGCCTGGCTGCCAGCAGTTTGTACACGCTGGTTCAGCTAGCGAACAGTAAGTTGGGATATACGTTTTTGCCAGAACTGTCGTTGAATCAAAACATCATTCGCAACACCGAACTGAAAGCGTTGCCTGCGGAAGATAATGCCTATCGGGAAATTGGATTGGTGTGGCGTTCTGGCACTACCCGTATGCGTCTTTTCCGTCGTATTGGTGAAGTGCTGTCGCCGTTGTTACCCATCCCAACGCTGAAATAGCTTTTAAGCAATACTTCGTGGTTGGCATGAAATAGTTGTTAATGAAGTGTGTTATCCATCGCTACTGTTCAGCGCGAAAAGATTACACACTTCATTATACTTTAGTAGGCATTTTTATCGCTAAAACCACCGACTACTGTCTTTAAAATGATCTTGAGATCAAAGCCGACAGACCAGCGGTGCATGTAATCCAGGTCGTATTCAACCCGTTTTGCCATTTTATCTAGCGTATCCGTTTCGCCACGCAAACCGTTCACCTGCGCCCAGCCTGTAATGCCCGGACGAATTTTGTGACGCAGCATATAACCGGTGATCAACTTACGGTATTCCTCGTTATGCGCAACCGCATGGGGGCGAGGGCCAACAATCGACATTCTACCTTGCAACACATTGATAAATTGCGGTAATTCATCTAGTGAAGTACGGCGTAAGAACGCGCCAAGACGGGTTACCCTAGGGTCGTTCTTGGTCGCTTGCTTCACAACGTTACCGTTATCTTGGGTGGACATAGAGCGGAACTTATAAACAGTAATTTCCTTACCATCCAGGCCGTAACGTTTCTGACGGAAAATAGCCGGGCCAGGCGATGTTAGTTTTACCGCCGCTGCAATGCACAGCATGGGAACGGCTAAGACAGTAAGAATACCGGTACCTACCACGATATCTTCTATACGTTTCAGTACGTTATCTGCACCTTGGAACGGGGTGTCGTATACACTCAATGCCTGGGCGTTGCCCACACTCTGCCAACGTGAATTCAACAGCGTGTACATAAAGAAATTCGGGATCAAATACACATTTGCGGTGGTATCACTGCACTTTTCCAGAATCGTCTTAATACGGTCTTCTGCACTGGTAGGCAGCGCAATATAGATGTAATCGATTTGATGGGCTTTCGCTAACGCAATAGCTTGATCAATATTACCTTTTATCTGATCAGAGAAGTTTTCCGCTACACGGTCGCGTGGACGATCGTCATACACACCGTGGAAATGAATACCCAATTGGTCGTTATTCATCATCTGCACAGCCATGTTGTATCCTACATCGTTTGCACCGATGATAATGGCAGAACGGGCGTTTAAGCCGCTGCGACGCACTTTAAACAGGATCTGACGCAGCACTAAACGCCAGCTTGTAAGACCCACTAACGCCGAACCAAACCAAACGCCTGTCGCAGTTGTAGTCAGCGGCAGTGCATGGGCGAATGCGAAGGCGAAAATAAGGGTAGCCCCAAAACTAATGATGCCGCCAATCGCTGCGGTTTTCATTAGCGCGCTGGTGTGGCTTGAACGCCAAGAACGGTATAAATCAAGGGCTTCCGCGGAAACCTGAAAAGCGACTACACTAATAAATAACAGAATCAGTGTACCTGTGGTTACAGGTACAGCGTAATAGAACATGGTCGCGTAAAAACACAGCGTAATAACAGACAGATCTACCAATCTGTATACCGTTGAAAAGCTGCTTTGATACGAGCTTGAAATACCACTGCGCTCATCGTTCACCCTAAGGGCGTTGCTATTCAGCGTCTGACTTTGCAGTAAATTGAATTTCATTTTTTCGTCTCTCCGAAGTGTGACGTGCCTGTTTATCAATGGGTTACAGGTAACTGCACGGCTATGGCAATTTGTACGTCACAAAATTTAACCGTTTCCTGAAATAGGTAATGCAGATCCCGTTCCAGTTTTTTTCAGTATTGAAAGAGGTGAAATGTAAAAGTTTTTGGAAGTGTCATTCGCTGGCATACAAATCGCATAGTCAGCATTTCAAACATTCGATCGATGCTTTCCTGCACGGTCATGAAATTGAATTTTTCGGGAGAACATATGTTTAAAAGGACTTCAGTTGCTATCGCCATTTCCTTTTGTTGTACACACGCCGTATCTGCTCAGGAAGAGGGGACTATTCAGGTTGGAAAGTTCGATTTGAAACCTGTTCTCACCACTGATTTCCTCAATATCGACAACGTGACTTATGCCAGCGACGCTGAACAAGAAATTAGTAGCTGGGTGGGAATCGTCTCTCCAGAATTAAATGCGTATACCGAATTCAACGGACATAAAGTGAGTATGGGCTATCGCCTTGAGCGCGGAGAGTATTTCTCCAGTGAAGCCGATAACTACACAGACCATTTCGCCAACGTAAAAGGCGACTTTGAAATTAATGACCGTAACAGATTAAAAGGCACGCTACGCTACGAAGATGGCCATGATGAACGTGGTCGTCGTTATTCAAACGGCTTCGGTAACGAGTTAACCAGTGTAGACACCTACAAAGAAACGGGCGCTTCTGCGGTTTATTCTTACGGCGCGTTATCCGCTTTTGGCCGTCTGGATTTGTCGGTCGGTTATGAAAATATCGACTATGACAACAACGAAGAAGTGTATCTTATTCGAGACAGAGACCGTATGAAGTACAACGCGCAGTTCTTGTATCGTCTGTGGGAAGGTACCAATTTAGTGATTGATGCCCGCCGTGACGAAATTGAATATGACTATGATGCGAATCCAGAAAGTCCTCTCGACAGTGACGAAAACAGTATTTTGGCTGGTTTAAGTTGGGACTTCGACGAAGTTACACAAAGTTTTGCGAAAATAGGCTATAAAGAGAAGACGTTCGATGCACCTTCTCGCGACGACTTCAACGGCTTAGCGTGGGAAGTGGGCGTTCGATATCTGCCGTTTACTTACTCCCAGTTTACTCTAAGCACTAAACAGGATACGCGGGAGACCAACAGTGAAGCCGACTACATCCGTAGCACAGATTACCTGGTAAGTTGGAAGCACGATTGGTTACAACGTTTTTCTACTACTGCATCGCTGGCATTTATGAACGATGATTACGAAGGCGACGTAGAAGATTTAAGACAAGATGATACAACCAAACTCACACTGGCCGCCGATTATGAATTCCGCCGCTGGTTAACCTTCGGGTTGTATTATTCGATGAGTGAACGTGACAGTAACCGCGAATTCATCGAGTACGACAGAAATATTTACGGACTAACAGCAAGGGTAACGCTTTAATGAATGCAATTGCAAAAAGGACATTTGCCGCCTTTATTCTGCTAATGACAGCTTTTATGGTTCAGGCGCAGGAAGGTAATGCCAGTATGAGTTCATATCGACTGGGGGTAGGAGACAAAGTTGCCATTACTGTTTTTGGTCAAAGCGACCTGTCCATGGAAACCCGTCTGCCGGATGTGGGCATCATCAATTACCCCTTTCTTGGCGAGCTCAAGCTTGTCGGGCTCACACTCTCTGAAGTAGAAAAGCTGATTTATAACGGGCTGGAAGGGGATTACCTGGTTAATCCTTCTGTTGCCGTGTCTATTGTTGAATATCGTCCTTTCTTTATTGATGGCGAGGTGAAGAACCCCGGCGGTTATCCCTATCAGCCAGGATTGTCTGTGAATAAGGCTGCGGCGCTGGCGGGCGGTTACACCGAGCGGGCGTCTCGCTCAGATATTCAAATTGTTCGCGAACGCAATGGCGAGCAGCAAACCATTGAAGTGAATGTGAGCCATCTGATTCAGCCTGGCGACATCATTACTATTCCACAACGTTTTTTCTAGAAACCGTGTCTGTGCAATCCCAACCTGTTTGGGGCATGAAATTTTGAACTTAAAGGATCTTATATGTCGTTGAAAATGAAGGACTCGCTTCAGACAAGTATTCTGGACGATGAAACCATCGACTTTGCACACTACTGGCAGGTGTTTAAACGCTATTTTGGTCGTATCTTGTTGTTAGCCATACTGTTTACGGTATTGGTTGGTCTTATTGTGATGCGCATGACCCCGATTTACTCCGCTACGGCCAGTCTGCTCATTGAATCGCAGCCGGCCAACGTTATGTCTATCGAAGAGGTGTATAAATCAGACACCACGCGCAAAGATTACATGCGTACCCAATACCAAATTATTCAGTCTCGCCAAGTGGCGGCCCGTGCCGTTGATGAACTCGATTTGGCGAATGATCCTGTTTTTATGCCGCCTTCAGATGGCGAAAAGTCAGTTATTACGCAAGCGAAGAACTTCGTTATGGATAACCTGCCGTTCATCGAGAAAACGGAAAAAATACCGTTAAGCGAAGAAGAGCGGATGGAGAAGCGTCGACAAGCTGCTATTAATAAGCTAATGAAATCCATTGATGTTTCTTTGGTAGAAAATACCCAGGTTATCAATATTACGGCTACCAGCGACTCGCCTCGTTTGGCGGCTGCCATCGCCACCACCATGGGCGATGTGTATGTAGAAAATTACCTGTCAGCTAAAGTAGAAATGACCACCAAAGCCACTTCTTTCTTAACGGAAAGTATGGATGGCCTGCGTGACAAGCTGCAAACCGCTGAGCGGGACTTGTCTCAATTCTACGAGAAGAATCAGTTAGTCAATCTGAGTAATGGCGTGGTCGGTCTAGCTGCCGAAGAATTGGAGCAGTTGAGTGATCAGCTGTTAAAAGCGCAAACGACACTGAAACAAAACCGTACTATTTACGAGCAAACGCAAAGGAATGGTGCTGATTACAGTGCTTTGGCGCGACTGCCAGAAGTGCTGAACCACGCAAATATTCAAAGCGTGCGCCGTCAGGAAGCGGAAGCCATGAGCCGGGTGTCTGAGCTGAGTAAAGTATTCGGACCTAAACACCCGCAAATGATCGCCGCGAATGCTGAACTCACCTCGGTTCGCGATACCTTGCAAACGCAAATTCGCGATTTGATTTCAAGTATTACTACGCAATATCGTGCCTCACAGGAACGTGTTGCTACGCTGCAAACCGAAGTGTCAAACGCGAAATCTGAGTACCGTAAGCTGTCGAATCTTGAAAACACCCGTCGCGCATTGCAGCGCGAAGTTGATATTAACCAGCAACTTTATAACTCAATGTTTACCCGCTTGAAAGAAACCAGCGAAATGGGTGGCTTTGAGTCGGCCAATGCCCGGGTGCTTGATCCTGCACCGGTGCCGAATAATCCTACTGCACCGAATAAGACTTTGCTGATTGTGGCAGCCTTTGTTGCCAGCTTCGGATTCGGCGTTCTGCTGGCCTTCGTGTTAGAAGCAATGAATAGCGGTGTGCGTTCTGTCGATGATGTGGAGAAAAAACTGGGGCAGCGCATGCTGGGCCTCATTCCACTTATCCACGTTAAACGCCGTCAGGACATGGATTTGCGTGCATTCTTCGACAACAAATTCCACCAGTTCAGTGAGTCGGTAAGAACGCTGCGAACCAGTTTGTCGCTGATTAACCTAGACCGTCAGAATCAGGCCATTCTCGTCACGTCGTCTGTGCCTAAAGAAGGTAAAACCACCGTTTCGGTAAACCTTTCTTTTGCGTTAGGTCAGTTAGACAAAACCATTCTAATTGATGCGGACTTACGTCGTCCGGTTGTGGGCAAACGTTTCAACGTACCCAATTATCAGCCTGGATTGTCTAATCTGATCATGAAAACTCACTCGCTGCGAGAGTGTGTGGTGCACGATGAGCAATCTGGCATCGACATAATTTGTGCGGGCAGTATTCCATCTAACCCACAAGAATTATTAGATGGTGACGGATTTAAAGCCCTAATCAACCATCTTAAGAAAGAATACAAGTATGTGGTTGTGGATACCGCGCCAACACAGGCGGTATCAGATGCTATGGTGGTATCGAAAAGCTGTGACTCGGTGATTTACGTAGTCCGCGCTGACAGTACCAGCGAGAAGATGATCAAGAACGGACTAGGCCGCTTCTTACAAGTAGGACACCGCGTAGATGGCGTGGTATTGAACCAGGTTGACCTGAGAAAGTCTGACGTTTCGCAACGCTATGGTGGTTTCTACGACCAGTACGGTTACAATACAAACTAAGATGAGTAACAAGGGTGTAGTATTGTGATCGACGTACATAGTCACATTATTCCGGGCATCGATGACGGTGCCCGCACAATGGAAATGGCACTGGATATGGCCAGGCAGGCCGTTGAGGCAGGGGTTACCCACCTTGTCTGTACGCCTCATATACATTGGGGAACGTTCGACAATACCCAGGAAAATATTGAAGCGGGCTTTCAGGAATTGAAAGCGGCTGTGGCAGAGCAGGGTATTCCGTTGTCTTTGTCCTGGGCAGGGGAAGTCCGGGTAAACGAAATGGTGCCTGTTTGGTTCAAGCAGTCAAAATTGCCGTACCTTGGTACCCATAAAGGGAAACAGGTTTTGCTGCTGGAAATGCCGCACAGTAATATGCCCGCCGGTTTAGATCAGCTCTTTCGATGGTTACACAATGAAGGCGTTCAACCATTAATTCCTCACCCGGAACGAAATCGGGACGTGTGGAAGCGCCCGGAGAAAATTCAATGGTTGCGCAATCAAGGTTGCTTACTTCAGGTAACGGCAGGGGCCTTTATCGGCCGTTTTGGTGAGCACGTAGAAGAGCTGGCCATGAACATGTTGCAAGAAAATCAAATTGATATGGTTGCCTCAGATATGCACGACACGAAACGCAGACCCAATGATATGGGGGCTGCCTACAAGGTCGTGTGTGAGCACGCTTCTGAAGACGTGGCGAACAGATTGTTCAAGACGAATCCCGCTGCCATTGTGGGTGTTGACCTTTAAATACGCAAAAACTCGTCGCATCATTAAATCATTAGAGCCCGCTTTTTGGCGGGCTCTGACTTTTTAAAATACGTTTTGTTTGAACCAACTCCAAATTCCTAAAGAGAAGTCTTCAAACAAATTAATACCCAGCGCAGATTTAATCAGATATAAAACTAACAACCCAAACAAGGTGCAAAAGGTAACAAACAGCGCCAGCATTAGGGCCATCGTTGCTCGGCCGAGATGTTCTTCCAGTCTCGATAACTCTCGACGGTTTTTACCTGCCAGTATGACAAAGTAGAAACTTGAACGCCAAATATTTACCGTGCCGCGTAAATCAAGTTTGTGTCTGGCCCAGCTTCTTCCGCCTATGGCTTTGTTTAGCGCAATCAATTGTTCTTCGGAAAAGGATTCAGCAACGTCTTCCGGCATTTTATTTAAAAGGCGTTTCATCAGTAGCGATTGATGAACGGGGTGAGATTCTTGAGACAAAACTAGCCATTCCGTAATTAATGGGTGCTAAACATCAGCACAATAGAAAACATGTCTATACTAAACAGGTTCGATATGTTGTTACACGACTTTTGAAACAATTTCTCCTACATGGGTAATTGTTGCTAAGTGGCTACACAGAAATGTCCTACCAGCCCGCAGTTTTAGCCAAAAGTCTAAAGAACCTTTTTTATTTTCCATTCGGATTGTGCATAGCTCGTAGTAGAAAAATACCAAGAACTTTAAATTAAGTTTATCAATATCAGTGGTTTAGGTTCCTGTTTTTAGTTTGCTCCTGTGGCTAAGTACCTCGTATGGTTTCCTTTTTCTTTTTCTGAGCAAAACGCTTAACGATTTGGCACAAATGGTGAATATGTCCTTCACAAAGGATCTTTCTCACTCGCTAAAACGGTCAAGGAAAATACCATGGCAAAGCCGGCAACTGACATCGCTTTTATCATCAACTCGCTTGAAGGGGGTGGTGCGGAGCGTGTTATGAGTAAACTGCTGGCAATTATGGAAGCGGATTTCTTGTCTGCGGGCTACCGTGTTCATCTTATTTTGCTGGATAACCTGCCAGAACAGCAACAAGTACCGGCCTATGTGAATAAAGTGGTGTTAGACACTAACGGTAGCCTTTACGCGGGTTACAAAGCGCTGAAAAATGTTTTGTTTTCAGTAAAGCCAGATATCTGCGTATCGTTTCTTACTCGCGCGAATATGCTTAATGTGGCTTTAGCCAAGCGCTTTGGTCATCAGGCAATTATTAGTGAACGTGTGAACACCAGCAGCCACTTGTCAGGTGGCTTGAAAGATCTCATTTCTAAAATTCTGGTACGTGCGAGCTATCCTTCAGCAGACTTAATTATTGCAGTCAGCGAGGGGGTAAAAGCCGATCTGGTAGAAAACTTCGGCGTGTCTGCCAGCAACGTACAAACCGTGTATAACCCTTATGACATTAACGCCATTAATGCGTTAGCTGCTGAACCGGTTTCCGATTTACCGGCAAAGCCTTACATCATTGGTACTGGCAGATTAGTTAAAAACAAGAATTTTGATTTAATGCTGAAGGCTGTCGCGGCGTCTAACATCGATCACGATATCGTGATCTTAGGACAAGGCGATGAAAAGGCGGCGTTGCTGACGCGCGCTGCAGAGCTAGGATTAGAAAATCGCCTTCACCTTAAAGGGTTTAAGTCGAACCCGTATCCATATATTAAAAACGCAGACTTTTTTGTTTCTACCTCAAACGCAGAAGGTTTCCCCAACGCCATCGCGGAAGCGATGTGCTTAGGCAAAGCGGTGGTTGCAACGAACTGCGAATCTGGTCCGGCAGAAATTCTCACCGGTGAATACCCGTATTCTGTTCAAGGTTTCGAAGCGCAAGCTCACGGCTGTCTTTGCGAAGTGAACAGCGTAAGCGGCGTTGCCGACGCACTGAATTATATGGCGGCGGAAACTAACCGTAAAAAGTACGCCGACCGCAGTCAAAAGCGTGCTGCTACCTTTTCTAATGAAGTGTTTCGTCAACGCATTCGCGGTGCCTTGGGGCTGAATATTACCCAACTGGAGCAAAAGTATGTTTCTGGTTGTTAAGGTTCTTTTCAGCGCCATCAGTGCATGGCTGGTATGGCATACCGTTCGCCAGAACTGTAATAAGTATCTGGCTTTCGTTGTAGCGGCAGTATGGCTGCGCTTTTTCCTGTCTGCATTTCACAACATTACTTACGAACCGCTGGTGGCTGGCTTTTCGATTAATGCGTTGGCGTCCATAGGTATCGCAGCAACCGGCGTATTGATGTTACCACCAAAGGTTTTTCAACTACGGGTACTGTTACCGGTATACGCATTTTTCGCGGCAATTATCGCCAGTGGAATCATTAACGGTGGTGTAGTTGGGCTTATAAACGTGGCTGTGAAATGGTTATTTTTCATGGTGCTTGCGTGCTCCATGTTTATGGCTATTCGCAAAACCAATAAAAATTATGTGCTAAGAAAATTGCTTGTTAGCTTTTTTCTGCCAGTGTCTCTGGCGCTGATGTCGGTGCTGCTCGGCGAGGTGAAGGCAACAGAAGCGGATGGTTCAACCAGCTATATTGGTGGATATAACCACGAAGCCGCATTCTCGATGATTATCGCTGGCTACATTTTGGTGGTGGGTTTACTTTCGCCCGGTGCTATCCGCTATCGTGGCCCATTATTTATGCTGGGCTGCGTGTTACTTATCCTTGTGAATTACCGTACGTCAGTACTGGCTATTTTACCTTTGGCCGCTATTTTTGCGTACACCGCCATGCAGAGCAAAATTCCTCATCGATACAGAGGCGTATTTTTCATTGCTGCGTTCTTCGGTATGAGCATGCTGTTTCTGCTTGCCAGTTACACCATGCAAGACCGCTTTGCCGACGTATTCGTATTTTTAACCAGTATCGACGACCTGATTAAAGCACCGTTCTATTACTCAGAAGCCGAGAAAGACATTTTCTCTGCTCGCGTTTATCTGTGGAGCATGTACCTGTACCAATACGCGAACGGTTCTTTAATTCATCAACTGGTGGGGTGGGGCCCTGAGTCCTGGTCGGGCGTGTTCCCGAAATATGCCCATAACACCTATGTATCGTTTTTGTATGAGTATGGCTTTGTGGGCCTGCTCACGTTTCTGTGCGCTGCAGGCAGCTTTGTCCTGCAGGCATTCAAAATTAAGAACAAGCAATTTGCCTTTACGCTTTGTTCTTCAATGGTGGGCTTTTTGATTATGAATTTCGCCACCATGCCTCTTTGGAATATCGAGGGGCTTATTTTATTTGCCATTTTAGTTGGCAACGCCATCGGACCGGTGAAATTACCTCGCAACGAGTGGTTTGCAGCACCAGCCTTAGAGTCTCGTCTGGCGAATTGATTTGAAGCTCAGGTCTCGCTGAGAATTTGGAGAATGTTATGAAATTATGTGCCGTAGGTCTAAGAGGAATTCCTGATGTGATGGGGGGCATTGAGTCTCACTGTCAGCAGCTGTATCCGCGCCTGGTTAAGTCTGGCATGGAAGTTACCGTGATTTGTCGTTCACCCTATGTAGACTCTTCTGTGAAAGAGTACAAAGGTGTGCAATTACGCTCGGTATGGACAATGAAGAGCAAATTCGTAGAAACGTTCCTACATACGTTTTTAGCGATTTTCTACGCCCGTTTTGTGGTGAAACCTGATGTGTTGCACATTCATGGCATTGGTCCAGCGTTGTTCACACCGCTGGCAAAACTGTTAGGTATGCAAGTGATGGTGACGCACCACGGTGCCGACTACGATCGCCAGAAATGGAATCAGTTCGCAAAAAACGTACTGAAGTTCGGCGAGACCATGGCGCTTAAATTTTCAGACCGCGCCATCGTTGTAGGCCGTTCGTTAACGAGTGCACTGAAGAGCAAGTTCTCAAGAAAATCCAACGGCATCATGTTTGTGCCTAACGGTGCCAAAACCGATATGGATACCAACATGGGCGCAGAAGCTTTGCCTGCAGATCTGAAACTTGAACCAGGTAAGTATGTGCTTACTGTGGGCAGGCTAGTTCCTGAAAAAGGGTTTCACGATTTAGTTGAAGCCTATAAAAAAGCAGATACCGATCTGAAATTAGTTATCGTTGGTGGTGCCGACCACGAAGATGAGTACTCCATGAGCCTCAAAAAGCAGGCGGGAGACAACATCATTTTTGCGGGGCGTCGTCAGGGTGACGAATTGAATGCGCTGTATAAATTTGCCCGCGTATTTGTTTTACCTTCCTATCATGAAGGTCTGCCCATTGTTGCATTAGAAGCTATCGCGGCGGGTACAGAGGTTATCATCAGTGACATCACCCCAAATGCCGACATCGGTTTACCAGAAGATGCGTATTTCCGCGTGGGTGACACCGACCAACTGGCATTTAAATTAACGCACGTGAATGAGTTGGCGTTGGCGATAAACAAAGAAGCGTTCCTGAACACGTTCAACTGGGATTCTATTTCTGACGACACGTTTGTTATTGCCAATAATCTGGCTATGGGACTTCCGGCTCAACCTCGTACGGCGGCGTAATGAAAGAAAACCGAAAACTGTTTCTCTACCCATTTGTACATAGCAACGGTTTTGTTGAACGCATAAAAGGGGCATTCTCTGAACTTGGCTATGATATTAAACCATTCAAGAAGTTGTTTCGCCCGGCTAATTTATTTAACCGGGACGAAAATTGGCTGGTACTGAACTGGTATGAAGATCAGCCATTTAGGAAAGGCATGTCTGGCCCAAAGCGTTGGGCTTTCCTGTTCGCATTTTTTCTGACTGTTTGCTCTATTCCTTTGTTTAGCAACAAGGTGATTTGGGTTCGTCATAATTACAAACCTCACAATGTTGCCGAAGAATCCTCGTTATACAACCTGATCCTGCGTTTACTTTCCATGGTTGCCGACAGAGTTGTCACCCTGGAAATGACCGATAAAATCGAGTCCAGTGTGGTCAAACACCCGTTGTATTTTAACGATAGGGATTTATTTCAATTCTTTGAAGGCATTGGAGATACCCAAAAGACACATGATTTCTTGTATTTTGGGTCGATCAAGCCTTATAAGCGCCTCGATAAATTGTTAGAGGTGTGGCCGGTGGCGCAAAAGCTGGAAGTAATGGGCTTTTGTTCCGACAAGGATTATGCAGCCAAATTGCATGGGATTATTGAGCAGAGGGGTTTGCAAGTGGATTGGAACAATGCGTTCGTTAAAGAGGAAACGCTGGAAGCAGCCATTTCTGATACGCGGTTTGTGATTATGGCTCACGATGATAATGCCATGATTTCATCAGGCACGTTCTATATGGCGATGAGTCTCGGGGCGAATGTGCTATGTTTCGACTCCGCTTTCGCCAGAATGAAAGCGCGGGAATTTCCTTTCGTTAAAATTCTCCAGCCAGACAACCTAGAGTCACAGTTAGCTAATCTCGATTATGTCGATTCCAGTGTAGTGATAAACCAGGCATTGGATCGCTACGGCGAGCAGGCTATACGCGAATCCTGGCGTGTGGTGCTATCAACCTGAACTGATACCAACGCTAACGTCTTCATGATGTAGGCTACTGATAAACACTTTCAATGCAAAAAGCCCCGAGACAGTCGCCTCGGGGCTTTTTGATATCTGGTCTACAGCACAAAAAACTTTGCACCGCTGTGTCAGCGGTGCACGTAGTATATGTAGAATTAGCTCGCCTTCGCAGTGGTTACCGTGCGGGCATTTACCATGTTAACCACTTCATCGTAAATAGCCTGGTCAATTCTGCTCAGTTCTGCAATTTTCGACATCAGTTCCGTGCTGCTGGTAATGGCAGAAGAGGCGCCACGATTTGGGCTAGTATTTTTGCTCGCAATATTGATGCGGGTGTTGAAACGCTGATTGAAATCTTCCTGCCATTTATCCATTTGCTCCAATGTGCCGAACACAGAAAAACGACGCAAATTGGCTACAGATTTAGCAATAACATCATCGGCATTTTCCCAAATTTCCTTGGCATCACGGTATCCAGAAAAATATCTCGCGTACGTCACCGCTGAACTGAGGGCTTTTTCTGAATTCAGATACTCTTCAATGTCGGTTTCATTTTTCTGCCATTCCGATTCTTTAAAGCGGTTGTACACATATTCTGAAATAAAACGGTCAACGGGCTTACGTAGTATCGTCAGAAAGTGCCAGTCTTTGTAAAAATTACTCACCACCTCCGGGCGCGCCACACAGTGTCCGGTAGTGAAAACCTGGTATTTGCTACTAAGCTGAAAGGTAAGCTGCGTTTCTCTTGCTGTCATCATGTCTACGCCCAACAGCTGCTCGCATTCGCGACTGGCTCGGAGGTCTATGTGACCGGTGAAACGCGTGGCTTTTAACAGCGACGGATAAACGGCCTGATAAATCGCATTGGACAGAGAAACCCCTGCGCATTTGGGCACGTGGCAGAAGAAAATCTTAGGATAGCGGGCGAGATATTTTTCCGATTGCTGCTTCAGGATTTCTTGCATGATTCTTGCTCCATAGTATTCATGTTTGGGAAATCTTCACAGATTTCTGTTCCATTTCGGATTGATTTGTAAACTCACAGGGATACCAATGAGCATAAAATTCAGTGTTGTGATCACAACCTTCAACCGCCCCGCAGAACTCAAAGAAGCGCTGGATGGGGTGTATGCACAAATCGAGCAGCCGCTTGAGGTGATTGTTGTGAATGATGCATCTTCCTTGCCATATGATGACATTCTTGCTGAATTCTCTGCTAAACCCGATTTTCACTACTATTTCCTGAAAACGTCGTCAGGTGCCAATAAGGCACGCAACATCGGTGTAGATAATGCCAAAGGCGATGTGATTGCTTTTCTGGATGACGACGACATCTGGCAGCCAGAGTATTTGTGGGAACACAAAAAGGCGTATGAGAAAGGCGCGGATGCAGTGGTGAGCGGTTACGCGGTATTGGGTAAGGAAGACGAGCTTTATGTACAGCCTTCGCGTCGCGTTGAATGGGATGTACTCAGAACTGGTAATCAGTATTGCGGTATGAGTGGGTTCAGTATTCGGAAATCGCTAGCGCTTACCGAACGGTTTGATGAAACACTGCCTAACGGGCAGGACTGGGACATGTATGTGCGCTTGCTGCAGCAAGACTACACGCTATTCAACATACCAAAACCCATTTTCCTTTATCGGTTCATGAACATGGATGGCATTGGCGCCAAGGTGGCGAAAATGACGCCCGACGAAGCGGTGGTGCGATTACGGTCAGCTGATAAGCATCGCCAGTTCCTCGGCGACAGAAACTACCGTAAACGGGTAGCCGCACAATTGCTGGTATACCTGCCGCAGAAGAAGGACAAAATGAAGTGGGTGATGAAGTCAGTGCATATCGCTGGGTTGGCGACCACACTGAACCATCTGGCAGCGGTTACGGTAAAAAAATTACGTCAGCGCGTTAGCTAACCAACAGGAGCAAAACCATGGAGCTTTATCAGGATCAGTTTTCTTCGGAACACGATTATCGGCACCAAACTGAAACCCAAAAGACCCTTGTGATCGCCTCTACGGTACGCTCCGGTAGTCATATGTTGGGCCACTTGCTGCATCAAACCGATGCGTTTGGATTTCCTTTGGAATATGCAAACCGTAAGAATCTCGACGAGTGGAAAGCGCGACTGAATTGCAAATCCTTACCTGAAGTGCTGAAAGTCTTACAGGCTCGACGTACCTCATCGAACGGGACCTTTGGTATCAAGATTCATTACTCTCACGTGCAGGAATTTGGTGGCTTTAAGGCAATGTGCGACTTACTTCCCAATCCACACTTCGTGCTGCTTACTCGCGAAGATGTGATGGCGCAGGCGGTGTCTCTTGCGGTAGCCAAACAAACCGGGGCGTGGATTTCTGAGCAGGGTAAACCGGTTGCCGATCCTGATTACCGGTTCGACGACATTGAAGCCGGGCTCCGCCGGGTGTGTCTCGAAAATGCGTCATGGCGTTACTCACTTGCCGCGTCGGGTTGCAAGTACATGGAATTGAATTTCTCTGATGTGCGATCTAATACCGTGAACACAGTATTGCGTATTGCTGATTTCATGGGTATCGATGTGGAGAGCCCGAAAATTCCCACATCGCCGGTAACCAAACGACAAAGTAACGAACTGAACAAAAAGTGGTTGGCAAGATTCCAGCAAGAATTTAACGCCGATAACGAACTACTGCGATTTAACCAGGAAAGCATTTGGCACAAGCTGGCTAAAAAGCTCTCCTGATATTCCCGCTCATGGGTATAAAACACAAACACAAATTTGGATGAAAGGTGACTTTAAGCGTCACGGATAAGAAGGAAAAAGCATGCTGAACCAATGGGCTATAAAACAGACTCTGGCTGAAGAAAAGAAGCGAGTGTACTGGTGGCAGTCGAAAAAAGATGATCGCCCGAATATTGGTGACTACGTTGCTTATGATTTAGTAAAACGCGTGTTGGCCATGAAAGGCAAGCTGATTAAAGATAAGCTCAACCCCGACAACAAACTGGTGAGCGTAGGTTCGGTACTGCATTTCGCCCGTGATGGCGATACGCTGTGGGGAACTGGCTATAACCAGAAGATGGGCGACGACGTGATTAAATTCTCCGAGTTGGATGTGCGTGCGGTGCGCGGTCCGCTTACTCGTGAGTACCTATTAAATCGCGGGATTAACGTACCTGAAGTGTATGGCGATCCGGCCTTGTTGCTGCCTTATTTCTATTCCCGTCCGCTCATGGAAAAAGCAGACAAGAAAGACTACATCATCATTAACCACATGAACGATGACATGGCCCAATACGCAGGATACGAAAAGGACCTGGTCACGCCAATGCAATACCCAGGCTCCTTCATTGAAGCCATTGTTAACAGCAAACGGGTTATATCCAGCAGTCTTCACGGTATTATCATTGCCGAAGCGTATGGCATACCGGCCATTTTCTACGATTCAGGCAGCGGCGAATCCATGTTCAAATACCAGGATTATTATCAGGGTACCGGCCGTACCGATGTGCCTAAAACGTCTAGTCTGGAAGAAGGGATCTCGATGCACCTGGATACACCGCCAGACTTCACCGCGGTGACAGATAAACTGTACAAAGCCTTTCCGTTCGATCTCTGGGGCGTGTAAAAACAACGTCTCACCTCTAGTTGCTCAAGCGTCTGCTAAGGCCCGCGATGCACAAACGCGGGCCTTTCATTGAAACCCTCTGCGTTGTTGGCTATGCTTCCCGCATCTGTCGTCTGATGTGAGAAACTGCTGTGTGTGAACTTCTCGGCATGAGTGCCAATACGCCAACCGATTTGTGCTTTAGTTTTACCGGCCTGACCCGTCGCGGCGGTGAAACTGGCCCGCATAAAGATGGCTGGGGCGTGGCTTTTTACGAAGGAAAGGGCGTGCGTTTGTTTCATGATGCCGAACCCTGCGCCACCTCTCAGATTGCCGAATTTGTTGCCAAGTTACCCATTAAAAGCAAAACCGCCATCTGCCATATTCGTCAGGCCAACGTGGGCAACATCAACCTTTCTAATACGCATCCATTCACCCGGGAATTATGGGGGCGTTGCTGGGTGTTTGCGCATAACGGCCAGATCCCCGGTTTTACCCGACGCACCGGTATGTACGAAGCTATTGGCGATACCGACAGCGAAGAGCTGTTCTGTGATTTGATGAACCACGTGCGGCAAAATTTGCAGCGAGATGCCACCGCTGAGCAACTGGCGACGACGCTGGTGGCACTGTCGAAATCCTATGCCGAGCAAGGTGTATTCAACTGTTTACTGAGTAATGGTGATTGGTTATTTACCTTTTGCAGTACCAAGCTCGCCAGCATTACTCGCCGTGCGCCCTTTGGACCGGCTTGCCTGAAAGATGTAGAAGTGGCAGTAGATTTTGCCTCTGAAACGAATCCCAAAGATGTGGTTAGTATTATTGCCACAGAACCACTTACTCACGACGAGGAATGGGATGTTTACGAGCGAGGTGAATGGAAACTTTGGCAGTCGGGAGAAGTCATCGCTCAGGGCAAGGTAGATGTACCTGTACACAAAGCCGAGCAGGAAATGGTGAGCCCGAAAAATATGCCCAGAGACTGCGCATAAGGGCAACCAGCAGGGGCGTTTACGTGCCCCTGCGTGAATGGTTTAGCGGTCTTACTCTATCGTGTCTTCTGCTAACGGTGTTTTGCCTTTCTTCTTCTGTTTTTTCCCAGATTTAAACTCGTTGACGATTTTCAGTGTTTTACGACGGAAGAATAACAGTAATCCTCCACAATAAATTACTCCACCAACGGCTACCAGAGCGGGCAGTTCGAAAAAAACATTGTCTAGTCCGAATACGTGGAAGCGTTCCAGATACAACACCACGGCGAACATGATCAGACCCACGAAGGTGAACATCCAGGTTTCTTTAAAAGCCAGGCTTAAATTCACATCTAAAGAGCGGCTCACCAGCCAGAATTTAAGAATAAGCGTGATGTAATTCGCTACTACCAAGGCACTGATCACAGCGTAAAGCCCCCAAGGTACAGCGGCCAACGGCAATAAGAAGTTAAAGGTAAGGTTGATGAGGTTCAGCTTGAACGCCGCGCCAGGCTCTCCACGCGCAATGAGCAGGTTGGGCAGATAGTACGCCATCACATTACACGGCGTTTGCAGTGCCAGGATCGATAACAGATAGGCGCTGTCTACCCACTTGTCACCAAATACCAAATCGATGAACGGATGGGCGATGGCGCCCACACCAAAATAGACTGGCGTGACGAACAAGGCTGTCATGCTGACTACCCGACCAAAGGTGTCTGATAACTTATCGTCGCTAACCCGGGCAAGCCCTGCCAATGCAATACGATTCAGCGGTTGGAAAGTGAGGTTGTTCAATACCGAGAAGCCTTGTCTGGCTACAGAGGTATATGCGAACGTAGCTGCACCTAAAAACGCAGCAATAACGATATTGGACGTGCGCTGAGAGAAAAAATTCATAAACGACATGGCAATCAGCGGCTTAGCGAAATGAATGATTTCAGGCAGGTGCGTTTTATCTTTTACCCAGTGTGGACGGAACGTCGAACCATGCCAGGTAAGGGCGGTGGATACAAACGCTTGCACAATTTTACCAAAGATGATGGCCCATGCGCCGAACCCGGTTAGGGCTGTCGCTACAGAGACTACGCCGCCAACTAACACGCCAGCAGTGTCGTAGGCCGCCAGGCGCTTATTCAAGAAGTCCCGCTCCATCTTGGCTTTGTGTACCAGGCGAACCCCGTTGGCTAACGGAATAATAGCGAGTGCGGCAATGAGCTGGGCTGCAAGCTCTGAGTAGGTGTACCAAGCAACCGGTACAGCCACGGCAAACATGAGTACGGCTATGGCCAGCGACACGGCCATTAGAAACCAGAACGACAGGCTGGCAAATTCATTGTCCCATTTATCCCGCTGGATAAGGTTCTGCGAAACGCCCACCGTGACGAACAGGTTGCAGAATTCTACTACCATAAGGCAAATGGCGACCAGACCAAACTCTTCGACCCCAAGAATGCGGGCCATGATGGCGTAAACGACGAAATTAACCAGCTGGCCTGCGCCATTGGCAGACAAGTTGAAGAATGCTCCCTTCAGGGAGCGGGCTTTTAACGACATAAAACGAAGCGTCCTTGTTACTTCACTGACTTAAAACTATTCAACGATTCCGTACAATGTCTGTGTGCCGTCTTCATTGCGTTGAGTAAAATTGTTAATACGATATTTGTCGCATTTAGGGAGCATAACGGTTTTACCGCCATTAAATAACGCCTCAGCGATTTGCTGATTCAGTTTGCTCTCTTCGAATACATAGGGCTCGGTAAGGGTCGCCTCAATTTTCGGGGCACCGGTTTTTAAATTATAGAAGTAGTTATTAATAAACTGCGAGCCGCTATAGTTTTCCGGATCATATACGGCGTAGCCTACCTGATTGTTGTCTTTCTCGGTGATCACAATGTTATTTTGTGCATAAGTCCAGAAGGTATCGTCGTTTTTAAAACGCGAGGCCGTTAGCCCGTTTCTGCCTACCGTGATCAAGTTATGCATAATCACACTTTGCCCCGACGGACTAGTAAGCAAGCCACCCATTTTTATTGAGGCCCATTGCTTGCCACGTAAATCACCCAGGTCGTGAATATAATTGTTGAAGATGAAGCTAGGGCCTACCCGAACCGGCGTAATACTGATGCCAGAATAGGTGTGAGAGATATCGTTATTGTAGACCAACACATTCTGCTGACCACCGTCTACTTCAATGGCATCGTCGTTTGAATAGGCCAGTTCATTGTTGTAAATGGCTGAATCGCGGACGAAGCCGCCCAGTGGTTCTGCATTTTTACGACCTTCGATAATATCGTTAAAACGATGGGTCTGGGTGCCGTGGAAATGATTGTTACGCAGAATGACTTGCCCTTTAAATTTCGGGTCGGGATGATTGGCGTGAGCAAGGAAAGCGTTCGGCCCTTTCGGGTGACCAAACGACCAGTCATTCGCAATGGCACGCGGGTCATGAATATTGCAGTTTTCTACCGTGATCACACCCGACTGACGGAAGTAAATGGCAGAGTCGTAGTTTATCGCCTGGGCATCTTCCATTTCGAAAGCGATACCTTTTTTCATCACATTCGGGGCGCGTCCCCAGCCGGAAATATCACAGTTATTAATCCAGATGTCGTGGGCGCCCTCGCCGTAAAACCCATGGACTCTGGCGGCCTCAATGGTGATGTTTTCAAAATAAATATAGCTGTTGTCACCTACGTTTACCGCGTACTTCTCATCGTCACCAGCACGAATCACCGTGTCCTTGTCACCGACAATTTTCGCGTAACCGTTTTCGTCACCTTCAATGCCCAGCGCCTCTAAATCTAATGTGCCGCCACGATAAATGTCTGACAGTTTGTACACCTTTTCCGGGTTAATAACTGGCGTATCTGGGCGGGTGGTGAATTGTGCAACGATTTCTCTTTCTACATCTTGCTGTTCGGTGAGAATAACTTTTACGTCGTAAGTGGTATTGGCTTGCAGATAAACTATCGGCCCTGTAAGCACACTGTTTACTGGCTCCCATGTCATGTCGCGGGCTTTTTCCCAGTTCTCCGAATCGGCGGGTTTGTAGAACATTGCCCCACGGGTATCGCGATCAGGATGGAATAAGGTAATGCTTGCTGAATTGATAAGCGGCTGGATGAACAGGCCATTTTCATCGGGTTCAGGCATGGTGGCCGCGGTGAGTAACCCTGCGCTTTCTGCCCACTTGTTTAATAATGTGGCGCGGATACCAAGATTATCCTGCAGATAATGGTAAAGCCCACCTTGCTCCAAGGGGAACAGAATAAAGGCCGTTCTTACCACATGACCCATGGCGGTTTCCGAGTCGGTAGCTTTTGCCAGCTTCAGAGTCGCTTCTTCCAGTGAAACCCCTTCGTTCATGGTCAATAATAGCTTCGCGGCTTCATCGGCATAGTCTGCTTTAAGCAAATTGAGAATACGTCCGTAATCCTTGGATTCAGCCAGTCCCAGCACAATAGATTCAGCGTCGCTGGCATCAGTAATATTCTGTTCCAGAAGCTTCTCTAAGGCCACGGTACCTGGCTGCGACGGGAGTACCGTGAGGTTTCGGGGTTCTGATTGTACCTGCGTGCAGGCCGACAAAGACAAGGTGCTGGCAATCAGCACCAGAATAAATGTCAGTGAATTACGTGAATTGAGCAGCGTTTGCGGCAAATGTCGCATTCAGGAACTCCGGTTGGAAATAAGAAATCAGGGTAAAGCAGTGTCGTATGTGCCTGCTTGCTGTGTATTGCAAACAACACTTACTAAAGTTAGCAATGTAGTAAGCAAAAGCAGGGCCAGCTACGATAAATACGGTAGTTATATGCTTATACGATGTATTTGGAAGATAAGCCCAATATAAAATTAGGCCGGGAGTGGAATAACTGTCACTTTAAAACGACAGTAAAGCGACTGAGCGCCAGTCCGCTGAGCTTTATATCACCGAGCTTTAAACAACAAAATAGTAGATGGAAAAGAAATGGCAGCCACATCCGCCCAGCACGAACAAATGCCAGATAGCATGGGTGTAGCGTTTTGACTTTGCCACGTAAAACAACACGCCAACACTGAAACACAGGCCGCCCGCTACGATTAACCATAGCCCTGCGCCAGGTAGCGCAACATACAGCGGATAAATTAAGCCCAACGCAATCCATCCCATCAGCAGATACGTGGCCACAGATATTTTCGGAAAACGGTGCTGGGCTACCAGTTTGAAGGCCACGCCGCCCACTGCAAGTAACCAAACAATGGCCGTCATGGTAATACCCAGCCAGCCGCCTATGGCCACCATGAGCAGCGGCGTGTAGGTGCCGGCAATCAATAAATAAATGGCACTGTGGTCGAACAGCTTTAACAGCCCTTTGGCTTTCTTATTCGAAATGGCGTGATAGAGGGTGGAGCTTAAGAACATTAAGATCAGCGTTGAGCCATACACCGCCGCAGCCGCAATTGCCACTGGATGCTCTGCCCGCATCAGCAAAAACACCAGCCCGACTACCGCAGCAATCAAACCAATACCATGACTGGTACTGTTAAGCCACTCTTCAACTACCGAGTAAGCTTTTGCTGCCACAGGACGTGGATCTGATTTGGACATGGCGTTCTCCTTATTAAGGCGCTTTTTTGTTCTTTACGGCCATTCTAGAATTTCAGCGTACACTTGTACACTAACTTTATTGCAGAGATAAGTCAGTGGCTTTTTTTGAAACAACAAATAAAGTGAGTGCACCAGAGAACTTAGTGTTTGGGGGGGCGACTAATGAACGATTGGGACAGAGATAAACGCAGGTAACGAAAGAAAGGCATTCGCAAATGCCTTCTTAAGGCACAAGCTCCTTAATCCTCAACCCGCTTTATCCGTAACCCGTGACTGCCTTCCATTGCCATCAGGGCATCTTCAGCATCGGCGGGGATATCGATAAACAGCGTGACAGCCTGACTGTACTGGCAATCGGCGATTTTTCCTTCCACCGTGGATACCCAGTGGCGAATAAATTGCTCCTGGGCGAAGTCGGTTTCTACCTCAAAGGATTCCAGACTTACCATTTCAATCACCGGTAAGGTTTCCATGGTTTGCTGTGCTGCGCCGGAATAAGCGCGAACCAGTCCGCCTGCACCCAGCTTTATGCCACCGAAATAGCGGGTGACAATCATCATGATGTTGCCCACATCTTTGTGCTGTAACACGTTGAGAATGGGTTTGCCTGCGGTGCCAGACGGCTCGCCGTCGTCCGACATAGCTACGCTTACCGGTTGATGGGGAGTACCAAGCAGATACGCCCAGCAATGGTGCCGGGCGTCGGGGTATTGGGCTTTCACTTCTTCAAGCATTTGCATGGCCGCTTCGCGGGATTCCACAAAGCCGGCGCAGGCAAAGAACTTACTCTTCTTAATTTCCAGCAGCGTTTCGTACCGCTGTTTCGGAACGCAGTAACTCATGATCAGCCGAACGGATTTTCAATAGAATGTGCAGGCTCGGTAAACCAGGCAGCACCGGTGTCGGTCATGTAAAAATGGTCCTCCAGACGGATACCGAATTCTCCCGGTACCACAATCATCGGCTCGTTGCTGAAACACATGCCTTTCGCAAGTGGTTGTGGATTGTCTTTTACCAGATAGGGCCATTCATGGATGTCCATACCAATGCCGTGACCGGTGCGATGAGGCAGGCCGGGTAGGTTGTAGTCTGGACCAAGCTTATAGCTTTCCAGACAAGCGCGGGCGGCCGCATCGACATCGCCACAGGGTGCACCCGTCTGGGCTGCGTTAAAGGCAGCAATCTGGGCAGCTTTTTCCGCTTCCCACATGGTCGCCTGCTTTTCTGTTGGCGTGCCGAAACAATAAGTACGAGTAATGTCTGACAAGTAGCCTTTCAGTTTGCAGCCAGTATCAATTAGCACCATATCATTGGCTTTCAGCACTTGAGGATCTTTAACGCCATGGGGAAACGAGGTGGCTTTGCCGAACAGGACGATACAGAAATAAGATCCGGCCGGTGCACCCACTTTCTTATGGGCATCATGGATAAAACGCTCCACTTCCGTGGTGGTGATTCCTTCACGCAGAATACTGGCAGCCGCTTTATGCACAGTGAGGGTCATGTCCATAGCACGCTGGATCAGTGCTAATTCCGCCTCGCTTTTTTGCATACGACAGTGCGCGGTTACAGTACTACCGTTAATGATGTTTATACCGGACAGCGCTTTATTGAAGCCGTCGACAATGAAAAATGCGGTGGATTCGTCAACGCCAATGGTGGCGCCTTCGCTAATGCCCATGTTTGAAAGGGTGTTCGCAAATAATGTATATGGGCTTTCGTGTTCTTGCCAGCCAATAATTTCGCCTTCGATAATTTGGCGTTCAGACAAAGAACCAATTTCAAATGTAGGCGCAATAAAAACGATGTCGCCGTTAGCAGGAAGAATAGCGCCTACAAGACGCTCACTGGCGTACCATTCAAGGCCGGTAAAGTACGTCATGTTTGTGCCTGCGTTCAGGTAAACGGCAGCAATATCATTTTGCTGCATATAAGCTTGGGCGCTTGCAATGCGGGAAAGATACTCCGGTTTGCCTACGGCGGAGATATCTTGTGTCATATCTTTTAATGATGCTAATGCTTCGGCGGTTGTTTTGCCGCCAATCCCGTTTACTGCCATTGGGCCTCCCGGTATTATGATGGTGTTTTTAAGGAATACAGTATACCAAAACCTAAAAACCGATGCGTGCGTCAGGCGGTAATTTCTGTTCGCCTGTCGATTTACCGTTTATCTGTCCATTTTGTCGAACCGACTTCAAGCAGTGGTAAATGCCTGTCGGTAAATGCTAAAACTGACCTCACAAAAACAGGTGAAAAGCCTGATAACAACAATAAGGAAGCTTTCTGTGGGAACATTATCTCGGTCAATTAAGTTACTCTCGTTGTCTATCGCTATTGCAACACAAGGCGCAAGCATCGCTCATGCTGCAAATGCTACCCAGGCTGAGCAGAGTGTGGATAGCCAGTTTGAAGCTATTTATACCAGTGAATGGAACTGGCGAACCAATCAATACAGTGTTGATGAAAACAGTGATACCAAGGCAGCGCCAAGCTCGCTGCCAGACGTAAGTCTTGAAGTACAAGCCAGTCGCTTGAAGCGTTGGGAGTCCGTGCTGAAGCAACTGGATGCGTTAAATGTGGAAGCGCTGTCGGCAGAAAATAAAGTTAACTATGAAGTTTATCGCTATCAAATAGAAACTAAAATTACTGACCAGAAATTTCGCATGTATGAAAAGCCCCTGGAAGGCGACACGGCTTTCTGGAGTAACCTGACTTATCTGGCCAGGGAAACGTTTCACACCGAACAGGATTATGTGAATTACATTAAGTGGCTAAACGACATGCCACGTTACTTCGACCAGCAAATCAGCAATATGAAACTGGGTTTGGCCCGTGGCTACACCTTGCCAAAAATATCGCTGGTGGGACGGGAAGCTTCTGTGAAGTCGGTGGTGGAAGCCAGCGGCGAAGACAATATCTATTTTCAGCCTTTTACCAAGCTGCCTTCGAAAATCAGCCCCGAGCGCCAAAAGGCACTTATCGCCGAAGGTAAAGCTGCCATCGAAAAATCGATTATTCCTTCTCACGAAAAGCTGCTGGAATTTCTAGTCGAAGACTATATTCCCAACGCACAACCTTCTACCGCCGCGTACGATTTACCTGATGGAAAAGCGTATTACGAAGCGGAAATTAAAAAGTACACCACGCTGGATTTAACGGCCGATGAAATTCACAACATCGGCTTGAGTGAGGTGAAAAAGATTCGCGAGCGTATGGCTAAGGTCATGGCAGATGTTGATTTCAAAGGCTCGCTGCAAGAGTTTTTAACGTTTCTGCGTACCGATCCACAGTTTTATGTAGATACCCCGCAAGCTCTGCTAGACCGGGCGGCCTGGACGGCAAAAGAATTTGATGCGGTGGCCAGTGATTACTTTGGCCATTTACCCCGGGCACGCTTTGCCATTATTCCTGTGCCAGATGATATTGCACCATTTTATACGGCGGGCCGTGGTGGGCCGGGTGTTTACCTGGTGAATACGTACAACCTGCCGTCACGCCCTCTGTATTCGTTGCCAGCACTCACGTTACATGAATCAGCGCCAGGTCATGCTTTCCAGATGCCATTATCACTGGAGAATGATGATATTCCTGAATTCCGTCGCCAAAGTTATATCTCTGCTTATGGTGAAGGTTGGGCGTTGTACACCGAGAAACTGGGTGAGGAAATGGGCATCTACCATACGCCTTATGAATTGTTCGGTATGCTCAGCTATCAGATGTGGCGTGCAGCTCGTTTGGTAGTAGATACCGGTATCCACTCTAAAGATTGGACACGCGAACAGGCGCAACAGTTTATGAAAGATAATACGGCGTTGTCGGTACACGAAATTACCACCGAGGTAGACCGCTATATCGCTTGGCCGGGACAAGCGTTGTCTTATTACTTAGGTGAAATGAAAATGGAAGAGGTTAGGGCGAAGGCGGAAAAAGCGTTGGGCGATAAATTCGATATCCGTAACTTCCACGACACCGTGCTTCAACTCGGTTCAGTGCCGTTGTCGGTGCTGGAGCAGCGTATCGACCGCTTTATTGAGGAAGGTGGCCCGTCGCCGTACCCTAACTAAAGCCAACTATTTTCATCCATAACCAAGGCGCGTGTATTTTACGCGCCAATAAACTTTTCCCTAATATTTCTCGTTTTAACTCATTTAGTACTATCTTTATGAAACTATGCGTTTTGTGAATGGATGTTATACGCAACAACGCTGTTTTTAAGGTGCAAAATAGTTGATTGACATGGGAAGCTCCACAGCGTTAATTTCTCCTCAAAAGGATGTGCGTGATCTTATCGTCGAGTTAAATGACGGTTTCACGGCTTATTATGACAGGGACCTTGAGTTATGTAGAGCGTCCGAACGATTGTCGCAATTTGCGTATGGCTCGCTCATTCCCCGAATTCTTACTAAAAAAGATATTTCACTTCTTAATGCCGGACCTGTTGTGGTCAGTATTGAAAAGTTAATTGGCTATCACTGTGTGTTATCTACCACTGCAATTCCCGAAGAACCTTATGCATTATCCGTTTTTTCTGACAGTAAAGGCATTACCAAGATTGCTCATGATCTCCCCATTGGCATTATCAACGTTGATAGCAACTGGGATGCAGTCTTTGTAAACGGCCACTGTGCCGATATGATGAAAACCTCTATTGACGAATTGCTTGGCCGGGGCTGGGCAGAATTTCTTCCTGAGAACACCATACGCGATATGCAGGCGCATATTATGGACAAAGAACTCAGACGAAGCGTTTATCAAAGTAAAGCCGAGTTTATTACCCCGTTAGGCAAGGTATATATTTTTTCTGTGCAGCTTTCTGCTCACTTCGCTCACAGAGATAAATTTATTAATGCAACGGTTACTGTAAGTGATATTACCAGCGAACATCAGGCACAGTCGCAACTGCAATATATGGCTGACCACGACCCGCTTACCGAATTGCTCAACCGTTCCGCCTTTATCCGCAAAGTGGAAGAAATGGATGAAGCCAAGTTTACTAACTCGCTGTTTGTATTCATTGATCTGGATAAATTCAAGGAAATTAATGACTCCCTCGGTCACAAGGCGGGTGATAAGGTGCTGCAGGTCGTATCACGAAAAATCCGTTCAATTGTGAGAGAACACGATCTCACAGCCCGCTTTGGCGGTGATGAATTTGTAATTTGTTTGCCGGGAATTGATAAACATCGCACTGTGGGAAATGTCGCGAAAAAAATTTCCGACTCATTAAACAGAATGGCTGCCATCGACGGCAAAGAGCAGCAGATTAGTTGTAGCATCGGTATTGCATGGACACCCATGATCCATTTCGATAAAGAAATGGGTCGGTCTGAAAAAGTTCAAGCCATGGTCGATGCAGCGGATCAGGGCATGTATGAAGTAAAAAAAGGGGGCTTTTCCAATGACCATTTCAAGATTTACGACGTCAACCTCAGCGAGCAGTTAAAATGGCTAAAAAGTCAGCGTAAAGAGTTGTCCGAAGTTCTTACCAATAATGACGTTAATTGCCATTATCAGCCCATTTACGGGTTAGACGGCAAAATTATGTCAGTCGAAGCATTGATTCGTTTTCGACAACCGCTGAAGTATTTTAAGAGCATTGAAGATATTATCACCTTTGCAAAGCTCAACGATTTTGATCGCCAATTGCTTTCGATGGCCTTGGAACGTGCTCTTGAAGGCTTTTCTGGGCTACTCAAATTTAATCCTGACCTACGCTTAAATCTTAACGTCGATGTATCCCAGCTTGAGGTAGGCAATTTCACAAGCCGGATCAGCCGACTGTGTACTGAGCATAAAATACCGTTTACATCTGTATGCGTTGAAATTACCGAATTAATGCTAGAGCGAAACAGTCAGCGGGTGGAAAAACAGATAGAGCTTTTGGTGAACCAAGGGTTCCTTATTTCCATGGACGATTTTGGAACCGGTTATAGCTCGTTTAAAAGGCTCATGCATTACAATTTCGATGAGTTAAAAATTGACCGTTACTTCATCAGTAACATGCTGGAAACGGATAAATTCCAGAAAACACTTATCGCGATGATCGCGATGGGGAAAAGCCTCGATTTGCAGATATTAGCAGAAGGGGTCGAGAGCGAGGAGCAGTTCACACGATGTAAAAAGATGGGAGTGCATCTTTTTCAAGGGTTTTATTTCTCTCCGCCGGTAGATTCGGATACACTGAAAAAAATATTGAATGACCAAAAATTAGCATCATAAGCGTGGGTAAAGCACTATGGAAAGCAAGGATGAGCATAACTCTTCGCACTACATTGTTGGTATTGGCGCGTCAGCCGGCGGGCTGGAAGCATTGCAGGAACTGTTTAACCTGTTACCTGACAACTTAGGCGCGTCCTATGTGATCGTTCAGCATTTGTCTCCGGATTTTAAATCCATGATGGATGAATTGCTCAGTAAAAATACCTCTATGGCTGTGCATCAGGCCGTAGAAGGAGAAGAGTTAAAGAGCAACACGGTGTATCTCATCCCGGCAGGAAAGTTAATGCGTATTGCCGAGGGGAAGATTTACCTTTCAGATTTACCGCCAGACAACCGCATTAACCTACCTATCAATGAATTGTTTCGTACCCTCGCGGAAGATGCACAGAATCATGCTATCGGCATAATTTTATCGGGTACCGGTTCAGACGGTAGCCGTGGCGTTTTATCCCTGAAAGAAATGGGCGCTATGGTTATCGCCCAAGACCCTGATGAGGCAAAATTCGATGGAATGCCGCTGAATGCTATTAATACCGGCTCAGTGGATTTCGTTCTGCCTATCCGTGATATTCCTGATCAGATTAAACGTTTTATTCAGCATCCTCTCGCGCGGGAAACTCGCAGTAAATTCCGAGAGCATTTATCCAAAAATTCCAAAATTCTTGATGATATTTTAGCGCTCATAAACACCCGCACAGAGCTGGATTTCCGCGCTTATAAAGAGTCAACGGTGTCTCGAAGAATAGAGCACCGCATGAGCATTAATAGTAAGCACACCCTCTTTGAGTATTGGGAGTATTTAAATTCCACACCAGAAGAGGTGGAACTGGTTAAGCAAGACCTGCTTATAGGTGTGACGCAATTTTTCCGCGACGTCGAGGTATGGGAAAAGCTGTATGAAGATGTGGTGAAGCCGTTAGTGCTGGAAACACCACCTGACGAGACCATTCGCCTGTGGTGCCCAGGCTGCTCAACCGGGGAAGAGGCGTATTCTTATGCCATCCTGTTCGCTGAAGCGTTGGAAGAGCTTAATGTAGACAGGCAGGTCACGGTATTTGCCAGCGATATCGACCAGTCTGCTATTGCTTTTGCTGCTAACGGTACGTATCCCAGTAGCATTTCTTCAGAGGTGCCTGCAGAGTATCTCACCAAGCATTTCAATTTACTGAATGACAGCAATTATCAGGTAACGAAACAGTTGCGGAACATGGTGGTGTTTGCCACTCACAACCTTATTCAGGACCCACCGTTCTCCAATATGAACCTGGTAAGCTGTCGTAACACGCTCATTTATCTGCAGAATTCTGCACAGCAGAAAGTGATGGCGTTCTTCCATTTTGCATTGAAAGTGCGTGGTTTTCTGGTGCTCGGCAGTGCCGAATCGCCGGGGAGTTTCAGTATCTATTTTGACTTCACCGATCAGCGCAGCAGAATCTATCAGAAAACCAAAGACATTAAGGTACCGTCGTCACAAATTAATTCTTCCTCGCCTGCATTTCGTAACCGGAATTACAAGCCTAAATCAATTTCTAGTTATCTAAGTACGCCGAATAAGCGAATTGAAAAAGAGCGTAAGTCCGCCACTATTGGTCGTCAGGCGGTGATGGATGAATATATTCCTCCCACACTGATCACTGATGCGAAGCTGCGAGTGGTGTATAGCTATGGTGATACCTCGCCGTTTACTGAGAAGTTGCGCCCGGGTTTAGTGACTTACGATTTATCAGATATTCTTCTCGATGAGTTATCGGGGCAGGCTATTTCAGCCGCGCACCAAGTACTTCGTGAGCACACATCTGTACTCATGGAAGACATCAAAACGGAAGAAAATGGTTCCTGGTCTTTACGATGCTTTTCTTTCAGCGAAAACGGGCCGGACAATACGTTTGTGGCACTAAGCTTCTTCAAAGGCGAGATGCGCAAAATCCCGACTTCGGATATTACATACGAGCGAGGAGAACAGACTGAGAAGCGCATTGAAGAGCTCGATAACGCGCTCATCGACTGCCAGAAATTGTATCGTGAAGCGTTAGAAGATCTCGACACCACTAGCGAAGAGTTGCAATCCAGCAACGAAGAGCTGATGGCAGCGAACGAAGAACTGCAGTCGACCAACGAAGAATTACAGTCGGTTAACGAAGAGCTTTACACAGTAAATAGCGAATATCAGCAAAAGATCGCAGAGTTAACGGATATCAATAACGACCTTGAGAACTTGATGATAGCCACGCATTTGGCGGTGTTGTTCTTGAACAGTGACTTGAAGATCCGCCGATTTACTCAGGCCATGAAGCAGTACGTTAATATCATCGATTTTGATATTAACCGCGATTTCCGCGACCTGTCATTTAAGAAGCCGCTTAAATCACTGGAAGATTTGGTTTCTCAGGTTAATAGAGGCCAAAAGGGCGCTGTAACTGAGGTATTCACCAATGAGGCCACCGACACTAGCCTTGAAGTAACGGTTAGCCAGTACAAAATTGGTGACAGGGCGAAAGGGGTCATTATCTCGATTATCGAGCTTAGATAATGGACAAGCCTGAAGAAAGACCACAGATATTGTCGATGCAGGAGCATTACTTGGAAAAAGAGCTTTTCCATTTGCTCCAGCACGACAAGTTAATGTTTGAGTTCTTTCAGGATGAAGTGGTTGACGGCCTTTGGTACTGGGATTTAACCGAGCCTGAGAATGAGTGGATGAGCCCGAAGTTCTGGCGTTTATTTGGTTATGATCCTGAGTTTAAGCAGCACAAAGTCAGCGAATGGCAAGATCTTATTTTTCCTGAAGATCTGGTGGTAGCGCAGCGTAATCTCCAACTACACCTCAGATACCCGGATATTCCTTACGATCAGGTGGTTCGCTACAAACATAAAAATGGCTCAATTGTGTGGGTGCGTTGCAAAGGCATTGCCATCCACTCTGAAGATGGAGAGCCAATCCGGTTACTGGGGTGCCATCAAGATTTAACCCGGGTAATGGAAAGGCAGCAAGAATTACTTGGTCTGCAAATTAAATATGATCATCTGGCACGCCGTTTTGACGCTTTGAGTGAAGAAGTTTCTCGAAGCAAATCAATGAATGAAGCGCTTAATCAGCATGTGCAACAAGACACAGGTATTGACGAGCTCGGCTTTTCAGACCAGCAACACTTTGTTGAGCAAACTCGCTTACTTGCGCTAAATGCGCAGCGCCTTGGTTTAGATGTGACGGTTATCAGTGTTTCAGTGCCGTCTTTAAATAAAGATATCAGTCGAATCAACGAACTTAGAATTTTTCTTCGTGATAATTTGATACCTGCGGTCCCAGGAGGGATCTTTCATTCCTTCTCTGATGAGTTTTATGGCGTTCTGGTAATCGGGTTCAGTGAAGATGACTTAACAGCATTACACGAATCAGTCGACAAGAAGGCGGCATCTTTCGATTGGCTAACTGGTAAGCAAACGATAGCCATGAAGGCTCGCCAGATGCCCGTATCAGAAGAGATGTTCAACAAATTTGTAGATTTGCCCTACATTCTTGGATTGTTCTTTCGATAAGGCCGACAGATTATCTGTAGGCCTTTTATCGTTATTTCACTTAGATATCGATACTCAATGGCCCCAGGTTTATTGAAAGCAGCGATCCTGAATCTTCTGAACCGCTTGGCTCCGAACTTGGTCCGCTGAGGAAGCCTCCAAGGATGGAAATTGAGCCACTTTCTGTCGTTTCAGACACATTTCCAGCAGCATCAGTAATTGAAGCTGTTAGCGAAACCGGGCCAACACCCAGGTTGAGGATAGGCCCATAATTCCACGTGCCATCTTCGGCAATGGCAACGGTGATTTCCACTGTAGCTTCGATCCCCAGGATATTCGCCGTTAAATCGAGGTTTACTGCCAGGCCTTCCAGTTCGGGATCAGAGGTTCCTGATATGTAAGGTTGAGTTAGCGATGGCATATGTGTGATGTTTAGTGCTGGTGGTGTTACATCAACTACACCGCTTACAGACAGTTCACTTAAGTTACCCGCCACATCAATTACAGATACATCTATATTAAGAATGCCTTCCGCTACATCTGCCGGAATATCCAGCGAATATGTGCCGTCACTGCCAACGGTTGTAGACAATGTCTGTGTATTACCTGATGCATCCTCAGTGAGGATATCAACAGTGGCACCAATTTCATCCGATGTACCCGAGATGGTAGGTGTCAAATCGTTGGTGAAACCGATAGCGTCTACCGTGAGGATAGGTAGCGTGAGATCGATAAGACCTGACGTGCTCACCGTGGCAAGGTTGCCAGCACCATCCAATACCGACACGTTCACATCCAGCAGCCCTTCGGAGATAGCTGATGGAACATTAGCCGACCAGGTGCCATCGCCAAGGACGGTGGCGGTAAAGCTTTGCGCATCGCCATTGCCGTCGGTGATGGCAATCGATACAAGGGCGCCAATTTCATCGGATGTACCGGAAATGAGTGGTGTACTACTAATAAGATCGGTAATCGGATTGATGTTCAATATTGGCAGCGTGAGGTCGATAAGACCTGACGTGCTCACCGTGGCCAGGTTGCCTGCGGTATCCAATACCGACACGTTTACATCCAGTAGACCTTCTGAAATAGCAGATGGAACGTTTGCAGACCAGGTGCCATCACCAAGCACGGTGGCGGTGAAGCTTTGCGCATCGCCATTGCCGTCGGTGACAACGATAGTGATCAATGCACCTAATTCATCAGAAGTACCCGAAATAAGCGGGGTATCGCTGTTAAGATCAGTGATGGCATTCACGTTGAGGATAGGCAGCGTGAGGTCGATAAGCCCCGATGTGCTCACCGTGGCTAAGTTGCCTGCGGCATCTAGCACCGACACGTTCACATCCAGTAATCCCTCGGAGATAGCGGACGGAACGTTTGCAGACCAGGTGCCATCACCAAGCACGGTGGCGGTGAAGCTTTGTGCATCGCCGTTGCCGTCGGTAACAACGATAGTAATAATCGCACCAATTTCATCAGAGGTACCCGAAATTAGCGGCGTATCGCTGGTGAGGTCG
>NZ_JBSWWF010000007.1:0-303923 GCF_056159945.1 Alteromonas sp. ABH2_165
CAAGAGACTGTCAGATTTGATTTAGCTCTACCTATGCCAGGGTCAGATTAAGTGGCGACTAATTCAAGTGGATTTGTTAACACCAAGCGATTTTGTCGTACTTTAATTACCACGCGATTCTGTCGTAGTCGCTAATTACCAAGGGAAATTGACGGTTGTCTTTAACCGTGTTCTTTGAATGTTTTGTTTGTGCATTTGAGGAACGCTAAGGATGATTGTGTTGAATTCCAAAGCTCAATTGACAGTTGATGTCATCGCGAAAGTGGCTGAGCGTAAAATTACGATAGCCAATGCCACTAAGCTCCTCAATAAATCCAGACGTACTGTTGAACGGTATTTGCAGCGTTACCGAAGCCAAGGGTCACAGTTTGTTGTTCACGGAAACACAGGCAGCGACTCAACAGTATTTTACCGATCACTATGGGAGGACAGTTTACTTGTCATCCACATCTTCCTGAGTGAATTCTGTTGTATCAGCTAGCCGCTTGCTACCTTTCGGCACTTCTTCATGAAGTCTGCTGGAGAGATGATTTCTAAAGGTGCTATAAGAAAACCTTATCGCCTTTAATGAGAAGACACGTACACAGCATCAATATGAGACGGTGGAACCGTAAAGTGCTCTTTCATTCGTTTGACCTCCTCTGCAGGCGGCAAACCAAAAAGGCGTTTAAATTCTCTGTTGAATTGAGAAGGGCTTTCATACCCAACCGCATAGCTTGCCGATGCGGCTGTCATGGATTGTCTAGCCATTAGCATTCTTGCTTGATGTAGCCGCACGGATTTTACATATTGCATGGGAGGCATCTGCGTAATGCTTTTAAAATGGGTATGAAAAGTCGGAATGCTCATACGAACTTTTCCTGCCAATTGCGCCAGATTGATTGGCTTCGCGTACTCAAGATGAATGTGTTTTAGGACTTGACTTATCTTACCGAATTGACCTTGCATGGCTAAGGCTGAACGTATTTCATTGCCTTGTTTTCCAGTCAGAAAATGAAAATATAATTCTCTTAACAATGATGGCCCGAGAATGTCAGCTTCGAGTGGTTTGCTTAATACCTGTAAAAAGCGCGTGATTGAAGATACCAAGGCGGGTTCTATTCGACTTGAAATCATACTTTTAGGAGAGTGATCTGGCGGTTCAAAACCTTTTTGTTCAAGCTGCAGCATAAGTTCTGCCGCAAGCTTAAAATTCAGATGAATGTATATCGCAAGCAAAGGGTGTTCAGCAGAAGCATCTGTTTCCATTGCAAAGGGAACCGGAACTGAGACGGCCAGATATTGCTCTGCATCGTAAACATAACATTGTCCGCCAAAGTAACCGCGCTTGCTTCCTTGGCAGACAATTACTATGCCTGGGTCATAGAGCACAGGGGCTCGAGAAAGAGGTCTGTTTGACCTTAATAATCGCACATCAGGCAGGTTCGTCAGATTATAGCCCTCTAAAGGGGCCAGCTGTAGCATTAAGTTGATGATATTTCCTGCTGAGTTATTCATTCGTAGTCGTAAAATCCCACTCCATAAGAATAGGCAATCATTCCATATTTTTATGTCTAATTTATAGTTATTAATGAGAATAATATGTACTCCTTACTTTCAAAGGAGAATATTATGTCATTATGTAAAACTATCTTGATTACCGGAGTGAGTAGTGGTTTTGGTCGTGCTTTAGCTGAGCAGGCTTTGCTGGCAGGACACAGGGTCGTTGGTACGGTGCGTAAACAAGTCGATTTGGAAACATTCCGAGCTTTAGACTCGGACAACGCTATTGGATATCTTCTTGATGTCACTGAATATGATGAGATTGATGGGGTTATTGCCGATATTGAAACTCAAGTGGGGGCGATTGATGTCTTGGTCAATAACGCAGGTTATGGTCATGAAGGCATTATGGAAGAATCGACCATGGCAGTAATTCGTCGTCAATTCGATGTGAATGTCTTTGGTGCTGTGGCAATGATGAAAGCTGTTTTACCATATATGAGGCAGCGTCGCCAAGGCCGTATTCTTAACATTACTTCCATGGGTGGCTATATCACCATGGCCGGTATTACCGATTATTGTGGCAGTAAGTTCGCCTTGGTGGGAATCTCGGAAGCCTTGGGTAAAGAAGTCGGCCCGTTTAATATTTTTGTTACGTCTGTTGCGCCAGGTTCATTTCGTACCGATTGGGCTGGGCGCTCCATGGTTCGCACGCCTCGAGCCATTCCAGACTATGATGAGGTGTTTGATCCGATTCGAAAAGCCCGGGTGGAAAAAAGCGGTCAACAATTGGGGGATCCAATCAAAGCGGCACAAGTCATGCTCAAGCTGATGGAGGAGACTTCGCCGCCAGCCCATCTATTGTTGGGCAGCGATGCGCTGTCTTTAGTAAAAGAGCAATTAGAGTCGCTTAGCCATAGTATTAAGTCTTATAGCGAGTTATCGCGGTCAACAGATGGTTAACCGATGAAAGCTCATGGATGAGCTAGTACAGCTTATACTTCTCTAATGGATTATTTTAAATGACTGGCTAATTTGTAGTGGTTTAGCTGTGTTGGCAAATTGCCTCTGGTAAGGCTGCCAACTTTAGACCAAATTCAGAAGTAGGAAATCACATCGCTAAACGAACCAACATTAAATGTGAAAATGGACGCCTAACAATTGCCAAATTACTCGTTCAACTTCCACCTTTTCAAGTGTTCGAATTTTTTCGAGCGCATCTAGGGGCTTGACGCAATAAGCTTCTAATCGAAGTTTGTTGTTACTTTTTCTCGTAACCAGAAAATCCGTCGTCATGACAGTTGTTGGGCGACCAACGACTTTAGGAATTATAGGGTGATCAATCTCGAGTAAATGAGATACCAAGAGCGATAAATCTATTGGAAGGATCGGAAACTGCTCTCTGATATCAATAACAGAATTCTGAAAATCGAGCTGATAAAACAGTTCTTCTTCTATCGGAGAAAGAGAGTGAAATACACGGTCTACTGTTAAGCCCTGAATTTTGTCACTAAAAGTAATGTTAGGGACATCTTGAGTGCGAATCCAAGGTTTGTAACTTGATGATTGGCCGATACCTCGACCATTCTTTAGTGCTCGCCTAAAGTCAGCATGACTTTCAAGCCTTCTTGCTCTTCCCATTTGCGATCCTTCGCAACTTGCTGCATAGTGTCAGATTACTTTCTGAGCAATAAAATGCAATCTTTATTCATTCTTTTTTGGTTGAATGCAAACCCTTTCGAATAAATGCAGACTTTTTTTGACTTCTCATTTAAGCAAACTGCCCTGCTGCCCAGGCACTGCTCCAGGCCCACTGAAAATTATAGCCCCCTAACCAGCCGGTTACGTCTACCACTTCCCCAATGAAGAATAAGCCGTCGACTTTCTTACTCATCATGGTTTTTGATGATAGCTCGTCGGTATCCACGCCGCCCAAGGTAACCTCTGCTGTGCGGTACCCTTCTGTTCCATTAGGGGCCACTTGCCAGTCGGAAAGTGTGGAATCAATTTGCTCAATCTGGCTATGAGTAAGGCGTTTTACCGGCTCATTTTGCCAGTCATTCATCTCGATGAAGGTCTGCACCATACGCTTAGGATAGTAACGGCCAAGCACTGTTGAAAGCTGGGCATCGGGATTGTCTTTTTGTGCCTGCGTGAGATACTCCGCCGCACTTTCGGTAGGTTGTAAATCGATATGTAATGTATCTCCTGGATGCCAGTACGACGACACCTGCAGCATGGAAGGGCCGCTGAGACCACGGTGAGTAAACAGCATCGCCTCACGGAAGGATTTATCATTACAGGTTGCTGAAGTATCAACTGCAATACCGCTCAATGCCTCCAGTGCCTGTTTATCACTATCGTGAAGCGTGAACGGCACGAGTCCGGCGCGGGTTGGTAGCACTTTAAGGCCGAACTGTTCAGCAATTTTGTAGCCGAAGGGCGTCGCGCCAATTTTAGGCATACTCAGCCCGCCAGTGGCAATGATCAGCGACTCGCATGCATAATCGCCCTGCGATGTTTTTACTGCAAATCCGGAATCGCTTTTTTCAACGCTAAGGATTTCGCAGCGTGTGGTAATCTTTGCACCGGCTTTCTCACATTCACTTACCAATATATCTACGATGTCGGAGGCGCTATTGTCACAGAACAGCTGCCCTAAGGTTTTCTCGTGATAAGGAATACCGTACTCGCTTACCAAAGCGATAAAATCCCATTGGGTATAGCGGCTAAGTGCAGATTTACAAAAATGCGGGTTGTCAGACAAAAAGTTAGCCGGCTCTGCATACATGTTGGTGAAATTACAGCGGCCACCACCTGACATAAGAATTTTACGCCCAACTTTCTTCCCGTGATCCAATACTTCTACGGAACGTCCGCGCTTGCCCGCTTCAGCGGCACAGAATAAGCCCGCCGCCCCTGCGCCGATGATAATTACGTCTTTTTGGATCACTGATAAATTCCGCCCGATTGAAAGGGCGAATTATAGAGGGCTGGTGGCAGATATTGAAGTTAAACGGCTAAAACGATGAAGGCCTCCACAAGGGAGGCCTTAATTTACGTCAATGGGATCAACGTTTGTGCTTACTCGTATGGAACATAGAACTCTGCAGAACAGCCTGAAGAGTCACAAACTTTGTAGGTTGCGCCTTCAGCACCGTCTACACGACCACGGTCTTCATAACTACCACGACCACGATAGGCAGGTTTAGTACCAATCATCACGCCGTCTTTGTAGATAGATACTTCGCTGTCTACCGCACCTTTGTAGCCGAAAGCAACAACATAGCGGTTTCCGCGAATTACAGTACGACGCAGCATTGTTTCGATATCGCTTTCACCCGGTGCTGCTTCAACAGTCACGACCTGCATCATTGAGTCTGTTTGACCTTCTGAATCAGTCACCATCAGTGTCACTTCATAAGAACCGGCCTCTGCATAAGTATAAACAGGACTTTGCTCCATAGAAGTGCTACCGTCGCCGAAGCTCCATTCCCAAGTGGTAATATCGTCATCAGGGTCAGTAGAGGTATCAGTGAAAGAAACCGTCAGATCACTAACAGCGTAGTCAAAGCCTGCAGAAGGCGGAGTCTCAGTGTCACCTTCGCCAAGCATGGTCAGCGTAACCGCCCACTGGTTCAGGGTACCTGTGTCGTAACCCACGTTGTCGCTCACGAACAGTGTCCAGTCACCCATGGCCATTTCGCCGTTGAAACCTTCTACTTCATAAGTTTCGTAGATGTCGTCAGCACTGCCGCCTTCGCGGTTGTGCAGCACGTATTCAGTACCAGAAGGCGATGTCAGTGTAACGATAAGGTCGCCAATCCAGGTATGGGTGATATCGACGAACACTTCAGCACCGAAGATTACAGATGCATCATCAACAGTGATTACCGACGTGATACCCGCTGGATCTGAGTCTGGGATATCTACTGGTGTTGTATTACTGAAGGTTTCATCGTAAAGGCCAACTGGCAGTACAGACAAGCTAAAGCTTTCAGAGTCAGTAAGTTCACCCGAAGTACCTGTTACGCTAAAGGCATAAGTGCCCCAAGGCGTTTCTTCTGTGGTTGGTACATACAGCGTTACCATGTCGCCAGGCATCGCAGTCGTGGTAGACAGGTAGGCCGTACCTAATGAATCTGCAACTGACAGATCAACTGTGCCTTCCCAGTCTGAAACAGCCGTTACCATGAAGGTAAATTCTGCCATTTCACCTGCTGTCAGTTCGATGTCTGAAACAACAGGTTCAAAGCCGAAGCGAGGTGTTGGATCGGCATCTGCCAGAGCCTGAGCAACGTTCAAGCGCTTACCGCTGAGGATCTTCTCAGCCATGGCAGCGTTATCATCACCTGATTCCATCAGGATCTCTTTCACTTCCAGTGTTGTCAGTGAAGGATTCGCCGCCAATACCAGCGCCAGTGCGCCAGATACATGAGGCGTTGCCATGGAAGTACCAGACAATGTTTCATACTCGCCATAGCCATATGCAGGTGGGATTGTTGAGTAGACTGAAACACCTGGTGCAGCTAAGTCTACGGTAGTAGGGCCATACGAGTAGAACGAATCACCGTCAGTACGATCTGTTGCTGCTATTGCAAATACGCCTTCTGATTCATAACTGGAAGGATAATGCGGACTAGTATCGTTGTTGCTACCGGAGTTACCGGCTGCGGCAACAAACAGAATGTCAGAGGCTACACCAGCTTCGATAGACATTTCCAGGGCTTCACTGTAAGCACCACCACCCCAGCTGTTATTTGTCGCCTTGATGTTTACACCGGCTTCCTTCAGCGCAGTAAAGTAATCAATACATTCAATAGCATCATCTGTATATCCGCTGCCGCTCGCGTCGAGGAATTTACATGCCGCAATAGAAACAGTGTGGTTTACACCTACAACACCGATAGAGTTGTCACCAACAGCACCAATCGTACCCGCTACATGTGTACCGTGGTAGTGATCGTCCATTGGGTCCGAATCGTCATTTACTGCGTCGATACCGTAAACGTCGTCGATGTAACCGTTGCCATCATCATCAATACCGTTTCCTGGAATTTCTCCTGGGTTGGTCCATGCATTGGCTGCAAGATCTTCGTGCATGTAGTCAACACCTGTGTCGATTACACCGATAACAACGTCAGATGAACCAGTAGTAATATCCCATGCTTCCACAGCACTGATATCTGCACCAGCAACGCCACCGTTGGAGCCATCGTTGTTCAGGCCCCACAGCAAATCGAAGTCTTCGTCGTTAGGAACGTAATCAGCTTTCAGGCGGTAGTTAGGCTCTGCAATCAGGATTGCAGGATGGCCTTTGAGAGTTTCAATCGCTTTCTTAACACCCATGTTGCCAATATTTAAGCTGGCAGCACGGCCCTTCATAAGCGATTTGATTTGCGCAGCACCGGCCTGAAGCTTTCCTTTACCTGGATTGATTAGGGCCATTGCAGCATTGCGATCGGCTTCTGTCGCTGAAGCTTTATACACAACAATAATAGAATCGTCTTCATAGCTTACTGTTTCAGTAGGAGCCGCCATTCCAAGTGCTGGCAGCATCGCTAACGTCAATGCAGAAAGTTTCTTTTTCATAGTGTTGATCCATATGTATTTTATAGTTAGGTGTGTGTAAGCACACTTTAGGATCGCCACATATCAAGTATTAGCAGGGGTAACAGCAGGTTATTGTTGCCACAAAGTTTTTTACAGATCCATAGCAACATTTCCAAATTACGACTTTTTTATGAAACATATTTTTCGCATATACGTGCAAGCCGCATTCGCTCGTTTTTCAAACGCAGTTAAAATTACAACAAAATGATTATGGAAGCACAAAACGATGAGCGATACATTTAATGGGTTAGTTTTGACCTGACAGGGAATAGTTGGGATGAGGAAAACGCCTACATGGACTCTTATTTTCCTTCTACCTTTCATTATTTTCGCAGTTGTCCACTTCAATAGCTAATAAGTCTCCACAGTCAACCTTTTAGCAGGGGTAACGACTTCACTGGATTCTTCTCTATAAAGCTTTTCCGACAATTATTGATTCGTTAAAAAAGAGCAGATTTTATTTGCTCTGTTTGACTACACTTGTCTAATGGTTACCAGATGAGTTACACGTATTAGTGCGTGTTCCGCAAAGATACCTTCGAGCAGTTATAGCATCGAGTTCTAGGTCTACAACGTGACTTATGAGCTAATGAGGTGATTTGAATTGGAGTTGTGCTTGTTTCGAATAAATACAGGCTATCGTGTTATTACGTGTACCACAATATAGATTATGACAAACAAAATCCGGCGATTTCTCTACCGGATTTTGCATTTGTTCATATTAAACTCTACTGTAATCACTTACGAATTGTTGCGACCACGACAGTAGTTCGATTCGGTTTCTTGAGTGCGTTTTTCGAAAGATACTGTAAATGTGCGTTTTTACCGTATTGACGCTGATATGCAGTTGGTCGGCGATCTCCTGATTTTGCGAACCCTGTGCAACCAGCTCAATAATGGTCACTTCACGCTTGGTCAGCTTCGGATGCACCATCGATTTAGACAATTCCTGAGGGCGATTTATTGCAGCGCTTGCTTTACGGGTTTGCTGACGCAAACGACGTAAAGCTTCGTTAATTGAATTACGCTTAAACCACACATCCATTTTCGCCAGGCGACGGACCCCTTTAAGCAATAGTTCTGGGGTATCAGACGTATAGAACGTGCCTTCAACGCCAGCGATAATTGCTTCGCACTCGTCAATGTCACCAGGTTGAAGATTAAAAAGAATCCAACGGGCATAACCTTGATAGCGATAAAATGCCCCTAATTTTTCATCCGCCAAGGCGGCGTCATAAAAAATCAGATCTTGATTAGATGTCTGCTCGAGCTGTTCGATTGCAGTAAGTTCGGTAACCTCGTAGCCGCAGGTTTGTAGTAATTGTTTAAACAGCATTACCTGTTCGTCGCTGGCTTCATCAGAAGATAACGACTTTGATATCAGGTAGACGCCGTATTTTTGGCCTTTATTCATCATGTATTCCCTCCTTGGGACCGTTCGAGCGTTTCTGATCATCCTGCGAGATCATACGCTGCAGAATAACGGTTGAAAAACCGTGGAGTACTTCCTTACCCCCACCATATATAGGCAAACTACGCTTAGTACGAGCATAGCAGAACGAATGGATTAGTGCACAATAAGTAAGAAAAAATAATGACGAAGATAGTGCTTACAAACATTGTTCAAAAGCATTATTAATGTTTGATTTTCAGTATATTACGAATAAGAAAGCGAACAGCTGCCGACTAAAGTATTAGTCGACAACCGATTTACATAAGATAGGCATTAATTAATTACAGGACTTTAAGCATAGATTCCGCATCAGATACTTCAAAACGGCCCGGATCTTCAACAAATAGCTGTGTCACTTCACCGTCTTCCACCACCATAGAATAACGAACGCTGCGTGCGCCGCCGAAATCACCGGTGTTCATGTCCATACCAATGGTTTTGGTGAAGTACGCATTACCGTCTGCCAACATGGTAATTTCTTCGGCGTTGCTGGCCTGCTTCCACGCGTCCATAACAAACGCATCGTTAACCGATATACAGACAATATCGTCAACGCCCTTTGCCTTAATTTTGTCCGCCAATGCCACATAACCAGGCAAATGGGCCGCAGAACAGGTTGGCGTAAACGCACCTGGTACCGCAAACACGACGACTTTCTTACCACCAAAGATGTCATTGGTGTGAGGATTGGTGGTTTTTCCGTCCTTTAACAAGCCAAAGGTGACTTCCGGCAAGGTACTACCAACGCTAATCATACTTCTCTCCTACTTGGGTGATAGATAAACATCAAAACGGTGTTTTTTACTTTTGATCGCCATGGTGGGCGCCACGCCTGCCAGCGGCTCGGCATAGTCAGGACGTTTCACCACAACCCGTTGTTTTGCCAGTGTTCTGGCAGGTAACAGTAATCCGTCCGCATCGTCATCGCTGCCGAGTAACTGCTGAAAAACACGCATTTCTTTCTTTACTAAAGCAGATTTTTTCCGATGTGGAAACATTGGATCGAGATAAACTGCATCAATCTCTTCATTTAACACTTCCATTTGTTCAATGCTGTTACCGTGAATTAACCGGAATCGCTTGGCAAATTCACGGTCTTGCTCTGCCAAGCGCAACAAACCATCGTCGAGCAGTGCGGCGACCACAGGTGAACGCTCCATCATCACCACCCGGCAACCCAACGACGCCAGAACAAACGCATCGCGGCCTAATCCTGGTGTGGCATCCAGGACCGTCGGTGTGTCAGCGCCTTTTACGCCAATCGCTTTGGCAATGGGTTCTTTCTTACCACCGCCATGCTGTTGGCGATACAAACTACTGCCAGAAAGAAAGTCTACAAAAACCCCAAGTTGTTTGGGTTCAGCAAAATCTTTCACCGACAGCTTTCCATCTTCGACGATTACTGCAAGACCTTCTGGCGGTTCGCTTATCACCGGAAAAGACCATTTCTCTGCTACCTGTTGTAGCTTGTTTTTTTCATCTTCGCTTTGCGCTGGGGCAATAAAGACAGAAATGTTATGCATTCCCGTATTGTTCCTTAAATCCAATCCAACGATTAATGATAGCTTGTGCATGACTCGGGTAATCCTGCCATAACCGTTCGGCGATATTCTGTACTTGCGGGACTAATTGCCCGTCACGCACCAAATCAGCAATGCGCATTTCAGCAATCCCGGTTTGCTTAGTGCCCATAAGCTCTCCGGGGCCACGGATTTCCAGGTCTTTTTGGGCAATATAAAATCCATCACTAGACTCGCGCAGTACGCCAAGTCGCTGAGTGGCGGTTTTCGACAAGGGTGCCGAATACATCAATACACACTGACTTTCCACCGCGCCTCGCCCCACCCGTCCACGTAACTGGTGAAGCTGTGCGAGCCCGAGTCGTTCTGGGTTTTCAATGATCATAATACTGGCATTTGGCACGTCTACGCCCACTTCAATAACCGTAGTGGCCACCAGCAAGTCGAGTTCGCCGCGCTTAAATTCGTCCATCACAGACTGCTTTTCGGCCGGCTTTAAACGACCATGCACCAGCCCAACCCGTAAGTCCGGTAGCGCGGTGCGAAGCGTTACGGCTGCATCTTCTGCGGCCTGACATTGCAACACTTCCGATTCATCAATTAATGTACATACCCAATAAGCCTGGCGCCCCTGGTTATGACACGCGTCGTATACCCGGGCAATCACATCGCCACGACGGGTATCGGGTAATACCACGGTGGTAACCGGTGAACGCCCGGGAGGCAGCTCATCAATGACTGAGGTATCCAAATCAGCGTAAGCCGTCATCGCCAGTGTTCGCGGAATCGGCGTTGCAGTCATAATTAACTGATGAGGAAAACGGCCCTGCTTCTCGCCTTTTTCACGCAGCGCTAATCGCTGATGCACACCAAACCGATGTTGTTCATCCACAATGACAAGTGCGAGCTGTTGGTATTCCACTTGCTCCTGAAAAATAGCATGGGTGCCCACCAGCATTTGAATATTGCCACTTTCGAGGCGAGTGAGTACTTCCTGACGAGGTTTGCCCTTAAGTTTACCTGCGAGCCAACCGACTTCGATACCTAACGGTTCGAGCCAGCCACGAAAATTACTGGCGTGCTGCTCTGCTAGGAGCTCAGTAGGGGCCATTAGCGCAACCTGGTAACCCGCACCGATGGCTGACAACGCAGCCAAAGCCGCCACCAATGTTTTGCCTGAACCCACATCGCCCTGCACCAAACGCATCATTGGGTAAGGTTGACTCATGTCTTTTTGAATGTCGGCCACTACCCGTTGCTGCGCGCCTGTGGGCGAAAATGGCAAACTATCCAGCAACTTCCCAATTAAGTCATGATTTATGTTGATAGGTATGCCGGGTTGGGCTTGGGCTTGCTGGCGAACCTTCAACACGCTGAGGTGGTGTGCCAACAACTCCTCTAGAATCAATCTCTTTTGTGCCGGGTGCAAACCTTCTTCCATCATCTCCAATGACACATCCGGTGGTGGACGATGCACAAGACGAAGGGCATCGGCCAGCGTCACCTGCCCTTCATACATGCCGTCTGGCAACAAATCCGTTAAGCCGCCCTTTTCCAGCAATGCCAACGATTGTTCGGTAAGATTTCTTAAGGTGAGTTGTTTAACGCCTTCGGTGGTGGGATACACCGGCGTCAGGGTTTCTTCTACGTCATCGTCGTCTTCGCCAATTAACGAGAATTCGGGGTGCATCATTTCCAGCCCCCACTTACCCGTGCGGATTTCACCGAAGCAACGAACTTCATTCCCCGGTGTCATCATGGTGCGCTGAACAGCACCGAAATGGAAAAAACGTAAAGTGATTGTGCCCGTTCCGTCTGAAACTTTCACCACAAACATACGTTTCTTGCCGTACTGGATGTCGGCAGATTTCACTTCACCCTGAATGCTGACATGCGTGAACGGTTTACAGTCTTCGATTTCGTAAACCTGAGTGCGATCTTCGTAGCGGGACGGCAAATGAAACAGCACGTCTTGCACCGTATTGAGACCAATTTTTGACAATTTCTCAGCCACCTTGGCGCCAACCTTTTTCAGATCAGTGACCGGTGTATGAGCGAGTGACTGCATGATGTTTAAAGAAATTAACTGTATATAGGCCCAGTGTAAGGCATTCACAGTCGGTTTGCGAGAGGCTGGCCCTGCAACAGTGTCAAACCTGTATTCAGGGCCAGTAAATTCTACGAGACGAGTTACTCTACCAGCGCTTCAGCGGCTGCCAGAATAAGCTTTGGTGAAGGACGCACCTTGTAGTCGGGGTTTACATAGCTGAACTGCACGACTCCCTGCTTATCGACGATAAATACTGCGGGCGCAGGAAGTACTGGTTTACCTGAACTGTCGTTGGTAAGCGCGATGTTGTAGCTATCGTACTTCTTAGCTGTTTCGGCATCGACGTAATAGCTAATCCCAAATCCATTCAGTGCCGACAGCGAAGCGTCAGACAATAACCGTGCTGCAAACGTTTCCTCGAGCTTTTGCTCGTTCAGTTGCGCTAGCGACTGAGGCGATACCGCCAGAATTTGATAGCCCGCTTTGGTCAAAGGCTTTTCAATGTCTTTCAGACCTGCCAATTGCGCGCTGCAGTAGGGACACCAACCGCCGCGATAAAACACCACCACGGAGGGCTTTTGCATCAATAGTGCTTTTAAACTGAACGGCGAACCGTCGGTATCGGTCACCTTTACATCGGGCACAGACATCCCTTCAAGCAGCGGTCGTACCTCCGACGCGCTTGGCGCGGGCGCCGCAAAAACGTGAAAAACACTACTACAGAGCAGTAGTACAATAAAAGAAACAGAGCGCATGATAATCTCCTGATTAGTTGAAGTTAAAAAGACCCTCTCGGGCCTTTTTTTATTTCAATTTATCAGTAAATAATCAAAAAGCTTGCGTTTATCGAGGAAGCTAAAAGACAAAGCCGCGTTAAACGCGGCTTAAAAATGCGTGATGCGCAGGCTCAACGCAATTTAAATCACTCCGGCAATTCCATAATGCCGTCGATTTCGATTTGAGAACCTTTAGGCAGTTCTTTAACGCCAATGGCTGCGCGAGCAGGATAAGGCTTGTTAAAGTACTTCGCCATGATCTCGTTAACAGTAGCAAAATGAGACAGGTCAGGCAGGAAGATGTTTACCTTAACCATATCGTTAATTGTTCCGCCAGCCGCTTCACAAACCGCTTTTACGTTTTCAAAAACCTGTGTGGCCTGCTCAGCGAAATCATCAGAAATGATTTCCATGGTTTCAGGTACTAGAGGGATCTGACCAGAAAGGTACACAGTGGTACCCGCTTTAACTGCCTGACTGTAAGTACCGATTGCCTGAGGCGCATTGTCGGTATGAATAATTGATTTAGCCATGATGAATCCTGTTCAAAAAATTAGTGTCGGGACTGACTGTGACGCGAGACCTTTTGTACTTCTGACATCGTTCTGATCTTCTTCATCACACGCGCAAGATGTACGCGGTTGTATGTCGTCAATTCAATATCAATAAAGTAGATATTACTTTCTTTTTCTTCTGTCTGGAGCCCGATAATATTGGAGTCGCAACCCGATATCATATTCGTCAGATTAGCCAGTGTACCTTGGTGGTTGTACAGTTCAATACGCAAAGAAGCTTTAAATTCACCTTGTGGTGTATCGTCCCACTGCATAGGCAGTACGCGCTGCGGTTCTTCTTTTGCCAACTTGCGAATGTTCTTACACCCTGTTTGGTGAATGGTCATACCGCGACCCGGGCTGAGTACGGCCACAATCTCATCATCAGGAATAGGATGACAGCAACGGGCATAATGCACTAACAAGCCTTCGGTACCACGAATAGCGACATTCCCTTTTTTGTCCGGAATTTCTGCCGATTCACCAAGTAGGCGGCGAGCAACGATGGCACTCAGCTCATTGCCCAATCCAATATCGGTAAGCAGGTCGTCGAAGGTTTGATGCTTTGTTTCCGCCACCACACGTTCAATGTCTTCCTGGGCGATGTCATCTAATTTCACCATCCCCAATGCATGACGCAACAAACGGTTACCCATGTTCACCGCTTCCTGAGAATGTTGCCTACGCAGATATTGACGAATTCTGGTACGTGCGCGTGCGCTCACTACAAAGTTTAGCCAATTAGCATTCGGCTTCGCCTTTGGCGAGGTGATGATTTCGACAGTCTGACCATTTTCCAGCGGCTTGCTCAAGCTGTAGTTTCTGCGTTCTACCCGCACACCCACACAGGTGTTACCGATATCAGAGTGCACCGCATAAGCGAAGTCTACAGCCGTCGCGCCCATAGGTAACTCAATGATGCGACCATCCGGTGCAAATACGTAGATTTCTTCGGGGAAAAGATCCGTTTTAACGGATTCGATGAACTCGAAGCTCGAGCTTGCGCTCTGTTGCAGTTCCAGCAGCGACTGCATCCACTTACGCGCGCGTAATTGGGCGGTGGTGTCGCTATCGCCGGGCTCTTTATAAAGCCAGTGCGCAGCCACCCCTTTATCTGCCATTTGGTCCATTGCCTGAGTACGAATCTGCACTTCCACAGGAATACCATGAGGGCCCACCAACGAGGTATGCAATGACTGATAACCGTTAGTGCGCGGAATGGCAATGTAATCTTTAAAGCGGGTTTCAATGGGCTTGTACAAACTGTGCATCGCGCCAAGTGAGCGATAACAGTTGTCCACGCTTTCAACCACAATCCGGAACGCATAGATGTCCATCACTTCATTGAACATCAGCTCTTTATTTTTCATTTTGCGGTAGATGGAATAAAGATGCTTTTCGCGGCCGACAACCTTACCGTCAATCTTGTGTTCACTGAGACGGGTTGTCAGTTCCTGACGAATATTATCGATGATTTCCTTTCGATTACCACGGGCCTGCTTTACTGCGGATTTCAATGCACGATGACGCATGGGATACATGGCCTGAAAGCCCAAATCCTCAAGCTCGTTCTTCACATCGTGAATACCCAAACGGTGGGCAATGGGCGCGTAGATTTCCAGGGTTTCCCGGGCAATACGACGGCGTTTATCTGGGCGTAACGAGCCCAGCGTACGCATATTGTGAGTGCGGTCAGCCAGTTTGATGAGAATAACCCGGATGTCCTGCACCATGGCCATCATCATTTTACGGAAGTTCTCTGCCTGGGCTTCCTGCTTGCTGCTGAAGGCGATTTTATCAAGCTTACTTACGCCTTCCACCAGCTCGGCGACAGTATCGCCAAATGCTTCAGCGAGGTCTTCCTGACTGTAATGCGTATCTTCGATAACATCGTGCAGCAACGCTGCCATTAATGTTTCGTGATCCAGGTGCATGTCGGCAAGAATGCCAGCCACTGCAACCGGATGGGTGATGTAGGGATCACCACTAGATCGCATCTGCCCGTCATGGGCTTCATGAGCTAAAACAAAGCTATCCTGCACCAGCTGAACGCGATCAGCAGGCAGATACTCAGAAATTTTTTGTTTTAAACCCTCGAATAAATACACGTGTAGATCACTTTCCTGCAAATAAAGCTAATAGAAACAGAATAATGGAGTATGGTGGGGAATGCCACTAACAAAAACGCCAGCGAACTTTTATTTTAGTTCACTGGCGTTAGTAGTCTGTAATGCAGTCGGTATTGCCGATTACTGTTCAGACAGGATATTCGCTACAGAAGCGAAATCCGCACTTTCCTGTCTTTCCTGATCGCGTAGATCATCTTGATCTAGCGTATCAACATTTACCAAACCTTCTTCGATTTCACGCAATGCGGTAACCGTAGGTTTATCGTTCTGCACATCTACCAGTGCATCTTTACCTTCGGTAGCCAACTGGCGCGCACGACGTGCTGCAACCAGTACGAGGTCAAAGCGGTTACCAACTTTATCTACGGCGTCTTCTACTGTTACGCGGGCCATGTAATTCTCCGAAAATGAAATTAGGCGTAAAACTTAAAAAATGGCCGCGTAGTATACAACACACAACCACGATGTAATAGTACTTTTGCGATCTGGGGTGGCGGCACAAAGCTGTAAAGCGGAAGTATAATCCGTAGCGAACACACCGTGAACCCGTCCTTGGGGGCTCTAATGCAGCATCCATGCTGCATAAGGTTCACTACGAATCATACTTCCCGCTCAGTACAGCTTCGTTCCGCCTCCTATCTTTAAAGATTCGGCTTCCCACGCTGACCGTTCCGCGCGCCTAGTCAGATCCCTATAATCCTGAGCTAGCTTTTCTCACCAATGAGATCAGCAATCAGATCCACATGACGGATCTGCTGCTTTACGGTACGCATGCGCTGCGAGCACACAATGGCTTCCAATTCAGACAGCGCGGTGGAGAAATCGTCGTTCACCAGTACATAGTCAAATTCATTATAGTGCGACATTTCAGACACTGCTTCTTCCATACGGCCATCAATCACGCTTTCTGAATCCTGACCCCGATTATTCAATCGCTGGCGCAGTACTTCGGTGGACGGCGGCAGAATAAAGATGCCGCAGGTATCTGGCATCAGCGCTTTTACCTGACGGGCACCCTGCCAGTCGATATCCAGAAACACGTCAATGCCGCGATGCAAGGTTTGCTCAATGGTAACCCGAGAGGTGCCGTAGTAATTACCAAACACTTCGGCGTATTCGAAAAATACACCCTGCTCGATGAGTTGCTCGAACTGTTCATGTGACACAAAGTGGTAATGCACGCCATCAACCTCACCCGGACGCGGTGCCCGTGTGGTGTGAGAAACCGAAACCTGCATGGGAAAACGTTGATTTCCGTCATGCTTTTCAAGCAATGCTTTTATTAAACTGGATTTTCCTGCGCCAGAGGGGGCAGCCAGAATAAATAAATTACCGAGTAAAGAAGCCATAGTCTGTGCTTTTTGTCATCATGATGTGGTGATTTCAGACGGCAATGGTAGCATAGCCCTATCATTTGAGTAATCGTGAAATCATTCACGCTATCAAGAGCGACACTGAAGCACATTTATGACTGCAGAATTATTACCGTACGTTGAAGTAAATACTGGCGAAAATCCACAGGCCTGCGTGATCTGGTTACACGGTCTGGGCGACTCGGGCAATGGCTTTTCGCCCATTGTGCCAGAACTACATCTCCCAGAGTCGATGCCGGTGCGGTTCCTGTTTCCCCATGCGCCAGAGCGGGCGGTTACCATTAATAATGGCATGGTAATGCGTGCCTGGTACGACATTAAAAGCTTCGATTTGGATAACCGCGCAGATTTAACCGGCGTGCTGGAATCCATGGAGCAGGTTAATGCATTGGTAGAAGCACAACACGAGGCAGGATTTGCCTATGACAAAATCGTGCTGGCCGGATTCTCACAAGGCGGCGTAATTGCGTTGCATCTGGGTACCCGCATCAAGCATAAAATTGCCGGTATCATGGCGCTATCGACCTATATGTGTAAACCGGAGTTATTGGCTGACGAAGCCGCGCAGGAAAATAAAGCCACGCCAGTTATGATGGCGCATGGCGTTCAGGACCCTGTAGTCCCTGTGGCATTAGGAAAAATGGCATTTGATGCACTGGAGCAGAACGGTTTCTCGGCTACGTGGCAAACCTACACCATGCAGCACAGTGTGTGTTTGCAGGAAGTCGAAGATATTAGTGCATGGTTACAAAAGGTACTTGCCTGATTTTTTGCCAAGCAGACCACACAGAATAAATAGTCCTGATAACGGTTATGGGAGACAACCGGTGCAGGATTTTCGCTTTCAGTTACAATCTCCCTGTGCTTTTAAAGTAATTAGTGAACAGTTTCAGGACGTCGTATGAGTCAACAACCTATTGCCCGTAACACCATCCGTATCGCCACCCGCAAAAGCGCACTGGCGTTGTGGCAGGCAGACTATGTGAAAGAACAATTGCTGATGGCCCATCCGCATCTGCACGTGGAGCTGGTGCCAATGAGCACGCAAGGTGACCGAATTCTGGACACGCCATTAGCAAAAATCGGGGGCAAGGGTCTGTTCATTAAAGAACTGGAAGTCGCCATGCTGGAAGGGCGTGCAGATATTGCCGTTCACAGCATGAAAGATGTGCCTGTTGAATTCCCGGAGGGCTTCGGACTACATACGATTTGCCCTCGCGAAAATCCATTTGATGCATTTGTATCTAACACTGTCGCGACCATTGATAATTTACCGCACGGTGCAGTAGTGGGTACATCAAGCCTGCGTCGTCAGTGTCAGATCCGCAAACATCGCCCAGACTTAGTTATCAAAGATCTCCGGGGTAATGTGAACACACGTTTGGCCAAGTTAGATAACGGCGAATACGATGCGATTATTCTGGCTGCAGCTGGGTTAATTCGCCTTGGCATGCAAGACCGGATCGCCCATGAACTGTCGCCTGAATTATCACTCCCTGCTGTGGGTCAAGGCGCAGTAGGCATTGAATGTCGTAACGACGACATCGAACTCATCGCCCTGCTCGGTGCGCTGAACCATGCGGATACTGAAGACCGCGTGACTGCCGAGCGTGCCATGAATGCGCGTTTGGAAGGGGGTTGTCAGGTGCCTATCGGCAGTTTTGCCACGCTCGCAAGCGACACCCTCACGCTAACAGGTATGGTGGGCAGCGTAGACGGTAAAACATTACTTTATGCATCTGCCACCGGCTCACGTGAGAAAGCCGCGGTACTCGGCGTTGAAGTTGCCGAATCTCTACTGGCTCAAGGTGCTGGTGAAATTTTAAAAGCGCTTCACGACTAAGGCTGAATCGTTACGCAATGATACTGATCACCCGCCCCGCGCAGAAACTGACGAAAAGTGTCGCGTGTTTTCGTCGGGCGGGTATTGCCACAACCGGCTGTGCACCGGTAACCATTGGGCCTTGCGATCAAGCAGTTACTGCCTGCCAGCACACCTTGATAAACACCCCGCCAGACTATGTCATCGTTACCAGTGCATTTGCTGTAGCCGCCCTTCCCCCTGCTTCAAAAATCCGTTCCAACATTTTATGGTTTGCCGTAGGCAATGCCACGGCGGTAGCTTTGCGGGAAGCGGGCTTTAATGCCGGGGTGCCAGAACAGCAAAATTCAGAAGGATTACTGGCACTTTCGCAACTTCGGGATGCAAAGTCGCGGCAAATCATTATTATTAAAGGACAAGGTGGTCGAACCACTTTAAGTAATACGCTCCTTGCACAGGGCAATCACGTAGAAGTATTCGACGTGTATCATCGGGAAAAGTTAGATAACCCCGTACTAACAGATAATTGGCAGTGGCAGCAGATCACAGGCATAGTGGCTACCAGTGCAGAAATGGCGGAACAGTTGTTTCGCTTTTATGATGGAAAGACTTTACAAGCACAACGCTGGCTCACCGTCAGCGAGCGGATTGCAACACACTTAAAAAGCCTGGGCGTGAGTAACGTTGGAGTGTGCAATGATGCCAGTGATAACACGCTGATTGCTTGGATAAAGGATAATTGGGAGTAAACCATGGCTGATAACGATAAACAGAAAACTGACTCAGTACTTGTAGTGCCGCCGGAGAAATCTAAGGAAAAGTCGCCGCCGAAAGCGTCTGCTCATGCATCAGACAAAAAGGCAGCGACGACGGCAGACAACAAGCCACCTAAGCATCCCTCCCATGCTGGTTTGTGGATTGCCATTTTGTTTACCCTTTGCGTAGCGATAGGTGTGGGCGCAGCGGGTTATTGGTTTATCTGGCAGAAAGATACCGGCAATGCCGAACTTATCAGCGAGCAAAAATCACAGAAACAGACTCTGGGCGCTCTGAACAATGAAAACGAACAACTTCAGCGCCAACTTATCGAACTGGAGAAGAGCAAGCAGGCACTGGCTAGCACGGTAAGTAAACTGTCTGAGCAAACCGATGCGATGCAGTTGCAAACCGAACAGTTACTCTCTCAGTTAAACGATATGGAAGGTCGTCGCCCTGCTGACTGGCTACTCGCCGAAGCAGATTACTTAGTACGTATGGCGGGTCGTAAAGTGTGGCTTGAGAAAGATACCGACACGGCCATTATGTTATTGGAGAATGCCGATCAACGCTTGAAAGAGTTATCTGACCCTTCTGTGATTCCGGTTCGTGGGCTCATTTCCCAGGATATTCAAACCCTGCGCCAGGTGAATGGTGTAGATCGAGTTAAACTGGCCTTGTCACTTTCAGGCTTCCTGGCGCAAGCCGATAGCCTGCCAGTTAAAACTTTTACTCGACCAGAAGACAACACCAACGATGAAGCGCTGTCAGAGTCAGTCAGCGACTGGAAAGATAACTTAGCCAAAGTCTGGCACGCCATTGTAGATGACTTTATTTCGGTACGCCGCACCGAAGCCCCCGTCACGCCACTGATGACCACCGAAGAAATCTGGTTGTATAAAGAGCAGCTGAAACTGCAGGTGATGCAAGCGCAGTCTGCCGCTATGTCGGGTGACAATGATCTTTATACCCAATCACTGGCGAATGCACAGACATTACTCAGCGAAAAATTCGATACCGCCACAGCAGAAGTCGTCGGTGCACAGCAAACACTTTCAGAACTCGCATCAATGGATGTGAAAGAAAACATGCCGGAAGACCTAGCGTCAATGGCACCACTGCAACGCTTGCTCGAATCTCGTGTAAACAGTGCTTATGGCAACAGCGAGGCGTCGCTATGAAACGATTGATTTACGGCATTTTACTCGTGGTGGCCGTACTCGCCGCCATGCTGATTGCGCCGCAGGTTATCGGCGACAAAGGTTATGTTTTAATCTCCATGGGTCAATGGCATATCGAAATGTCGGTAGTTAGCCTGTGCATTACCGTCTTCGTTGCTTTAATTATCTTATGGGTGCTATGGCGATTCGTTGGTGCAACATTGGGGTTATTTAAAGGGTCAAAGCAATGGTTTGGTGGCTTATCACGTCGTAAACGCCAACGTCGCCTGTATCAAGGTATTCAAGCCATGGTGGAAGGTGACTTCGCGGCTGCGAAAAAGTACCTGCAAGACACCACCGATGGCGACTTCGATGGCGTGAATTACCTGGCTGCGGCACAGGTAGCTCAGGCGCTGAACGAGCCCGAGCGGGTTCGCTATCTGCTAGAGCAAGCTGCCGAATACGATAATGCGAAAACCGCAGCCCACCTGGCATCCGCTCGTTTGGAAATAGAACAAGGCAAGCCGCAGGCAGCGCTGGATAAACTTAATGAATTAGACGAGAAGAAGCGCCAGCATCCGCAAGTTATTCGTCTTCGTGCCCGGGCCATGGCAGAGTTAGGCCACTGGCAAGAACTCGAAAGTGCGTTACCTGAATGGCGTAAGCAATTAAAAGACGATTATGTTGTATGGGCGCAAAAAGTCGCCAAAGGCAAGTTTGCCGAAATCGCCAGTAAGCAAGGCGCGAACGCGCTGCGTCAGCACTGGGACAACATGCCACGTAAACTCCGCCACGACGATGCGTACCGGGCTGCTTATGTGCAGCAATTGCTCGAGCAAGGCATGCATCACGATGCCGAAGCCTGTCTTGTGGAATGGCAGAAGAAAGGACCAAATCCGATTCTATTGCCTTATATGGCAGAACTCAGCATTCCAAATCCGGCTGCTGCAATTCGCTTACTGGAAGACTGGATTAAGAAAGACGGCACCAATCCACAGCTGTTTTCGGTACTTGGTCACCTTGCAATGAATGCCGGTGACGATATCCTGGCCGAGAAGGTGTTACTGAAAGCTGTGAAATTGCGTGAGAATCCGCGAGATTTTGAAGCACTCGCTACCATCAGTGAACACCGCCATGACGATTCTGGCGCACTCGCCATGTACAAGCGCAGTATGGAAGTTGAGTAACTAAACTACCCACGAACTACTCTCGCTTTCAAATACAAAGAAGCCCGCAAATGCGGGCTTCTTTTTGCAAATTCGGTATGTTGCCGAAAATGCGATTACTTTTTGTTACGGCGTGAACGTGCGCCGAAAGCCGCCATGCTAAGCGCCAGCAAACCGAAAGTAGCAGGCGCATTAACATTAGAGATTGGTGGTGGTGGCGTTACCGCGTTAATACCTACACCTGTGGTGAAATCATCCCACGAAGTAATGCCACCTGGATCAGTTCCGCCTACGCGCAGAGCAGAAATATAGGTATTAGGGTCGAATACAACACCAAAGAATTCGGTACGACCACTACCTGGCGTGGAGTCGAAATCAAATACTGTTTCAACACCGGTATTTGCATCGGTAAGTGTTAATGTCATACCACCGCCGTCGTTGTCAAACACATCGAAACCGACTGCATTCACCCATGTAGGGAACTCAACATTAAATTCGATCAGAGCTGCACCGTTACGATTACCACTCACATTGTAACCTGACGAAGAGATCATACTCCCATTACCCGTTTCTGAGTAAGTGTTACCCAATGCAGAAGTAAAGGTTCCCGAGCCACTTGCACCGGCAAGAGTATCAATATCGAAGCTTGCCAGTTCAGCTTCCCATGCTGCACGTGCTTCAGACGGCGTCATTGGTACGTCGGCAGTTGGCGTGGTAGAACCTTGAAATAACAGAACGGCGTGTGCGTTACTCGCCAATAAAGCAGCAGCGGTCGCGCCTGCTAATAATAATTTATTAAATTTCACAACTAATTCCTTTTTTTCCATGTTAAACAATGAATTCGGATTTAAAATCCGAATAAATCCGCAGTTTTTTAGCAAAAATTGATCCATTAGAAAAAAGGCACGTGATTTCAACAATTAACTATTTATTTAAACTCTCTACAATAAAAATATGTAAATAAATCTGACACTTCCCAATATTTATTTACGAATATAAAAAAATCCGACCTCATCACTGAAATCGGATAATTCATAAAAAAGTGCTAGTTTAATAAATTACTATAAGAAAAAGTTAACACCTACGGCAATTAAATAAGCCAGCACGCCGTAACCCACATATAAACCCCACGCGAGTTTATTGCTGCCGGTTTCACCTTTCAACATAGCGACGGTTGCTACACATTGCAGTGCGACTACATAAAACAAGACTAGGCCCAGTCCAGCGCCGGTTGTCAAGCCGTCAGCCTGGATACGCTCAGCCAAACCACCGACATTGTCTTCAGCGCCATCCATACCAAACAGCGTACCGAGTGCACCTACGAAGACTTCACGGGCAAGAAATGACATCAGAATGGCTACACCGTAGCGCCAGTCTAGCCCCATGGGCGCGAACACCGGCTCGATAAAGTGGCCAATCTGCCCCAGCCAACTGTCTTGTAGTTTCGACTCCATTGGAAAATAACCCAGGATCCAGATCCCCACTGATACCATGAAGATAATCGGTGCAGCCCGGCGGACAAATTGTAAACCACTGTCGATGACACGAAATGTCAGTGGCTTCCAGTGCGGTAAGCGATAGGTTGGCAGTTCGAGAATAAACGGCATATCCGATTCTTCAAGATCCCGGGGCAAGAAGCGATTAAGAAACTGGCTCACGATCAGCGCTACCACGATACCGAAGAAATAAAGACCAAAAAACGCTGCGCCCTGCATTCCGAAAATGCCCAGGAAAGTGCCGTCTTCAGGCACCAGTACCGCCACCAGCAGTGCATATACCGGCAAGCGGGCCGAACATGACATCAGCGGAATAGTTAGCATGGTAATCATGCGTTTATGCGGTGATTCAATAGTACGGGCTGCCATAATGGCGGGAATGGCACATGCGTGCCCGGAAAGATAGGGAATAAAGCTACGGCCAGACAAGCCAACCGCACTGAGTGGCCGATGACACATTAATGCTGCACGGGCCAGATAACCACTGTCTTCCAGCAGACCGATAATCAAGGTAAGTACCATAATTTGTGGCACGAATACCAAAAACGAACCTAACCCGCCAAAAATCGCATCGTTAAAGAAATCAGTGACAATGCCCTCGGGGGTGACTGCGCTTACGCCCTCAGCGACACTACCAATGAGCGATTCCATCCCGTCCATCAAAGGTGCTGCCAGCGTGAAGATACTTTGGAACAATACAAACATCACAGCCAGGAACACCACTGAACCTGTCCAGCTATTCAGCAAAAAGCGGTCGACACTGTTTTGGTTACGTAATACAACGTCCAGTTTCAGGCCGTATTTTCCGGCTAACTCCTGACTTCTGTGAACTGCAGATTCACCTTTGCCAATAGAATTAAACGGCTTGTGCTCTTCCGACTCGGCAGCAATTTCCAGCATGCTGGTTTTAAATTCGTGCAGGCCATCAAGGGTACGGGCAGACAGCGCCATCACCGGACTACCGAGGTCTTTGCTTAACGCTTTTGTGTCGATATCTTCGCCAATCCGGCGTACTTCGTCGATAAAATTGAGGGCAAATACTACAGACTTGTTGTTTTCACGCGCCAACTGCTGAACCTGCAGTCCAAGCACCAAACTGCGCTCTAGACGGGTAGCATCAAGCACGCACACCACCAGCGAGGTGTCATCCCGCTCAATGGACTGAGTAATTTCCCTGATCGCAATTTCTTCATCGCGGCTGAGGCCGCGCATAGTGTAGGTACCGGGAAGGTCAACCACTTCAAAACCTGCACACTGACCCCGTTTTACTTCTACCGTAACACCAGGATAATTCGCTACTTTTTGTCGCAGGCCGGTTAATTGATTGAATAAAAGACTCTTGCCGGAATTTGGCTTTCCGACCATAAGAATGCGTTGCATGGAATACGTACCCTGTTACTTGTGACAGCGGAAAAACGAGCGTTAGTTACGTGCTTCGATTTCAATTTGAGCGGCGAGATTTTCTTCGATTGCAAACACGCTGCCACCCAATTGCATGACAATAGGGCCGCCCAATGGGCCTTTTCTGACGCACTGTATGTCTCTGCCAACTTGAATGCCCATCTCAGAAAGTCGCTCTTTTACGTTCTCAGCCAATTCAGATTTCACTGAGATAATGAGCGCCTGCTGTTTGGTATTAAGTTCCCACAATGTCATAGGATGTCTCTGTAGTTATTAGTGATTACCTGTTTAAAAACAAGTTCACAAAATCCAACAAATCGGATTTTAAAAATTTCAGGAAGGGTACAAGAAAGTGGATAAATGAACCAGAGACATTACTCATCATATCGTCGAAGTTCACATCTCTAACGTTGAGACAAAGCTTGTGTTCTTTTTCAATCCGTGATTATAGTAAAATAGAACTTGTCGGAGTGCTTCGTTTTCTGATGAAAACAAGCTGAGACCGCATTGCGGGATCCGTTGAACCTGATCAGGCTAATACCTGCGAAGGGAACAAGCATGCAAAATCACGTAGTTTGTCTACAGATTCGTCTGTTGGCAAAACCAAGCCCGGCGTTCGTCTGGTTTTATGATTTTGTGCTTTGTGACTTCACTCCTGACAAGCATTTAATACCGACCAAGGAACAAATGCTATGTCAACACGACGCTTAAACCGCCAACAGGCACAATCGTTTATCCACTCACTTCAGGGTGAGAATTTTCCTAACTCTTATCGTCACTATCTCACCGATGAAGCGCACACTATGCGTGTTCCGGTGCGAATGATTGCGCAATCGCCTACACGCATCGACGCCGATTCAGAAGAGCTTAATCCCCCCATTCCCGTATATGACGCGTCAGGTCCCTTCGGCGACCCGGAATGCGAAGTGGATGTAACAGCAGGTATTGCGGATACTCGCGGCCCCTGGATTACCGAGCGTAATGATACTGGCGTTGTCGACAAGTCTGAATCCGATTACACCCAAGCCAGAGACAAAGACATCACCACAGAGTCTATTCGCTTTAAAGCGCGCCCGGTTATTCGCAAAGCACTGCCTGAGAAAATCGTGACGCAATTACACTATGCCCGCCGCGGCATTGTTACGCCGGAGATGGAGTTTATTGCAATCAGGGAAAACATGGCTCGGTCTACCATTCATGACGAGCAACTCTTGCGTCAGCATAAAGGCGAGCCGTTTGGCGCTACCATTCCTGCTCAAATCACCGGCGAGTTTGTGCGCCAGGAAGTAGCGGCAGGTCGCGCCATCATTCCGGCCAATATTAATCATCCAGAAGCGGAGCCGATGATCATTGGGCGTAATTTCCTGGTGAAGGTGAACGCTAATATTGGTAATTCTGCGGTGACATCGTCTATTGAAGAAGAAGTCGAAAAGCTGGTGTGGGCCACCCGTTGGGGCGCAGATACGGTAATGGACTTATCAACAGGACGAAATATTCATGAAACCCGTGAATGGCTATTGCGCAACAGCCCAGTACCGATAGGCACGGTGCCCATTTATCAGGCACTGGAGAAGGTCAATGGCGTTGCGGAACAGCTTAACTGGGAAGTCTTTCGCGATACGTTGATTGAACAGGCTGAGCAAGGCGTAGATTACTTCACTATTCATGCTGGCGTTCTGTTGGCGTTTGTACCCATGACCGCTGAACGGGTGACCGGCATTGTTTCCCGTGGCGGTGCCATTATGGCCAAATGGTGTCTTTATCATCACCAGGAAAGTTTCCTGTATGCGCATTTCCGCGAGATTTGTGAGATCTGCGCGGCCTATGACGTGAGCTTGTCGCTAGGTGATGGCCTGCGCCCCGGTTCGGTTGCCGATGCCAATGACGAAGCCCAGTTTGCTGAGCTGCGTACCTTGGGAGAATTAACCAAAATCGCCTGGGAATATGATGTGCAGGTGATGATTGAAGGCCCTGGCCACGTGCCGATGCACATGATCAAAGAAAATATGGATGAGCAACTTAATCACTGCCACGGCGCGCCATTCTACACACTTGGCCCACTCACTACCGATATTGCTCCGGGCTACGACCACTTTACCTCGGGCATTGGCGCTGCGCTAATCGGCTGGTTTGGTTGTGCCATGCTGTGCTATGTCACACCGAAAGAACACCTCGGACTACCTGACAAAGAAGATGTTAAGCAAGGCTTAATCACCTACAAAATTGCGGCTCATGCAGCCGATTTGGCAAAAGGTCATCCCGGCGCGCAAATCCGCGACAATGCGATGTCGAAAGCCCGCTTCGAATTTCGCTGGGAAGATCAGTTTAATCTGGCGTTAGACCCGTTCACCGCAAGAAGCTATCACGATGAAACGCTGCCACAGGCATCGGGCAAGGTCGCCCATTTTTGCTCTATGTGCGGCCCCAAATTCTGCTCGATGAAGATTTCTCAGGAAGTGCGCGATCACGCCCAGTCACAGCAGGAAAAACTGTCTTCAGAAGAGAAAAAGCATGGTATGGCCGCCATGGCAAAACAGTTTTCTTCCACCGGCGGCGAACTCTATGTAAACGCAAGCACTCTGGAGCGCTAAATATGAACCCTGTAGTGCTTACTATTGGCGGCACCGATAGCAGTGGTGGCGCCGGACTACATCAGGATATGCGCAGCGTGCAATGTTTCAACGTGGTTCACCGCAGTGTGGTGTCTCTTGTTTCTGCGCAAACCCAAAACAAGCTACTGCATTGCGAAGCGGTATCTGACGATATGTTCCTCGCGCAACTTGATGCGGCATTCTGCCCCGAACCACCCGATGCGATTAAATTGGGTGCACTGGCGAACGATGCGCAGGTCTATCAGCTAGTCACTTTACTAAACCAACACCCCGATATTCCTGTGGTGTGGGACCCGGTGCTGACAACCTCCACAGGCGGGAGTCTGAGCCAACTCTCATTCGACGGGATTGCCACCTTGATAAGTCGCGTGACAGTACTCACACCTAACCTGCCTGAACTGGAATACCTTACCGGATTTGCGCTGCGAACCAACAGTAATGAGCTTGAAGCTGCCCATCAATTACTGACCTTGGGCTGCAACCATGTTCTGGTAACCGGAGGCCATCGCAGCCAGCCTTCGCCCTTATGCGATACACTCTACAACCCGGAAAACATCTGGCAGTTTCTTCCTCACAGTAAAGCCGCCCGTACCTTGCGCGGTTCAGGCTGCTTACTTGCGTCCGCTATCGCCAGTGCGTTGGCGTTACACTATGATGCAGAAGATGCCATTTGCTACGCCGAAGCTGTGGTAGCCAGCGGTTTCAGCGTCGCGACGCCGGCGAACGATGAAATTAGCCACTTAATGAAAAGCCCTCCGCCTCCTCAGTCACTGCATTTTCCGCAAGTGATTAAAGGTCTGGGGCACAAACCCTTTGCACTAAAATTTCCGTCACTGCACATGGCAAACCCTGGGCTCTATCCTGTAGTAGACAGCGTGGAATGGTTGAGACAACTACTGCCTTTGGGCTTTGATATTATTCAATTACGCATTAAACGCGTGTCTGATAGCCTAAGTGAACAAATTCGCGAGGCCGTTCGACTGGCGGAAACCTTTAGTACCCAGCTTTTTATTAATGATCATTGGCAACTTGCCATTAAGCACAATGCCTATGGCGTACATTTAGGGCAGGACGATCTCGAAGCGGCAGACTTAGCCGCTATCTCTCAGGCAGGATTGCGACTTGGTATCTCCACGCATGGCTATGCAGAGCTATGCCGGGTGTTACCGTTAAAACCCTCTTACATTGCACTTGGACACATCTTTCCAACCCGAACCAAAGCTATGCCTTCACAACCCCAAGGCACACAACGCCTGGCTGACTATCAAAGACTTTGTGGAGAAATTCCAACCGTGGCCATTGGTGGCATTGCGCTGCACAATATCGACAGTGTTATTGCTACCGGCGTTTCTTCCGTTGCCGTGGTTACCGCCATCACCGAGAGTGCTGACGTACCCCGGGCGGTAGAAGCACTGAAAGGGAGAATTGCACATGCTTAACGCATCGGAATACTCCCGATACAGTCGTCATTTGTTGCTTGATGACTTCGATGAACACGCTCAGCGTCGTTTGAGCAACGCCAAAGTTACCCTGTTTGGTGTGGGCGGACTGGGATGCCAGGTAGCATCGGCACTGTCGGCTGCCGGTGTGGGGGAGATGGCACTGATAGATGACGATACCATCGAGCTGAGCAACCTGCCCCGGCAGTGGTTATTTACGGAAAAAGACATCGGGCAGAAAAAGGCAGAAGTTGCCCGCACCCGCCTGTTGGCAATGCAATCTGCCTGCACTTTACATTGCATCACCAACTTCAACGATGTCGCCACCCGCGATGCGCACCTGACAACATCGCAATTGCTAATCGACTGCACCGACTCGTTTACCAGCCGATTAGCAATCAATGCGCTCGCCGTCACCCACAGCGTACCGTTGATAAGCGCAGCAGCGAGTGGCTTTATCGCCACTGCAACCGCTTTTAACCCTAGGATTACAGGCCCCTGCTATGCATGCCCAGAATATAACAGTGAGCAGTCACTTACATGCTTCGAGCAGGGCATATTCAGTCCGGTAGTGGCCATTGCCGGTCAACTTCAGGCCATGATGGCATTGTCTTACCTAAGCGGTATTCGCGTCCCCGAATGGGGTTCGCTTCATCACTTTAATGGTCAGAACTTGATAATGCGGCAGTTCAACATTCAGAAGAATCCGGATTGCCCAACGTGTTCCAAAATCCACAGGAGTGAAGACCATGCGCATTCACTGTAACGATGAACAGCTTGAGGTACCTGAGGATTGCTCACTGGTCAGTATCATCCAACGATTCAACGAGCAGGAAGGCGCGTTGGCTGTGGCCGTGAACCAAACGATTATTCCCACATCTCGCTGGCAGCTGCAGACATTAGAGGAAGGTGACGTGGTTGATATATTTACATTAGTTGCTGGGGGTTAAAGCATGCTTAACATTGCAGAACAGTCATTCTCATCACGATTACTTACTGGTACCGGTAAATTTGGTCACCCGGATATTCTCAAAGCGGCGCTAGTTGCTAGCCGAACCTGTATGGTTACTCTGGCCTTGAAAAGATTGAACCAACATCACCAGCAAGACAGCACATTGCAGGTGTTAAGAACGCTTCCCGTTACCCTGCTGCCAAATACTTCTGGCGCCGCTACAGCAGACGAAGCCGTTTATGCCGCGAAACTCGCTAGAGAGCTGCTTGGCACACCTTGGGTAAAACTGGAAATTCACCCCGACCAGCGCTTTTTGCTTCCCGACCCGGTAGAAACGCTGCGTGCCGCAGAACAGCTGTGTGAAGCCGGCTTTCACGTGCTGCCGTATTGTCATGCCGATCCGGTACTGTGCAAACGCCTTGAAGAAGTGGGCTGCGCCGCCGTGATGCCGCTGGGAGCACCTATTGGCACCAATCAGGGTTTGCAAACACGGGATTTCCTGCAAATCATCATTGAACAATCAAACGTGCCGGTTATTGTTGACGCCGGTATTGGCCGTCCCAGTCAGGCTTGCGAGGCGATGGAAATGGGCGCAGATGCGGTGTTGGTGAACACGGCAATCGCAACATCCAACGATCCTGTCGCTACTGCATCGGCTTTCGCTAAAGCCGTAGAGGCAGGCAGAGAGAGTTTTCTGGCCGGCGCCCCTTTAGCGCAACGAAACGCATCGGCAACGAGTCCGTTCACCCAGTTTTTGGAGACCTTGTCATGAGGTCGGCAGATGCACTAAGGCAATATGAATGGGATGATGTTTCGCTAACACTCTATGCTAAGACGCAACGCGATGTGCACTCTGCTCTGCGCCATCCGGCTCCTGGATGGCAAGAGTTCCTAGCACTCATTTCACCTGCAGCCGAAGCCAGCTTGCCGAGCATGGCAGAAAAAGCCAATGCACTCACTCGCCAGCGGTTTGGTAATACCGTGTCGATGTTTGTGCCCCTTTACCTTTCTAATTTGTGCGCAAATGAATGTACTTACTGTGGTTTCACCATGAGTAATAAAATTCGCCGGGTGAAGCTAAGTCCAAAGCAGATTAATGACGAGGTCCGGGCCATAAAAACTATGGGGTTCGACTCGTTGCTACTGGTTACCGGCGAACATGAAACCAAAGCGGGGATGGCCTATTTCAATGAAGTGATCCCGCTAATCAGGCCACATTTCTCTCACCTTGCTATGGAAGTACAACCCCTCAGTACCGATGATTATCGCAAGCTGATAAAGCTCGGCGTAGACAGCGTGCTGGTATATCAGGAAACCTATCATCGGCTCCAATACGGGCAGTACCATTTGCGCGGTCAGAAGCAGGATTTTGACTGGCGGCTTGAAACGCCCGACCGCCTCGGCGAAGCTGGAATAAATAAAATTGGGCTAGGCGCATTGCTGGGTTTATCCGACTGGCGAACGGACAGTGCATTTACAGCAATGCACCTTCATCTGTTGCAAAAAGCGTTCTGGAAAACCCGGTTTTCAATCGCTTTTCCCCGCATTAAACCCTGCGCCGGTGATCAGTTTTCACCCGTAAGCGACATCACCGATAAGCAACTTGTTCAACTTATCTGCGCTTACCGGATTTGCTTTCCTGAAGTGGAATTAAGTTTATCAACCAGAGAGAGTGCAACGTTTCGCGATAGTGTGGTGCCGCTGGCAATTAACCAGCTATCTGCCGCGTCGCAAACCCAACCCGGAGGCTACAGCGAAAAAAGTGATGCGCTGGAGCAATTTTCTACTGAGGACACGCGCTCGGCTAACGATGTAGCTGCCAACCTTTTAGCTCAGGGCATTGAGCCAGTCTGGACCGACTGGCTGCAACAATTCGGAAGATAAAATAAAGCGGGTGCGAAGTGTCGCACCCGTTTTATTGAAAAGCACGTACGGTAACGAAATTAGCCGGCTGTCACTGGACTTGCCAACGCTTTCAGCTTCGTTTTCAGTAACGCAACGAACCCAGCTTCATCTTTCGGGCTGTCAGGATGCGAAGGCCATACTGCCATGAATTGGTAAGACAATTCGGTAGCAGGTTTAAACTCGATAAGATAATCGTGCTCAGCTTCAAACTTGCGGCTAATGTCATCAACTTTGTAAAACAGCGCCATGCCCAATTCGTCGTCCTCGCCTAGCAGGCTTTGTTTACCGTAAGTGGCAATCACGCCGTAGCCGTTCATTTCAAGCTCTACATAGTTAACGCCAGCGTGCTTCACGACTCCCGTCACCAGGTTATCTACTGGCTCAGATAAGTTCACCGTCAATAACGTTGAGGGATCGCCCGCGTTAATCGCGTAATGTGCCGTGGCATCAACAGTTTTACCCGCGACTTTCCAACCATCGTAATTTACGGTGAAACCGGCAGACAGCTTGTCATCGTTATCCAGTTTCCACGACATTTCAGCCACGTTTTGCATGTGCATAACGTTGTCGCCGTCCATACGACCGAACGAACCTAACCCAAGCGCTTTACCCACTTTCAGAACGTCAGCGCCCCACTCGCTCAGCTCATGGTAATTGTCGTAACCGTCCTGACCCACCTGGTGTAATACGGGTTCATTACCGGTTTTCACAAAGATATCGGTACCGTTGCGCCAATCCAGATACAAACGGTAGCCAACTAGGTCATTCTCCCAGCCCGGTCCTTCGTAACGTAAATAGTACGAATGGTCGGTGAGCTGCTGCGGCGCAGTAAAAGACTCCACATTCTCGAAACTAAATCCTTCCGCTTCATATTTACTGCCGTTCCATTCACCACCGTTACGTACAGATAGTTCTGCATAAGCGACATCCGGTGCCTCGGGTGCATTGTCCACCAGTGCAATAGGGGCTTTCTGACCGGGTTCCAGTGTGACTAAAACGTTAAGAACATCCTCCCCCTGTGCATTTTTTACCCACTCAGAAGGAAAATCAGCGACTTTTTTTGTCACCGCGTCGGCGTCAGAAAAATCGCTAGCCGGAAAAGAAAGCAACTGTGGCAATGCAGCACCCCCTTGTGGATTCGATACCGATAAAGATGCAACCTCAGATTGCTCAGAAGTCTTTACTTGCGGGCTCTGTGAAGCAGTTTCCGCACTTTTATCCGGGCTGCAGGCGGCAGCAGAAAGGGCCAGTAAAATACTCAGCGATAGTGTCTTTTTGTTCATCTTGCGCTCCGTGTAGGGGTCAGTAAGTCAGCAAATACTTTGCACTAATATATTGACAATTGCCACCGGTGGCAATTATTTTAAATATTGTTAACATTGTAAACCCGGTGTGCTAATAATGGTTTGAGCGGACATAAGTGCTCGTCAGCCGTTTACAACACCGGCCAAATTCGACGCTTAATTAGAAAGGAAAAGTCATGCCCAACTTCAGTCTGAAGGGAAAACGCGCACTGGTTACCGGCGCAAGCCGAGGAATTGGTCAAGCGATGGCGGTCGCTCTGGCAGAAGCCGGTGCAGATGTGATCTGCGCCAGTTCCCGTGAAGGTGGTTGTGAAAAAACCATCAACATCATCAAAACGAAAACTGACGTTATGGTAGCCGAACTCCACGCGGATTTATCCGATCTCGCTGCGGTAGAGAAACTGGCAGACGATGCACTGAGCGTGTGGCGGGGTATCGACATTCTGGTGAACAACGGTGGCACGATTTTCCGCAGCCCAGCGGTAGACTTTCCATTGGAGCAATGGCAGCACGTTTTGCGGGTAAACACCGATTCAGCATTCCTGCTCAGTCAGAAAATCGGCAAACAAATGATTGAGCAAGGTAGCGGAAAAATTATCAACACCGCATCGATGCTCAGCTATAGCGGCGGCATCACCGTTCCTGCCTACACCGCCAGCAAACACGCTATCGCCGGACTCACCAAAGCACTAGCGAACGAATGGGGTAAATCCAACATTCAGGTGAATGCCATTGCACCTGGCTACATTCGTACCGACAACACCCAGGCCCTGCAAGACGACGAAGGTCGCAGCAAAGAAATTATTGCCCGTATCCCGGCAGGCCGCTGGGGAGAAACCGAAGACCTTAAAGGCGCACTGGTATTTCTTGCCAGCGAAGCCAGCAACTATGTGAACGGCCATGTACTTGCCGTTGATGGCGGCTTTTTAGCCCGATAACTGAAAAGAGACAGGCACCATGAGCACCGAACACGAAATTCGTTACGCTGTAGGACAGCGAGAAGTTAAAGGCTACGACACGCAAGAATTGCGTGATGCATTCCTGGCAGACAAGCTGATGCAGGAAGGCAAAATCTATTGGATATACAGCCACTATGAGCGCTTCATGGTGGGTAGCGCTGTACCCACCAATACGCCACTGAAGCTGGAAACCCTCGACGACCAGTTGAAAATGCACTTCTTCACCGCCCGCCGCGAAGTGGGTGTTATTAACGTAGGCGGCACCGGCACCATCACTGTGGGTGATACCGTCTACGAATTAGCGCGCGAAGAAGCCCTGTACATCGGTATGGGTAATGAGCATGTTGAATTTGCATCAAACGATGCCAGCCAACCTGCCAAGTTTTATCTGAATTCCGCACCTGCACACCACGCTTACCCATGTAAGAAAGTGGGTAAAGGCGACGCCAACGTGCTTGAACTGGGCAGCCCGGAAACCTGCAACGAACGCAAAATAAACCAGCTTTTGATCAATACCGTGGTTGATACCTGTCAATTGCAAATGGGCCTCACCCGTTTGGAACCAGGTAGCGTGTGGAACACCATGCCTGCCCACCAGCACGACCGTCGTAACGAAGTCTATTTCTACTTCGATATTGCTGAAGGTCGGGCGGTGAGTCACTTCATGGGCGAGCCCAAAGAAACCCGTCATATCTTCGTAGCCAACGAACAAGCGGTGCTGTCTCCACCTTGGTCGATTCATTGTGGCTGTGGCACAGCAAACTACGCGTTCATTTGGGGCATGGCCGGTGAAAACCTGGACTATGACGATATGGATAAATTTCCCCCTAACGAGCTCAGATAAGAAGTCGAGGTGAGTATGTTGCGCCTTAAGGTTACACCGCTGTTCCTGGTTGCCACTCTGGTAACCCTGCTTTTTGGATGCGGTAGTAAACAAACCAGCGATGTGTCCATTTTACGTTTAGGTCATACGCTGGACACCCAGCACTCCGTACACAAAGCCATGGTGTATTTTGGTGAACGCCTGAGTGAATATTCTGGCGGCACTATGCAGGTTGCGATTTATCCTGGCAGCCAACTTGGTACCGAACGTGAAATGATCGAGCTGCTGCAAATCGGTTCGTTAGACATGACGAAAGTGTCTGCCAGCCCACTGGAAGGCTTTGCGCCTGAAATGCAGATTTTCAGTTTGCCCTACGTGTTCCGCGACAGCGACCACTTCTGGAAAGTACTGAACAGCGACGTAGGAAAAGGCCTGCTTACCGGTGTGGAAGCTTTTAAATTGAAAGGACTCGGGTACTACGACGCAGGAAGTCGTAGCTTTTACACGACCGATCGCCCTATTCACTCACCTGCCGATCTTCAAGGCATGAAAATTCGCGTGCTTAACAGCCCTACAGCCGTAAAAACAGTGCGCGCGTTGGGTGGTGCAGCCACGCCAGTGTCTTGGGGCGAGCTATACACCGCACTGCAACAAGGTGTGGTAGATGGCGCAGAGAATAATCCGCCAAGCTATTACCTGTCCCGTCATTACGAAATTGCGCGCTACTACTCGCTAGACGAACACACTTCGGTACCTGACGTTATGCTGATGTCGCTTCGTACATTTAACAATTTTACCGCCCAGCAACAGCAATGGGTGCAACAAGCCATGCTCGATTCGGTGGTATACCAACGCAAGCTTTGGCAGGAATCTACGCTGGAATCACTGGAGAAAGTGAAGGCCGATGGCGTTGAAGTGATTTATCCAGATAAACAACCTTTCGTCGACGCCGTAAAGCCGTTCCATGACAGCTTTAAAGGTACCGATGTGGGTAACTTGCTTGAACAAATTAAGGCAATGTAAGTCATGCGACAGTTAGTGAAGTTAATCGACAAAACGCTGGCCGCAGCGCTCATTCTGGCCATGGCCGCCATTCTGCTAGTTGTGGTATGGCAGGTAATTTCCCGCTACCTACTGCAAGATCCGGCCTCTGTTACCGAAGAATTATCCCGGTTTCTGCTTATCTGGATCGGTATTCTTGGTTCCGCTTATGCCTATCGCCAAAAAGTACATTTAGGCTTCAACCTCATCGTCAACAAACAGTCTGAGACCGTGCGCCGCTTAATCATGACATTTGTTGAACTGCTCGTGGTCGCATTCTGCGTAATGGTATTGATCATTGGCGGTAACGCGCTAGTGAGCTTGACCCTAGAGCTGGACCAAATCTCTGCCGCTCTTGGCGTACGTATGGGCTGGATATACACCGTGCTGCCTATTTCAGGCGCCATTATGGTGTTCTACGCCCTCATCAATATTTATAACCTCTGGATAGACGCATCGCAGGAGCCGCTGTAATGGAATTAACTGCAATCATTCTTATCGTCGGTTTTTTCTTCTTTCTGCTGATTAACGTGCCGGTATCCATGAGTATCGGTCTGGCCACTCTGGTTGCCATGCTGTTCAGCATCGAGTTTGAACCAGCGGTGACTACCATCGCACAGCGTATGGCGGGTGGTCTCGACAGTTTCGCCCTGCTGGCCATTCCATTCTTTGTCTTATCCGGTCTGATCATGGGTCAGGGTGGAATTGCCAAGCGACTCATCGAATGCGCCATGGCGCTTATCGGTGCCCTGCCCGGTGGTCTGGCATTGGTTAACGTGGTGTCGTGTATGCTGTTCGGCGCTATTTCCGGCTCAGCCGTGGCGGCATGCTCGGCTATTGGTAGTTTTATGCTGCCAGAAATGAAAAAGAAGGGCTATGACCCTAATTTCTCTGCCGCTGTGACTGCCGCTGCTGCTACCACAGGCATGCTCATTCCGCCCAGTAATATTTTAATTGTCTATGCCATTGCCAGCGGCGGTGTTTCTATCGCCGCCCTGTTCATGGCGGGTTACGTGCCGGGTATTATGGTAGGACTCGCATTGATGTTGGTGTGCTACATCTGGGCAAAAATAAAAGGCTACCCACTGTCAGATCGTCTGCCGCTCAAAATTGTCGTCGAGAAACTCTTCGCCGCCGTGCCAAGCTTGTTCCTGATTGTATTGGTTATCGGGGGTATTGTAGGTGGGGTGTTCACCGCAACTGAAGCCGGCGCTATTGCAGTGGTCTATTCATTGTTACTTTCCGTAGGGATCTACAAGGAAGTAAAAGTAAAAGAACTGCCAAATATTCTGCTTAAATCTGCAGAAACCACTGCCATCGTCATGCTGCTTATTGCCGCTTCTACCGCTATGTCGTGGTTACTGTCTTTCGAGAATATTCCGCAAACGCTAAGCCAGGCGTTATTGGAACTTAGCGACAATCCAATTGTTATTCTGCTACTGATCAACTTATTGTTGATTGTTGTGGGTGCGTTCCTCGACATGACACCAGCAGTACTTATTTTTACGCCGATATTCCTGCCAGTGGCCATGCAATTGGGTATGTCACCGCTGCAGTTTGGCATTATGATCGTACTTAACTTATCTATCGGTTTATGTTCACCACCGGTAGGCGCGGTACTGTTCATTACTTGTGCAATTGCAAAAACCAAGTTGGAAAACATTATTAAGCCACTGTTACCACTTTACGCTGCCATGTTTGTGGTGTTAATGCTGGTAACCTACGTTGCCTGGTTCTCCGAGGCTCTGCCTGCAGCCCTTGGTTTTTAAGGAAATTCGAAGTCCTGCCACTGGTAGGGCTTGCTGTTTTAAGACTATAAACAACAACTAATAAAGGCTAGAATGCAGTCGAACGAAAAACGAGTTAGCCTGAACTAAAAATAATAAGTGAAAAGCATGGATAAACGTCCGACTATCAATGATGTCGCCCGCCTTTCAGGGGTATCAAAACGAACCGTTTCGCGGGTAATAAATGGCGCCACGAATGTGGGTGCAAATACGCGTGAAAAAATTCAGAAAGTCATTGATGAGATAGGCTTTTCTCCAGACAAACAGGCTCGCGGGCTCGCCGCAAGTCGCTCATATCTTCTGGGTTTGATTTATGACAACCCCGATGCCCTGTTCATCGACCAGGTTCAGCGCGGTGTGCTGAGTGTCTGCTCTGAAAAGGGTTATGAACTGGTTGTTCACCCCTGCAATTACAATTCGTCTACGTTTGTGGAGAACTGCGTAAAGTTCGTCAAGCGCTCGAATATCGACGGCGTCGCCATTTTACCTCCTGTTTCAGAATCGAAAGAACTGGCTGCCGCATTACGTGAAAACAATATCAATTATGTCCGCATGGCTTCCGTTGATTTAGACGACCACGCCAACATCGTGGTTTCTGATGATCGTGCCGCTATCAGCGATCTCGCCCGTTATCTGGTGTCTCTCGGCCATCGCGATATTGCCATCATTAGTGGTCCGCAGGCCTATTACTCTTCATTAGAACGTTTAGAAGGTTTCCGCGACACGCTAAAAGAGTTAGGCATCGAACTGCAGCCCAATCGGATTATCGAAGGTAAAAATACCTACGAGAGTGGCATCGAATGTGCCCGCAACTTGTTGATCCAGACGTCTCGCCCTGCAGTCATATTTGCGAATAACGATGAAATGGCAGCGGGTGTGCTGAAAGTCGCCCATGAGATGGGCATTCGCATTCCCGAAGAGCTGTCTATCGCCGGATTCGATGACAACTTACTGGCCTCAAGAGTCATTCCTTCGCTTACAACGGTAAAGCGCCCGGTGACTGCCATGGCATCGCTGGCAGCGAAGAAAATTATCGCCATGATTGAGCATGTGCCCACCAATGAGATGGAAGACTATTTGGTGAAACCACACCTCATCATTCGCGAATCCACCAGAAAAGCAGAAAAGTAGCGGAATTTATCTGATGAAGATTGATTCCGCTACTTTTCTGACCTACAATGCCACCGGTGGCAGCAATGTTAAGAAAACGTTCCCAACCCGTTTCTCATTGCCGATGCCGTTCACATTGAGGAGTTTATAGTATGCAAGACCAAACCCAGCTGATTCAGGTTCACCCGCAAGACAACGTTGCTGTAGCGACAATGGATTTAGACGCGGGCACCCATAACGAAAATCTGGGACTGACTCTGACGGATGCGGTTCCGGCGGGTCATAAGGTTGCGCTAAAGGCTATGCATGCCGGTGACAATATCATGAAGTATGGCTTCCCCATTGGCCACCTTCTGCAAGATGTCGCTGCCGGCGCCCACATTCATAGCCACAATCTAAAAACAAACCTCAGTGGACAGGAAGCTTACACCTGGAAAACACCGGCAAAAAATGCCACCGGGAGCAAGCCATCAGATGCCACCTTTATGGGCTACCGCCGCGAGAATGGCAAAGTAGGTATTCGTAATGAGATTTGGATCATCAATACTGTCGGCTGTGTCAATCGCACCGCTGAACGTATTGCCTCTGAGTGTGAGCGCCGATTTACCAATGAATGCGATGGTTTCCGCGCATTCACGCATCCCTTCGGTTGTTCACAATTAGGCGATGATCTTACCGATACCCGTGCGATTCTTGCGGCGCTGGCTTCCCATCCTAATGCAGGCGCAGTATTGATTGTGGGCTTAGGCTGCGAAAACAACCAGCTCTCTGCCATGCTCGAGTTGGTTGATAAACCACAAGACCGTCTTCGCTATTTTAATTCCCAACAAGTGGGAGATGAAATTGAGGAAGGCATTAAATTGGTTTACGAAATGCTCAATACCGTGGGCAGAGATAAACGCGAACCTGTTCCAGCGTCAGAATTAGTACTAGGCGTGAAATGTGGTGGCAGCGATGCATTTAGCGGTATCACCGCAAACCCGCTGGTTGGCCGCATGACCGATATTCTCACCAATGTAGGCGGTACCGTACTGCAAACAGAAACACCGGAGATGTTCGGTGCCGAACAACTGCTCATGGATCGCGCCATCAGCGAACCGGTGTTCGAAGACATCGTGTCACTGGTAAACGAATTCAAGCAATACTTCCTCGACCACAACCAGCCGGTTTATGAAAATCCGTCACCGGGTAATAAAGCGGGCGGCTTAACCACCCTGGAAGAAAAATCCTTAGGTGCGGTGCAAAAAGGTGGTCAGGCAACGGTTTGTGGCGTACTTAAGTACGGCGAGCCGGTAAATCAAAAAGGTTTGTCATTGTTACAGGCGCCGGGTAACGACGCCGTTAGTAGTACCGCCCTGGCCGCCAGTGGCGCACACATTGTTTTATTCACTACCGGGCGCGGTACACCGCTCGGGTTCCCTGTACCCACACTAAAAATATCGTCAAATTCCAGAATAGCAGAACAAAAACCACACTGGATTGACTTCAACGCGGGACAAGTGCTGCAAGGCGTCAGTATCGACGACTGCGCTGCACAGCTGTACCAACTTTGTCTCAGTACGGCGTCAGGCCAGCTGACCTGTAATGAGAAAAATGGCAGTCACGAGATTGCCATTTGGAAACGAGGCGTAACCCTTTAATAAAAGAGAATGTTATGAAACCGATTTTACTACATGAAGACAGGCTGTTCCCCGTAGATGAAAAGACCCGGGGAATTGCCCGCGAGCTTTATCAGTCGGTCCGCGATTTGCCTATTATCAGCCCACATGGACACACTGACCCACGCTGGTTTGCCTACGATGAAAACTTCGGTAATGCCACCGAATTGTTTATTCTTCCCGACCATTACGTGTTTCGTATGCTGTATTCTCAGGGCATTACCCTTGAGCAGTTAGGCATTCGTCGCTGGGACGGCGGTGAATCAGAAGCTGACCCGCGCAAAATCTGGCAGTTGTTTGCTGATCACTACTATTTATTCCCTGGCACGCCGTCTCGTATGTGGCTCGACACCGTATTTAAAAACGTGTTCGGCCTGAGCGATATGCTGTGCTCCGATAATGCCATGGATTACTACGAGTTCATCACTGCCGAACTGGCGAAGCCGGAGTACAAACCCCGCGCGTTGATGGACCGTTTCAACATTGAACTCATCGCCACCACCGAAGGCGCACTGGATTCTCTGACTCACCACGGACACATTAAAGGTACCGGTTGGGACAAGCGCGTTATTACCACTTTCCGCCCTGACGATGTGGTCGATGCCTCCCGCGAAGACTTCGTGACTAACGTAGCGAAACTCGGTGAAATCACCGGTGAAGACACCACCAGCTGGAACGGCTATCTGGCGGCATTGCGTCAGCGTCGTCAGTTCTTCCGCGAACATGGTGCAACGGCTACTGATCACGGTCACCCGACTGCCGCCACCGCAGATTTATCTGCCGCGGAATGCGAAAGCCTGTTCAGCAAAGTGCTGTCAGGCGACTCCTCTGCCGCCGAACAGGAACTGTTCCGCGCACAAATGCTCACCGAACTGGCGGGCATGAGTGTGGAAGACGGTATGGTAATGCAAATTCATCCGGGCTCTTTCCGCAACCACAACGAAAGCCTGTTTAAGAAATTCGGCCGCGATAAAGGTCACGATATCCCAATGCAGACCGACTACGTGAACGCGTTGAAACCGCTGCTGAACAAATACGGTAACGAGAAGAACCTCAATATTATTCTGTTTACGCTGGATGAAACCGTATACGCCCGCGAACTGGCGCCACTTGCTGGCCACTATCCGTGCCTGAAGCTGGGTCCGGCGTGGTGGTTCCACGACAGCCCGGAAGGCATGCTGCGCTTCCGCCATAACGTGACTGAAACCGCTGGTTTCTACAACACCGTTGGCTTTAACGACGACACCCGCGCGTTCCTGTCTATTCCGGCCCGTCACGATGTGGCACGCCGCATTGACTGCCGATTCCTCGCGCAACTGGTGGTTGAGCACCGCGTAGCCGACTGGGAAGCCGCCGAACTGGCACAGCAACTGTCTTACAATCTGGCGAAAAACGCCTACAACCTGGGGTAACGGAATGGCTCGTCTTAATTTTGCCACGCTGGCCGATTTACCGGCAGACGTTAAGCAACCACAGTACGATGTGAACGCCACCACCAGCGGCATTGTACATATTGGCCCGGGCGCGTTTCACCGCGCCCACCAAGCGGTGTACACCGATTTAGCCATGGCCCACGGCGGCAACTGGCGCATCGACGGTGTGTCTATGCGCAGCAAAACGCTGAAAGAAAAGCTGGCTGAACAGGATAACCTGTACGCGCTGGTCGTACTGGACAACGAGCCTTACACTCAAATCATCGGCTCCGTGAATCATGTGTTTGTGCTTGCCGACGACCGCGATGCGATTATGGCATCGCTGACTGCCCCGACCACGCACATCATTTCCACTACGATTACCGAGAAAGGCTACTGCCTGGATAATCAGGGCAATTTGGATGCGTCTCACCCTGACATCGTTCATGACAAAGATTTCCCCGAAGAGCCTGTTTCAGCCATCGGGCTGATTGTAGCAGCACTGGCGAAACGCAAAGCGACCGGTGCCGATGAAGTTACCGTGATCAGCTGCGATAATTTGTCGGACAATGGCAGCAAGCTTGGCGCCGCGGTAGTCGCGTTTGCCAAACTGCAAGACAGCGAGCTGGCTGCGTGGATTAAAGCAAATATCTGTTTCCCGAACACCATGGTAGACAGTATTACCCCGGCGACTGACGAAGCACTGGTTAGCCAAACGTCTGCGGCTCTAGGCGTTACCGATGAATGGCCAATACAACGCGAAGCTTTTACTCAATGGGTTGTGGAAGACAAATTCAGCGGCCCTCGCCCAGCATGGGAAAAGGTGGGCGTAACGTTCACTGACGACGTTCACATGTTTGAAAAAGCCAAGTTGCGTGTGCTGAACGGTACTCACTCTTCGTTAGCTTACGTGGGTTCACTGCTCGACATCGACACCGTATTCGAAGCCATTAGCAAGCCGGAAATCGAAGCGTTTATCCGCCGTTTACTGACAGAAGAAATTCTGCCAACCATTGAAGTGGGCGACAAAATGGATTTACCGGCCTACGCCGATGACATTCTGAATCGCTATCACAACCGCCATATTCGCCACATGCTGTCGCAGATTGCGTGGGATGGTTCACAGAAACTGCCTTTCCGTATTCTTAATACCGTGCGCGACCAAATAAAGGCCGGCGGCAGCATCAAACTGCTAAGCGTGCCAATTGCAGCCTGGATTTTGTTTATTGCTAAGCGCCAGCTGGCCGGCGAAACCATTACCGATCCCAAAGCTGAGCAACTGTTATCCCTGGCCGAAGCCAACAAGGGTGACGTTGAAGCACTTACTGATGCCGTGCTAAACCTGAACGATGTATTTGCCGAGTTAACCGACAATCAGGATTTCCGCCAAGCGGTGCATGATCAAGTGAGCAAATTAGAAAACATCCGCGTTGAAAACATGGCGCAACAATTAGGAGAATTGTAATGAAAGGGATTCTGTCAGTCGTTAAAGGCACACCCATTCTTCCTATCTTACAAGCCGACACCGTAGATGAAGCACTGGATATCGCCCGTGCCGTTCAAGCCAGCGGCTTGAAAAACCTGGAAGTTGTACGTCGTACTGATGCCGCTGCCGACTGCGTTGCGGCTATCCGTGAGTCTTTACCCGATATGGTAGTAGGTATGGGTACAGTACTTACGCCAGAGCACGCGAAAGAAGCTGTCGATGCGGGTAGCCAGTTTTTAGTTACGCCAACATTAAGCCCTCGCTTACTCGACGGATTAATGAGTTGTGGCGTACCGTTCATTCCCGGCACTAGCGATCCGGCCGATATCCTTATGGCCAGTGAGTACGGCTTGAAAGAGCTCAAGTTCTTTCCCGCTCACCTGAGCGGCGGCGCTCCCATGCTGAAAGCACTCAGTAGCATTTTTAAAGAGATAAAATTCTGCCCTACCGGTGGGGTGTCTGGCGATAACGTAGGTGATTACCTGAAACTGAACAATGTGTTTGCTGTTGGCGGTTCATGGATGATCCCATCCAGCGATGTGAAAAGCGGAAACTGGGAGAGCATTACTCAAAAATGTAAACAGGCTATCGCCGCATTTGAAGAGTATCGCCCATGAGCAAAATCGTCATTTTTGGCGAGTGCATGGTAGAACTGGTTAACCGGGGAGCAGATACGCTGTCCAAAGGTTATGCCGGCGACACTTACAACACCGCCGTTTATCTGAAACGCTGCGCTCACGACATTTCGGTGAGCTATCTCACTGCCATCGGCGCAGACTTTCTCAGTGACGAGTTACTGTTCAAGATGGGTGAGGAAGAAATCAATACAGACCAGGTTTATCGAAGTAACGACCGCAACCTGGGCCTGTATATGGTGCGCACCGACAAGCATGGCGAGCGTACTTTTGCCTATTGGCGCGCGAACTCTGCCGCAACCCAAACCATGAATCTGTTCAATGGCAGCCTGAATAATGCCGACGTATTCTACTTCAGCGGTATTTCACTGGCGATTCTGGATGACGCCCAGCGCTTAAAACTGTTCGACCTGGTTGATAGCGTGCGCGCGGCCGGCGGCAAAGTAGTCTTTGACCCCAATTACCGCCCTCGCCTATGGAAAGACCAACAAGAAGCACAGACCTGGATCGACAAAGCCTACGGTCATGCAGACATTGCCTTTCCTGGCGGCGATGATCATCTCGCGCTTTATGGTCACACCGATGTAGACGCCATTCATGCCCACGTAGCTGCATTAGGTGTGGCAGAGATCATCGTGAAAAACGGTGCAGTAGGCGTGCATATTTACCAAGGTGCAACCCATTGTATCGTTCCGGTAGAACGGGTTGAGCAGGTTGTAGATACCACCGCAGCCGGTGATGCCTTTAATGGCGGGTATTTGTCAGCGCGCTTATCTGGTAAAGATGTTACTGACTCTGCCAGCTTCGGTGCCAAAGTGGCTGCAACGGTAATTAGCTATCCCGGCGCCATTGTCGAAAAAGAAGCTTTCTACAAGCATATTGCAGCGCTCTCCTGATTGGGGGGCGTTTAATTCCCCCAAAGCTACTTCAAAAACCCGTACTTCCGTACATTGATTTATTTTCAAACAATCTCCATACTGGCATATGTCTGTCATATGTCACTTGGGGTATACCATGAAAACTGCATCTTTATTTAAAAATGGAAGAAGCCAGGCTGTGCGTCTGCCTAAAGACTTTGAGTTCGATGGCATTTCAGAGGTCGAAATTATTAAGGAAGGTGACAGCGTTATACTTCGTCCGTTAAGAAAATCTTGGACGAGCTTCTCCGCCATTGATAGCGTCGATGAAGACTTTATGTCTGAAAGACCGGATGTAATTACTGAAGGTCGCGTAGTGCTATGAAACGCACCTACATGCTTGATACAAATATTTGCTCTTACATCATAAGGAAGAGGCCTGAACAAGTATTACAAGTGCTTCAGGCCCACGTACAAAACAAAGACAGAATCGTTATTTCTGCTATTACATATTCTGAATTAATGTTCGGCAGCATTGGTAAAAAAGCCTCCCCTAAACTTCCTGCTGTCATTTCAGAATTCATGGAAAGAATTGACGCGGTGGTCCCGTGGGATAAAGATGCTGTTGCTGCAACAACACGAATTAAAAAGGAGCTTGCAGAAGCTGGTACGCCGATTGGTTCAAACGACGCAGCTATAGCCGGGAATGCCTTAGCCATAAACTGCACCATAGTTACGAACAATGTTAGCGAATTTAATCGTGTCAGTGGTTTGCAAGTTGAGAACTGGACCCACTAATTTAACTAAGGTGGCTTTATCTCTATTTTCACCCGCCTTCCTTGACTTCCCCACACTGTCTACTACTTTTTCCTATATACACATCACCACCCGAGCGGAACATGGACAAATCAGCGTTATATAAAGTAGGCGACAATCAATTTGTGCGCCTACCAAAAGGATTCAGATTCGAGGCTGTTCTTGATTTAGATATCAAGGTTGAGGGTAATGAGGTCACCATTAATCCGGTGACACAGTCGTGGATGAGCCTGAATGATGTAGAGAAAGGTGAAGCCGACTTCATTGTGAACCAGGATATGATTGCACAATAACGTCGCCCTCTTTGCTATTCAAATCACTGCCGTCGGGGAACGCGTCCGGGTCTTCCGGATTACAGCGTTTCCCGATATACATATTTAGCCAGCGGATGCGCTTTCGCTTTTAAATCCTTAATGAAAAATTGCGCTACCCATGCAGCCCCCAGGGTATTTAAATGGGTGTCGTCACTTTTACCATCCGGATAGCGGGTGTAAATGCCAGGTGGGATACGTAAGAAAAATTTCACCGTTGCTTCATCGCCTGCTTCCTGCAGATAATCACAGGTAAACTTGTTCATATCAAAGAAGGTTACGTTTTCTTCTTTGGCCACTTCTCGCGCCGCATTCACATAATCGGTCATGGTGTAGCGCACATCGCCATTTTCTTCAAAATAGCGACGGCAGATAGAGCTGGCAATCATCGGTGTAGCGCCTTTATCACGCACATCCTTGATGTAGCGTTGCAGATACGCAGGGTAGTCTTTTTCTGCCGAGGCATAGCGAGCAGGATCTTCTTTTTTCTGATCGTTGTGACCAAACTGAATAAGCACATAGTCGCCCTCTTTCATCTCGGACAACGCCTTGCCCCAGCGGCCTTCATCGATGAAACGTTTGGTGCTGCGGCCGTTAGCCGCATGATTCAGAATTTCCAACTCCTGTGACATATAGCCTGGTAAGGCCATTCCCCAGCCCCGTTCAGGGTAATACAGGTTTGGCTTGATCGACATGGTGGAATCGCCGATCAGGTGCAAGGTGGTACGGGTAGGATCTTGTGCACTGGCCGCTAATGACGTAGCGGCGATTAGCAGGGAAAGCATTAGTTTTTTCATTGCGAATCCTTTTTTATAAAAAAAGGCCATCATCGCTGATGGCCTAAGACACACTACACTCTGTTACATTCTGTAGCTCACACCCAGGAAGAACTGGCGACCTGTGGCCTGACTGTTGATGATGCGCATTGCATTAGCATCGATGTACTCATCAATGGTTTCATCCGTTAAGTTAATTCCTTCCAGAGTGAATTTCAGGTTCTCTGAGTATTTATAACTGGTTGAGAAATCGATATAAGTGGTGGCATCCATAACACGCCATTTACGCTCGTCGGTGCTGCTCAGGTTAGTATAAAACTCACCACGGTAGGCTGCTGACACGCGGGCGCTGAACACTTCATCTTCCCAGTACAAGGTGAAGTTTGCAGATTCATCAGACTGGCCGGTTAGCGGGCCTACACGACCTTCACCGTAAGTGACCTCTGAATCCACCAGCGTGAGGTTAGCCAGCACACCAAACTTCTGCATCCATTCAGGACCTGGTAGGAATGTAAGTGGCTGCTGGTACTGAATTTCGAAACCATTCAGATCCCCCCCTTCACCATTCACGGTGCGGCGCACCTCAAACGTTTCATCAATCACGTTGTCCAGTTCTGCACCCAGCAGTGAATCTGGCAGACCTGTTTCCGCCCAACTCACTTGCACAGTTTCAGTGGTAGGCAGTGATTCAATATCTTTCTGGAAATACGCTACCGAGAACAGCGCGCCCTCATCGAAGTACCATTCAACCGCCAGGTCTGTTGCATCCGCACGGAAAGGCTCGATGTAAGGGTTGCCGTAAGACACGCGGTAATCACCAAAAATCGACACGCTGCCGCCCGGGCTCAGGGTACCCAGATTCGGACGTGACATCACTTTTGCCCAGCTTGCGCGCAGAATTAACTCATCTGTCATTTCCAGCGCCAGGTTAACCGATGGCAGGGTGTCAGAGTAATCATGCTCAACGGTAACTTCTTCGGTACCATTCACAATACCGGTTGATTCAAGATCGGTTTTTACATGACGAACACCGGCATTACCGCGCAGAATTTTGCCGCCCACTTCAGTGTTAAAGTCGGCCTGCACGTAATAACCCAGCGACTGTTCCGTTACCGAACGGGTATCGCCCGGACGCACATTGTAAGGCCAGCAGCCGCTGTTAACGAAGTCGCTGATGCTGGCGCCATCCGCCATGAAGAAGCTCTGGCCACCAAAAGACACCACACCACCGTCTGCATCGGTTACCACGTTACTGATACCACAAGCAGAATTGTCTACAGTGCCGTCAGAACCATCCACTGAAGCAAATGAAGCGTCAGCACGCACACCTTCGATTTCGTAGCCATATTCACGCCATGTTACACCGCCGCTTACCGTCAGTTCGTCGGTCAGGATATATTCCAAATCGCCGCGCACTGTATCGGTTGACGTTTCCGCGTCATAGATACGGTCACGGAATTCAGACACTTCCCAGTTAGCCGGATCCGTTGTGTCAAAGCTATAGCCGATGGTGGGGTTCAGCATATCGGAGAAGTCGTACGTGACCGCAGAGCTTGCTTCAGCATACTCAAGCGTTTTACGTTCGTCGTTGTCACTGAAATGCTCGTAAATCACCGTAGTTTCACGGTTATCCAATACAGATTTAGACGAACCAGCCAGCAGTGACATTTTTAACGCATCTGTAAAGTGGTGATCAATGCTCACACTGAACTGAGTGAATTCCGATTCCCAGTCTGCCTGGAAGAACTCTGAACGTACATCCACATCAGCAATGGTGGCGGCATACATGGTGTTGTTGCCGTCAATTTGATAAGCCGTTACGTCAGACTGCTGTACGCCTGTTGCACCGGTACGGGCCAGCGAGATAGCTTCCATGAAAGGCTCATCGCGATGGGCGTCGATATTGGCGTACAAGGCATCAACAGAAATAATCGTGTTTTCAGAGGGGGCGAACTGAACAGCGGCGGTTAAACCTAAGCGGTCCTGATCGTGGGTTTTATCGGCAAAGCGCGGGAAGCGCGGGTGCCATGCGCTGCTCACCGCGGCAACATCTGCATCACTGGTACAGGCTGAACAGGCACCAAAGGTGTCGTCTTCCCAGCGTCCGGTATCAGAGCCTGCATTGTTTACATTACGGTTTGAGAACGATGCAGAGAACAGTACGCCGAAGTTATCATCTTCGTTTGTCCAGGAACCAAGGGCAGACATACGCGGCGTAAGCTCTTGTGACTGATCGTTATAAGCGCCCTGAGCATTCACGGCCACTACATTATCCTGAAAATCAAAGGGACGACCGGTGCGCAATGCGACGGTGGCACCTAACGACCCCTCATCAAGCTCTGCTGAGGTGGTTTTATAAACACTAAGCTGGTTAAAAAGTTCAGAAGCAAATACGTTGAAGTCGAAACCACGGCTGGTACGCACACCGCCGGTACCGGCAGCCAGCGATTGCGCCTGCATACCATTCAACTGTACTCGGGTAAAAGTAGAGTTCAAACCACGAACGGTAATTTCCCGGCCCTCGCCCGCTTCACGGGTAACCGCTACGCCCGGAATGCGCTGCAGGGCTTCTGCGAGGTTTTGGTCAGGAAAGTCGGCGATGTCTTCAGCAAGAATAGTATCAACCGAGCCGGCAGAAGACTGTTTCAACGACAGAGCTTTCGATAAGCTATCTGCATAGCTGCTGGCGCGAACTGAAATGACTTCGATATCGTCGGTAGCAGTGTTAGATGTAGTTTCCTGTGCTTGTACGGCCATAGATGTAATACAAGCTGCTGTAACTGCTAAGCTAAGTGGCGCTTTTTTGAAACCTTTGGCAAAGTTCATGAGTGTTCCTCACGGATAATTCTTCGTTACTATCTCACTACACCTTGATGTGTAGCCCGAATCCTCTCAGCCACTTTGGTTGACATTTACATCGCCACCGGTGGCTTTTATTTTTCCTGCAAAGCCGCGTTAGATACAGAGGCCTGCTTTACAATTGCTTTACATGCTAGATCCAATTGCTACCGGTGGCAATAGTTTTTATTGAAAAATTGTAAACACTGTCACAATTTATACTAAAGCCTGATAAATCCGTTGATTTTAATTAATTTTATTCAACTGTGGTGCTATTCTCTATTACTGAAAAATTCGCTACAGCGTACGTTTCTAAAGGCCTTGAGGCTTTTTTGTTATATTGTTCCGCGTAAATATAACAACTTGACAACATCTAACCCCTGAAGCATTATGCTACCGGTAGCACATAAAGTATTTAATTTGTTAATTTTGGAGAGTTCCAATGCGTAAGTTCTTTAGTTCCGTATTGCTCGCGGCGGCCACCCTAAGCGCGCCAGTTTCAGCCCTCGCTACCGATAGCGCAGCCTATCTGGACAATACTCAACCCTGGTCTGTGCGCATGGCCGAATCGGAAATGGTGCGCTTCCCCGAAGCATGGATGATTGATTGGGATGAAAAACCTCAATGGGACTACGTGCACGGTCTAAACCTGCTGGCATTTTCCAAACTCTACGAACAATCTGGCGAGCAAAAATACCTCGACTACATCAAGGCCTACTACGACCGCTTTGTAAACGAAGACGGCACCATCAACACCTACGTACGCAGCAAATTCAACATCGACATGGTCAACCCGGGCAAAGTGTTGTTCTTCTTATACGACCAAACCGGTGACAAAAAATACAAGCTGGCCGCCGACACCCTGCGCGACCAGTTAAACGACCATCCGCGTACTAGCGAAGGCGGCTTCTGGCACAAGAAACGCTACCCGTCACAAATGTGGTTGGATGGCCTGTACATGGGCGCCCCTTTTTACGCTGAATACATCATGCGCTATGGCGATCCGAAAGAACTGGATGATGTTTATAAGCAATTTGAGTTAATTGAAAAGCACCTGTACGCAAAGAATACCGGCCTGCCCCGTCACGGCTGGGATGAATCTCGCGATCAAAAATGGGCCGATAACGATACAGGCCTGTCGCCGAATCACTGGTCACGGGCTTTAGGCTGGTACGCCATGGCCGTTGTTGACGTATTGGAAGTGGTACCGAGTCAGAGCGAAAAACGAGAGTGGCTGGTTTCGCGCTTCAAGAACTTTGTAGATCACGCTGTAAAGTATCAGGATGAAACCGGGGCTTGGTATCAAGTCACTGATTTAGGCGACAAAGAAGGAAATTATTTGGAAGGTTCCGGTACCGCCATGCTCACCTACGCTATAGCTAAAGGAGTTAACATGAATGTGTTGCCGAAAGACTATATCACCTACGCGAAGAAGGGTTTTGCAGGTATTGAAGACCAAATGATTTCAGTTGACCCAACCAACAACGTGATCAGCTTCGAACAAATTTGTGCCGTTGCCGGTTTAGGAGGCAACCCTTACCGAGATGGTTCGTTCGAGTATTACATGAGTGAACCCGTTCGCGCCAACGATGCAAAAGGTGTGGGCCCGTTTATCCTCGCTGCACTTGAACTGAATAAGTAAGGAGCGGCTATGCGGTTACGTCATGTAGTGCGTCCCCTATTGCTTTGTAGTTTCGTGGGGGTTGCCACATCCTCCGTAGCACTGGCTGCAACAGTAGCCAGTGAAAGCCACTCGGCTGCCGACGAGCCCCTGTGGATCAGCGATTTGCAGAACGGGAACTATAAGAACCCCATTTTGCACATCGACTACTCTGATCCAGACGTGGTGGCGGTAGATGGAAACTACTACATGACCGCATCCAGCTTTAATGCCGCACCGGGCTTACCGGTGCTGCACTCTACCGATTTAGTCAACTGGACACTCATCAACTACGCCCTGCCTAAACAAATACCACTTGATGTATTTGCTAAACCTCAACATGGGAATGGTGTATGGGCACCGAACATTCGTTTTCATGATGGGAAATTCTGGATATTTTACCCTGACCCCGATTTTGGGATTTATGTGGTTACCGCCGACGATCCGGCCGGTGAATGGAGCGAACCCAAACGCATTCTGGCAGGTAAAGGCCTTATCGACCCTACGCCACTTTGGGATGACGACGACAAAGCGTATTTGCTCCACGGTTGGGCTAAGAGTCGTGCCGGGTTTAATAACGTACTCAGTCTGCGTGAAATGGCGCCAGACACTTCTTGGGTAGGCGAAGACTATACCCACGTGGTAGACGGTAACGCCATTGAAGGCTACCGCACCCTAGAAGGCCCTAAATTCTATAAGCGTAACGGCTACTATTACATTTTCGCCCCGGCCGGCGGTGTGGAAACTGGCTGGCAGTCGGTTTTCCGTTCTGACAACATCGCCGGCCCTTATTCTGTGCGCACAGTGATGGATCAGGGCAACACGCTGATCAACGGCCCCCACCAGGGAAGCTGGGTGCACACCAATAAAAATGAAGACTGGTTTATTCATTTTCAGTCTCGCAAAGCGTATGGACGCATTGTCCATCTCCAACCCATGCAGTGGCAGAATGGTTGGCCAGTTATCGGTACCGATTCAGACGGCGATGGCGTGGGCGAACCGGTTTACACCTACACCAAGCCGGCAACCGACCAGCCCGGTGACGTGAAGCCGCAACCCACCAGTGATGATTTCTCCGGCGAGCTCGGCATTCAGTGGCAGTGGAATGCGAATCCGCAAAGTGACTGGTATCACATCGATACCTATACCAGCCGCCTTACCCTTACCGCACAACCAAAAGTCAGGGACACCGGCGACAACCTTTGGATGACACCGTCGTTATTGCTACAGAAACTGCCAGCACAAACCTATGAGGTGCGAAGCAGCTTTATTCTACAGGACCCCGAACTGCAGGCCGAAGGTGGCTTATTGCTGTTCGGTGAAGATTACGCCTGGATTGGCGTGAAGCCGATGACGAATGATAAACAGGAAACGGAAACGCACCTGGTATATGTACAGTGTAAAAACGCCCGCACTGGCTGTGATGAATCGGTTCACGACTATGGCCCTGTTAATGCATCGTCACTGGAATTACGTTACATAATGACCGACGATGCCACTGCCATTTTTAGCTACCGAACCAATGAAAAACAACGATTTACCGTGGTTGGCGAGCAGTTTAAAGCGCGTCGAGGCCGGTGGGTCGGTGCAAAAACCGGTTTGTTCAGTGTGTCTGCAGATGCCGACAACAACGCGTCTGCCGGTGTGCAAATGAAGGCCCAAAGCAAGCGGGCATCGCTAGTGGTAGATGACTTTCAGTTTATACCAAGACGGAGATAACAGGTTCATGCTCCCCGTTATGTTTAACCATAAATCAATAATGCGAACAGCTAAGCTTGTGGCCTTACTCAGCACCAGTGGGCTGTTTACAACAGCCGTGCAGGCAAAAAACTACCCGGTAGACGACAGCTACAGCGTATCCCAGCGTTTTTACGCCTACCGCGATAAGCACCCAGAGCTCGTTGAGCCTGTACTTACCTTCACCGAAGGCCAGAAAGTGCTGTTCGACCGCCGTTATAAAGTGGCCGATGATCGGGAGCTGCATCTCGATGTGTTTCAACCCGCTGAAAATAAAGCGAATCAACAGGCCATAATGTTGATTCATGGCGGTGGTTGGCGTTCAGGTAATAAGAGTCACTTTTACGCCATGGCCAATTTGCTGGCTCAGCGTGGTTATGTGGTGTTTACCCCGGAGTATCGGCTATCAATGGAAGCCCAATATCCCGCGGGCCTCAACGATATTAACGATGCGATTATCTATGTAAAAACACATGCTGCCGCCTTTGGCTTCAATCCGACCAAGCTTGCTATTGGTGGCGGCTCCTCTGGTGGCCACATGGCCGGACTGATTGGCAACACGGCCAATACAACACTGTTTAAGGGTGAAACTCCAGACGCGGACACCCGCGTACACGCTGTCGTCGACCTTGACGGCGTACTGGATTTCACCCACCCCTTAGCCCTTGCCAACGAAAATAAGCGCAAGGACAAATCCGCGGCCGGTATGTGGTTTGGCGGCGCGTATGAAGATACGCAAGCCAAATGGGAAGAGGCTTCTACGGCAAAACATATCGATGCAGAGTCGCCGCCCATGCTGATCATCAGTAGCGGCCAGATGCGCTTTACTGCCGGTAAAGACGAGGTACTGCAAAAGCTCAAAGCGGCAGGTATCGCCAGCGAATATTTTCAGTACGACAATAACATTCATACATTTTGGCTGTTCGAGCCCTACCTTAGCGAATCGGTAACCCGTATGGACCATTTTTTGCGTAACATAGCGAACACCAATGCAACACATTCCCCGGGAGTAAACTAATGGGATTTCAACCATCACGACGCGCTTTACTTAAACTTGCAGGCAGCAGCGCAGCAGGCGCAGGCATACTCGGACTCGGCGGTTGTGCCAGTACCGTCAGCCAGCCCATCGTTGGCGGAGATTTCGACTGGAATGAAGACGCGCGCGCTATCCGCAAACGTATTGTTGCACCAACGTTCCCATCCCTTCATGTGCGCATTACCGATTATGGCGCGCAAGCAGGCAGCGACAACGATTCAACCCAAGCCATTGCCAGCGCAATCAAAGACGTGGCGTCTAAAGGCGGCGGTACGGTAGAAGTACCCGCAGGTGAATTTTATACCGGCCCGGTACACCTTAAATCCAACATCAATTTTCATATAGCCAAAGACGCAGTGCTGCATTTCATTCCTGAACCGCAGCGCTACAAGCCTTACGTGTTTACCCGTTGGGAAGGCACGGAGCTTATGGGCTACTCTCCGCTTATTTACGCCTTTGAAGAAACTAACGTGGCGATTACCGGTGAAGGCACCCTGGAAGGCGGCGGCAGTGTAGATAACTGGTGGCCGTGGAAAGGCAAATGGAAAGATGCCACCTGGGGCGACCATCCAGTGGCAAACCAGAAATACACCCGAGATGTGCTGCGTCAGATGGCAGAAGATGAAGTACCTGTAAGCGAGCGCACGTTCGAAGAAAACTATCTGCGTCCGCCCTTCATTCAGCCTTATCGCTGTGAAAACGTATTAATTTCTGGTGTGACCATTCGTAATTCTCCGTTCTGGTTGGTGAATCCGGTGCTATGTACCAATGTGACCGTGCGTGACATCTACTGCCACAGCTACGGCCCCAACTCAGACGGTTGCGACCCTGAAGCTTGTACCGATGTATTGATCGAAAACTGTACCTTCGACACTGGCGATGACTGCATTGCGATTAAATCAGGCCGTAACGCCGATGGTCGCCGCGTGGGCAAAGCCTGTGAGAACGTTCTAATCAACAACTGCACCATGGAGGCCGGTCACGGCGGCGTGGTGATTGGCAGTGAGATTTCCGGTGGCGTGCGCAACCTTTATGCGCAAAATTGTGAAATGAGCAGCCCGGATCTCGACCGTGCTATCCGCATCAAAACCAACTCTATTCGTGGTGGGCACCTGAAGAACCTGAACTATCGTCAGTTCCGGGTTGGGCAGGTTAAAGATGCCGTGGTGATTAACTTCTACTATGAAGAAGGCGACGTGGGTAATTTCACGCCGAAACTGGAAGATATCACCATCGAGAACTTGTATGTACAACATGCTCAACGGGCTTTTGTGCTGCGCGGTTATGATCATACGCCTATCACGGGCGTATCTCTTAAAAATCTTATCTTCCAGAAGGTTGATAAAAAATCTGTAATTGAGAATATAGACAATATCTCTCAACAGAATATTAGAGTTAACGGCAAGACCGTGGAGTTACCCGATGTCTAAAATGTGTAGTTTGTTAATGGTGCTATTACTGGCTGTAGCCGGATGCAGTGAGCAGAAGTCCACCCATTTTCTCCCAGAAAATGTCGAGGCTAATGCCATCGTCGCTAACACTGCCATTGACGACACACATTTTTCTTCTATTCAGGCGGCGGTAGACGCCGCCCCGGAAACAGGTGGCTGGACCATTGCCATTACACCGGGTGAATATTACGAACGGGTGGTAATAGACAAACCTGACATCACCCTCATTGGTGCGGGTAAAGCCAACACGAAAATTGTATTTGACCGTTACGCCGGTAAAGCCGTTTCCCGCGACAGTGAAGAGACCTGGGGTACCTTCCGTAGCGCAACGGTGGAAATAAACCGCCCACGGGTACACATCGCCCATCTCACCATTGAAAATAGTTTTGATTTTCTCGATCAAGACGCGAAAGCCAAAGACGATCCTGCCAGAGTAAGCGGCATGCAAGCCGTGGCACTGCGAATTGGCGAATATACTGATCAAACCGTGGTAGAAGATGTCGCGTTGCTCGGGTATCAGGATACGCTTTACGTACAGGGTGGACGCAGCTATATCAAAGGTGGCGAGATTCGCGGCAATGTAGACTTCATTTTTGGGAACGGGAATGCGTATTTCGATAGTGTTGATATTTATTCCCGTCCTCGCGGCAAAGACATGGACATCACAGGCTTCGTTACCGCCCCCAGCACGTTAATTTCAGACACCTTCGGATTAACCTTTGTAAACTGCAAACTGCTGCGTGAAGAAGGCGTACCAGATAATTCTGTGCCTTTAGGTCGTCCCTGGCATCCAACCACCACGTTTGCCGATGGACGCTATGCAAACCCGTTTGCTAAAGGTAAAGCCGTGTTTATCGACACTTGGATGGACGCACACATCACCCAGGACGGCTGGGCCACCATGGGCGGCTCGACTAAAGAGGGCGGTAGAAAAGAATTCAGCCCGTACACTGAAGCGCGCTTTGCCGAGTTCAACAGCAGCGGTGAAGGTGCATTCACCAATGACAAACGCCCGCAACTCACGTCAGACAAGGCAGAATTGCATTCTATGTTCAACATCCTGAATGGATGGACGCCACAACTTACCGGTGCGAATGATTAATCGGCGTTTTCATTCGCCTTATATCGTTTAAATCTGATTAAGCAGAATTCGATAGCGACTTAAGTCGCTATTGGGTAGATGTAGAGGATGCACTCAGGCACACTGTGACCCTTAACGATTTATAGAACTACAAGGAACTCACATGTCATTAAGTGTAAACAGCTACTTCGACGATAACGTTAAATCCATCGCTTTCGAATCAGCAAACGGCCCGTGTACCTCTGGCGTAATGCTGCCAGGTGAGTACGTATTTAGTACGTCAAAAGACGAGCTGATGAAAGTGGTTGAAGGTGAGCTGGTAGTTAAACTTCCTGGTTCAGACGAATTTCAGTCTTTCAAAACCGGCACCGAATTCAATGTTGCAGCGAACGAATCTTTTGATGTGAAGGTGAGTGTGACAACAGCTTATCTTTGTTTTTATAGCTGATTTTTTATCAGGGCGTATCAATCTCGTTGATACGCAGTTATGATTTCTATGCTGTAGCCTACAATTTAGTAGGCTTTATTTTTAACGCATGGAATATTCTTTTGCACACTGCCGAGTTCATCCAGAAACGTCGATTTATCGTCCGTCTTGGAAAAATGTTGCACAAGTACGGAACCCCTTCATTTCGTCTTGAAGCTTATCTTCTGGAGGTCGCTTCCTATCTCGGTGTACGCGCATCCATTATTGCCACCCCTACGTCACTCACCTTTGTAATCTGGTCTGATGGCCACGAGGATGAATATACTCACGCGGCACGCCTACAGCCTGGCGAGCTTGATCTGAATTCACTCTCTCATGTAGATGGGCTTGCCAGTGAACTGTTGGCAGGTGATGTTTCTTTAACAGAAGCTGATCGGCTATTGTCTGAAATAGATGCCATGCCCTCGCCCTACGGGAAGTGGATAACAGGCTGTTCCTTTACACTGTCTACCGGCGCTTTTGCCATGCTAATGGGTGCAAGCTGGCCGGAAATTGGCTGGTCCGGTCTTTTAGGGTTACTGTCTTATGTTTGGTATTTGTGGGCACTGCGTTCAAAACGGGTGAACATGATGCTGGAGCCCATGACCAGCTTTATGGCGGGTATTGCGGCCAGCGCGATTGGGCGCTATATCGACCCTGGCATTAATATTCCACTCATCGTGCTCTCATCGGTAATCGTACTGGTGCCTGGTCTTGCACTTACGATGGGCTTATCTGAACTCGCTTCCAGAAACATGGTATCGGGTACTGCCAGGGTGATGGATGCACTAATGCAATTGTTTAAGCTGTATTTCGGCGCCTTCCTTGGGGTTACTGTTGGATTTTCTCTGTTTGGTGAAAACATCTATGTGCCAGCAGAGTCATTACCAGAATGGGGAACCTGGCTTGCGGTATTCCTGCTAAGCCTTTCGCTCGTTGCTATTTTCCGTACACGACCAAAACATATTCCGTGGGGAGTCGCCGCCGCTTTCATCGCTTACGGTGCGTCAGTATGGAGTGCCGATTTTATGGGTGCAGGCATGAATACCTTCGTGGGTGCATTCGCGCTGGGTGTATTCGCTAACCTTTTTACCCGCATCGCGCGTCAGCCTCACACGATCGTTGGTATGCACGGCTTAATCGTGCTGGTACCGGGCTCTAAAACCTATATCGGATTGAATTCCTTTATTTCGGGGCAGGATTTTGTGGCAGCAGAGCATGTGGGTCAGGAAGTGTTTTTGATTTTTATGTCGCTGATTGCAGGTTTGATATTTGCGAATGTTGTCGCGCCAACCAAAAAAGCATTGTAACCGAAGTGAACGAAGTAATTTTCAAATAAAAAACCCGTGTACAAACTCAAATCGAGCTGACACGGGTAAAGGTCTGAAAGATGAGCCAATCAGACCTGAGGGACTGTTGCTAGCGCACGCGAAAATGCTAACGCAGTAACTTAATCAATGTGCGTCCTAAACGTACATTCAACGCACCGGCTGCCACCGCTTCAGCAGAATTCTCCGCGACCCTTGCCGCCAGCGAACCGCCAATTTGGTTAGCCAGTTCGTCGGTGGCAATATCAAACAGACTTTGTGCTGCCAGATTTTGTGCAAGTACTTTGAATAAGCGCCAACTGCCTGCCGTGCCGGGACGTAACCCGAACACTCGGGCAATGCGGCGGATGGTACGAAAGCTTATCCACGAAATGGCCAGCGTCTGAATAAGGTGGTTTGGGCTGATAAATGCCAGACTGCCACTGGTAACGGACTCTTTTCGTAAGATCTCTTCTGCCTTTTTTGTTACCGGCACCGCCACCATGCTTTCATACAACCCCACCACATCGGCGGCATTCATCTCAGCGTGCAGTGCTTGCTGGAACTGTTTGTAGCTTCGGGCGGCGAAGCTGTCTTTACCGAATCTGCTCGCATGAGAATGGATAGTCTTTAACACCGCAGGTTTGTCATCGACCTGTTTTAGCGTGGGTAAATCCAGTGGCACGTCAATGTAGGCTTCCACGGCTCTAAAACCGCGCCACTCTCCAGCGATAAGCGCAAGCAGAGCCAGCACAAACGCACCGAGTAGCGATCCTAAAGCGACGGAGCTAATAGGATGATCGGCAAAATTTGTCGCGATAGATTGAATGGCATCGAACACCATAAAACCCACGAACGTGAGGCCACCTAAAATGGCAGTGATCACTTTTAACGAAAGGCCACGCTGTCCGTCGACATCCCACTCTGTGGTGTCCAGCTTTGCTGGCATATTCTGACTGGGAGCAGACTGCTCCAGCGGCGTTTCTATAATTCGCGAACGGTATTGCGGCGCTTCATAATCGGTATCACTCATGGTGCTTTACCCATTTCTATGTAAAAGAAATTGCAGTAACTTATCCAGTCCACGGCCATTTAGCATGCGTGGCAAATAGTCAGCTGGAACGGGTGGCTTAAGTGCAGGATAATGTTCATCTGCCGACATGCCTTTAATGGCATCAGGTACCGGCTCGAACTGCACTTCCACATACTGCTTATGTTCGTTGGTATAACGCAGCGACGCAGGCTTACTGCCTTCGTCGGTAACCTGCATGGCTGACACTAAAAAATGTTCAAAATCCACACCATCCCGAGCGAGTTTTGCCGTGGCGCCGCCAGAGACATCTTTCAACAAACTCAGTAAATGCTGCTTTTCAGATTCCGGTACTAAATCGGTTTTTGTTGCCACAAAAGCCACCCGACCAATTTCATTCTTACGCAGCACGTGTTTGCTGAACCAGTCAGGTTCGCCATATACAAACACATCTGCCAAATGACTCAACGTTTCTTTCAGTTGCGCCAAATGTTGCTTGCTATGATTTAAACCCTCGAACAAATCGATAAGAATGATTTGCCGGTCGGCCTCGCGAAAGGTGCTTTTGCGCAGTGGCTGTAACCATTCTTTCTGGAACAGAGTGAAGTTTCGGGTAAAAGCTTTCGTCCAGGGGTGGGTAATATCGCTGGTAATTTTGGCCGGTAAGGGTGTAAAGCCACTTTCCCCCCAATTAAATCCACTGCCGTCGAGCAAAAAGCTACCGGGCTGCAACATCGCAATACCCGCTTTCTTCGCGTTGAGAAGATATTCTCTGTAACCCTCAGTAAGGGTCTGCATGGCTTCGGGCGTTGGCTCGGCATCAAAATCCACACTTTCCAGCAATGCATGCCACGCTTTGGCGTAGAATCGCTGTGGATCGGTCATCTGCTGTGCCAGCGCCGAATCGGACCACTGGGCATACTCGCGCCCTAGCATGGGCAAATCTGTGATCCACTCGCCGGGATAATCAATAAACTCGAACACCACGTGAGTGTGTGGGAACAAATAGCGCTTCAGTTGATGAGTTTGCTTTAAACGCACCACCATTTTGAACCCGTACACATTTTCTGTGGGACTTGGCCAATTACCTGCTTCAAGGGAGGCGGTGTGCTCGTCGATGGGAAACAAAGGGAAATTGTCGATAGGTTCCAGCCACATGCTGTCGACCAATTCCATGGGCAGGTACTTGAGTAGCGGCAGACACTGGTACTGCTGTTCACTGCGATACTTAAGAATAGTCATCAGGCTGGTAAACAGCATAGATTTACCACTGCGGCTTAGGCCGGTGATAGTGAAGCGATGATGCTCGCGGGTAAACCAGTCCCCCGCCGAGTTCATGCTCTCAAGCAACGGCTCTAAGGGTGACAACACATTCTTAAGAAAGCTCTTCATTCATACCTGTATCGGTTGTGTACTCACGGTGTCTTACCATGATATGGGGATAGCAGGTGAATTTAAAAGCGATTGTCACATTTGGATACAAATCCGAACTGCACTTTCAGTCAGTTTTAGTTAACCACGGTTCAGCTCACTATTATTAACCTCTAATCAAACTCTAGTGAGCTGGCTAGCGTCACCATTACTGCGTACAAGAGCATTGACGGTAATTGTGTTACTCAATTGTATAACTGTTTGATATTTAGCATACTCATGGTTTTTAAGGATGGAATTTTGCAATGGAAAGCAATACAAGTATCAGAAACGCATTGAGGCATAAATGGCAGCGGGCCCGTTCACCGATTTTCATTGGCCTAATGATTTCAGTGCTTGGTATTCTTCTAGTGTCAGCATTTTATTTCAGCCTCTTCCAATTGGCGCTGAGATACCAGAATGGCTTTACCGGTGCTGAAGACTTCTTTATTTTCATATTTGCTCAAGTATGTCTGTTATTTGCTGCCAGGCTTACTATGTCCGCTATTAAGCACAACTCGAGACTCACCAGTGCTCTTGCAGACGCACTAACCCTGCAATTATCCGTAGGCCTGTTAACTATGATTGGCCTTATCACATCTATTCAAGCTACTTCTTTTCATGAAGAACTTACTGCCTTAAATGAATTACGCCACATTGCGGCTAACAGCAGAACAGATAGCTCACCAACCCTTACCGCTAATAATGAAAATGATTCTGGTAACATTGAACAGGAAGCACGGCCCCCTGTAGCAATCTCATTTGAAACATTAGTTGGAACCGCTATAACATTCAGCTTGTTTACCGCTCTGGTTTCACATGCATTTGCCTACAGGCTGAGGGAGCGTGGTAGCGCGGCAACCATAGAGAAAAAACAAGACAGATTATTAGACGCGTTGCAATCGTTTGTACATCCCAAATTCGCTGATGATCTGGATAAATGTTATGAGCACATTCTTCCCCTGGCAACAAAACTCGAAAAGCAAGCTGGTGCCAAAGTCACTGAATTCAAGAAACTCGCTTCTTTAGAGGAACTCGATCAAAACGCTTTAGATGAAATCGAAAAAGAATTTGGCGACATACGCAAGGAACTTGAAGACGCACTGAGAACACTTGCGATTGGAGTAGGTGGCCTGGCAAGAAATTTTAATATAGCCGACCATAATGTTTCGTATCGCGCCAATATTCTTTATATGGTTTCGCCAAATGAAAAAGACATGCTGATTGCAGCTTTAAAGAACGATATTGAGAAAACACCCAGATTTTCCGGGCCAGTTCCGAAGCCCTCGACATACCTTGTCAACAGTAAACAACTGAATGTAACTGTTCCTGCGAACACTGATTTTAAAGTAAATTCCGTTGATAGTTTAGATACAGATACAAAAAATTTCTTGCTGCCGGCGTTTTACATGAATGACGATAATTCAAAAATAGATTGCAATATGATTGGCGCTCCAATGGCAGCAGGTACGCAGATACAGCAGTTTATACCTGACACGCATCAGGCTATAAAAAGCGCAACTTACCTACCCGGCACTTTGCAAAAGGAAGGGCTCAAGTACTTTACCAATGTTTCAAAAACCCGGTCTATTGTGTCTTTGCCAATAATGTCGAATCACTACACAGATAATCATCCTACAGAGACATTGCGGGGTGTACTTAATATTTACTGTGACAAACCCGGTATGTTCAGAAGTAACGATGAACATTTTAAGTTATTCGTGCAACTTGTGCGCCCGTTAACAAGACAAGGAGCTACCTTACTAAGAGCTTATAATTCGATGGTTCATTTACGAGGCGATGCGCTGAAACCACTTAGCAAGAGTATGCGCAAAATTCAATCACCGTAGCGCTTTCCAGAAATTTGTTGTACTATTTTCAAACTTTCTCAGGAGATTAATCATGGAATCATTACTAGACGCGCTCGACATGCACGAAGATGTAGAACGTCGTGCACTGCTTGATGATTTTCGGCAAGACATTGCTGAAGCAGCCAAAAAAATCGATTTTTCAGAGCTGAATAAACAGTACTCAGAGTAGTCTAAGCCCGGTATGTCTGCATTTTAGAGACGAAATATTGTTTAGGGAGAATATGCCTGGTGTGATTGGTTTGACTGGTTTGATGCTCAAACCTTTGAGAATTTTATGGATGACAAGGGGCAACCTACAACACAGAAACGTGAGAATTTTTAGTATTTGAATACATTCGAGAGTTCGAATAGCTTCGCCAGTACTTTTATTCATATATAACTTTGTCAAAGCACGATTCAATTTCTTTTCCAAATAGAAATATATTTCCTCCCCAAGTATCATTTCATCCATTCAATGTTACATGTAACATTACCCTCATAATATAAGCCTGATTGAGAATTTTATGCCTGCCAGACGCCCCACATTGCAGGATATTGCCGACATTGTTGGCGTTACCAAAATGACGGTAAGCCGTTATCTGCGCGCGCCTGATTCGGTGGCGACGGCAACGGGCGAGAAAATCGCGGCAGTGCTTGAAACATCAGGCTACATTCGTAACCGTGTTCCGGCCATTCTGTCGAAATCCTCCAGTAAAACTTTAGGGATTATTATTCCCTCGCTGTCGAACCAGGTATTTGCCGATTTAGTGCAAGGAGTAGAAACCACAACTGCCCAGCACGGTTACGATACGCTGATTGCTCACACTGGCTACAGCGCTGAAGTAGAGCAAGATAAGATAGACATGATGCTGTCGTATCAGGTAGACGGGCTTATTCTTACCGAAAGCGGTCACACTGCCCGTACGCTACAAATGCTGAAGCAGGCTGCGATTCCTGTGGTAGAAACCATGGAAGTACCATCATCTCCGGTGGATATGGCGGTAGGCCTCGACCACGAGCAGGCCGGTTATGATGTGGTGAACAGAATACTAGCCAGTGGTAAACAACACCCGGTTTACCTGGCTGCACGGATGGATACACGCACCATGCTGCGTCAGCGCGGTTATGAAAAGGCCATGATGGAAGCGGGCAAAACGCCAGTGACGGTATCTACCTCTGAACATTCGAGCTTTACCTTGGGCTCAGAATTACTCGCCCGTGCGCTGGCTAACTATCCGAAAACGGATGCCGTATTCTGCACCAACGACGACGTAGCTATAGGCGTAATGCTGTATTGCCAGCAAAACAAACTCCGTATTCCAGACGATTTGGCGGTAGTCGGCTACAACGCACTGAATATTGGTGCCGCAATGACACCGCCACTTACCAGTGTGATCACGCCCCGAGACAAGATGGGCGAGCAGGCAGCATCACTCATCATGACGGTGTTACAAGGGGAAACGCCAAAGGAAACGGTGATTACGCTACCTCACAGCCTTACGCCTGGAAGAACACTTTAGTAAAAGTAAGTACTCACTTCGACACTTTCACAAATTCCAATGCCACTTAGGAGTTAGCTACGCTTACGCCTCGTTCACGGAGCAAACCGATCACCCGCTCTACAATCGCATCGGGCGCGGTATCGATGGTTACAGTGAGAACGTCGTGCTCGTTGATACCAGGCCGTTCAAGCGCAGCAAATTGGCTATCAAGCATGTCTGGTTTCATGAAATGCCCCGCTCTGGTAGCCATGCGGTCGAGGATCACGTGTTTAGGACCGTCTAAAAATACAAACAGTAAGTTTTGGTTATCTTCACGAATTTTGTCTCGATAGCGCTTTTTCAGCGCCGAACATACAATGACACCTTTGCGGCTACGTTGCTCTAAGTTGTACACCGCATCGTTGATACGCGTTAACCAAGGAGCACGGTCGTCATCGTTGAGAGGCTCGCCTTTCGCCATTTTCTGCACATTGGCTCTAGGGTGCAAATCGTCACCATCAATGAAAGTCGCAGATAACGCTGATGCCAACATTTCGCCCACTGTACTTTTACCTGAGCCGCTCACGCCCATCACTACAATGGAAAACCCGGATGATTTCAGTGTTTTGCTCGATTCGCTCATGCCGACTTTTGCTCCGCAATTGACATTTCGGTGTTAAAAATTTGTTTACCTTTGGCGGTGAACAGGTAACATGTTACCGGTAACTTAAAGAGTTGTGAATAACGAATTACATAAAAGAGAGTTCACGATGGATGCAACTATGATTTCAAACCCGACTCACCTACTGCTCACTGGTTTAGGTGCGGTGATATTGCTCGTCATTTTAATTATCCGCCTGCGTGTACATGCGTTCGTAGCACTTATCCTGGTAAGTGTACTTACTGCAGCTATAGCGGGTATTGCGAGTGAGGACATTGTGCCGGTAATGATTGGTGGCTTTGGCGGCACACTGGCGTCGGTGGCATTGCTGGTTGGCTTGGGCTGCATGATAGGTAAGTTACTGGAAGTCACAGGTGGCGCCCAAGTGTTAGCCGACGGCCTGATAAACCGCTTTGGGGAGAAACGCGCGCCCTTTGCCATTGGTGTTGCGTCTTTACTGTTTGGCTTTCCGATTTTCTTTGATGCCGGACTCATTGTGATGTTTCCCATTCTGCTGAGTGTTGCTGCACGGTTCGGCGGCTCTACCATTAAATATGCCTTTCCGGCAGCCGGTGCGTTTGCCGTGATGCACGCCTTTGTACCACCTCACCCCGGCCCGGTAGCCGCAGCTGATTTACTGGGCGCGAACATTGGTTTACTGCTGTTTATTGGCTTGGTGATAGCTATTCCTACCTGGTATCTCGGCGCTTATCTATTTGCGTTGTATGCGGGTGAAAAAACCGTGCTGCCGCTGCCAGAGATGTTTAAGAATATTAATTCTCCGGCAGGTGACTCGTTTCAGAGTACTCCACCCTCTTTCGCCACAGTACTGCTGGTGCTGCTGACCCCGGTTCTGCTGATATTCATGGATACCGGTTTAAACACTCTGCAGGTATCCGGTGTGATTAATGGTGACCAGACCTGGGTTCACATTCTGCGCACGCTGGGTAAGACACCGATTGCGCTGCTTATCACCCTTTTGTTGTGTTTGGCGCTATTCACAAAAAGTCTGGGCAAGGAAAACGTGGAAAAGCTGTGCGGTGATTCGCTGGCACCCATTTGCAGCGTGATTCTGGTTACCGGCGCAGGCGGCATGTTTGGTGGTGTACTGCGCAGCAGCGGCATTGGTGAAGCGCTGGCGGGCCTGCTTCAGGATACCGGCCTACCGGTAATCGTCGCGGCGTTTGTGATTTCCACCTGTTTACGAGTAGCTCAAGGTTCTGCCACGGTGGCTCTCACCACCACTGCCGCGCTAATGGCCCCGATAGTAGCAGCAACGCCAGGCCTTTCAGACGCCGATTACTGCTTTATTGTCATCGCCATCGCTGGTGGTGCAACGGTACTCTCACACTTTAACGACTCTGGCTTCTGGCTGGTTTCCCGTTTGCTGGATATGGACGAGAAAACCACCCTCAAAACCTGGACAGTGATGGAAACTTTGCTCGGCACCATCGCATTTATCTTCGCCGGGTTGCTGAGTATGGTGTTCTAACTAGCCTAAAGAGACTGCTTTCCCGGTGCGAGCGGCCTCAAAAATCGCATTCACAATGCGGATATCTTTCAAGCCTTCTTCTCCGGGTACCGCGACTGACCGGTTCTGGAGAATGGCCAATGCATCATTATCCATCTGCAGTGTTTGCTGCTTGCCATCGATAGGCGGGAAGGCTTTGCCATCACTGGTGGTTCCGGTTACACCGCTATAGCTCTGCATGGGTTTAAGCTGATACCAGCCATTCTCGCAGTTCGCTTTGAAGTGATTAAAACCTTTCACCACGCTGGTACCGCAATCGGCTTTCAGGCCATTACCAAAATCCATGGTGAACATGGTGGTTTCGTCCACTTCGGTAAATCGCTCGGGATACATTTTCTCTGGATGGTAGGCCGTAACAGAAAGTGGTTCTCTGCCAGTTAGAAACCGGGCGCCGTTAATGGCATACACGCCCATGTCGTAAAGCGCCCCGCCGCCCATGGCTTTTTTCATGCGCCAGTTGTCTGCCTCGCGCCCCTGCCCGGCGTAACCGGAAAAGCTTTCTATGCTCTGTATATTGCCGTAAGGCTTCAACGTTAAATAATCCTGGAAGCGGCCGGTATTAGGTTCGTGCTGCATGCGGTAACCAATCGCCAGTTTCACGTTATTCTTGTTGCAGGCATCAATAATTGCCTGGCATTCAGCTTCATCCATTGCCATGGGCTTTTCGCACCACACGTGTTTACCGGTATTCGCCGCTTTCACAGCAAAATCTTTGTGCGTACTGGGGGGCGTGACCACGTAAATCACATTAATGTCATCGTTGTTGGCGATAGCATCCATGGTGTCGTAGGTATATACGTTGCTGTCTTTGATGCCGTACTTTTGCTGCCACTGCGGGATTTTGCTTTCGGTACCGGTGATGATACCGCGCAGTTCGCAGTGTTCGGTCATCTGCAGGGAAGGGGCAAGCTGAGTACCGCTGTAATTGCCTAGCCCAAGTAACGCAACGCCAATTTTCTTGCCGGGCGAGCGGGCAAACACAGTGGGTGAGCTGGCGATAAGTAAACCGGAACCGGTCAACTGGATAAAGCGACGACGGGTTAACGCAGACATAGCAAACTCCCTTTATTGTTCACAAAGTGTACATTACATGAAGGTTGTACGTTTTGTTAACAATTGGAGTTCATGGCGCAGCAGAGATAATTTCAGGATACGCCAGTGATGAGCGAACGCTACGGCTTCAGTCTGTAACAGCGCTCTGGTCGGCCGACTGAACCATAAATTTGCTCAGCGATAAGATCTTCCGTTTCCAACAAGTACTCTAAATAACGGCGGGCGGTGGAACGGCTTACACCAATTTTATCGCCCACCTGCTGAGCACTGAGAGCGGCTTTAGGATCTGACTTAAATACGTCCTGAATTTTTTGCAGCGTTAGGCCGTCTACGCCTTTGGGTAAACGCTGTACGCTATGGCTGTGCTGTCGACTGAAGAACTGATCAACCACCGATTGGGTGAGTTCTGGCGCGTGGGAAAGCTGCTGCTGACGGTTCTCGAAGTTTTTCAGCGCCTGTTCGAGGCGAGGTAGCAAAATAGGCTTTACCAGAAAATCGGTGACGCCAAGCTTCATGGCCTGTTCCAGTACTTGTACTTCTTTGGCTGCAGTAAGCAGAAAGACTTCGCATTTTTGCATTTGATCGCGGAAATCACGGAGAATATCCAAGCCGTTACCGTCGGGCAGATACACATCCATGAGCAACAAATCTGGTTGCATGGCGCTAAGCAACGCTTTGGCTGTGCGTGTATCGTTGGCCATTCCCATAATTGTATAGCGGCCACTGGCAATTAACTGCTGTGCCAGAAACTGGGCAACTTCGGGCTGATCTTCAACGATAACGCAGGAATACGGCATAACTAACTCTGACCTTCGGGTTTGGGTATGTACACCGAAAAGCGTGCACCTCCCAGTTCGGATTCACCTATTTCAATGGTACCGTTACAGGCTTCAAGATAGGTTTTTACCAGATACATGCCCACGCCATGCCGGGCATCACTTTTACTGCTGTAAGACGGCGCAAAAATACGCTCTGCATTGGCGGGATCAATACCGTCGCCGCTGTCTTCCACATCAAATACAATGTTGCTCCCCATTTCCTCTAAAGTAACCGTTACTTGCTTTTCGGGTTTGTCAGAGCGCTGAGCAGCTTCGATGGCATTATCGATCAAGTTACCGAAAATAGAAACCAGACACTCCAGCAGCTGTTCGTTCTCGTAATTGTCGAGGTGAACGTCTTCATTGATTTCAAACGGTACGTTACATTCCCTTGCCTTGTGGTACTTGCCAAACAATAACGCGGCAATCAGCGGCGTATGCACCTGTTGCAGTAATTGCTGAACCTGAGCCTGCACGCCTTGGCTTTCCGCATTAATCAACTCCATAGCTTTGTCGGTATTCCCCATCTGCAGTAATGCCGCCAGGGTATTCAGCTTGTTTGAATAATCATGGGTTTGTACCCGCAGCAGTTCAGCGAAAGCTTCGACTCGGGCCAATTGCCGTGAGAGGTGCTCTACTTCATCGGCCGGACGCAGTGTGATGAGTATGCCGGTGGTCTGATTGTCTACTCTCATGGGCAGTCGCGATAACACCAGCGATTGCTGATTGGCGAACAGTTCAAACCCCGTAATATTCGGCTCGGGATCTCGAAGTAAAAACTCGGCATGCTGAGAAAAGATATCTTGCAGCATCTCGGGTTCGGCGCTGTCGGCCGGATAAAGCAGGTCTTTCGCCCGTTGATTAATACGCTGGATTTTACCGTCGGTACTCACCGCAATAATCCCGGTTCGCACAGTGTTGAAAATAGCATTCTGCTCGGCATACAAGCGGCCAATCTCTTCCGGCTGCAGGCCAAAGAGTTTACTGCGCACCTGACGGCCTATCCACATGGCAGCCACGATAGAAAGAATGAGTATAGCAACGGCAATCACAATGATGAGTAGAGTGCGCTTGCCTACAGCCATATCGACAGAGGCATCGAGATAACCCACCGACACCAGCCCGATGATCTCACCACTGGCATTGCGTACGGGAGCTTTACCGCGAATAGACGGCCCTAACGAACCCGTAGCCTGTGAAATATAGTAATTGCCCTGCAATGCTTCGTCGCTGTCGCCACCTATCATTGGGTCACCAATTTTTTGCTCGATAGGATGAAACAAACGAATTTGATCTTCGTTTCCTACCACCACAAAGCTGGCACCGTAACCGTGCTGTAGCAATGCGAGTTCTTTGCGTAGCGCGGGAGGAAAATACTCTTTTTCTACTGCGGCGGTAAGGTCGGGTCGACTAGCCAGAGAGCGGGCAATAGCCAATGCTTGCTGACCCGTTTTTTCACGAATAACCGAAGCCACCTGATATTTACTGACCAGTGTAAGCACCAGTAACGCTGACATACTCAGTAAAGCGATACAGGCCACCAGCCAGGTTTCCAGTTTCCCCTTAAGAGAGAGTTTCAGTTTCAACAGGTGGCCTCGGTTGTGATTGTCTTATTTAATCAGGTGTCGCTGTTGTTTTGTTTAAGCGACCTTTCATAAAGCCAAACAGTGGAACAAACAACACCACGATAGCAATGATGAAAATGGTCAGCGTAAGCGGACGTTCCCACAGCCAGTTCATAGAACCGTCTGAAATCAACATTGCACGGCGGAAATTGCGCTCAATCATATCGCCTAAGATGAAACCTAACAACAGCGGTGCCATGGGGAACGACAACAGGCGAAGCAACAAGGCAATACAGGCGAAACCAATCATCATGAACAAGTCGAAGGTATTGAACGATACCAGATACACACCAATCAAACTGAAGAACAGAATGAAAATGGTGAGCAACGGCTTCGGCAACACCAACACTTTGGCCAGATACGGAATGAGCGGCAAGTTCAGAATAAGCAGTACGATGTTACCGAAGTACATGGAAACAATAACCGACCAGAATACGTCCGGATTGTCTTGCATCAACAGCGGACCAGGTTGCAGGCCGTAAGCGATAAGCGCACCCAGCATGATTGCCGTAGTACCAGAACCTGGAATACCTAACGTTAGCAGCGGTACGAATGAGCCCGTACAGGCAGCGTTGTTCGCCGCTTCCGGCGCAGCCAGACCACGCTTGGCACCTTCACCGAAGTCTTTCTTGTACTTCGCTGGTGCCAGGTTACGCTCTGCTGCGTAAGCCATGAAGCTGGCAATAGTGGCGCCTGCACCTGGCAGTACGCCAATCAGGAAGCCAAGTACAGAGGAGCGTCCCACCGACGGTGCGATTTCTTTTACGTCGCCTTTGGTGAGCTTAAAGCTACCGAGGTTGCCTTTGCCCATGTCTTCGTCTTTCTGTTTGTCGGGCTTGATCACATTCATCAGCGCTTCAGACAGTGCAAACGTGGCCATCGCAATCAGCAGGAAGCTTAAACCATCGAGTAAATCAGGCTGACCAAAAGTAAAACGCTCGGTACCGGAAGACGGGTCGATACCAATGGTCGACAGCGCCAAACCAAAGATGGTCATCATCATGGCTTTGAGGAATTCACCGTTACTGGAGAACGCGGCGATAGCGGTTAAGCCCACAAACATCAGCATTACGTAGTCGCCAGAATAAAAGCTGAGTGAAACTTCAGCCAGCGTAGGTGCAGCCACCATCAGCATTACTGCACCGATAGTACCACCGGTAAACGACGACCAGGCGGCAATGGCAAGTGCCTTACCGGCCATGCCTTTGCGGGCCATGGGATAACCATCGAATGACGAGGCCACGGTACCGGCAACACCTGGCGCGTTAATCAGAATAGAACTGGTTGAGCCACCGAAAATGGCGCCATAGTAAACCCCGGCCATTAAGATCATACCCGAGCTGGGGCCGATGCTGTAAGTGATAGGGATCATCAGGGCAATTGCAGTAATAGGCCCTAAGCCCGGTAGCATACCAATGAAGGTACCCACCAGACAGCCCACCACCACGTACATCACGTTATTCCATTGAAAGGCCGCGTCTACGCCGACCATGAGTGCATCAAACATCATTAACTCCAGAAAGTGCCGGTGGCGAGATAGATATCAAGAAGTTGGGTCATGACGAGCCAGAATATGACAACCATAGGCACTGAGGAGAGCAACAGGATGCGTCCCCGGCGTTCACCCATGACCCAGAAACCTGCAATCAGGAACAGTAAGGTAGAAACGATGAAGCCCAGCGGCTCCAGCAGTGCGCTGTAAATCACCATCAACAAGATGACCAACGCAATGGTTTTAATATTTTCTTTTTTCAGACCCAGCGGCGCATGGTCGTCGCCTTCATCGCGGTACTTAATGTACTGCGCGATACCCCCCAGAAAACTGAAAATAACGCCGAGTCCGGCGTAAATTTTTGGCAGCGTGGACGAATCCACCGCTTCGTACTGCTCAAACGGCAGCAATGGAATTTGCCACGCATAAATGCCGTAAACAGTGAAGAACATCAGGAACAACAAAGGCCCTAATACGAATCTTAATAACATGGTGTTCTCCTATTGAATGAAGCCGAGTTCGGTCATCAGCTCCCTGAGCTGCTTTTCCTGGGCCTGTAGATCGGCTTCAAAGTCGTCGGTGGTACGGAATAAGTCCATCCAGCCGTTACGATCGCGTACTGCTGCCCACTGCGGGGTTTTCAGCAGCTTGCTATATAAGTCGATGTATTCCTGCACTTTTTCGTCAGGTACATCCGGATAGGCAAATAAGCCACGCCAGTTTACAAAACTGGTGTCATAGCCAAGAGACTTTAGCGTAGGCAGTTCAGGATAAGCAGGAATGGTGTCCGGCGCGGTGATGGCCAGAATCCGGGCCTGACCGCTTTCAGCAATTTCCAACGCTTCACTTAAACCGGTAGACAGCATTTGCACTTCACCGGAAAGCAGACCGGCTTTTGCCTGACCGCCGGCATCGTAAGGGATGTAGCGAATGCGTGAACCTTCAAGACCCGCCGCGTTTACCGCCAGCGCAGCAACCAAATGGTCCATACTGCCACGGGCAGAGCCGCCAGCGATGGTGAGTGAACGCACGTTTTTACGCAGTTCTGCTACTGCATCGTCCCAGGTTTTCAGTGGTGAATCAGCACGCACAATAAACGCGCCGTAGTCCGCAATGATGCTGGCGATGGGCTTTACATCGCGGTAGCTGTATGGCACCTGACCGGTAAGGGCACGAATAACGATAGGCGTTGAATTCACCATTAACATATCGCCCTGACGGTCAGCGATTTCAATCAAGTAAGCGATAGCACGACCGCCACCGCCCCCTGACATATTCTGGAATGAGGCGTTATCTGATAAGCCTGATTTCATCAACGCTTCACCAATACCACGGGCTGTGGTGTCCCAGCCGCCGCCTGGCCCACCTGGGATCAAAAAATGATCTTTGGCCATCGCAGTGTTGCTGAGGCAAAGCAGTGTAAATAAGCTAATCAGAAATAATCGCACACAATCCTCCTTAGAAATCGTAATGGAAGCGCGCTGTTAACGCGTTGCCGCTGGTTTCATTGCCAACCAGAGCGGCTGTACCCGGACCGGATACCTTGCTATGAACACCATTCAGCATGATCTTGGTGTCTGTATCGATGTAGTAGGACACCCCCAGCGTGTAACTTTCAGCTTTAGTTCCCTGAAACTCGCTGGTGGCGTCCATCGACGATGCACGGGCGGCGATTTCCCACGCATCAGCGACTCCTTTCGGCTGGTTAAAGCGACCTGCGCCAGCTTTATATTCTTTGGTTTCACCAGTGAGCATATAACTGGCTTCTACGTAGTAGCCTTGGTAGCTTTCACCATCGAGAATTGAAGCTGGGTCCTGCGTCGCAATGTCACGCACCGCGTATTCACTTTGCACCAGCAGACTGTCGTGCTGGTATGCGGCTTCAAGGCCGTATTGGCTTAAGTGATCCAGCGCGACCTGTTCTCCGCCAGCGGCATAGTCCACCAAACGGGTATTAGGTTCGCGAATGCCAGCGCGGGCAAATCGCGCACCCAGTTCGTCACCGCCGAATTCACGGTATGAACCCCAGCCGCCCAGGTGAACAAGCTGACCATCCGCCAGAGGCGTGTTCCAGGTTAAACGGCCGGTGTAAGCCAGTGTCATAGCACCATCTTCATCGCTACCACTGGCGCTGAACGCATCGTTCTTATGCACACCGAAGGCATAGCGCAAACCGGTACTTTCAAAGTACTGACTTGCCGCCACACCCCAGCGGAAGTACGGTGACATGGTATTCGCCACACTTGAACGCTCAATCAGCGCCAGGTGCTTTGAACTCGATAACGCCGCTAAAGAGATATCTTCACGAATTTTACCGAACTTAATGGTCGGGCCGTTCTCGAATCCGTGATACTCGAAACGCAACAACAGGATTTCTGCGGTTTCATCAGCAAACTCCAGAATCATTTTGTATTCAAAGTCGCCACGTTCGCCGTCGACAGAAATACGTGCACGACGGGGAAATAATTTGGTCGCCGTAGCGCCATCGTTTTCGGCATTATAGGCACCATCAAAGGCGTTAAAGTCGATCTGTAGTCGACCACCCACATTCAGCCATTTATTGTCAGCTTCGGTGTCGGCTTTTAAAGAAGCCAGTTCGCTTTCCAACGAAGTAATTCTTTCTTCCAACGAAGTGGTGTTCTGGTTTGCCGACGACACTTCATCAGATTGCGCGTTAGCTTGTGATACTGCTGCCAGGCATAACAGCCCAAGTGATAATTTTTTCATTTGTTCGCTTCACACTCAGATATTAACGCGGCAAGAATATTGTTAACCGACAGTTAACACCATGTAATGGATGTAATTAACGATTAAATCGAAAGGGTGATTTTGGGCATATTGTTCATGGGGTTTATGAACGAAAATACTTTATGCGAATTGCAGCAATGTGCGCATGAAAGGGAAAATTCTAGCGAAATGATGATATTAGCACCTGCTTTAAGGCCGAAGTAAGCACAGAAAGCAGGTCAGTATTTACTGTGAAATCAGCAGCGCCCCGCCCTGCGGCGCCAGCTTTAATGAGAACGAGTGGTTAAGCTTCACCTGATGTAGCTCAGCCTTGCCGGTAAAATTACCCTCAGGACCTGTTGTATCGCCAATCAGGCGAAAACTCCCCTGCATAGCAGGGGGAATAGTGAGAGGTAAGGTTTTGGCCTGATCTTCCCCGTTTACCACCGCAATGTACCAGGTATAGCCTTTTCTGCGTGCTATAGCGACATGTTTACCAATATCGCCGCTGATCAAACGGGTTTCATCCCAGGTGGCGGGCATGGCTTTTAACGCATCAATAACGAAATCCGGCTGTTCGCTGAGATTGTTCGGCGTTACCCCCGAAATGCTGAACAGGTGAGAAGTAAAGTACGCCGGTGGCCAGCTCAAACGCATCGGTGGTGCTGCGGGTGGTACCTTTGTTTTGTTCGCGGGACAGGCGCTGGTTAAGGAAAACGGGGGCAAAGTCCATGGAGGCCAGAGGATTTCGGGTGAAAGGTAGTATTGTGGCGTTACGGGCATGTGCATCCAGCGAGGGCTGAAAGAACACCAGGTTCTCTGACGCCAGCACCGCTTCAGAGGTCACAAAATTGGGATACATGCGCTCCCAGCCCCGGGGCAGCGTGCTGCCATGAACAGTAACAGCAATACCGTAATCGTTAGCATCTGTGAAAATATCTTCATATAAGCGCATGGTATCCTGCTTATCGCCGCCGAAGAAATCTACTTTAATGCCCTTTACACCAATAGATAGCAACCATGCCATTTCGTTACGTCGTGCCGGTGCGGTGTTCATTCTGTCCTGCGGCGTTTGTGGCGCATCGTTCCACCAGCCGTTAGAGTTGTACCACAACACCACGCCGACATTTCTAGTCGCGGCGTATTCCACTAGCTCCGCCATACGCGCCCGGCCGATGTTGACGTCCCACCAGTTATCAATCAGCACGTATTCGAAGTTCAGGCTGGCTGCCAGATCGATATATGTAATCTGATCATCATAGTTAATGCTGTCGTCCTGCCACACAATCCAGCTCCAGGTAGCTCGCCCGGGTTCGTAATGCTGAGACGGCTTATATTTCGGCTGCACCACATCGTGACTGATGTTACTTTCCACAATGGGTGCTAAATCGTGACCCACTGTGATGGTGCGCCAGGGCGTGATGGCCGGTGTAGCCATAGTTGGAAAGGTTTCACCAATGCCGCCGTTTTCGCCTTGTTGCGGGAACGCCAGTGGATATACCCCATTGGCTTTACTCTCGCCAAGACGGGATCCCACATACTTGCTGTCTACGCCGGTTTCGCTGATAAGCAGATAGCCGCCGTCTTTTATACGGAATAAGCCAGGAAACGTATAGCCTGCACCATTGGCCGACGCAGTACTTACCGGCTCTTCAAAGGTGTAAGGCTCTTCGTAGCTGGGTTTTGTCTGCATCCATCCGGTTTCCGGCAGCGCCTGGGGCGACAGGAGAGTAGTAGCATCGTCTGGCAGATTGAAGGTGGTGGCTTCGCTGAACACTTTCACCCGGGTGACCTTTTCCTCAGAATCAAGAATGTAGCGAAAGGCAATGTTGTTGTCAGATACCTGAAACTCGACCTGCAGCTCCTGCACGTCGCCGAAGGAAGCTGTGAGCGTGTTCGCCTCGTAATGCACCTCGCTTACTTTCGCCCGATCCATCTGATAAGTAGTATTCACCTTCCCTTGCGAACTACCAGAAAACCTAATATTGCCGGAGATATCGCCCGCAGAAGTATTGAGCCCCAGAGACGACCATTCGAGAAACGGCTTATTGTGATACTTCACCCGGTATTCTGGCTTGTTGTTATTGAGTTGCAGTTCTACCACAAGATGTTTGTCAGGGCTGCTGACAGTGGCGACGATTTGTGCCGGAATTTCTGCATGGGCGACCAAAGATGCACTCAGTGTGGCGATAATCGCCGTGATCGGAAATTTTCGGACAGCCGTTCGCATTATTGCTTCGCCTTCAAAAACTGTTTCGCCCGATCCTCAGAAAGCATTTCCCAGATAGAAGCGACTACCCAGCCCGGGGCAAAATCATCGTTGTAGAAGCCTTTCCCATTATGGTGATACTGCCAGTTAGTGTGCTGTACCACTTCCGGGTGATAACCTACTTTCGCCATACCTGCCATGTGGCCGGGGCGCGGCAACAGCTGGCTGGTTAGGGAGGTCTGGATCACATCAGCCATATTGGCCGCACGCTTATCCTGCTTCTCTGCTGCCACCCAACGCATCACATTGAGGTAACCGAAGATATAGGCATCGATGTGATTGTTTTCTGCCGACACATTACCCCAGCCGCGGGTTTTCAGGCCGATATCGCCCAGCATCTGACCCGGTGCGAACGGCACATCCCATAAATAGAACCACGACATCACAAAGTAATTCGCTTCCGCTGCGGCATCTACGTAGCGTTGGTATTGCTGCTCGTCGTCGGTGTGGCGTGCTGCCTTAAGATAAATGTCCTCACCGAAATAGCGATGAGCAAAAGTCAGCGCCAGTACCGCTGAAGCGCTGCTACCTTCGGCCTCATCCACCACTTTCATATTAATGTCGAACTTGCGTGGGAAACTGCCGTTGTTTTTCTGCAACGTCAGCATATTGCTGAGTAAACGGCGAATTTTGGTTTCCAGCTGGGGATGAGATTCACCCCGCTGATTTTCATACTGCAAATACAGAAACAGTGCGTATAACCCTTCGGATTGACGACGAATAGAATAGTCCTGAGTTTCCCTGCCCTTTTCAAAATTCACTTCTTCACGAAGGAAACCGCCGCTGTTGAAGCCCGTTTCGGTATAGCTGCCAATTACTGCTTCACCTTTTTCCACCAGTGCTGATTCGTTGTGCGCACGGCCATATTCAATGGCGTTAAAGGCGTTCAGCAGTACCCGGCCAATAAAGCCCACCTCGAAGTTAGGGCGGATTTCTGCGTTCTCCACTGTAATGTTCTGACCCGAGAAGCCCGCGAGTTCATAGTCGTCAGTAAAGCTCTGCTGATAAAACTGCGACAGAATGCTTTTTACTTGTTCGGTTGGCAGGGAATTGCTAACCGGCTGCGGCTTGAATTCATCATATGCCCGTTCTCACACGGCGGCCACAAAGGACGAGAAATCCCCTGCGTCTACGGTGCTGATTTCATAGTTCAGCGTTACCGTCTGGCCCTTTTTCATTGGCAGGAAAGCCTGAGAAAGCGGTGCCAGATTTAGTTTTTTAGTGTATGTGTAAGGCGCTTCCAAGAACGGGAAACCCACCTGCAGAGCGACTTTGCCCCCGATATCGGCAAAGCCAGCACTGCCAATATCGCTCTGACCGGACAGGATCATTTCACCCTTTCCGGGCAGAGAAACGGCGTCCTTCTGATGTTTGTCGGTACGCATCACCATCATGCCCTGCTCGCTAGCCAGGCTGAACACACTGGTAAGCGGAATACTTAACCGGTCTTCGCGAAACGACCAGTGGTGACTGACATCGGCCGACGGTGCACCATCTGATACCTTGAGGTTCTTCTTGTACCAGAACCCCGGCAGAAACAAATCGCTGTCGCTGAAGTCGTAAGCGATTGGAATGTGCAGTTGCAGATTGATGTTCACATCGGCGAGGGCTTCAATAGTCACCGCTAACGTTTCACCCTCTTTATGTACAAGAATACTTGCGCCATCGAACTCCTGAGACTTCAAACGCCAGTCGGCTTCACTTTCAGCCTGCCACTGGTGCTGGATGTTCTGCGCCGGATTACCAGCTGTTTTCACCGCTAAATTTGCTGAAAAAGGCACCTCAGCGGCGGCGAGGTTTGCGGCTACAAAAAGCAGCCCTGCACAGATAACTTTCATGAAACGTTCCTTGTCAGAATTTTAGCTTCGCAACCGCTACGGCTTTGGGCGGCAGTTTTACCGTGGTACCGGAAAATGAAACTCGTACCGGCTTTACAAGCTCAGGTTTGCTGAAGGTATTGTGCGCATCCATAGCGTTTGCGGTAAGCAATTCAAGATCGCCACCTTTTACGCCATCGATATTAAGCGTAACACTTGACGCTTCTTCAGGATCCATATTCACCATGGCCACGTACACCCCGCCATCTTCTCCATTCGCCACAGACACCGTGGTGGCAGGCAGTGATACGTCACCCTGTCGATATTCTCCTTCTGATACTTCGGCCGGCACAGAGACAGCATCCTGAAACACCCGGTACATCCTGAATACATGATAGGTTGGCGTAAGTAACATTTTGTCTTCATCAGTGAGGATCATGGCCTGAAGCACGTTCACCATTTGCGCGATATTCGTCATTTTCACGCGATCGGCGTGGTCGTGAAACAGATTCAGATTAACGGCAGTAATTACTGCATCACGAAGGGAGTTTTGCTGAATGAGAAAGCCCGGATTCGTGCCTTCATGTGCGTTGTACCAGGTACCCCACTCATCAACGTAGAACGCGATCTTATTGTCTGGATCATTCTTTTCCAGGAAGGCCAGATTCTCTTCCAGATATCCTTTCATCTTGTATGTGCGGTCCATGGTTTTAAACCACATATCGCTGTCGAAACCAGTTGCCTCACCTTTATCGTTCCAGTCGCCGGTTGGGAGTGTGTAGTAGTGGAAGCTGATGGCATCAGTGCGCTCACCCAACTTTTTGCTCAGGATGTCGGTCCACTCAGATTTACCATCAGTACCACCACTAGCCACCAGTGTGGGATAAGGCTTTTGTGACGTTTTTACGAAAGTTCCAAACTGTCGATAGAGGTCAACATAGTACTCCGGGCTCATGTGCCCACCGCAACCCCACGCTTCATTCCCGATACCGATGAACGGCAGACTCCATGGTTTGTCCCTGCCATTTTTACGTCTTTCCTGAGCCAGTGTTGAATTGTTATCGGCAGTAATGTACTCCACCCAGTCGGCCATTTCTTTCACTGTGCCGCTTCCAAGATTAATGTTGAGATACAAATCTGCGCCCAGCATTTCAGTTAGTGTGAATATTTCGTGAGTGCCAACCTGATTATCTTCTTCCACGCCGCCCCAATTAGTGTTCACCTTAACCGGCCTGTCTTTTTGCGGTCCGATGCCGTCGCGCCAATGATATTCATCGGCAAAACATCCACCAGGCCATCGAATAACCGGGACATGCAACTCTTTTAGCGCACCGACAACGTCATTCCGGAAACCTTCTGTGTTTGGGATTGTGGAATCTTTACCAACCCAGAGACCCTCATAAATCCCGTAGCCGAGATGCTCAGCAAACTGGCCATATATGTTTTTGCTGATTACAGGGCCAGTCACTGAAGGATCAGCGTCGACAGTTATTTCATGAGTAGCCTGAGCGGAACTCGCCGTCAGTCCTGCCAGCAACATTGCTAAGCGAAATTCTCTGATACCTTTCATTTTATAAATTCTCCATACAGGGTGACTGCGGCAAATTGATTACCTTTTATACCAATAAACTAAAAACCAGCATGAGTCAACGTTGTCAACAGGAGAATTTGAACATTATTTTTACAATGATTTTACTGGAAGATACGGGTTGAAAGTCTGACTCAAGCTTTTGACGCAAGATGACAACAAATAAGTTCAATTAGGATATTCATCGCAATAAAACCCTGCAAGCACCAAAAAAACGCTTTTCTGCACAGTGAAAGAGCAATTTTGTCACTGTCATAAAATTTCAACATTTTAGTTTGACAACGTTGACAACAGTTGTTAGCGTAAAATTCATACGATGTTCGCCAATGCCAGTAAAGCCATTAGCCGGAAAAGTTAAAACACTGAGATGTACACTTAAAACCAGGGAATTCATCATGACTAAAAAAAGCCACATTAAGTTGTTGGCCAGATCTGTTCTGGCAACCTCTGTGCTTTGCGCACTTAACACAGCTGCATTCGCTCAAGAGCAGGCAGGTGCCGCACCGGAAGATATTGAACGGATAGGGGTAACTTACCGCTCCAGTCTCGCGGAAGCCGCAGCACTGAAAAAGGAAGAAACCAAGGTTACCGATATCATCACTTCAGAAGATATTGGTAAATTCCCGACGGAAAACATCGCTGAAGCAATTCAGCGTATCCCGGGTGTACAGATTTCTAACATTAACGGTCGTGGTTCCACGATCAGTGTTCGTGGTCTGGGTGCGCAGTATGCCCGCACTACTGTGAACAACCAGTCAATGGCCAGCGCCGACTTCACCAGCGGTTTCCGCTTCGACATTATTCAGTCGGAACTTGCTTCTGCCATTGAAGTGGTGAAATCGCCTACGGCGGATATGGATTCCGGCGGCTTGTCCGGTACTATAAATATTAATACTACCCGCCCTCTGTCTTACGATGAGCGTAAAGTATTGATGTCGGTAAAAGGCCAGTATTCTGAGCTGTCACCTACAGATAGTGTTACTCCAAAGGCAAACGTAACTTATGTCGATCAGTTTGCTGATGAAACCTTTGGTGTATTTTTGAACGCTGGTTATCAGGAGCTGGACGACCGCGTTGACGTTATGTTCATGGATAAGTGGCTAACAGATGACGAAGGGAATATTTATGGAGAGCAACCACGTTATCGACGTATAGATCGCGAAACCAAACGTTATATGGCTAACGGTACGTTCCAGTATCGTCCTACTGATGAACTGGAAATGGTACTAACTGGTATTTACGTCGAAGATCAGACCTATAACGACCTTCTGCAGCAAGTATTTTCAATGAACTGGATGAGCGACGACCTCACTCCGGTTGGAGAGGCTGTTAACGGCGCATATTACAACACCTCTGTTGGAGAATTTGTTATTGGTAACAACCGTCAGTTAGAAGACCAAACTGCGAAAACTGAAGCTCTGACATTTGAAACCACATATGATACCGATAACTGGAAGTTAAGTGGCGTGCTGCATCACACCAAAGGCACACTGGACAGCAGTGAAGAAGCAGCCATTATTGAATCGATGATCAGTGGTGCTACCCTCGATTTATCAGACAGTAACAATGTTGTCTTCACCACACTGGATGAGCTGACGGACGCATCAATTTATACACCAGACAGAACGATTCGGAATACTTTTCCAAACGGCGCTATTCGCAATATGGCGTCGGAAGAAAACTCTGTTCAGTTTGATGCTGTGCGCTTTATAGAAAATAGCTTCATTACTCAGTTTTCACTGGGAGCTAAATTTCGTCAGGAAACCTTCGACCGCGAAGTCTATCGTGTAGACCGACAAACTGTAGGCGAAGCCGATCCTGCCGACCAACCACAGTTAGCAGATTATTCCTTCCTTGTGACTGATTTCCTTGATGGCGACATGTCTATTCCTAGTGAGTGGATAGCACCTGACATTCAGGCATATATTAATGCGCTTGAATCGGAAGGTATTTCGATTCCTGCACTGTTCAGCCCACAATCGAGCTATGGACTGGAACGCGACATCATGTCGGTATATGCGCAGGCTGACTTCGAAACAGACATTGGTGACATGGTGTTACGCGGAAATCTTGGTGCACGGTATGAAACCACTGACCGCGACGTAAATACCTACCTGACCGGCGATACCGACCCTCGAAATGGGGATGTGAAAATCGCAATTGGCGAGTACACCACCAGCTTTGACTATAATAACTTCCTGCCAAACCTGAATATGGTTCTGGAAATTAACGATAGTCTGCAAGCTCGATTTGCCGCTGCGAAAGTGCTGGTTCGTCCAATCCTGACTTCGAGTTCGCAAATCGCACCATCTCAGGAGTCTTCAAATAATTCTTTCGGTACAACGTCTTACTCGATCAATCTGGGACAGCCTTATATGGAGGCAATGACCGCTGACCAAATCGACCTGGGGCTGGAGTATTACTATGGTGAAGGTGACAGTGTAACGCTGGCTCTGTTCTGGAAAGATATCAAGAACGGTACTGTTTCAGAGTACGTTTGCCCAACGAGTTATGAAGGTATTGAGCTTTCTTTAAGCGGTTCAGACTGCATAGATGCAGATGGCAACTACTATGAAATTATCAGCTCCTACAATGATGATAGCAAACTGGGTTTACGCGGCTACGAGCTAGGCTGGAATCAGGGCCTGGATGCGTGGTTACCGGTTGAAGGTTTTGGTTTCAGTGCGAACTACACCTACATTGACGCGGATGACTCAGATGGTTACGTATTGTCTAATTCGTCAGAGGAAACCTGGAACCTTATCGGTTACTGGGAAAACGAAACCTTCACTGCCCGTGTAATGCTTAACCACCGCAGCCCTTATGTTCAAACGCAGTCAGACTCCTTCTTTGCCCGTCAGGGACGTGTGGTAGACGGCAGAAACCAGATTGACATTCTGCTGGGCTACAACGTGACTGATAACCTGAACCTGCGCTTCGGTGCCCTGAACATCAACGGCAACGATGAAGATGCGTACTACTCTGAAAGTACACCAATCTGGCAGACCTCCACGGCTATTGGCAGCAGCTACTACCTGAGCGCACTCTATACGTTCTGATGTAGACACTCTAAGGCAGAAATCGTTACTTCATGATTTCTGCCTTTTTTTATCTCTTCTTTAATCCAGGCTTTCTATGAACCAATTCCGTTTTCCGTTTAAAAGCGGCCTGACAGCACTGTCGTACTGTATTGGCCTCGCGTTTGCTGTTCCTGCTGTGGCGGCAGATAAGCCCGAGTGGCAGGATCTCAGCGTTTTCAAAGTTAATACCCTGCCACCACACAGCACGCTTTATCCTTACGGTACAATAACTGAAGCTAAAACTGATGAGCAAACGGCTTCGCCTTATTATCAAAGCCTTAACGGCACCTGGCGTTTCAAGTACTACGAAAACCCGTTGCATGTTGCTGCTACCGATTTTTCTGAAACCGGCAGCGAGAAAGGCTGGAACGATATGCCAGTGCCATCGAACTGGCAGCTCGATGGCTATGATTTCCCTATATACACTAACATTGATTATCCTTACTCGCGCAAGCCACCAATTACACCAGATTACAACCCTACCGGCGTGTACCTGAAAACCTTCAGCGTGCCGGATGACTGGAAAGACAAACAAATCACGGTTCATTTTGGTGCGGTGAAATCTGCCTTTTATCTTTATGTGAATGGTAAGAAAGTCGGCTACAGCGAAGACAGCAAAACACCAGCGGAATTCGATCTCACGCCGTATCTGCAAGACGGAGAGAATACCCTTGTTGCCGAAGTTATTCGTTTCTCTGATGGCAGCTACCTGGAAGATCAGGATTTCTGGCGCCTTGCCGGTATTGAGCGGGATGTTTATCTGGTGGCGTCACCGAAAACCTACCTATATGACGTTTTTGCCAAAACCGGCCTGACCGACAATTTCACCAACGGAACGCTTTCTCTGAGCACTACTTTCCGCAATGTGACTGATATGCCGGCAAAAACTGAATTCAGTTACTCACTATATTCGCCGGAAAACAAACTGATTAAACAGGGTAAAAACACCTATTCTGTATCCGGTGATTATTCGCCGCAGGATGCTATTTCGCTGACCGTGCCGGACGTACAAGCCTGGACAGCAGAAACCCCGAATCTGTACACCTTGGTATTTGCTGCGAAAGATGGCGATAAACCGGTATTTTATTCCACCCGCATTGGTTTCCGCGATGTGCGGATTAAAGATGGACAGCTGCACGTTAACGGCCAGCCCATTCTGATCAAGGGCGTGAACCGTATTGAGCATGATGAGCGTACCGGCCACGTGGTATCACGGGAAAGTATGCTTCAGGACGTGCTGCTGATGAAGCAGAACAACATAAACGCAGTCCGCACCTCTCACTATCCCAACGACCCGCATTTCTACAAGCTCACTGACGAATACGGTTTATATGTAGTGGATGAAGCCAATATTGAATCTCACGGCTTCGGTTTTGAACCGGATGCCACACCGGCGAACATGCATGAGTTTGCCGGGATGCATCACGACCGTATTAAGCGCGTTGTCGAGCGAGACAAAAACCATGCATCGGTAGTGTTCTGGTCACTAGGTAATGAGGCCGGTGATGGCCCTACTTTTATTGATGCTTACAAGTGGGTAAAAGATTTTGATGACTCACGGGTAACGCTGTACGACAAAGCTGAGCGCCGTGATGATGTCTTTACCGAACGACACACCGATATTGTGACCTGGATGTATGCATCGATTGATGAGATTAAACAGCGCCACCTTTCAAAAGACCAAACCCGCCCCTTCATCTGGGCAGAGTACGCTCACGCTATGGGAAACAGTACCGGCAATCTCACAGAGCTGTGGGACATGGTGCGCAGCGAGCCACGGGTTCAGGGTGGCTTTATCTGGGACTGGGTGGATCAGGGCTTACTGATTGAAAACGAAAACGGCGAAAGCTACTGGGGTTACGGCGGCGACTTCGAGCCGGAAGGCGTGCACAATGACAGCAACTTCCTGCTGAACGGACTGATTAACGCCGACCGCACAGCCCATCCCGGGCTGCATGAAGTGAAGCATATTTATCAGAACTTCCATTTCAGCGGCAACATGGAAGACGGTTTCTCGGTTTATAACGAGAATTTCTTCACCGGCAGTGACGACTACGATTTCAGCTGGTCGCTGCTGAAAGACGGCGCCGTGGTAAAAACCGGTGAACTGGACATTGGCGTTGATGCCCAGCAAACCAGTGCGTTTACACTGCCACAGCTGGCGTCTTCACTGAAGGGGGACAGCGAGTATCTGATAAATTTCACCGTGTCACCTGCCCACGACTTTGCATTCACCGATAAAAGTAACGTGATGGCTGCCGATCAGATAGCGCTAAAAGGCAGTTTCGCCAGCTACACTCCGGTAGCCACCGGCTCGCTGAAAGTGCTCAAATCGGCAGACAGCACCACGGTTTCCGGCAAGCAGTGTGAAGTGAGCTTTGACGAACAGGGCTATGTAACTGCGCTGAGTCGCGATGGTGATGCCATTCTGTCATCGCCGCTGAAACTTAACTTCTGGCGTGCGCCTACGGATAATGACTTTGGCAACAAGATGCCGGTGCGCAGTAAAAGCTGGAAAGCGGCGACCCGCAATCAGCATGGCGAGCTGCAAGAAGTGAACAAGAGCGGACAATCTGTAGTGATTAAGCAGCACGTAACGCTGGCTGAAACCGGCGCGCTGGCTGATATTACTTATTCGGTGGCATCAGACTGTACACTCACCGTAGACACGCAATTAAATGTGTCACCGACTGACGAAACACTGGAAATTCCGCGTATCGGTTTTAACACCCGCCTGCCACTGGCCTATTCCAACGTGCATTACTATGGTCGTGGTCCACACGAGAACTATGCAGACCGCAAAGCTTCAGCGTTCATTGGTCTGTTTGCAGGTGACGTGGAAGATTTGGGATACGCCTACACCCGTCCTCAGGAAAACGGTAATCGTACCGACACCCGCTGGCTCACACTAACCAACGATGTACAGGGTTTGCTGATTCACGGCGCCCCGGTGTTTGAATTCTCCGCGCACCACTATGGTATCGACCAGCTTGATCCCGGTGAAACCAAGCAGCAGCGACACACTATTGACGTGAGGAAGCAGGACTTTGTGGATCTGAACATCGACTACAGACAAATGGGTGTGGGCGGCGATAATAGCTGGGGGGAAAAACCTTACGACGCCTACCTACTGAATGACACTGCTTACTCGTTTAGCTTTGTGATTGGCCCGGTATCCACTGGCTCATCACTGCTTAAACCAGCATTTAGCGCTATATCAAACTAATCGGATGGCGCGGTGCAACGCCGCTCATTTCCGACCAGTCTCCGTTGGTACCCGGGTGTTTTGTCGTTTTTTGGCGCTCGGGTACCCTTTTATGGCATGCTATCGGAAATTATTTTCCGATATTCCTGCTCGATGAATCCAAAGCCTTTTACGTTCTGCCCTTCCTGTGCCAGTGATGCGTTTCGGCTAACCGAAAACCGCTATAACTGCGACCACTGTGACTTCACCTATTTTATTAATGCAGCAACAGCGGTGGCAGGAGTTCTGGTTCACGACGGCAAACTTTTGTTCACTGTGCGAGGAAAAGCACCGGGCAAAGGAAAACTGGGCTTACCCGGAGGTTTTGTCGATTTTGACGAGTCGCTTGAACAAGCCTTAGTACGCGAAACCCGCGAAGAACTGGGTATTCATATTACTGACTGGAAATATCTGATGTCAGCGCCAAACGTCTACGATTATGCCGGAGTGCGCTATCACACGTGTGATGGCTTCTATATTGCGCAGCTGGATAAAAAGCCTGAGTTTATGCTACAGGCAGCAGAAATTGCCGCTGTAAAGTGGTTGCAACCTGAGCAGGTTAAGCTACAGGATATTGCCTTTCCTTCTCTGCGGCAGGCTGTGAAAATGGTTATTGATTCACTCTTGTAACGAATATGGCGCGCTGAATGACTGCGTTAACGGCTTTTTTCAAAACATTTACTATTGAATGACGTAACTTGCAGGACGCCATTGAAAGGATTTATTTATGCTGCGTTTTTTTAAAATTGTCGGGGTTTTGCTGGTTGGCCTGCTTGGCATTCTTATCTTCAATGCCGTGCGATATACTCCCGTTGAGAACGCGCCGTTAAAGCCAATGGCGCTCATTCAGCCTGACGCCGACACGCTGGCAAAGCAGCTTTCCGAAGCCATTACCTTTAAAACTATTTCCTGGGAAAACGGTAACCCGGATGATTACGCTGGCTTCAGGGCATTTCAGCAGTGGCTCGAGCATACTTACCCTGATGTGTTTGAACAGCTCAGCCTTACCCGTATCAACACTCACACCTTATTACTTCGCTGGAACGGAAAAGAAGGAAACGCGCAGCCGGTTCTGTTTTCCGCTCACTATGATGTGGTGCCGGTGAATCCTGGTACCGAGAATGAATGGTCTCATTCCCCATTCGCCGGTGATATTGCCGAAGGGTACATATGGGGCCGTGGTGCTCTCGACGACAAAAGTGCAGTAATTTCTCTGATGGCGTCGGTATCTGGCCTACTGAAAACCGGCTTTACGCCGAAACAGGATATTTATATCACCCTCACCCATGATGAAGAACTCGGCAGCGAGGACGGCGCGGTGGCGGTGACGCAATGGTTCCGTGATAACAATATCAGCCCAGCGTGGTCGCTGGATGAAGGTTCGTTTGTACTCGATGGCATTGTGCCCGGTGTAGATAAAGGTATTGCGAGCATTAATGTTTCTGAAAAAGGCTATCTGACGCTGAAGCTTACCGCCCACGGTGAAGGTGGACACAGTTCTATGCCGCCGGTAGATACGGCAGTAACGGTACTTGCAGAAGCATTGGTGAAGCTGAAAAGCGCCCCGTTACCCGGCGGCCTTGAAGGGATCAGCGAAAAAATGTACGGCGATATCGCCCGTAATATGGACTTTAGTAAGCGCTTACTCTTTGCAAATCTATGGCTATTTAAACCGTTGCTGAGCAGCGTGCTTGACGATACTAAAAGCGGTAACGCTATGATGCGCACCACAACAGCCCCTACCATGCTCTCTGGTAGCGTGAAATCTAACGTGTTACCGGCAACAGCAACCGCCACTATTAACTTCCGCCTGCATCCCCGTGATACGGTTCAGGATGTAGTGAACTGGGTTACTGCCGCGATTGACGACGAGCGTGTAAAATTAGAGGTAGGCGAATTCATCGAAGCCTCACCCGTTGCCGCCACCGACAACGCCGGATTCACCCAGTTGGTACAAACCACCCGCGCGGTCTATCCCGAGGCAATTATCACTCCTGGACTAACTATTGCTGCCACCGACAGCCGCTTTTATGGCGATATCACTAATGCTTACCGGTTCAACCCAATGGTGATCAACAACGACGATTTAGCGGGTTTTCATGGCACCAATGAACGGGTAAGTATTGAGAATTTAGTAAGAGCAACGCAGTTTTATACGGCGCTGATGCAGCAGCAGTAGTGTGAGAAGGCCTACAATTGTATCTTTCATAGTGAATACCGTCTTTAACAGGTAAAATTGCTTTTATACGCTACAGAGTATATTTTAAAGATATCCGGTATAGCGTATATAAAGGTGATGAAGAATTTCGTATTTCTATCGCTGGAGCACAGGAAAAGACAGCACTTCTTTTTGCGAACAACCAATGGTGCCTGCCAAAAGGCACAACGCCGACCACCCATATATTCAAATTGCCAATTGGCGAAATCAAGACTCCGTTTAATACACTGGATCTATCAAAAAGTGTCGAGAATGAACACTTTTGCTTACTCATTGCCAGAGAGTTAGACTTCGATGTCCCTGACAGCCGAATTATTGTTGTTGGTGAAATCAAAGCTCTGGCTGTAGAACGCTTCGACCGAAAATTTTCATCAGATAAAAGCTGACTGATGCGGTTACCTCAGGAAGACTTTTGTCAGGCACTCGGTGTTAGCCCTGGTAATAAGTACGAATCCCAGGGAGGACCTGGAACCAGACAAATTATGGCCTTCCTCCTCGGCTCTTCCGAGCCACAGAAAGGTAGAAATACTTTCATGCGGGCTCAGGTTTTATTCTGGCTGCTTGGTGCAACTGACGGACACGCGAAGAATTTCTCACTTTTCATTAAAGCGGATAGTGGATTTCAGTTAACCCCACTTTACGACATCATTTCCGCGCACCCGATTACCGGTGGTAAGGGGCTGAATATTCGGGAACTGAAACTCGCAATGGGTGTAAGTGGAACAAAAGGCAAGAAATATCAATGTGAGTACATACAACCACGGCACTTTTTGCTGACGGCAAAAGAAGTCGGATTTTCTGAAGATGATATGCTTGAAATTCTTCAGTATTTTTACTCTAACGTTCCTGGCGCTCTGGAAAGGGCCAGACGAGCGTTACCCAAAGAGTTCTCAGAAGATGTCGTGTCGAGTATTTCCAGGAATATGTTGCGGATCCATAAGCGCCTGACGAGTCTATTCGACTGATAGAACTTTAGGATTTGAACGAAACACGAGCTAAGCGCTAAAACGTGGAGGGAGTGTTCGCCTGCCCAACCACAGGCGAACACGGGTCTGCTAACGATTAACGGTTTCCATCTGCCTTGATGGTTGCCATTAGCTCGCTAACGAGAGACACAGGGTTTTCGGGTTTATTCAGCGCCGGGATATCACTTTGTTCAATCCATTCACGCTCCCACTTGATCAGTGCCTGCTGCTGGGCTTCGTCGTCAAACGTTTTACCCCGCTGCATGGCATCGCGGTACGCAGACAAATACTGTGTCCAGCGCGGGAGATAAAAATCGGCATACATGCCCTGCCAGGCCTTGGAAGCATAGTCCTTCAGCGAGGAACCGCCCCACTGGGTGATTTGCTGACGGGCATTGGTGATATAGAACGCCGATTCTTCAGCACTTTCACCGTAAGCAGACGCATCGCTCAGCCACGAATGCAGGGTTTCCTGATGCCAGCCCATAAGCGCATCCAGTCGGGTAACTAAATCGGTAATTTCCGCTACCAGCGCATCGCCCTTATCAAACTCTTTGTTCTGATAGGCCTGAATCGCGGCCTGCAGTTTCAGATCTGCGTGCAGTGATACCGATTGTTTGGTCATATCCACTAAGTCATAAACAAACAGTGGCGCATCTTTGAATTCGTCAGCTACCGCCAGCAGTTGCTCAATGCCAGAATCCAGACTTTCCAGATCGCCGGGGCTGCCTTCAAACTCAGTGAGTTTGTAGGTAGGACGCTTGAAAAGCACATAGGCACCGGCAGAACCTTCCCACCAGCGCATAGTCCAGTAACGTACCGAGTATACGCCGTCAATCAGACTGTCCCAGGCTGCCTGTAGCTCTGGAGAGGTTTTACCGTAACGGGCATTGGTGTATTCAGACACCCAGCTCTGCATATCCGGCTGGGCTTCCCACGGCAGATCAAACAGGAATTCATAAGCTACCGAGTTGTTGTTAATCCCTTCCGGGAATACACCGAAGCCAGACAGTGCGCCTTTGTTTTCTGAATGGGTTACCACGTCGAGCTGTTCTACGTAATTGCCAAAGTCAGCATATACAGGGTCAGAGCCACCGTAGTTATGAATAAAACCGAAAATCCATGGCTTGCCTTTAAAGCCCTCAGTACGCTGCCATACGTGGTAGCGGTCGTTGCCAATATCGTGGATCATGGATTTGGCGTCTGGTACGTCCCGCAGGAAGGCTTCAATAGACGGTAGATCCCAGAATTCTTCATCAGCACCGAACATCCAGCCCTGCATTACCCAGGTCGCTTCGGGGGCTGCCTGTTCAATTGACTGGTAAATACGTTTTCCGTACGACGCTAAGTCGTCGTAGCGGGTTTCTTCTGATACCGGCGGCAGCATTTCGTTGAAGGCATCAGACAGATAGTATTCCTGTTCGCCGTAGGTCTCGCTGTAGATTTCAATAAAGCGTTTGGCCACTTTATTAAACAGCGGATCAGCCGGGTCCAGCCAGTATGTTTCACGCTCGAAACCGGACCAGGTAGGCATTTCATAGATTTTTGCATCTGGGAACAGTTCCACAAATGCTTTGGGTACATAGCCGCTGAATGCAGGAACCACCGGCTTCATACCGAGCTCATCCATACGGGCAAGAATTTGCCTCTGCAAACTGTGCTTTTTATCGATCCAGCTTTGCGGCAGCGGACCAGCATGACCTTCAATATTACCCATGCGCTGCCAAGGCGTGAAAGCCGGACCGGAGAAATACGAGGAAAGCTCGTCATCGCTGACGTTAAACTCACGCCACAGTGCCTGCCAGACGTATTCCTGACCTTCCATGGCTACCGGGTTGTTTACCCCATGAAGTGCCATCCAGTCAATTTCCTGTTCCCAGCGCTCCCAGTTCCACCATGGGGTGGTGTAACCATAAGCACATACGTTGAGATAAGCACGCTGAACAAACGATGTCGCCACAGGTTCACCGTCGAAATCCGCAAATGAAGCAGGTAAATCAACACGGTTACCTTCCCAGCTAACCGACAGCGCACCCTGTTCACGAAGGAACTGGTAAGCACCGTACGCCATGGCAGCATCGCTGTTACCGCTGATTTCCGCTTTACCGTTGCGAACGTCCACTTCGTACCACTCTGGCTTTTCGTCAGACACCTTACGGGCACTCAGGTTAGTCAGTTTACTGTTGGTCACGCGGGCCAGGACGGCCTCAACGGCAGAGTGATTAGCGACAGAATCTGAAACAGCGGCACTTTCGCTTTCAGAGCTGGCTGTCTTCGGCGCTTCAACAGCTTTATCACAACCGCTCAGCGTCATCATCACAGCAAAATACAATGCACTGACAGATCCGATCTTCGCTTTGCTCATACGATTAATATTTCCTACTTGAGAAGTTAAACGCCGCATTGGTTTTGCAGCGCGTATAATTGGCAATAGAAGTTTTAGACAGATGCGTTTACTTGTTATTTCGCATCTATCAGTTCAACTTTTTCATGTCCTTCAGCTCTTAGTGAAAACATTAAAGAGAATACCCAATCGTTTTCACGGTGAATTTTTCATCACTCTGTTTTCGACGCTATCACCACTTGTCAACGTTGTCAAACATGAAGGTTAAAAAAATATTACAGTAAAACTATTCGGGAGCAGAGGATCAGGCAGGTTTGATTGCCGAGTCGCGTACTACTAAATTCAGTGAAAACCCTTCAGATTCGACGGAATGCACATCCTTTTCCTGCATCATTTTTATTACCATAGCGGCAGCGCTGGCAGCAATATCAAAATTAGGTTGATTCACCGTTGTCAGGTGCGGCCAGGTCTGAACTGAGAAAGGGCTGTTCTCGAAACCTACGATGGATACATCCTCCGGCACATTGAATCCACTTAATCGAGACTGGAATACCGCACCAGCGGCAATTTCATCGTTACAGGCAAAAATAGCGGTGGGCTTGCCTTTCAGGGCTTCGCGAGTCATGGCCATACCTGAATCGAAGGTAAACTCACCATCAATGATAAGATTTTTATCTACCGGTAATCCCCGGCTTTCCAACGCAGTTCGAAAACCTTCTAACCGGCCGAGACTCGATTCGTGAGACGCATGATAACCAAGGAATGCAATTTTTTTGTGGCCGAGATCAAGAAGGTAATCTGTCATTTTGCGGGCTGCCCCCACGTCATCCACGTGAATAACCGGCGCGAGTGTGTCCGGTGCTTCTGCGCCAGAAAGAATACGAACTACCTTGGCGTCGCGGTTCAGAAGAAAGGTAACCAGTTCGCGGTTTTCAGATAATGGCGGAGTGAGAATTACACCACCAATCTGATTTGAACCAATCATGGCCGCCAACTCCTTACCCACGTCCTCAGAACGGGAGTCAGTAGGATGGATAACTAATTCAAAACCCCGCTCTCGGCACTCAGAGATAATGCCGTTCTGCATTTCAATCACATAGTGACTGTTTGGGTTATCGTAAACAAATGCAAGAGAAAACGGGGCCTTACGCATAACCCGGGCAGTATGATTAGGCTGATAATTGAGCTTTTCGATACATTCGAGCACTTTTGCTCGTACTTCATCGCTTACGCTGGCTTCTTTGTTCACAACACGTGAAACAGTCTTGAACGACACCCCTGCCAGCTTGGCGACGTCCTTTATGGTTGGTTTCTTCATATTTTCCTATGGCGATGAAAAAATGTATGACATTCAGCAGCATAATAACATTAATACGGCCCCGCAACTTTCCTGTCTGTCCTTTAGAAAAGCCGTTAGTCTTTTTCAACGATGAAAATAGATTTGACAACGTTGACAATAGAAGGTTAACGTAAAAACTATGATTACAAAAGAAGCAGTTCACAGATGACAGCTGAAAATAACAAAAAGCGATTACTGTCCCTCGACGTTTTTCGTGGCCTGACCATGATGGCAATGATCGTGGTGAACAGTCCTAACACATACGGCGAACTTTCCCATGCGTACTGGGAAGGCATTTACTTTGCCGATCTCATTTTTCCGTTTTTCATCATTATCGTTGGTGTGGCCATTGCGCTGGGTTTTAAGAACGTCACTCCAGACTCACCAAATCTCTCAGCGGTTTTGCAAAAAGTGTGGAAGCGAACATTTATCATGTTCGCGTTGGGTATGGCAGTAAATCTGTTTTATACCCACTTCGAGCAAGTGCGTGTTCTTGGTGTTCTGCAACGTATTGCGCTTGTGTATCTGGCCTGTTGCTACTTTGCTATTTACTGCACACCTCGCACCATTGTTAAGACGGGAATCGCAATTCTGGTACTTTACTGGCTATTTATTCTGTTTATCCCGGCACCGGGTTTACCTGCGGGTCACCTTGAGCGCGGCGAAAACATTATTAACTGGTTCGATCGATTCATGCCCGGCATGTTGTGGCGTGGCGAGTGGGATCCAGAAGGCCTGCTCAGCACCTTCCCGTCAATTGTCACCGGCATTATTGGTCTGCTGATGGGTCAGATTATCATTAGTGCGAAAGAAGATTTGAAAGAAGCAGTGATGCACCTTTCTGTGTTTGGCTTTATGTGCTTCGCTTTTGGCTGTATCTGGAGCCTGGGTTTTCCGTTCATCAAACAAATCTGGTCAAGTTCATTTGTCCTCGCCACCGGCGGTGTTGGCGCAATGATTCTGGCCTGTATGGTGTGGTACACCGATATACGCGGCTACCGGGCGGGCACCACGCTACCGGTTATTTTTGGCGCCAACGCAATTACCGCCTATGTGCTGCATGTCATTATCGAAAAATGCCTCGACTGGGAAATAAACGGAACATCGGTTCATCAGATCTGGGTTGATTGGTCTTTGCAGGCAGGTATGAGTGAATTTATCAGCGCAACCATCTGGGTACTGATGTTTGTGGGCGTGTGTTTCATTCCGGTTTACTGGCTCTGGCGTAAGCAGATTTTCATCAAAATTTAACGCTGTACTTTAACTTTTTCACGTGTTTTAAGAGATTCAGTAAGGAATAGTTTTTGATTCATCAACAGTATTTTCTCGGCATCGACGGTGGCGGAACAAAGTGTAAGGCACGACTTGAGTCACAAAATGGTGAGCTGTTGGGCGAGGGCCTGGCTGGCCCGGCGAATCCTGCGCAGTCTGCTGACATCGCTTTCAACAGCATTATTGATGCCGCTGCACAGGCTGTAGCCTCGGCAAATCTGCCAACAGAAACGATTAAGACACTACATGTGTGTCTTGGTCTGGCCGGGGTAAATATTCCCGCTTACCGGGGTTTAGCTGAAGCCTGGAAACTGCCCTTCGCCAATACACTTCTGACCACCGACTTACATATCGCCTGTACAGGCGCTCACGGTGGCCAGGAAGGCGCAATTATGATCACCGGCACAGGGAGTTCAGCCTTTGCCAGCGTTGATAACGTGCATACTATAATGGGCGGTCACGGTTTTCCGCTGGGAGACAAAGCCAGCGGTGCCTGGTTGGGATGGCGCGCGCTCTCAGCCACGCTGGAATCCATGGACAACCTTGTGCCTTCAACACCATTGACAGACGCAGTTTGCGAACAACTACAAGCCTATAAATCTGTAGACATTGTTGCAAAGGCCCTTCATTTTCGTTCATCTGATTACGCCGTTCTAGCCCCTTTAGTGGTAGCTCAGGCAAAACAAAACGAATCACTCGCAACATCGATTATTGAAGACGGCGCTACCTATCTGACTGCAGTTTTACTGCGTCTTTCTGAATTAAATCCACATCGACTGACTATGATCGGCGGCCTGGCTTCATACTGGAGTGACCATCTGCCCGATAATATACAGCGCCTTCTGAGTCCAGCGCTCTGTTCACCGGAGTACGGTGCAGTCGCGTTAGCCAGACAAGCATTTAAGGAGGCCTGACAATGGCACTTGTAACAAAAATGGCGACCGAGGCCACAGAAACCCCTCAGGTATTCCGTAACCAACTGAAAGAGAACAGCACGCGTGTCACTGAGCTTGCTGAAGCAATTAAACAGCGTGATCCCGCATTTGTGTACATGATTGGTCGTGGCACTTCTGATCACGCCGGTGTATTTGGTAAATACCTGATTGAAACCGAACTGGGATTATCTGTTGCTGCCGCTGCCCCTTCGGTAAACAGCGTTTATGGTAAATCACTGCGTTTGAAAGAAGCACTGGTGTTTGTGATTTCACAGTCTGGCCGCAGTCCTGACATTATTGCCCAGGCGAAAATGGCCAAAGCCCAGGGGGCGCTGTGTGTGGCGCTGGTAAACGATGAAAGTTCACCGCTGGCTGATGTAGTTGATTTTTTCATTCCGCTCAAAGCAGGTCCTGAAGTGGCAGTAGCCGCCACCAAGAGTTATCTGGCCAGCCTTTTTGCGCTGCTGCACATTGTTTCCAACTATGCCGACAACAAAGTGCTTGCTGAAGCGCTGGCGGCTTTACCAGCTCAAATGGAACAGACTATTGCGGCAGCACCGGTACTTAACGCAGAAGCACTCGGCCCGATGGACAGATGCGTAGTGCTGGGTCGTGCTTTCGGTTATGCTGTTTCACGAGAAATCGCGTTAAAAATGAAAGAAGTATGCGGCATCCAAGCAGAAGCATTCAGTAGTGCTGAATTCCTGCACGGCCCTATTTCACTGCTTAACCGTGGTGTGGCCATTCTGGATGTGAATATCCCTGACGCCAGTAGCCCGGTCCACGAGGCGCAAATTGCCGAAGTGAAAAAGCGCGGTGCAACTGTGTTTCCGCTGCTTACTCCCCCGGGTGATATTCACCCGCTGGTATCGCCACTGCTTATCATGCAGCGTTTTTATCTCGATATAGAAATCGCGGCCAGAAAACTGGATATGGACCCCGATAATCCAGTTGGCCTGAAAAAAGTGACTGAAACGGTTTAATTATCATGCGCTATTTTGCTCCACAGTTGTTCGACGGCACCACACTGATTTCCGATGTCAGCTTTGACATTGAAGGCGGTAAGGTAGCGTCTCTGACCCCGGATTCTGAAGCCGGTGATGCCACCGTTCTCGACGGGTTAGTAATGCCAGCAATGGTGGATATTCAGGTGAACGGTGGGGGTGGCGTTCAGTTTAACGAAGCACCAACGCCAGAAACCCTGGAGCAAATGGCCGCGGCTTACCTTACTGTTGGTACCGGCAGCATTATGCCAACGCTTATTACCGACGATCTGGAAGTGATGAAACGCGGCGCTGATGCCATCGCCATTGCCCATGCCGACAATCCTGCAGCGATTCCCGGCGTGCACTTTGAAGGTCCGCACCTGTCGCAAGCTAAAAAAGGCATGCACAGCAGCAGCTTTATTCGTCCGCTAAGCGACGAAGAGTTTGCTGTTTTTACCCGTAAGGATTTAGGCGTAGTGCTGGTAACGGTAGCGCCTGAAATGGTTTCCCCGGAAGACATATCACGCCTGGTTGCAGCCGGAGTGATCGTATCTGTGGGTCATACCAATGCGGATTCCGAAACCTGCATGCGTGCGTTTGACGCTGGCGCGACCTCGGCCACTCACCTGTACAACGCCATGTCAGCGCTGAACAGCCGTGAGCCGGGCGTTGTCGGCAGTGCCCTTTACCGCGACGATATTTACTGTGGTCTGATTGTAGATCATCAGCATGTTCACCCTATCAGCGCTTCGCTGGCAATTCGCCTGAAAGGCGATGACAAGCTGATGCTGATCACTGATGCTATGGCACCGGCTGCCAGCGATGCAGACCATTTCATGTATCAAGGCATTAAAATACTACGTCAGGGCCCTACCCTGAAGCTTGCTGACGGCACGCTGGCCGGTTCGGTTCTGACCATGGAAGAAGCCATTCAGCATACTCATTTTGATTTAGGCTTCCCGCTGGAAAGCGTGCTGAAAATGGCCACCGCTACCCCTGCTCGATTTCTCGGCATGTCAGATTCACTCGGCACACTGAAAGCCGGTGTAGTAGCCAATTTCATTACGGTAGACGATGAACTCTGCGTAACCGGATACTGGCGTAACGGCCACGACATGTCTTAACACTCTGGGCGTCGCCCCGATAACACGTTCAAAGGAAAAATAATGACAATAACTGAGCAAGCGACTCCAAAGAGTTCCACACTTTTACCCATGTTCATCATCGGTACATTGTTTTTTGTATTCGGCTTTATCACCTGGCTGAACGGTGCACTTATTCCATTTCTGCAGATTGTCTGTCAGCTAAGCGGTACAGAAGCCCTGCTGATTTCGTTCAGTTTTTACATTTCCTACGTGGTGATGGCGTTGCCAATGTCCTTCGTACTCAATAAAACTGGCTATAAGAATGCCATGTCACTGGGTTTGGTAATGATCGCCGTTGGCTGCTTCCTGTTTGTACCTGCCGCCGAAGCGCAGACTTTCTTACTGTTCATAACCGCCCAGTTCATTGTAGGTTCGGGACTGACCATTCTTCAAACAGCGTCAAACCCTTATCTGGTAAAGATTGGCCCAGCTGAAACCGCCGCAGCGCGCATATCAATTATGGGTTTGCTGAACAAAGGTGCAGGCTGGCTGGCACCAATCGTGTTTACCGCACTGGTGCTGGGTAGTTTCGCCGACGTGTCTGCACAGAGTATTGCTGCCCTGCCTGCTGCCGAACAGCAGGTACAAATCCAGCAACTCGCCGACAGCCTGGTATCACCGTACATCGGTATGGGCGTTGCCCTGCTCATTCTAGCGGTTGCACTGCGTTTCTCTGGTCTGCCGGAACTGGATTTGCACAAAGAAGACGACAAGCTTGATGCAACCGGTGCAGCGGAGGGCTCTATTCTGCAGTTCCCACAACTGGTACTAGGTGTAGTTGCCCTGTTCTGCTATGTAGGCGTTGAGGTAATTGCCGGAGATACGATTGGTCTTGCTGGTGCAGCGCTGAACGTCGACGGTCATATTGGCCTGACGTCCTACACGATGCTTTTTATGGTGATTGGTTATACCTTGGGTCTGCTGCTTATCCCCCGCGTACTCACGCAACACCAATTACTGACACTATCTGCGGCGCTGGGGATTATTCTGGCTGCGTTGATCCCGTTCACCAGCCCTGAAAGCGACACCCTCGCAGCGATTTTATGGGGCTGGACTGGCATAAGCACATTGCCTGACCCAATTACGCTGATTGCCCTGATGGGTTTGGCGAATGCAATTGTATGGCCTGCAGTATGGCCGCTGGCTCTGGAAGGTCTGGGCCATTTTTCCGCGCGCGGTTCAGCCCTGCTGATCATGGGTATTGCCGGTGGTGCGATTCTGCCAATGGTATTCGGCGCCATTGCCGACGGCTCTGGCGTGCTTAACGCCTACTGGATGACCATTCCCTGTTACGCCTTCATTCTGTTTTATGCTGTTAAAGGATGCCGACTGACGAAATGGTAGTGTCCAGATAAGTATTCAGACCAAACTGCAACGGCACCCCGAAAGGTGCCGTTTTTATTTTTAATGCCGTAATCTCGAGCGCAGCAGCTCATCAGCCATCAGCCCTTAGCGGGCCGACATATAAGAAACCGCCCTAATCAATCCCCGCAACTCTGCTAAACCTTTAAGACGGCCAAGATACGAATATCCCGGCTTCAAGCCTTCTTTTCCCTGTTCATCAGATAACGTGTGACCGTGGTCAGGACGCATAGGAATTTGGCAACCAATGGACGATTCACAATTAAGCAGTGCCTGTACCAGCCCTACCATGTCGTTGTCGCCGTCGAGGTGAGCGGCTTCGTAGAAAGAACCGTCTTCCTCGCGGGTCACATTGCGCAGATGGACAAAGTAAATGCGGTCTTTGAACGCATTTACCATGGCAATCAGGTCGTTGTCACCACGGGCACCGTAAGAGCCGGCGCACATGGTCAGGCCATTTGCCGGGCTGTCTACGGCTTTAAGTAAACGTTCTGCATCGCTTTGAGTGGACACTACGCGAGGCAGGCCAAATAGTGAGAACGGCGGATCATCAGGGTGAATACACATTTTCACACCGGCTTCTTCCGCTATTGGGATGATAGCTTCGAGGAATTCGCACAGGCTGGTGCGCAGGCCGTCTTCCCCCATGTCGATAAACTGTTGAATGGTATCGCGAATACCTTCGCGGTCGTAAGAGCCCTCACCACCTGGTAAACCGGCAATGATGTTCTTCTCAAGACCTTCACGCTCTTCTTCGCTCATGGCGTCGAAGCGCGCTTTGGCTTTTTCCAGCATTTGCGGCGTGTAGTCTTTCTCTGCATTTTTGCGCTGCATCACGAACACGTCGTAGGCGGCAAAATCAGAGTACTCGAAACGCAGCGCATAGCTTTTATCGGGTAACTGGTAAGTCAGGTTTGTGCGGGTCCAGTCCACAACCGGCATGAAGTTGTAACACACGGTAGTCACGCCTGCTGCGCCTACATTGCGAATAGACTGCTTGTAGTTTTCGATTAGCTGTTTGTAATCGCCAGTACGGCTCTTGATATCGTTGTGAACAGGAATGCTTTCGATAACATCCCAGTTCATGCCTGCCGCTTCGATTTCAGCCTTGCGGCTTTTAACCAGTTCCAGAGGCCACACGTCGCCGGTGGGAATTTCGTGCAACGCAGTAACAATGCCGGTGGCACCCGCCTGACGAATTTTTTCCAGAGTAATGCTGTCGGATGGTCCAAACCAGCGCCATGTTTCAATCATATCTCAATCCATTTTGGTCATGCCAATTTTAGTTAAGATACAACAAAAATCCCCTACCAACAAATCTAAAACCCACTTTGGCCTTACCAAATTGCATTTTTGGTTCTGAATGAATTTACGTTTTGGCGTCGTTGATCATGTCAGCAGTGCGCTGGAACGTGTAATGCAGGCGGGTGAAAATACCGTGTAATAGAGCCAAGTTTTCTTGAGGCGCGCCTTCAGAGCGCAGTTTTTCCAATATGCGCTGATTAATACCAGCAAGGTGGTCACGCTTATCCCCTTTCGATGCAGCCAGAAATGATTCTGCTAACGCTTGCTGCCAAAGGCGTTTCATCTGCGTAAGCGAATGCTCACTTACGCCAGTTAACTGTCGCTGCATACGCATGGAGACATGCCCCAGATTCAGCCCGGTAAGACCAAGATCGGTTAGGGTTCGATATCCGGAAGTCATATTCTGCTCATAGCTGGTTAATCGTAATAAGCGATCTGACATTCGCGAGTTAAACCATTCCTCATCATGACCAGGGCTACCTAATTTGAGCAAATCCTGGTAGGTGACAGACAGCAAACGCCGCTGCATCCACTCTGCACCAGGGCCCGCAAACAGTTTGAAAACCCAGTATAACAGCATGATGCCAGATAAAATGGCCAGCGCGCTGCTGGCAGTGAAATCAATGGACAGTGAGTTACTCATGTCATTGGCGGGCTGCACAAGAATGACAAAGGGGATGCAAAAACCAATGCCCAGCGTGATAGTAGTTCGGTTTGCAAGCAGCATTAAACCCAGGAAAAAGGGCGGCGCAAGAATGAGAATGAGCATGGGAAAGTCGCCACTGCTCTGCGCTATCAGGTTAAGGGCATAGAAAATAGCCACCGGCACGGCCACGCAGGCACCAATTAAAATACCTCTTATTGCTTTGGTGACAATGACCGGCGCAAGTCGCGCAAACATGATAGAAAAGATAACCGGTAGAATCATTAGCATAACGGAAGCGGGTGAACCGGTTCCTACCCACAATACCGCGCCCAGACTAAATACCAAAAAGGACCGAAACCCTGTGGTCAACGCCACCAGCCAATCGCGGTGAGGTTTTAAACTTTCTGCTCGCAGGCTAGTGGGCTTACCTTGCTCTAGCGCCCGGTAGGCACGCAGAATAAGCACCAAATCTGAAACCAGTTCCTGAGCGGTTTTACATAGCCTGAATTCCAGCGTTGTCAGCGGCTGAGACTGAAAAAGTTTGCTCCAGTTCCGACGCTGTTTCTGCGCAATTTCATAGCATTCATCGAAGCTCTTCAAACTGCCGATGAGGGCAAGGTCGCCACGCAATTGTCCTAGCAACGACTGCATGCTGTCAGATAGCAGTTCAGGGTTATTACGCTGTAGTCGTCCGAAAATCTGCACGACCGCAATCAACGACAACACCTTATTACAAATTACCGTGGCCGCCCGAGACTTACCAGGCCCCGTCGGCCCTTCAAATTTCACCGCGCTTGAGTCGTCGTTAAGCGCTGTCAGTGATTGCAAAACACTATCGATGTTCTTATGGCGCTCTTCGTGGGAACCGTTGGGGTCTAACTCCAGCGTAAGATAATCCATAGTCTGATTAATCGCATTTTTCGCATGCACTACCAGCACGTTTTCTACCCGCTGAGGCCACAGGAATACCGCTACTACCATGGCGCACAGTGAACCTATGATCAGCTCGGCAACCCGTGACTGGGCGATATCAAAAATACTCTGGCTGCTTACCGTGGCCGGTTGTGACATGGTGAGCAGGATGATGATGCAAGGCGTCACGCACATCATGGCAAAGAAATAGATAAAGTTTATCCGTCGCATGAACGCTGAAAGACTGGAGTTCAGCAGCAGCCAGAGTGCTAAACAGGTTAACGCTACTTCAGGGAAGCCGCTGAAGTAATGCAGCACCAGTAAGGCATACGCGCCGCCGATAAGGGTTCCGAGGATTTGGCAAACCGTTTTCTCCAGCACCATGCCAGCTTCTGGGCGCACTTGCAGAAATACTGCAGAGACCAGTGCCCAGTACGGGCGGTCGAGATCCATCCACATGGCCACGTAGAGTGAGATACTCATGGAGATCACGCCTTTCAGCGCAAAAATCAACGACGCACGGCTTGGCTTAAGATAAGTCGCCAGAATGGGAGACAAGATTTACTCTCCGTCTGATGCTAACCGGATTGATGCCGTCATCCCCGCCACCAGCCGGGTATCCTTTGGAATTTCCTTAAGTTCGATATCCACGGGAACACGCTGCGCAAGGCGAACCCAGTTAAAGGTTTGCTGCACCTGAGGCAATAACTGCCCGTTGGCAGAGGTATTTGTATCGGCAATGGCATTACCAATGCTTTTCACCGTACCGGTAATGGGTTTACCGCCACTCATCAGCGTAATCGTCGCTTTCTGGCCTTCATGAATAAGAGGCAGCTTGGTTTCTTCAAAATAGCCGGTGACATAGATGGAGTTAGCTGCGACCACGGAAAGTACCGGCGAGCCCTGAGACACATAGTTCCCTTCCCGTAGGGTCAGATTCACAATCGTGCCATCTACCGGTGAAGTAATGGATGCCCGTTCCAGGTCGATTTGCGCACTGGCCAGATTGGCTTTGGCTAAATCCAGTGAGGCTTGTGCCATGTCAGCACTGATGCGGCTACTTTCTAATTCTTCTGCGCTGATACTGTTGCTTTGATGCAATTTTTCCCGCCGGCTGAATTCGTGCCGAGCCAGCTCCAGTGCCAGAGTTTCGTTTCGAACCTGGGCCTGTAATTCGTCCACCACAGCCTGATAACGTTTAACATCGACCTGAAAAATCACATCGCCTTTCTTCACCTGCTGATTGTCTTGAACGGCGAGCTTTGTCACCCAGCCAGACACATCCGGCGCAATGGTAATAATATCAGCCTGCACTTTGCCATCTCGGGTCCAGGGTGAATACAGGTAATGATCCCACACCCAGCGACCGGACACGACGGCCGCAACGATAACCGCTAACGTAATAATAACTCTGATGATTTTTTGCATTTTAACCTGCCAGCAATTTCACCGTGAGGGCCAGATAGCACACAAACAGTGCCACTTCGAACCAGGGTGGTTTCCACAATTTCTGATAAAGTCCGGTAGCATACAAGGCGTAGCGGGTGAGCAAAGACAGGACAAACGCCAGCGGGATCATAACGACCATTGGGCTGAAAAGCATACCACCGAAAGATAGTTCGCTAAGCACGGGAACTCCGGATAAATGGCTTTGCTGCTAACCCGGTGCTTTTTCGGGTAAACAAAGCTGAATCAACTTAAATAATATTGTTATTCTAGGGCAGAAAGGATCAATTACCTATAAGGCTAACGTCATGATTTTGCCAATATTTACGATACGGGCTTATCTTACTTTATCGTTATGTTTATTTTCTGCATTGATTAGCGCTAAACCCTTGCCCGTTATTTTCGACACTGACATTGGCAGCGACATCGACGACGTATTTGCACTCTCTCTTATACTTAAAAGCCCGGAACTGGATCTTAAACTCATTACAACGGTGTCTGGCGATACACACTACCGAGCGAAGGTAGCGGCAAAATTTCTGCAAATTTCCAAAAGAACAGACATTCCTGTTGCTCCCGGCCGCCCCGCGCAGGCTACGGCGGAGTTTCTTCGCCCGTGGATAAACGATTTTTCAACGACAACCTACCCAGGCCATATAAAAAAAGACGGTATCGCAGAAATTATCAGTTTGCTAAAAGCCGCTGAAAACCCTGTTACCATTATTGTGGCCGGGCCCATGACGAATATCGCCGAAGTCTTACAGCGCGCACCAGAACTGGCAACAAAAATGCGACTTGTTGGCATGCACGGCAGCATTTACAAAGGTTACGATGACAAACCGGTGGCAGAATACAATGTACAGAGCGACGTAGCCGCTTTTCAACACGTACTAAACGCCAATGTTGCTGATATTAGTATTGCGCCGCTAGACACATGCCGAGACATGCTTGTCGATGGTATTCAGTATCAAGCGCTTAAGAACAGTCACGACCCACAGCTTTCTGCATTATTCGACATTTACCCCATTTGGGCCGAGCGAGTTACCTGGGACAAAGCCGATTACCTCGATGCGCGCACGTCTGTGCTTTTCGACACCGTTGCTGTGTATCTCGCCCTACCCGACCATCCATGGCTTCCCACAGAAAGCGTAAGTCTCATGGTGACCGATGACGGCTTCACTCAGCCTGCCGAAAACGGCGTAAAGGTAAATGCTGCACTGCGCTGGGAAAACCTGCCGGCTTTTAAAACCTGGTTCACCCAACGCATGCTAAAGCACTAGTCTTAGGAAATTAAATCATGCATCCAGTTCAGTGATGGCAATTGGCGGTCTGGCTGATAGAAGAGACGATTCAGTCGACCAAGCAGATTTACCGTACGACTAGGATCATGGCCTTTCAGACGGTCACTTTCGGTCGCGAGGAATTCCCAGGGCTGTAAATCCAGCTCGTCGATTTCCTCACGAGTTACGCCCAATCCCTTAATGGTAGACAATATGCGCTCTGTTTTACTTTCTGTGAGCGGAATAATGTCGTTGCCATACATATCACGAAGCGGCGCATTCACGGCTTCCAACGTATGGTTAATGGCGGCCCACACAGCATCATGGTCGAAGGCAGCATTGCGCGGTGCGTAGTACCCTTCTACTTCCCATTCCAGTTCGGCGTTGCTTACTGCAATAGAGCTTTCCGCCTCGGGAGAAAACGATAAATCCGGGCGCGCACCAATGTTGTACGTATCAACACTCAGCGCTACGCAAATAACCAGGTCGCCGCAAACGTCTGGGTTCTGATAAAGGGCTTCAAATGCCGCCCGTTTTACACCCATCCAACCGTGCACACGTGAAGGCTGTTCAACGAACTCTCTTACGTCATGGGGTAAATCTTCACCGTAACGGTCGATGAGCAATGGCAGTGGAGATTGATCAGGCGCCTCTTCGGGCATCCACACTTCATACTCCTGACGGTTGTCTCCCTTGCCCCGACTTTTAATGCCGTAAGACAGGTTTACCGGACGACAAATACTGCGATCTTCATCCACTTTATGGAAATACTCAGAGCGCATGCGTTTAATAAATGGCGCTTCAAGACCGGCCAAAGCAGCGGTGGGATAGCGATAACCAATTTCACTGTGCTCTACCATAGAGAGGCCCGGAATGGCATTGGCGAGCTTGCTTCTAACACCTTTGAAGTGATGTAGATTAGGCATCACAATACTGCGCTCGGGCTCGATGGTAAGACGACTACCATCGGCAGCAATAAACTTAGGGGTTTTATTGAATACATAGTTTTTCAGACCCTGCGCCTCTACCGCCAGATCGCGGTACCGGTGCAATTCACTGAAAAGTGCAGTGTGATTACGAATATGCTTGAACAACGGGCGATATAACGTCATATACTTCTTCCATGCTGCGACAACAATTTCAGTTTGCCACAAAAATTCACTGTGGCTACGCCTATTTTTACGTTCGCGCCTTACTATGCGGTTTACCCGCCAGATATTTTTCTCTGAAGTGGCTAAAGTAGTCTTGCAAAATAGCTGCTGGGGCAGGCTCGCCCGCCAGCTTTAGCACCTCAATGCCGACTTCAGCAGTACACAGTTGAAAATCCCTTGTGGCTTCCCGCAATGCGTAATCTGACAATGCCTGAGGCTGTATACCCAAAACAGGCAAATTCTGAAGGTACGCGCTCTTACGGAACATGCGTCCGGCCTCACGCCAGGTACCATCGAGCATAATAAAAAGCGGGGTTTTTCCTGTCGCTTCAGGGGCAATATGAATACACCGTTCAGGTGCAGCGTTTTCATGAGGAAAAATGATTACTGGCATGTATCGCTTGTCGTTTAGCAGTGCCAATAATTCAGGTTGCGGCTCGGTTCGCGACCAACTGAAGGCAAAGTTGTGTTTCGCCACATCCGCAATTAATCGGCCGGTGTTGGAAGGTTTGTATGACTCGCCTTTGGCCATCAGAAAAAGAAAGGCGCTTTCAGCAACCGGCGCGGGACGCACCGAGCAAATACACTGTTTCTGTGGCAGTAAACACCCATCACAACGAACAACCCGACTCCCACGTGTAACAAACGGACGGGTAGAACGTGACAGTTCATCCAGGCGCAAGGCCATTACAGAATTATGCAAAGTCGGATTAGCCAAAGGGTACGTGCTCGAAGTGAAAACTAGGTCAATGAAAGAAGCGCGCAGTTTACCAGTTGCATGACAACCAGCAAATGCTGCGCGCTCAACAAAATTTAGAACGAGTAGAGAAAAGCGGTGTAGGCAAATTGACTGTCGTCGGCATAATCACCTGCTTCCAGGGCATCGCCTTTATGCAAGTAAGCGCCACCAAATTCTAATCTTAAATCTGGTAGCGCTTTATAACGCCAGCGAACTTCAAGTTGCTGACCCATAAAGTCATCAGCACCCGCTTCCACCTTGTCATACCAAACGGCTTTGTAGCCCACCATAACTTCGTGTTTATCGACTTTAGTGACGCTTCGCAGGCCAGGCGCGATAATATTGCTACGACGAAACCCTTGATAAACGTCGGTGGGGCCAAAATCGAACCGGCGTACACCGTACAAACTATCTGGGGAATGAACAGTATCGTCATCACTGTTGTTGTCACCGCTGGCGAAGTCTATTTCTGCGCGTACAAAGGTCGAATCGTTCACTTTTCTACCAATATGACCATGGGCCATCCAGGCTCTCACATCCAAATCTGTCATATCGTCTGCAGCCGTAGTTTGCCGGGTCGTGCCCGTCTGACCAATCAGTTCAGCATTGGCCTTCCAACCATTACCGATGGTTGTAGAATACTCCGCCGCTAAGGTATACAAATCGCGGTTGCGAGTGGCTAAATCCGCTCCGTCACGCTCTTTGAACCAGTAACTTTGCAGGTTCCAGGCTTTGTCTGGTGATGTGGCGTAGAAGCCGAAAAACTTGCGCTCACTGTAGCTCTTATCGAATGCCCGTTCATTGTCCTCGATGAGTGCAGACGCTGACGGCAAACGACTTACCGGCAGCAAGTAGAAACCGCGAATTGCCCATTTTTGGTATTCTGTATCAACAGAAATGCCGTCAAAGGCATTTTGTGTATTACGATAAACACCCCGGGCCAGTAAACGGCGGCTGCCGTGATCCAGCGTCATACGCCCTACGGTTACCGACTTCACATATTCATTTACGTCACTGTAACGCAAGAAAAACTGCAGTGGTTCAAGAGTATTTACCTGCGACGACGTTAAACTGGGGTCATTGTCATCGAGAAATGCACGGGAATCCTGAATTTCCACCGTTGCATTCCAGTGCTCCCACTTCGCCTGCCCTTTCAGTAACACCCGAGACGATATTCGATCATTCGACCGGCTTCGCGTACTGGCATCAACGGGAAAAATCGGATTCTGTAGCGTTTCATAGCGTAACCGGTAGGAACCACTGAAATCAAAGTTGATATCAGACGCGTAAGACGGTGCAGCCAACCACGCAGACGCGCAAAGGAGTGCGCCTTTAATAAGAACTAAACGGGACAACATGGAAAAACCTTTAAGAAGTAATACTAACCGGGATTGCTAACAGACTTTTATCTTAGTACAGATTTCAGGCAGTTGCTGCCTGGTGGATGGCATAGGGCTGATAGCAGGGTAGAGTATGCGCCTTAGTTAAGAAATAATAAATGGGTTCAGGATCAAAAAAGGTCAGACACCATGAGTGACCTGACCTTTCTTTCGTCGTTACATATTACTTAACAGACAGTAAGTATTACTTAACAGACAGTGTGCCTTTCATTACGCCGATGTGGCCAGGGAAAGAGCAGAAGAACGTGTACGCTTCACTTGCAGACAGTTTGCTTACGTCAAACGTTACTGACGTTTCTTCACCGCCGCCGATCACTTTAGTATATGCAATAACGCGATCGTCACCGGCTTTCAGGTAATCTGCTGCCAGGCCAGCACCAACGCCGTCACCAGCAATGGCTTGGGCATCAGCTGTCTTAGACAGAACCCAGTTGTGGCCCATTACTTCTTTTGGCAGAGTACCAGTGTGCTTCAGGGTAACTGTGTACTCTGAGCAGCTAGCAGGCACTGACATTTCAGTCATGTTGAATTGCATCATGTCGTTACTTTCGATAGTCGCGGCGCACTCTTCACCGAATGCAAAACCACTAAACAGTACTGTTGCGGCGACAATTAGTTTTTTCATCGTTTACTTCCCATTTATAAGATTGTGGTTGTTTTACCAAACATTAACTTTCGTGTATAGGTTTCACCCGCTTTACTTAAGCCGAAATAATGATTGCCTGCGTCAGAGACAAGGGTGCAGGTTGCAGTAGATACGTCGGCGCGGGTTAGAACGGTTTACTTGTGGTGAAAAAGCCGATGCCCGGTCGACTTTTCGCTGGTTTACACCAGCAAGAATAGACATGCTACCGAGTTTCTCACTAGGATGACAACTAAACTATGTGATGAATTTCATCATCCTATCGGGCATAGTTAGTTCACTAACGCATTTCAAACAGGTAGTAATAGCCCAGCCCCACCACAAACGCTGGAATCCCCGAATACACCGTTGCTAGTAATGCCGCTTTTGGCGACAAAGCAATGGCAGGAAAAAGGGCGTCTCCATCGTTACTGATGGCATTCCCTATTTGGGCGGAAAACGGTAACGCGCCGTTGAGATAAAGCGTGGTGACCAGAATTTGTGGGCCGCAACCTGGCATAAATCCAATCAGAACCGCAAGTATTACAGCCCCCACTCCCAGCGAACGGAAACTGTCTACCAGGTCAAACTCAAATAGCTGCATACTGATTTCGAAAAGCATAAATGCCAGGGTTACCCAAACTAGTACGAACTGCGTATCTAAAGCGGCTTTTCGCTTCCAGTCTGGCGGTTGAGAAGTTGGCGCTTCGCTCGTCATCGAGGCGTAATCTTCCCCCTCGCCGTCGATAGCCCAGAGCAGCAAACTGATTAACGCCATGCCCGCCCCAACAGCGGTGATCAGCGCACCATCAACAGGCAAAAAATCTGCCGGATTAATCTGCAGCGATAATGCCACCGCAATAGCGAGAGCGGGCAGTGAGACTATGAGCCAAAACTTGGTAGACACGCGTGTAATACGGTTGCTCAGGAATCGTTGTTCTTCAGGTAAATCAGCTCCACTATTCCCATTGGGCTTGTTGGACTCTGGTTGATAATTATGAAACCGGTTCACCAGCAACCCTGTAATCGAGCCAACTACCATACCAATTGCCATTACTTTCAGCCCGTCTAACGGACGTTGCGCTAACAATAAAAACGCGGCGTCGCCCATGGTACTTGTTAGCACGGCAACCACGGCTCCAAAGCTGGCTACACCACGAGTGTATTGGGTGACGACGATTATTGCTCCACCGCACCCCGGCAACGCACCAAGCACCGCCGCAATAAACACTTCCGTTAGCGGGTGGCGACTTATGAACCGATTAATTGCTTCAGTGGAAACGCGCTGGGTACAAAAATAATATACCGCTAAAGATGCGTAAACGTAGGCGCCGACTTGAAAAAAGGCGTCAGCGAGCACCTGTGTCGTTACTTCACGGGTAAGCGGCCAAAACAAAAAGCCCAATACCAAAGCTGGTACTAAAATGCGTTTGTTCAGCAGATTTAATGGGAAAGCGACGCTTCGTCTTAGCGGCTGCGTAGTGCTGTTGGGTTGACTCATTGATTCATTGCGCTTCGCGCGGAAAAAATAATACTAAATAATTTACCCGCGAACATCTTTTGAAGATCACCGCTGCAGCACGCTTCTGCACCCGGTCTGGTAAGGAGAATTATTATTTTCAGCAAAACTCGCTGATTTCCTGACGCTTACTATACTTAGCTAAAAACACCTTTCAGCAAATTAAGTGGTGTTGCATATCGATACAGGCCGGAGGCCAGATAAGGAAAGTTTCGTGAATTTGCTAAAACGATTTTCGCTTGTGCAGTTAACACTGCTTAGTGCCGCATTACTGTTTTTATTCGCTTTGTTTTTGGTAGGAAAAAACATTCTTACCACAACTATCAAACTTAACGGTGCCCATGACGATATTCAGCTTATTCGTCTTTTAGATGCGCTTGAAAAAACAGCACATCACCATGCGGTTGAACGTGGCTTGACGGCGGGCTTTCTTGGCTCTGGCAGTGATGAGGCGCGGGCAAAGATGCTTGCACAAAGAGACAAAGCCGATGTTGCGGAATCGCAACTTCAAGGTCTATTAAAAGAAGACTGGCCTGCTGAATTTGCGGTGTCCAGCAAAACCGCGGTGCTGTCGAAAATTCTGCAATCGAAAGGAAAGGTTCGTGGCGAAGTTAATAACCGCAATGGCAGTAATGCATTTACCTATTACAGCCTGCTGAATAAATCCGCCTTGGATGCGGTAACCTCCCTTACCTTCAATATTTCCAGCGCTCAAGCCGCGTCTGAACTGGCCAACGCGGTGCAGTTTGCCTGGCTAAAAGAGCGACTTGGCCAAGTACGTGGCAAAGTAAACGGAGTATTAGCTAAGCAATCGCTAAGTCAGGCTGCGCTATCTGACATCAGCAGTTATAGCAATGACATTGGCTATATTCACCGACAGCTTAAGAACATTTTATCCGGCCAGGAGCTTACCGCGTTTTCAAATGTCTCCGACTCGTCTAACAGCGGGCTTATGGAAAGTGTTGTAACGGCACTTCAGAAAGGCAATGTGGATTACACCGTACTGCCATCATCAGCCGATTGGTTTAAAGCTTCCACACAACAAATCGGCGCGGTAAAAGGCCTGCTTGACGAACAGTGGCGCACCATTGGAAACACTGCAGAAAAGAAAGCCAGCGATGCGGATTTCCAGCTTATCACTATCATCGTGCTTTCTATTATTGTTACGCTTTTAATCGGCGGTATTTATTTCTATATGATTTCAATGCTGTCGAAACAACTTCAAAGTCTGTCTGACAATCTGAATAAAGCCAGTGACGGCGATCTCACCGTCCGCCCGCAACTGAACAGTGATAACGAGCTGGGTGTCATTTCTGTTTACATTGAGAAGACCATTTCCAATATTAAAGATCTCATTGTGCATCTGAAAGAATCGTTGATTGTTTCGAATCGGATTGGCGATGATTTATATAGGTCGACGGAAGTGATTTTGCATGATGCCGACGATACTTCGAGCCGTGCAATGACAATCTCTTCAGCTATAGAGGAAATGGCGGCCACCAGTGAAGAAATCGCCCGAGCGACCTCTAACACCTTAGATGCCAGCCAACAATTGAAGGACATTGCGCAAAGTTCTTTGCAAGCCAATCGCAATATCAAATCTGCCATGCAAGGGCTGACCAAAGAGATGGACGAGGTGTCTGCGCAAGCGCAAACCATGGAGCAACAAATGTCCGAAATTGGCAGTATTATCAATACCATTAATAAACTCTCAGAGCAGACTAACTTACTTGCGCTGAATGCGGCCATTGAAGCAGCGAGAGCCGGTGAACACGGGCGTGGCTTTGCTGTGGTTGCTGACGAAGTGCGCCAACTCGCCACGGCCAGTCGTGAGTCCACCGACAAAATATCCGATCTGCTTGATAACCTGACCAATGTAAGTAACGCCGTGATTAGTGGCATTAACAGTAATAACGAGCGTGCGACCGCTTCACTGGCGACCACAGAAGAAGGTGAAAAGGCAGCAGAACAGGTTCAACGCCGTGCAGAAGAATTGGAGCAACAGGCAAATTCAATGTCTGCAGCGACAGAGGAACAATCTACTACTGCTCGCGACATCGCTAAAAACGTAACAAGTGTGCAGGAAGCTGCCACGCACGAAGCAAAAATGGCAGAGGCATTAAACCGGCTAGCTGAGGAGTTAAGACAAAATAATCAGGAACTCGACAAAACCATGGGGCATTTCCGCCTGCGTTGATACCGACAATGGTCGATGGACACCTCAAAGCTATCATGTGTCACCAATACTGGAATTGGCTTGACACTCTGGCCTATCTCGTTGAATGTTGTCAGTTAATCTAGTTAGTTAACTGACCACATTTAATAATGAAAGTAGAAGCCGTAAAAGTCCGTCGTTTATACATGGAAGTCGCCACGCAAATCGAAGCGCAGCTTCGCACAGGAAGTATAAAGCCGGGTGACCGTCTGCCATCTGAGCGCGATCTTGCGGTACGCTTTGAAGTAAGTCGCCCCACCATTCGCGAAGCCATGATCGCCCTTGAAATTGCTGGTTTGGTAGAAATTCGCACAGGTTCAGGTATTTACGCCCTTGAACAACACGAACTCAATGGTGCGCAACTCGACGATGCCCCTGGCCCCTTCGAAGTACTTGAAGCCCGTTTATTAGTTGAACCGGAAGTGGTGAGTTTAGCCGCAGCTCGGATTAGCGATGAACAGCTTGCTGATTTAGAAGAGGCGATTTGCACAATGGACAACAGTGAAGCCAGCGAAAAACAAAAAGAGCAGGCTGACGAGCGCTTTCACAGCACCATCGCCAGCGCGACGGGCAACAGTGCACTGGAATCTTACGTGAAATGGTTGTGGGGATTACGCAACCAATCAGCGCTCAGCTCCACCTTTCACCAGCGGCTCCGTGATTTAGGCGTTCACCCGTACGTTGACGAACATCGCAAAATTTATCACGCACTTAAAGCACGAGATCCTTCCCGCGCAAGATTGGCGATGTATGTTCATATCTCCAATGCGATTGAGCAAGACATGAATGCCCTAGAAACCGATAATAAATAGAGAAAGGCTAAATGGCGTTACAGGTATCGGTAAGAAAATCGATAAATGCCCGGGATTTGTTAGACAGCAGCCTGCGTGTAGGGTAAATCACCGAGAGTGTCGCGGCGGTCACATCAAAGTTCACTTTGGGGAACACTTCTTTCAGCGTGCCATCTGCCAGTTGTTTTTTACAATACTGATAAGGCACTAGCCCAGCGCCAAAACCGCTAATTACCGCATCCCTTACCGAAAGTGGATCATTCACCCGGAACACCTTTGAATATAAATCGATCTGACTTTTGGTTTGATCGATTCTTATCGGGAAACGACGCATGGCATATCGAGACTCTGCAATTCGGACGTGAGACTGCAGGTTAACCATTTCGTCATGCAGTCCCTCTGCCTGTACGTATGTAGGAGAAGCAACACAACACAACCGGCTGTGGTACAGCGTTTTCACAATCAAATCTGAGTCGTTAAGCGCACCGACCACCACCGCCAGATCGATTTGCTCTTTGATGATATCCAGCGCCTGATTCGTGACCACGATTTCAAGAGCGATATCAGGATAAAGCGCGGCAAACTCACTTAACCGCGGTGCCATAATTTCTCTGGAAAAGGCGATGGGCATTGCCACTGTGAGGCGGCCAGATGGGTGGCTCACAAGTCCCTGCATGGTGTGTGAGGCTTCATCAACCTGCTCCAGAATACGGATGCTTTCGCGATAAAACACCTCGCCTTCTGTAGTCAGACGTACGTTTCGCGAATTTCGCTCCAGCAGCCTTACACCAAGGGCTTTTTCCAGCTGACTGATGATTTTGCTGACTGAAGATTTAGGCAAGTCCAATTGATTGGCAGCGGCAGAGATCCCCAGTGTTTCAGCCACCTGAACAAACACGGGTAAATGTTCAATATTCCACTTTCTTTCCACTGCCAGCACCTACTTTTCATTGTTTCCCAAATGCGAACAATGCGTTTCTTTTGAACAGATTGTTACAACATCTTAACACTAATAACATCCACTCTACTTCGAAAGCAAGTAATTAGTTGTAGCCATGAATCTGAATAAAATTATAAATACACCACGGCTTACAGGACTCCATCTGCGAGTGCTGGGAATTTGCTTCCTGTTAAACATGTTAGACGGCATGGATGTGCTGGTTATTTCATTCGCCGCGCCATTCATTTCTGATGCCTGGGATGTGTCACCGGGTGCGCTGGGCATCGTGTTCAGTGCCGCTCTGGTGGGGATGGCACTGGGCGCCGTGTTCGTTTCCCCCTACTCTGACAAGCTGGGCCGCAAGAAAATTATCGTCGGCAGCATTTGCACCATCACTGCAGGCATGTGGCTGACAGCCCTTTCAGACTCAGTAACCGAACTGGCCTTCTTCCGCTTTGTGGCTGGTCTCGGCATTGGCTCAATGTTGGCAAGCCTCACCTCGATGGTGTCGGAATATGCACCAGATAAATACCGGAATCAGGCGATTCTCATCCTTCACGCCGGCTATCCCATAGGGGCAATTATCGCTGGCTTTATGGCAGCACATATTCTGCCGCACTGGGGCTGGCAGCCACTGTTTGAAGTGACCGCTTTGATATCTCTGTGTGCGTTACCGCTGGCGCTGTTTTTATTACCTGAATCGTTGGATTTCTTAGTTTCACGGCAACCAACTAAGGCATTGGAAAAAGTGAACCGCATTTTACTGAGCCTGAAGCATACCGTTGTATCCAGGCTGCCCCGTGTCGAAACCGATGCTACAACCTCTGCCAGACTATCCGCTCTGCTCACTGGCAATTTGCGCAGTGCTACGCTCCTGCTATGGCTAGCCTTCATGATGGCATTCGCCAGCCTCTACTTTCTGTTGAGCTGGGTTGTGAAACTTGCCGTTGATGCCGGACTCCCCGTAGAAGATGCCATGCTGGCGGGGATCTCATTAAACCTGGGCGCATTCTTTGGCTCTGTACTGCTGGGATGGCTGTCTTCAAAAATGGGGCTTATCAGGGTTATTTCAGTGTTCTTCATTTTAGGTGCCATCGCGTCTGTGATGTATGGCACTGTCGACATGAATGTGGCCGGCGCCATCGTTGCCATTTTTGTTCTGATGTTTTTTGTGCAAGGCGGTTTCACCGGTTTATATGCTGTGGCGGCCCGCCTCTATCCCACGTCGATCAGAACCACCGGTGTTGGTTGGGCAATCGGGGCTGGACGCGTTGGTGCCGTCAGTGGCCCTGCATTGGCCGGTGTTCTGATTGGCGCAGGCATTCCCGTGGGATGGATGTTCATTATCTTCAGTATTCCCCTGCTGGTCGCCACAGCAACCATTCTCAAAATTAATCATCAACCCGTTAAAAAGGACTGAATCATGGCCAGAATTATTGGCGGCATCGGTGCCTCTCACACGCCAACCATTGGCTTCGCAAAAGACAGACACACCAAAGCAGACGCTCAATGGACCGGCACATTTGACATTTTTGAGCCCGTCACCGCCTGGCTGGAAGAGAAACAGCCTGACGTCCTGTTTGTGATTTATAACGACCATATCACCTCTTTCTTTTTCGACCACTACTCGCCTTTTGTTCTAGGTGTCGACTCAAAATACGAAACCGCTGATGAGGGTGGTGGTCCCCGCGAGTATCCGCCTGTAGCCGGACATGCTGAATTGGCCAGGCATATTGGCCACTCTTTGTTTGCCGATGAATTTGACTTGTCTTTTTTTCAAAACAAACCCGTTGATCACGGCATGTTCTCGCCACTTTCCATGATGACTGACCGCGGTAACGCCTGGTCAGGTGCGGTTGTGCCGCTTCAGGTGGGTGTATTGCAATTTCCAATACCCACCGCAAAGCGCTGTTTCAACCTCGGTAAAGCTTTGCGTAAAGCCATTGAAAGTTACCCTGAAGATCTTGATGTGGCGATTGTGGCAACCGGCGGTCTGTCGCATCAGGTGCACGGTGAGCGCTGTGGTTTTAATAATGAAGCCTGGGATGAGAAATTTCTGACCTTACTGGAACACGATCCCGAAGCGCTGACCCACATCACGCATGCGCAGTACGCAGAACTTGGTGGGATGGAAGGCGCGGAAGTTATTATGTGGTTAATTATGCGCGGCGCGTTATCCTCTAATGTTACGTGCGTGCATAAAACCACCCACTGCCCGTCGATGACCAATATGGCCACCATTATTTTTGAAAATCAAAGCCACACCAGTGAAGCCACCAGAGAAGCACATCGTATTCACGTTGGCCATCAGCTGAAAAACGTTGAGCAGATTGAGGGCACGCACCCGTTTACGCTGGAAGTCTCTCATCGTGCGTATCGCCTCAATGATTTCCTGCATCGCCTGATTGAACCGGCGCATCGCCAGCGTTTTGTTGCTGAGCCACAAGCATTATTTGAAGAATTCGACTTATCAGAGCAGGAGTGTGAACTGCTTAATCAGCGGGACTGGATTGGCCTTATTCACTATGGCGTGATTTTCTTCAGTCTGGAAAAGATGGCGGCAGTACTGGGTATGACCAACCTGGATGTGTACGCACAAATGAGTGGAAAAACACTGGAAGCGTTTTTGGAAACTCGGAAAGTCGCGATGACCTATTCGGTATCGGGCAAAAACAAATAAGGAACGCTTATGTTTTATCGACACAAAACCTCACTGGTCGTCGCTTGTATTGCTATTTTCAGTGCCTTTCTCAGCGCCTGCGGTCAGCAGGCAACTGATAAGAAATCAGAAGCTAAAAGCGAACTACCCGCTGCGGATTCCACATCATCACTGAACTCTCCACCATCATTGAACATCGTTACACCAGTAGCGAGCTGTGAAAGTCTGCTGACGTTCGATTTAACTGAAATCGGAGGTGAAGGTAGCAAGATCACATCGGCGTCAGAGCAAACCGCCAACGGCAAAACAAGCTGCGTGGTTGAAGGCACCATGGCGCCTGCAGTGGGGTTCAAAGTGACGCTGCCAAAAGATGCCTGGACGCAGCGCTTTATGCAACTGGGCTGCGGTGGTCTATGCGGTATGATAAACATGAATATTGGTGCTGCCGACGGCTGTACTGCCGTGAAATCTGATGAGTTTGTGTTAGCCAGTACAGACATGGGGCACTCGGGTATGGGCGGCGATTTTGGCCAGGACCCGCAGAAGCGCATCGATTTTGCCTATCGCGGTGTGCATATTACCGCGTTGGCGTCGAAAGCACTGATAGAAGAATACTACGGCCAGCCCGCAAAGTACGCCTACTTCAACGGCTGCTCTGATGGTGGTCGGGAAGCGCTGGTTGAAGCACAGCGTTATCCGGATGACTTTGACGGCATCATCGCCGGTGCGCCGGCAATGAACTTTTCTGTGCAGAACAGCTTCTTCCACGGCTGGCAGGCACGCTCGAATACCGGTGCCGACGGAAACGCCATCTTACACGCAGCAGATATGCCGGTACTTTATAACGCAGCCGTCGCGGCTTGTGACAAACAAGACGGACTTAAAGACGGCATTATTGCACAGCCTTTCCAGTGTGACTTTGATCCGCAGGTTACCCTATGCAAGGAAGGTGACAGCGAGAACTGCCTGACACAGGAAAAAATAGATGCCGCGAAAAAACTGTACGACGGCCCGAAAGATCCCGCCACCGGAAAGGCATTAACGTTGGGCGGCCCACAACCCGGCTCTGAACTGTCCTGGGTTGGCGTATAAGTGCCGCGGGCAGGCAGCGAGCAGATATTCAGTACAATGATTGCTGATGGTGCGATTAAAAACCTGATTTATCAACATAATCCACCTTCAGAATACACCCTCGATGATTTTCAGTTCACCGAAGAAAACTTCAATAAAATAAGGCCTCTGAACGGTTTGTACAGCGGCACAAACCCTAATATCAATGCCTTCCGTGAGCGCGGCGGTAAGCTGATCATCTGGCACGGAATGCAGGACCCGCATATTTCTCCGGTAAATACGGTTACCTATTATGAAGCGGCAAAAAAGGTATCTTCCGGCGGCAAGGACGTTGGTGATTTTATGCAGCTCTATTTATTTCCGGGCATGTATCATTGCGATGGCGGCACGGGTCCACATGATTTCGATTTACTCACCCCAATGATGGCGTGGGTAGAACAGGGCATAAAGCCAGAGGTGATTATTGCCAGTCATGACGGCACCGCAGGTAAACAGCATGCCGGCCCGCCCCGAAAAGACGATAAGCCAAAAGCCCCAGCGATAATGGGTTCACCTGACGGAAAAGCCGCGACGGTGGTAGACGTTAACTATGTGAAACGAAGCTGGCCCGTTTACCCCTACCCAACAGTTGCAGCGTACACTGGCGAAGGCGACTGGCGCGTAGCGGCAAATTACAAACCGGTTACGGAGCCATCTATGCCCTATTATGACTGGGCAGGCAATCGCTTTTTCAAGCCCGATAGCCAACTGAACTGCAGCGTGATTGAAGGTTCATTTCGCTGCGAAAAAGCCGCACACTAAATTTGCTTCCCTGCTGTGCTGTTGTTTGCACCAGCAACAATCTGACAGTGAATTAAGCCTCGTCATCTCCCAGAGATTCGAGGCTTTTTTATCACCGCATATTATCCCCGCCATTGTTTCCCATCGGCGAACAAACTGTTTCAATACGGCCAATTGTTACACCAAGTTAACGGTTTTAACATTTCAGACAAGTCTGGAGATCGCAGTTTCTGCTGCCTAACCAGACAAAAACAAAAATACATAAAACCATGAGCAGGTGTAACCATGAATCCTACCCAAACGAAGAAAGCGCGCTCTCCCGGTGCGGTATTATTTTCCCGCAAAGGTCTGGCTGTGGCCGTGACCATTGCTTTGCATGGCGGACTGACAAGCCTCGGTGCGTCGGCACAAACTGATGACAACCAAAATCAGGGCAAATATAAACTGGAAACCATAGAGGTAACTGCCCGTAAAGTGACTGAAAACTTGCAGGAAGTGCCTATTTCAGTGACATCATTCAACGGCGATGCTCTGGAACGCCGCCAAATCTCCGGTACTGACGACATCGGCAAAATTACCCCTAACCTGCAATTTACTAATAATGCGCCTTTAGCAGGTAACAATAATTCTTCGGTTGTGTTTATTCGTGGCGTAGGACAAATCAGCTCAAGGGCCAATACGGATCCGGGCGTCGGGTTGTACATTGACGATGTGTACATGGGACAATCCGTCGGCGGCACCATGGAAATGCGAGATATCGAAAGTGTTCAGGTACTACGCGGCCCGCAAGGTACCCTGTTTGGTCGCAACACTATTGGTGGCGCGGTTATCATTAATACGCAGCAACCCGGCGATGAATTTGGGGGCAAAGTCAAAGCCGGCATCGGCAGTGACAGCTTAATGGAACTCTCCGGTGCAGTGGATATACCCTTAGCAGATGACTTGTTCAGCCGCTTCACCCTTGGTACGAAAAAGCAGGATGGCTATGTTACCCGCGCCTACGACGGTCTGGATTTAGGTGACACCAATAACACCACTGCAACGGCTAAATTTTTATACGAACCCGCCGGTAACTTTACCGCTAAGCTAAATTTTGACTACACCGAAGCCGATGAAAACGGCTCTCCGCTGGTGTTTGCCGGTTACAACAACAATAACGACGTGAATGAAACTGGCGCGGCGGCCAACCCCGGCTGGTTTGCAGCAAACCAGAGTGTAGCGGCAGGTTGCAGCGACGCCTGGGTTGCACTGCCTGGTCCTCCTGGCCGCCCGGTCACGACCGCTGAAGGCTCGGCGCTGGACGTTTCAGGTCTTGTGACGGTGGGCGGTGGTCCCCGTGGTTACGTGGGTGAGAATACCGATTCGGCCTGTGCGAACAATCAGTGGAACAGCGGCCCGTTTACCAGCAATGGCACCGCAGAAGTTGGCAGTGAACTGAAAAACTGGGGGACATCTCTACACCTCGAATATGCCATAAACAGCGACTTGCAGCTTAAATCTGTTACGGCATACCGCGACTTAGCCTGGACCGGCAAACGGGATGCTGACAACACGCCATTTACTATCCTGCACACCGATTTTGATTCCTCAGGCGACCAGTTCAGTCAGGAACTGCAACTGACTTACACCGGTGATGACCTGTCGGCCATTGTCGGGGCGTTTTACTACACTGAAAAAGTGACGGACATTCTGACAGTACAGGTAGGCGACCGAGGTGACGGCTTTACCTGTGGGGAAGGCACAAACCGTTGCCACCTCGACAGCGACAACAATATCACCGATAACGAAGCCATGGCTTATTTTGCTCAGGCCACTTATGACCTCACCGACAAGCTGGCCGGTACGTTCGGTATTCGTTATACCTCAGAAACCAAAGGCTCAATTCCTGATCAGTTCGATTACGCCGACCCGGACACCAAATACCTGGAAAAGAAGCTGTATGAACATGACTTCTCGGCCACCACAGTGGCGGCGAACTTAAGCTATACGGTATCCAAAGACACCATGGTGTACACCAGCTATTCCGAAGGCTTTAAAGGCGGCGGTTGGAATTCAACCTTTAACTTCGCCCTTGAGCAGTCTGACCTTGACGCCGGACACCTGTTCGATCAGGAAGAAGTGAAAACCTATGAATTAGGCTTTAAATCTGACATTACCAGCGAATTCCGCTTAAACGGTGCGGTTTTCAGCTCTGACTATTCGAACCTACAATTCAGTTACCGGGTATTCATTGCGCCGTGGCTGTTCAATGCAGGAAAGGCTTCCATTGATGGTGCCGAACTGGAATTCACCTGGATCCCTCACGATAACTGGATTATCGAAGGCGGCTTAGGCTACCTCGATACGTCTATTGATGAAGCGGTTCAAATAGAAGTACCCGGCCGCCCGGTAAGTGCAGGGCCCGCAGAAGGCAATCAGTTACCTTTCGCGCCTGAATTACAAGGGAATATCGGTATTGGTTACTACGGCGAAATTGACGGCTACGGTATTCAGCCTCGCATTGATATTTCCTACAGCGACCCGGTATATTTTGATGCGGCAAACACCGAAGCCATTGCGCAAAACGATGCCTATACGCTGGTTGATATTTCGGTAGTTATCGAGTCGCCGGATATGGACTGGAAGGTAGCGTTGGGCATTAATAACGCCACCGATGAGATTTACCGCGTATCTGGTAACTCATCATTAGGTTCAGGCAGTGGCTATGCTGAAGCCGCCTACGCCAGACCAAGAATGGTATTCGCAAATTTAAGTTACGAGTTCTGATAAGCGAATACTTATCTGCAGTGATAAAGGTGCGCTGATTTAAGCGCACCTCTTGTTATCAAAACACCCACACACCAAAGATATTCGCGGTAGGCGTACCACCATTGGTAAGGTCAGATTCAAAAATCAGCTGCATACTGGCGTTGTCAGTAAAGTTATGGCCCACGGTAAATTTGATGATATCTGACGAAGCATTATCAATCAGGTTATCCACATTTTTGTAGTTCGCCCCCACCAGCCAACCGGGGTGAGGCTGATAAACCACGCTACTTTCCATAGTTCTTTCTCTGTTTCCGCGGACATACGACATGCCCATTTGCCATTGTTCACCTGGCGCGCTGCCGGGCAGGATATAGCGGGTGAAGATCAGCGGTGCGGTTTCGTTAGTGGTAGAGACAATATCACTCACTTCCCAAAAAATCGGCGTGTCATCACTTCCCCAACTCGCAACCCGTTTGTGCTGTACCCCCCGTCCCAATTTGCCAGTTGTTATTAATGGAATACGCTGCGCGGATAGAAGCCACCTCAATCTGCTGTTTATTCAGGGTACCGATATTCAAATCCAGATAACTGGTTTGCACTGCCCAGTTTTCGTTAAGCGCCAGGTTAACACCGGCTACACGGGTCGAAATATCGGAAAAACCGCTCTCACCCAAAGAGAAAATTGATTCGCTAAAAACGCAGTTCCCTTTGCTGTTTCTTCTCAAACGACTACAAACACAACGCCGTTGGTCCCGACAACCGGACCACGATAACCGCCACCTCGAGTAAACTCAGTGAAAAAGGATTACCTGCTTACCTGGGTATCAGGCAGCAACATAAACAGCGATAATGTTACACACACTTCCCTGGCATGGCGAAACGTCTTATCTCAGTACAGCCTCAGCCGGTGGCTTTACTGGCGTTACTCTTGGCTTAGTGGCTACCACGGGCGATTAAGTACTCAGACTGCCATCATAGCATTTGACCGTGAGGTGATATTCACCTCACATTTTTCATCCTACTTTCAGCAGCACCACACCCGATATAATCAAAAATACGCCGATGTAGCGCAGCAGTGATGTTGGGTCGCCAAAGGCAAAAACGCCCACCAGAAACGTACCGGCAGCGCCTATGCCGGTCCATACGGCATACGCGGTGCCCAGAGGAATATCCCGTTGTGCCAGATACAGTAAGAAACCGCTGACACCCATAAATGCAATCGCCATGGCGATGCCACCCCATTTATACTGACCGCTTTGAGATAACTTCAGGCCTAGAGGCCAGCCAATTTCGGTTAATCCTGCCAGCACCAGATAAATCCAACTCATCGTTTTCCTCATTAAATGATGAACTATTGGGCGGCATACTATCTTTATTTATAATGAAGACCAGTTAGCAACCATCACTTTTACTGATATGTTAAATCTTGAGTATATCCGCATGTTCGTTATCACCGCAGAACAAGGCTCGTTTTCTGCCTGTGCCCGCAAGTCAGGGAAAGTGCAGTCGGCGGTAAGTCAGGCAATCAATAACCTTGAAATTGACTTAGGCGTGACATTGTTCGACCGCACATCCAGACAACCTATACTCACGGAAGCAGGAACACGCTTACTGAAAATGGCCCAGGGTCTGTTAGTGCAAGCTGATGAGCTGTCGAAAACAGCCGCGGCAATCAGTCAGTCTCAGGAAACGCGGCTGAGTATCGCCATCGACGACGGCATGCTGACACCTGCCATTTATGCGTTAATAGCCAGACTAGAAAGCCGGTTTTCTACACTGGAATTAGACTTCGCTACCCTTCCTTCTCATGATATCGCTCTCGCCGTTGAAAACGGTGATATTGACTTGGGTCTCATGTTTTCGGAAATTGAATCCATGAAAACCACAGACTTCTTCTTCGTTGCCAATGTACCTTTTATCGCGGTGTGTCACCCGTCACACCCCCTCGCAGATGCCTGCAAGATATCTTCAACGTCACTGCTACAGCACAAACAGATAGCCGTTCGCGGCAGCGCAAAACGTGAATCTCAATTCTTAATCAGCATGGCATCTAACGTGTGGTGGTGTTCAGGCTACCAGCACGCACTGTCACTACTTCTGCAGGGAATTGGCTGGGCGTATTTGCCAGCGTTTATGGCAAAAGATGCGCTGAAAACCGGCAAACTTACGCAAATGGACATGGTTTTTGATCATAAAACCTGGAGCGTGCCGGTAGACATCATCACGCCACGGGGACGCCAGCACGGGCCCGTGGTGCAATGGTTCAGTAATGAGTTAAAGAGGACGCTGGCAACTGAGTTTTGATTTGGCAGATCACGAAAGAAAAGCCACTGGTTCCCTGTTTCCGTAACGCCCCCGATGCGTTTCCCAATTCACCCTATCGTTGTGTGAATGTGTGAAGCCAATCTGACGCTCATATTCCATACATGCTTTGCTTCTGAAGGCGGTGATATACGTTCTGCGTCAGCTACTGCTCTCGTTATGCGTTGTTTCTATCTCTAGCTCACCACCAACCCAAGAGGACTGAGCAGGGATTCCTGTTGCCAGTCGCAAATTTTCACGCCGGTTAAATCCATTCTGCGAATGTCGAGGCCATGTAAATCCACATGGCGGAGGTCACAGTTTTTCAGGCTGAATGTGCCCCAGCTGTCTGAAGAAAAATCTCCACGACTGAGGTCTGCACCATCCATACTCACGCCGCTGAGATTCGCGCCGCGCCAAATGTTTTCTGAGAGTTCGCATTTTTCGAAAAGCTGCCCCTCGAAGTCAACATAACTTAAGTTACAGCCGGTAATGAATACTGAGCAGAAGTAAGATTTTGTGGTAATGAAGTTAGCAAAAGACGCCTGCCTAAAATCAGCGCCTTTTAAATCACAGTCTCTGAATTCAGCGCCGAATCCGTCGGCGCCACGGAAACTGGCCAGTGCCAAACGACAATTTCGGAAGCTGGTATCGCGAATATCAGCAAATGAAAAGCTGCAACCTTTGTCGCCGTCGGAGGTGGTAAAGGCACAACCGGAAAACTCTGCGCCTGATAGTTTTGCACGGGTAAAGTCACAATCGATAAACCGGCAATTCTCGAATTTTACGGCTTCGAGGTCTTCATCAAAATGTTTTCCCTCAAACTGCTCGCCCTGGTAATGCATAGTGGATTTCCATGGATAATGCTTTGCTATTTAACGAATGCCCATCTGGGACGCGGAAGCTGCAAAGATTCAGATAACAATGGGCTAATAACATAGGTGAACTATTAGAATGTCAATAATAGGTTGTTAGTTAGCGAATTTAAAAACGCATAAAAAAACCGCACCTGCTCAACTATCAGGTGCGGCTTCACTTTTGTTACTGATTCAATTAGAAGCTATAACGGGCACTCAGTACAAAACGTCTGTCCAGTTCCTGAACAAAGAACGTGTTGTTTTGTGTACGTCCATACTGACGCTGACCTTCTTCCAGTAAGTTGATGACATCAAGGCTCATGGTGAAGTCTTCAGTGAAGTCATAGCTCACGTTTAAGTCTAACTGCTTGTATTCATCAATGAACAGCGGGTTACGCTGTGATGATACAGAGCGGTTAACTTCCGCAAGGAACGCATCACGCCAGTTGTAAGCAACACGCGTAGACAGACCATTCTTCTCGTAAATTAATACGAGGTTAGCACTGTCACTCAAGCCTTCCAATGCGAACTGCTCGATAGCCGGGCTTGCGCCCACATCGTAACCGATATCACCGTCTACGATTGTGAAGTTAGCCTGGTAACCGAAACCACTGTCACCAAAGAAGTGCTGCCATGCGAATTCGTAACCAGAAATACGGGCACTCTGGTTGTTCACAGGTTGAGTAACCTCAAACTGCATTTCTGGGTCGCCGGCTTGTGGCTCAACGTTGTTTGACGCAAATACCGCATCAGCAAACGCCTGACCTTCTTCAAACTCACTCGCACCGCCAGGGAAGTTTTCTGGATTAGTCAGCAGTGCTGTCATTGTGAAGAAGTTACGCTCTGTTACTTCCACACCACGAGCTTCGAGTTCAGCAATCGCTTCAGCAGATACGGTACCTGGTGCACCTGAAGTTGCATCAAGTAACCCGAATAGACCTTGAGAAACCTGTTGTGTACCCACGAAGTTGTCTACGTCTTTACGGTAGTAACCGATAGATACCATAGACGCATCACCGTAGTAATACTCTAACGACAGGTCGAAGTTATTTGACTCCAGCGGATCAAGAGCAGCGTTACCGCGGCTACCAGAACCTTGTCCGCCCAGGTAGGTAGGACGACCAGGTGCACCCACTGTAGTAGCGGTGTACATCTGATTGTAGGCTGGACGCGCCAGTGTCATGCTGTAAGAAGCACGGGCTTTCAAGTCGTCAGTCAGGTTAATTGAGAAGTCGATATTCGGCAGGAATGCTTCATAAGAATGTTTCTGTGAAAGCGCTTCTGTTTCGTCACCCAGTACCATGCGGAAATCGTTATCTGATACCCAGTTGATTTGCAGCGGTACAGTTTGTAAAGAAATAGACTCTACATCTGTTTTTTCATAACGCGCACCTACAACTAAGTTGGTTTCAAAACCACCCAGTTCACCGTCCATTGACGCCATTGCGTACAGAGACAAGATATCTTCTTTTACAGTGTTGTCGGCAGAAGAAATCGCGTTGAAGGTATCCAGCGTGTAACCGTACATTGGTGCAATAACATCAACCAATTCAACGGCATTACCTTTGAAAGAGACACTACCTAATGGAATGGTTGTTGAACCCGCAGGAACGGCAATCGAATCTGCGCCCGGCACACCGGTAATTGCAGTATCTTCAAACGCACAAGCGGTACAAGTCACTTCCAACAGACCTTCAGGAATGTTGCCAACATCAGCTACACCCCAGCCACCCAGTTGCGCTTCAGACTCGTAACGGTTTTGGTTCATTTCAGTAGAAATGTATCCCATACCGAAATCAATTTTCACGTCTGCGCCCTGGTCCCAGGTACCATCAAAGCGGAACTGATCAACAGTTTGTTTCTGGTTAGATTCGATAGCACGAGCAACCTGAGGACCTACGTCCGGCATATCAAAGATACCGTTGTTGTTACCTTTAATAGAATCGTCAACCACAATGCTAACTTGTGGGAAGCCTGAAGACAGGTCAACCGTCTGCCAACCTGCGGTCGCACCGGCCACGTTCATACGAACAACGTTTTTGCCAGAAGGGCCATCACCACCACTTTTCGCTTCTGATGAAGCAACGTCGAAACGCAGGTTCAGTTCGTCAGATACCCACCAATCAGCATTGAAGCCAAATGAGTGCATCTCATCTTTCGCTGCCAGGGCCAGGTTTTGGAAGAAGAAGTCTTTACCGCCGTCGATGTCTTCGCTGAAACGAATAGGTGTGGCAACAATAGGGTTACCGTCAAATTCCATGTCAGTGAACTGACGAGCAAACCACACACCGTCGGTAATTGACGTAGATTCCATGGTGTTACTAGCGTAAGTTGCATCTGCAGTAAGTGTTAATGTTTCAGAAGGCGCGTACTGCAACGTGATCATACCGTTCAAACGTTCACGGCTGTCTTCGTTTACGCCATAACCTACGTTAGGCGGCATCGCCACCAGCTGACCTTCTTCGGGCGGATTGGTAACAGTAGCACCGTCTACCAGACCAAAGGTACCCGGTGAAGTGGAATCCCAGTTAAACAGCTGATACTGAGACACGTTCATCACCCGGCTACCGGAATCACGTTCCTGATAAGAACCGAATACAGCAACACCAAAAGTATTGTCGTCGTTAGACCAATTCCCCATACCGCTCAGTTCCGGCGTTACGCCTTCACCACTTTCGTCTTTCATCGCTTTCGCGCCAAAGGACATGCGGTTTTCGCCCTGGGACAATGGTTTGATGGTGTTAATGTTGATAGTTGCACCGATACCGCCTGACGGTACGGCTGCACGACCCGTTTTGTATACTTCAATACCACTTACGCCTTCAGAGGCAAGGTTAGAAAAGTCGAATGAACGGGTAGAACCGGAAGCACCCTGGTCGTCGGAGTTACCGGTGATAGATGCAACGTTTGCCGCAGGCATCTGACGGCCATTTAACGTGATCAGGTTAAAGTTACCACCGAAACCACGTACGGTTACTTCAGAACCCTCACCGTTAACACGGTTAATAGATACACCAGTAATACGTTGCAGTGATTCTGCCAGGTTTGTATCTGGGAACTTACCCATGTCTTCTGCCGAGATAGCATCGACAACACCTGATGACTGACGCTTAACATTCATTGACTGTGATAAGGAACCGCGCACGCCCCTTACTTCGATTTGTTCCATTTCTTCTGGTGCTTGCTGTGCATACGCTTGAGAAGCAACGGCAACGCCCAGTGTGCCCGCTACTGCATATGCAAGTTTTGTTTTTTTAAACATATCTTGGTTTCCAAAAAGAATTAACTAACACAGTTGAAATATGTGTCCCTTATTAAGCGCCCTTTGACACCGATGTCATCAATATTTGATCATTGGCCGCTATACCCATCACACATTCCGCTTCACGCTGAAATTTCCCTTAATCGCAGCGATTGTTACATTTAACCCCCTATTGAGTTAATCAATTGTAACAACTAGGTTATATATTAAACACTGGTTACTAAGCAAGCATTTTGTTAAGAATCTTAACAAATGACATCGGTGGTCATTCCAGTATCACGACACGCTGTTACCATAAACGGCTATTTTTCATTCAATGCTTTTGAACTTTATGATGATGAAGCAATTTCTGGTTGTTATCTCGGCAATCCAGGACTGGAAAAGAAAGGTGCGTGAGCGCAAAGTTAATTTATTGTAAATTAATTGAAGAGGCGTTATATTCGATACAACTTACAGACGGGAGACGATCCAAATGATGTATTTTCTTTGTGATTTTTTAACGATGTGCAATCCAGAAGTTATTGAAAAAGATGAACAAGAGGAAGCCCCTGAAATTTCTGAGTCATCCTCCTCCTAACGACCCATTTTTCCTAAAGCAGCTTTGTATGTTAACAACATCAAAGCTGTTTTTTGTTTAACTGAATTTGCTTCTGAAGATGAAGTAAACTGCACCCACCAGGCACAACCCGCGCAACAGATAATCTCGATAAAGAAAAAGCCAACTCCCGGTGAGTTGGCTTTGGATGAGATTAAAATGCCCAGGAGGCAGCCAGACCAAGTGAGCGCACTGAGCTGAGCCCCCAGGTTTGGTGGATTGAGGCGAAGCCGCGGTTATTTTCACCGGGATCAAAGCCCGTAGAGACGGGGTACTTCTCATCGATACAGTTATTACAGAATATCCACACCAGTAAGCCTTCATCGGTTTCAAAACCGGCACTGATGTTAAACGTAGTGATGGCATCGAGCTCAGTTGAAGGCGATGCAATACCGTAATTAATATCAGACCGGTAATAAACACTGGCATTAAGGAATCCGTAAACCGTTGCCGTAATTTCCTGCTCGTACTGTGCCTTCAGCGTGGATGTGAAATCTGCTGCCAGTGGTGTGGAATACCCGGATGCATCAACGAAAGCATCATCAGGGCCACACTCTGTTGAGTCTGGTGTACAGGATGCCTGTGCAAATTCATCGAAAGTTGAATCCAGCAAGGCTGCGTCCCAGTAAAAAGTCAGATTATCACTTGCCAGTGCTCTTACTGAAATTTCAGCACCCCGCAAGTTACGGTGGCAGCATTCTGGATGATGAACGCCACTGAAAGGACTTGTTTTTGAATGTTCGTGCTCTTTGCCGACTTGCAGATCTTACTGCCAAAGATGAATATACTGCCGTTTGCAAGGAAAGTGTTCCCAGACAGCCGTCTTCGCACGTTTTTATAGTGAAACGGCTTTCACTGCCAATAAAATCAACACGCCGCCTGTTACCTTATCAATGATCCCTGCTTTGGCCTGAATCCTTTGCACTACCGCCTGACTGGACATCACCACGGCAATCAGCGTGTACCACAGCCCATCAATTAATGCAGGGGTTGCAACGATAACCGCGGTTTCCGCCATGTTGTCGGCCACGCCGATAAACTGACTGAACAGGGCAATAAAAAAGAGTGCGATCTTAGGGTTGAACAATGATATTGCCAGGCCATCCCCTGCTGCCGCCAGCGCAGAGACTTTTTTGCCAGACTGTAATTGCGCCTGAATGCCACCTTTCGACATCAGCGATTTTACGCCAAGATAGGCCAGATACCCGGCTCCCAGCCAGGTGAGTGCTTTAAACAAGGCCGGTGAATGTTGCAGTAACACGGCCAACCCTGAACTGGTTAATAACGCATAGAAGAAAACGCCCGACGCATGAGCCCATGCAGTACAAAGCCCGTTAAAGCGCCCGCCGGACAGCGCATGTTTAGTCACAACCGCCAGACTCGGACCAGGAGACATGGCTCCCAACAAACAAACAGAAAATAAAGTGAAAAATACAACGATGGTCATGATGCCCCTCCAATTTCCTGCATTGTAGAAGCATCACAATCATAACTGGAAATCATAAGATATCATTACAGTTATGATTTAAAGTAATACCGAAAAACGGTCAAAGTTGGATTGAGCTTTCGCAATGGGCAATAGCGTCTTTTACCTGCTCCCGCGCCCATTTATGTCTGATATCGTTATCATATTTTGGATGCCAGATGAGCCAGTACTGGTTTTCGTCAACGTCGAAAGGCAATGGCTTATACACAATATTCCAGCTATCTCCCAAACTCTCAGCAATGTGCTCTGGCATCACCATTAGCCCGTCGAATACTTGCAAATGGCTTAATGCCGCATTGAAGAAGGGCACCCGCAAATGAACCCGGCGCTGTAAGTCTTGCTGTCGCAGAATGTCATCAACAAAGGTATCTTTATCTGCCCCACCGGTAATTTTAATATGCGGATAAGCAATCAGTTCATTCACGGTGACATGCTTTTTTGAAGCCAGTGGATGTGACTGGTGCATCACCAGCACCGAATGGTCCGCGCCAATGCGGATACCAGAAATGCCGTCCGGTTTATGCGGCAACATGGTGGAAGCGATATCGATATTGAGTTCGTGGAGCCGGTGAATGTATTCGGGCTCCCACAATCGCAAGCTCACCGTCAGGTTTGGCGCCTGCATACTGAGCCGCTTGCATACGTCCGGCATGACATACTGGGCGACATAATCACTCGACGACAGCACCAGCTCACCAAACCAATTTTCAGGGTCGAACACGGTTTCTGCCAATAGCAAATCAAAATCGTCCATCAGGGTATCGAGCTTCGCTTTCAGCATTTCAGCTTTTGGCGTCATGACAAGCACATTACCATTGCGTACCAGCAACTCGTCCTGCCAGATATCCCGAAGCTGCGCCAGTTGCCTGCTCACCGCTGACTGGGTGATATGAAGACGTTGCGCTGTTTTACTCACATGGGCTTCCTGCAACAATACATGTAACGTGCGAAGCAAGTTGAGGTTGGTATTTCTGAGCATGATGACGGGCTCTGGTGCGACATTATGTCGCATTGTAGCAGACCCTGTGAGAAGGAATAATCCGCGCTGATTTTTAAACTTTCAGTCAGAGATTTTATGCCTTCCAAAAACGCCCGGTTTCTTCCTGTTTCTCCCGTTTTGCTTTTTCCGCTTTCCACTTTGTTTATCGCGTTATCGCTGAACGCTCAGGAAACGGATGCGACAAATGCAGACAATAACCGCAAAGGCGACATAAGCTTTTCTGTTGGTGAACGAATTGAGGTGACAGCGAAAGCATCCGCAGACGCCAGCCGAATGCTTACCTCTGTAGACCGTTTATCCGGTGATGCGGTTCGCCAACCAGATATTGATTACGCCTGGCAGTTGGCGGGCAGAATGCCCGGTGTGGTACTGACCGAATTTAACCAGGGTACAACCAGCGGAAAACTTTCATTTCGTGGATTTAACGGCGAGGGCGAAGTGAATGCGGCCAAACTATTAATCGATGATATTCCGTCAAACGCAAACAGTGGCAACATGCCCTATCTCGATATGATCCTACCCATAGAGATTTCCACCCTGGAGCTGGTGCGGGGCACGACTGACCCACGCTACGGTCTGCACAACATTGCAGGCAATGTGAACTTCATTACCCGCACCGGGGGCGATTACACCGACGCAAGACTGTCTGCAGGTAGCTTTGGCAAGTATGATGTACAGGCAGCACTTGGAAACGAATCGGGTGATTTCAGCCAGAATTACGCCATTGGCTATCGAGAGGGTGACGGATACCGGGATCATGGCGAGTTTGACCGCACCAGTCTTGCGGGCAAATGGGGTTATGCCATTTCCTCTACGTTGTCTGCAAATGCCAGCGCGCGTTATTACGACAGCGATGCGCAGGAAGCCGGCTACCTCACCCGCGAAATAGCCTATTCAAATCCCCGTGCCACTAATGACTATAACGCGTCAGATATGGGGACCCGGGAAATGCAGCAATACAGCCTGGGACTGCACGGCGAACCAGCGAATAATATTACTTACAAAGTCACCAGTTGGTTGAACAAGCTTGAAGACGACCGCTACGTGACTTTTTCGGCTGGAGTCAGCCAACAGAACCGTTACACCGAAGAAGAGCATTACGGTGTGCAGGCTTCGGCAACTTATACTGTTCACAATTCGGGCCTGAGTGGTCTGTTTTTTGAAGCCGGTGCCAGCATAGAGGGACAAGACAATATTTCCGCCCGCTACCTGAGTACCAACCGTATTGCCGACACCCAAACCAGAGATCAGCATTTCAGACTTCGTGTTAAAGGCGCGTACATTCAAAGTGAAATAGCGCCGGTAGACTGGTTGCGTATAACTCCTGCATGGCGGGTAGATAAAGTAACCGGTGATTTTGAGGACCGGTTAAATAATGTGACGGCACCAGTAAATGACTACGGTACGATTAGTCAGCCCAAACTGTCTGTGGCGGTGTTACCTACAGATGCCATTACCCTATTTGCTAACTGGGGTGAAACCTTTCAAATTGGTGTGGGCTCAGGCGCTTATCTTATTCCGCCTCGCCAGACCAACCTGGAACCTTCAGTAAACCGTGGCTGGGAGGCGGGTATCGCCTACAAATCAGATGCCAGCACGAGTGCCCGCCTTACGCTTTGGAATCAAACAGCTAGCGGCGAACTGAAACGTCGACTGAACGATCCAAATGGTGATTTTGAAAACCTGGGGGCCACTGAACGGCAAGGTATTGATTTGCAGGGTTCGTGGTCGCCATCGAAAGATTTTTCTTTGTGGGCAACGCTAGCCTGGCAGCAAGCCGAAATTGAAACGCCCGCTCCGGATCAACCCGAACTGGCGGGCAACGATATTGATCATGTTCCTGAGTGGGTTTACTCTGCCGGTGCCGATTATTATCTGAATGAAGAAATCATGCTGTCAGCGGTATTGCGTGGCCAGACAGATTACGAACTGAACTCTGCCAATAACGCCGGAACGTTCGGTGACTTTACTCTGCTGAATCTGCTGGCCCGATACCGCGTATCAGAGAACACCGATGTGATACTGGAGTTGAAGAACGTAACTGATGAGTATTATGAATATGTTTGGTGGGATGGTAGCCAGAGTCTGCATAGTCCGGGTGAAGGGCGCGCCGTCGCAGCGTCAGTCATGCTGAAGTTCTGACGATATGGGCATCAACTGGCGAAAGGTTCACAGACGAATCCACCTGTGGTTGGGTTTGTCTGTAGGAATACTATTTACCGTCATCGCGCTTTCCGGCGCGATTCTTGTTTTTTATAACGAACTCGATAGCGCCCTAAATTTACCCGCTACGCAGCCACAACAAGCTGCAGTCTCGCCAGACTATGACACCGCACTTAAAACACTGCGTACGGCCTACCCTGATAAAACCCGTTCATGGCGCTTTGAAGTCACAAACGACGCTGGTGTTATTCCGGCCCGCTATTACAATCCAAAAGAGACGGCAGGAGAAGACTTTGCACCTATGATGGTGTGGCTAACCGCCGATGGCACCACCGTTCTACGTCGTGACTTCTGGGGGCAGTATTTTGTTACCTGGATTTACAATCTGCACTTTCGTTTATTGCTGGGTAAAACCGGCGGCATCATAGTGGGATACCTGGGGCTTGCGTGCACGTACTTGCTGATAAGTGGCTTGATTGCATGGTGGCCCAAACAGGGACAATGGGCGAGGCAACTGCGTTTTAAGCGCAAGACGAATAATATCGGGCTGCTATACGACTGGCACAAAACCCTAGGTTTATTCAGTGCTATCCCGCTTCTACTACTCTGTGTGACTGGCATCATGCTGGCACTACCTACAGAATCCCGCTTTGTGCTAGAACCTGTTTTTGGCCAATCGCAGTTCGCAAAATTTGCCCCCGAAAATGCCACGTCTGCACCACCCGTTATTTCTCCAGCCCAGGCACTGGGTATCGCAAAACGGGCTTTGCCTGACAGTAAAGGCGCCTGGATTGAAACACCGGATGCCGAAGGCCCCCGCGCGCACTACCGCATTCGTTTGCAAGTATCAGGCGACCCTTCCCGCCGCTTCCCTCACAGTTATGTTTATATCGATGGCGTGTCCGGAGAAGTACTGGAGGTGTTTGACTATCAGCAACAAGGTGCGACGAATACCATCATGAACTGGCTGCATCCGTTACATGACGGCTCCTACTTCACCCTGGCAGGCCGGATTTTGTGGTTACTCACCGGCGTGCTGACACTGGCGCTTTTTGTACTGGGAATCTGGCGCTGGATGCTGCGCGCCCGCTATATCTAAAACCAACAACACTAAAACCCAAGCTTTTCAAACCAAAGCTACCCTAACCACTGATTCAGCACCACGTGGGTTTTGATTTTGATAATGTCGTCGATGGTATCGATATGCTCACGGATTTCATGAAGCCGGCGCATGGTGTCTGCTTTTATCAGCACGATAAGATCGCACTCGCCGGTAACACCATAGCACGACACCACCTCTGGAATGGCGCGAAAATAGGGCACCACGTCTGCACACCGCGCCCGCTTATGCTGAATTTCCAGATAGGCGGCAACGCCCTCTTTTTGCGATTCTGACAACATTACCTGATAGCCGCGGATCACATTGGTGGATTCCAGCTTTTTTATCCGTTCTGTGACGGCGGAACGAGACAGGCCCACTTCATCGGCAATCGCTGAAATACTGGCCCGGGCATTTTGCCGGAGCTGAGCAAGAATAGCCTGATCGAATTTGTCCATCGTGATTCCGTCATTTTGCAGGTAAAAAGTCTTTCTGCCGTCAAAATGACGGCAATAACGCGCTGAATGCACGCAAAGTAACACGTTATGAAGCGCAAAAACGCAGTATATTACGCAATTGAAATTAACGCAGTACGATTGGGTTTGTTTATCACCATGCACGATGCAAATAACAAAATTGGACGCTGGCAGGGCGCTGGGCTGCTAACCACCACTTTGCTGGGTACCAGCGTATTTATTCTACCGCAGATGACCATTAACACCGCTGGCCACTGGGCAATGATCAGTTGGCTTGTGCTAACAGTGGCAATACTACCCGTTGCCATGGTGTTTGCTAAACTCTCTTCCCGCTACCCTCATGCTGGCGGCCCGGCCTATTTTGTAGAAAAGGCGTTTGGTAAATCTGCTGGCAGAACTATCGGTATGCTGTTCTTGTTTGTGGTACCAATTGGCGCGCCTGCTGCCATCATTATGACGTACTGGTTTATCGAAACGCTGTTTGGTCTCTCACCAGACTGGGCGCTACCTGTTCAGCTGGGTATTATCGCGCTGCTATTTGCGCTTAATTATCGGGGTATTCAGTTTTCTTCCACCTTGCAGCTTATCCTTACCCTGGTGATTACCTTAGTGGTCATCGCTATGTTGGCAGGTCAGCCTGTGGCGTCGGGAGAACTGATCCCTGAGGCAACGTCTACGCCCTTTGATATGAATCCTATGCTGGCCGCCATGGGCATCGCGTTCTGGAGTTTTCTCGGCATAGAAGCCATTTCCCATCTGGCCGACGATTTTAAAAACCCCGGGCGGGATTTAGTGCCCGCTATCATGACTGGCACATTGCTGGTGGGATTAATTTACCTGGGTTGTACCTGGCTGCTTATCGACACGCCAGTGTCAGATGCTCTGAGCATGGTCATCGTATTTGACCAGATATTCTCCGGTGGTGGCGCGGCGGTTATCGGTGCACTCGGTGTGGCAGGCGGTCTGGCAACCACAAATGTATACACAGCCAGTCTGGCCCGGTTAACCTGGAGCCTGAGCAACGATAAGGTTTTGCCAGGCTATTTCCAGAGCCTGAACCGCTACAATGTGCCGCAACGGGCGCTTCTATGTGTTCTGGCGGTGATGACACTCACTCTGGTTATCACCCATTACAGTGCCTACAACCTGGAAGATCTGATAGGCTGGGTAAATGGGGTATTTGTACTCATTTATCTGGCCAGCATGCTTGCTGCCACTCGCCTGTTATCGGCAAAGCACCGGCCTCTGGTAATGCTGAGCAGTTTGTTCTGCGCCACCATCGCTGTGGGACTGGGCACAAAAATGCTTTATGCATTAGGACTGTTCTGTGTATGCGCGCCACTGCTGTGGTATCAACAGCGGCTTGCAGAAAGCAAAGCTGAGCGCCAGTTGCAGCGCTAAGCTTTGACTCTTAAGTCATTTAAAGGCGGGAATGTATGGCTTTGCGATAGGCGTCGATAGCTGGTAGCAGGGTTGTCACGATGGTTGCTGCCAGTACTGCACCAATCACTATTGCATTGTGTACGCTGAAGAAATTGGCTGACATAAACAAGCCGTACTCACTGGCCAGCCAGCCTTTTGATACCGAGAAGAGCACCGTGAGCAGACTGGTAGACACCACACTCGCGGCAATAGCAATTAGCAGCGCTTCGGTAAGCAACAACATGAAAATGGTGCCGCCACCTGCACCGAGAATACGCAACACAGCAATTTCTTTTTCCCGCTGCTGCATGGAAGCCAACAGCATAGTGGACAAGCCAAACAGCGAAGACACCAGCACAAGCACACTGATTATCCTCAGCAAATTCTCCACCGTGCCCATCATCTTCCACAACTCAGCCATGGCCACGCCCGGCAAAATGGCCATCAACCTGTCGTCCTGATAGTTGTTCAGTTCTCGCTGCAAAGTAAAGGTCGCGAATTTTGATTTCAGTCCTAACATCACCGCCGTTACATCATCGGGTTGAATAAGCGGGTTACTGGTGTCATCAGGATTCTCAACAATCGGTTTGAGCTTAGACGGCGATAAATGCATGGCTTCTATGCCTTCCAGACTCACATGCACGGTTTTATCTACCGGTGTGCCGGTGGCTGCCAGAATGCCGGTGATGGTGAACGGCGACTGATCATGATTAGTAAAACTCACCATGCCGGTACCGTGGGCGACGACAATTTTATCGCCTACCTGATAGCCGAGTTTTTTTGCTACATCCGCGCCAATGACTGCACCAAACACACCAGAAAATGGCTGCCCGGAAGCAAATGCCAGAGGCTGTTTATCGCCGTATTTATAGTGTTCGAAATAGTCCTGGTTAGTACCCAGTACTCGGAACCCGCGATGAGAGTCGCCCAGCGAAATCGGAATAACCCACTCTACCTGACTATGCGTTTTGAGCATCTCCACGCTATCATAGCTGATATTATTGGTGGGACTGCCCATACGAAAAATGCTGTAAAGCATTAAATTCAACTGACCACTGGGCGCACCAACAATAAGGTCAACATCAGACACAGTACGACTGAAGCTGCTTTCAGCCTGCATTCGCACATGCTCAACACTAAGCAACACACTAATACTTATCAACAACGACAAGAACGTTAACACCACCGATTTTGCACGGCTTTTCAGGCTGCTTACGGCAAAGGATAGCAACATTATTCAGCCTCCTTCAGTGTACACAGCGTACTTAGCGATACCGATGAAGACAGGTATTTCTCCAAACTTTTATCATGGCTCACAAAAATTAACGTGGTGTTTTGCGTTTCACACAGCGCGGTTAGCATATTCATGAAAGCATCGCGGGCATCAGTATCCAGCGCCGATGTAGGTTCATCCACCAGCAGAATTTCAGGCTCATTAATCAGTGCCCTGGCTATTGCCACTCGTTGTTGCTGCCCCACACTCAGACTAGCAGCAGACTGATGAAGCACTTCCGGAGGCAGGCGCAGCGCTTCAATCATTGCGGCAGCTTTACTATCAACACTGGCTTTGTTGTCAGCAAAGTAGGCGGCCAAACGAATGTTTTTCAGCACGCTGAAATGCGGTACCAGATTAAACTGCTGAAACACCACACCAATATGTTTAGCGCGAAATTTATCGCGCTTACGGGTGGGCAGCGAGGAAAAGGGCTGGTCGAGCAAAGCAATCTCACCGCTCTCAGGCTGCAATACACCGGCAAGCAGGTTAAGTAGCGTGGTTTTTCCTGTGCCCGAGGGACCATGCAGGAATACCTTATCGCCGGTCTGCACCTCCCAGTGCGGAATAGACAGGGTAACCTGACTCTTCGGATACCGATGCTGCACGTCTTTGAGACGTATCGCCACTGAAAGGGATGAATTTCTGTTTTGCTGACTATTCAAAGAGGACTCTTATCGTTACTATAATAATTACGTGATGTTATAACATTTACGAATTTCACTAACCAATAGCGACACTTTTAATGAGACAAATCCTGAGACAATTTGCATCTGTCATCTGCGCAGCAACGCTGCTTTGTAGCGCTTCGCTTTCCGCCACTGAATATCAGCAAACCGAATGGATTGACCTGATGCCTGAATCGGATCTGGCTGCACTGATGGACCCACCAGACTATCTTAACAACGTGGCTGACGGCTCACAGCAAGACTCGGTGGATGCGTTTTCGCAACAGCAATTCAGTGATGAGAAAGCGCAGCGCTTTCAACAAGCACTGAATTCTACACAGGTCATTCCTGAATATGATGGTCGCGCTATTCGTATTCCAGGCTTTATCGTGCCATTACAACAGAATGACGAGAAGCAAGTCACCGAATTTTTTCTGGTTCCCTACTTCGGCGCTTGTTTACACATGCCGCCACCACCGCCTAATCAGATTATTTATATCAGTTTGAAGGAAGGTCTGGAACTTGAAGATTTGCAGCAACCTTTCTGGTTTGAAGGTGAAGTCGATATTCAGACTCGTCATCATGAACTTGGTACCGCCGCTTACACACTGAATGTGAACAACTATGAACTCTATGAAGAATAAAACACTTAACGGCGTGCTGTGCGTCGCCGCTCTCGCCTTGTCTTCAAGTACGCTGGCCTGTGCTTACCACGGCGATAGTATGGCAGGGTTTGCGGCTTACCACCCGATGATGCAGCGACACATGGCCGACACACAGATGGAATACATCAGTCTGAAAGTCGATCAGATTGTCAGCACCCAAACCGCTAAAGAAACCAACAGCAAGCTCTCTTTGTTTGTACCCACGTCATATTACGATGTAAGTGTAAGCCTTGCGGGCAGTGAACACGTGGAACTGCTGTCTGAACAGTCTTTTGATGTCACCGGCCTAATCAAAAAGAACACCATGGTTTTCCGCACCCTTGAAAAGGGTGAGCACGCAATTACCGTTAAGGTGAAAGCAAAGCGTGGCTCGGTGCCGGTAGAAATTGAGAAAACGGTGAAAATCCAATCCGTATGATGTGTTCTTTGCCTGGCTGGAGTAAAGTCAGTCTTATTGTGACGCTGGCTCTGGTCACCGGTATTGGCATCGGCCTACTGCTGATTGAAAACGGTGGTTTCAATAGCACTATCTGGCCCTGGTCCCCCGATAACACTGAGGCAGGTAGCCTCTATTCATCAAACGACAATGCTCTAATCCAGCATGTACAATCTTCGTCAGTGTTACAGCTTGGCTGGAAAGCACTAATGCCACAAGACGAGGCAGCATTGATGGAAAAATACCAGCCCGACAAGTCCAGGCCCTTATCGGAACAGGTGTTTCAGTCGCTTCAGGCATCCTTTGATAGCCAATACCAGTCAATGCAGACTTCGGTGAATACGGTGCAGGGGCTGGATAACAAAACTGTCGCAATGAACGGTTTTATTGTGCCGGTAGATGTGAACGACAGTCGAGAAATTCTGTCGTTTTTCCTGGTGCCCTATTTCGGCGCTTGCATTCATTTTCCCCCTCCCGCACCAAACCAGATGGTTTATGTACGTACACCAGAAGGGTTCACCCTTGATGGTAGTAGCAATGCCTACACGGTAACAGGGCTGCTTCAGGTGGCAATGTTTGAAGACCCTATGGGTACTTCGGCTTACCTGATGGATGCTGTGAATATTAAACCGTTTTCAGGCAAGCCAGATGATGTGCGAGATCATGAACTGCAAACTTACTGAAGTTAAGCTTGCCGGTTCTTGAGGATAAAGGAAAAACTAAACATGTTTAGCTTCCAGTTAAAGGTAACGAAACACTCACCGCACAATGGTCACTTAACATAGCGTCGGGTGCCATGTTCTCATAAGGCCACACGCTTATTTGCTGCTGAATACCGGCAGTATTAAATCCACCAGCCCAAATGTGGTCGATGGGAGCCGGATACCAGGGGTGACAACCAACTGAATTTTCGGTGGCTAGAGTGAGCTGAGATTGCGCAGTTACACTGGCTTTTATTTCACTGGCAAAAACATTCCCGGCTTCTGCAAGGCGATGATTAAAGTCGCCAAGAATCAGGTAAGGCAGCCCTGCCTGCTCGTGCTGTTTGATCCAGCGCTTTAGTTCGGGGATCTGCCGCGCAAGCAGATTGCAGGACCGGCTATCTTTTTGCCGATAATCTTCAACAAAGCATCCGCTTTTCAAATGAACAGCCAGTATCGAAAGTGCGCCGTTTGCAATAGCTACATCCACTTCCACGCCATAGCGTAAACCATTTTCATTCAGTCCTAGTGCTGCAAACTGCTCAGTTTCCGTCACACTCAGTGATTTTCGGGTAATCACCGCCACTTTCTGCTGGGTTGAGGTTCTTCCGTTTTCCCGGCATTCATAGCTTTTACTGTCTGCCCGTGAAGAAAAGTGAATATTCCATTGTGGCTCTGGAAATACTGCGCGCAGCGCTTTTACAGATGCCACTTCCTGAATCGCAAATACATCAGCATTCACAGTTTCGGCGTATAGTTTTAAAGCAGCGTATTCCGCAGAAGAGCGAAGCCGGCAGCCCTGTGCGCTTTCAGCGGCAAAATGTTCCATGTTCCAGGTCGCCACTTTTAGGCCGCTGGCCGTGGGAATGCCAGTATCTGGTACTAAATCCGTCTTATCAGGATTAGAAGAACAACTTACGCAAGAAAAGAATGCGGTAGCGAGCGAGATTATAGACAGGTGCGTATTCAAGACAATTTCTCCATTGATGTCACACCTATTCTATATTCACATGAAGTCCAGTGTCATCAGCAGGCGTTTCTCACCCGGTTGAATCATGGGTGAGCGATGCACGATAGCACCGTCTTCATTGCCAGCCCAGGCTGAGCCTTTCAGCAATGCGATATCGCCGGGCCGCATCTGTTGAATGTTATCTGGTGATAACAACAGTCCAGATTTGTCATCGGGTAACCCATTGCTGCCATGCCCAAGCTTACTCCGGTTTACCTGGCTGTCTTCCAGCCACTGAGTTGCCTGCCCCGCATAAGTGGTAATAAACCGGCATGGCACCCTGTCGATATGAAAGCGGGGGCACATTGCTTTGTCCAGCGTACGAATGCGTAGTCCTACATTCTCAATCTCGAAAAGATAACTGAACATTTCAATCATTTGGGCGATGTCTTTGGTCAGCGCTTCGCCCCAGGATTGAAGTGCCGTATTTTTCTTTAGCGCTTCCAGCGGATCAGTAGCAGATACCTCTTCGGTAACGTTAAGCGTTTCTTCTTTTGCCAATTGCTCTGCCACAAACAGACTAAGCGAGTCGACATTGTCACGCTGCCAGATTGCCAGATTCACGTCGTCCTGATAGATGTCGGCCAGAATTTCCGGGATATCACCACAAGCGCTTCGACGGGGTTTGTTCAGTTTTATCGCAGCCCCCATTATGCTGCCTCCCAGGACGGAAATGGATCATCGAGGGTTTGCCAAACGGCTTTGCCCTGAATAAGTATCTCATCTTCCAGCAGGCAGGCATCCAACGCAGCAGTAATCCCCTGCTCATCTAAGTTCTGACCAATAAACACCAGTTCCTGTCGCATATCACCAAATGGTTCTACCCATTGCTCTGCAATACTTTTCAGGTAGTCTTCGTCATCTGGCCACTGGGTTTTGTCAATAGCTTTCCAGAACATGCCGCCAAAACCATAACGTGCAATGCCGCCGGCCTGACTCCATGTGCCCGCAAATTCAGGCCGTGATGCCAGCCAGAAATAGCCTTTTGAACGCAGTAACTTGCCGAAATTTTCGCTACCGTGAAGAAACGCGTGAAACCTATCAGGATAAAAAGGGCGACGCGCTTTGTAAGTGAAACTGCTGATACCGTATTCTTCCGTTTCAGGCACGTGTTCGCCACGCAGTTCCTTGAGCCATCCCGGCGCGAGCTGGGCTTTTTCAAAATTGAACAAGCCGGTACCTAATACTTTGCGAATGTCGATACTGCCATTGGCAATGGGAATTATTTTCGCCGAGGTATTTAACGTTTTCAAAATAGCGGTGAGTTTATCGACGGTCTCAGTATCCACCAGGTCGGTTTTACTCATGAGAATGATGTCAGCAAATTCCACCTGATCGATCAGCAGGTCTGACACACTTCGCTCATCTTCCTCGCCCAGTGACTCGCCGGCTTCCTGCAAGTATTTGGCTTCATCAAAATCACGTAGGAAATTAACTGCATCAACCACCGTGACCATGGTGTCGAGTTTTGCAACGTCAGACAAAGACACGCCATCCTCGTCGGCAAAGGTGAATGTTTCGGCTACCGGTAAAGGCTCTGAAATTCCTGTAGATTCGATCACCAGATAGTCGTATTTGCCGCTCTCAGAAAGCTTGCGTACCTCAATCAGGAGATCTTCTCGCAAGGTGCAGCAAATACACCCGTTGCTCATTTCCACTAACTTTTCTTCGCTGTGGTTCAGTGAAACATCATTTTTCAACAATGATGCATCAATGTTGATTTCGCTCATGTCATTCACGATCACGGCGACTCGCAAGCCATCGCGATTATTCAGAATGTGCGTTAGCAACGTGGTTTTACCGGCGCCGAGAAATCCGGACAGCACAGTAACGGGTAGTCGATTCTGTTTCATGGTGGTGATGCCTGTTTTTTGTTAAGTCAGGGTTTACGTTTTAGCAACGGTGGCGACGTTGCCGGTAATTCTGGATATGCGCATAAACAATAAATAGAGAAGCGACGATAGTGAGTACGGTTTCTCCTATCTCGCCAACTACATCGTGAGCGACGGTACCCGCCAGGGTAAGCAGCAGGAGCCCGAGCAGACCACTGCCCATAATGGCCGCGCTTTTGTGATGTCGATAGCCCGCGGTAAGTGCAAGGACCCCAATAGGAAGCACAAAGAAAAGAAGAATTTGATGAAAGACCTCGTGATCGAGAAATGCGACGCCGCCCAGCGCAGGTAACGCGATAAGAAGAATTGGCGTGATAATGCAGTGCACCACACAAAGAGAAGAAAGCGCTATGGCAATTTTGTCACCGATAGCCTGAATTCGTGGCATGGGATCTCCGGGAGAAACAGATGATGGTTGCATAGTCATTTACCAGCTAATGGTTGCTGCCTGGGGCGTTACATCTGTCATGCCCTGACCGCTATCCGTCACCCACTGCACTTCGAGCGAACTTAAAGAGGGGGCCAGCCCAAACATATTTATGGTGAGCGCTGAGATATCACCATTACAGGAAAGCTGATAGGTAAGGCTGATATCTTCATGCTGGTGCTGTTCATGTGCTTCGTGAAAATCATCGCCAGCATGCCCGGCGTGACTCTCATGATCTTCGTGATGCTCAGCATGAGGTATATGGATGTCCTGCTGAGCTACTTTGCAACTTCCGCTAATGCTGGCGACATTCCTGAACTCACTCAAGGCCGTTTCCATAGCGTGCACTTTATCTCTTTGCTTCTGATCCTCTGGTTCGTGCTCGAAACCCAATAAATTAGCTGCCGGTATGGAAAATTGCAGTTGCCATTGACTGTCGTCCTGAGCAACTAAAAGCTGGCCGTGGCCGTGCACATGTTTGTCTGCAGCGTATGCAGACAGTGAAAGCACCATCGCCGTGGTAGTGCCAATGACGGTGAAAAGCCGTTGGGATGTGAAAACGTTAATAGTATTTTCCTCTATGTTGGGATTTTGACGTAAGGACGGCCAGAAAGCGTGAGAATGCCGTCCTTACCTATAGCTGCGCCTATCAGTGGGCTTCGGCAATCCCTAACCAGCCCAATGACACAGGAACAAAGTCGAGTTCCACTTCACTGGTAATTTCAGCCGCTTCAATATCAATAATCACAATATGAGACGCGATTGGGTCGGCCACATAAACCGCATTAGCGCTCTGTGACACGGCCATCGAAAAATTCACATCGTCTGGCATAGATGCAATATCCTGCTCACTGATATCGATACGATTTTCTAGCTCCCAATGTACATGGTCGTCGTGGGTGTGGGCGGCCATCACTGACAAATAGCCTTGGCTATCGAGAATCAAAAAATGTGCCCCGTCATAAGAGAATCCGTAAGAGATGGGGCTGGCATCCGTCTGTGGTTCCCAGTCAATCTCTTCCATTTCACCATGGTCTGTATCGATAGCGACTAACACTGCCGCCCCGCCGCCGTGGGCCGACGCAACACCAATGAAAGAAGCGGCATCATGGTGGGTATAAACCGAACCAACTCGAAGATCGCCTACCGCATCGATGTTTTCGATTTTTGAAGAGGTATACACTTCGTTTTCTGCAGCAAGCACTAACACACCGTCGCTACAGCCGAATACGGCAAAGTCGTCCGTTACCGCAGCGCCATGCAAATCAGGACATTCACCTTCGAACAGCTGCTCCTGTTCATACTCGCTATCATGCAAGTGGTAAACACCAACGCTATCTGGCAGCACCGCATTCGCCGATGTGGTAACGCTGTCTTCCCGTCTTACTGAAGCAAGTAACATATCGCCTACTGGCTTTGCCACACCATGCATGTTCACCGTGAAATCAAGGGTAGCGATTTCGGCAGATTCATTGGCAATGTTACTGTCGGTCACAACTTGAACCATCGCGGGCAAGCCTGAATCAGCATCACCGTCAAAAAACACGGCTAGCTGGCCGTCGTGGCTATCTACGTGCGTTGGTCGACTGCCGCTGAGTGTAAACGCTGACGCTGTTGGTGCTTCTTCGTAAGCATGAAGGTGGTCGCCATGGTCTTCCTGCCACAAACCACCATCGACAAATTCCACCAGGTCATTGCTGCGACTGGTAATCACAGCAAAGCGGCTGCCCGCAGAACTGGTTAGCGAACTTCCTTCGTAAGTAGTGGTAAATGTATCCAGCAGCGAGTTGTCTTCGAGGTTATAAATGGCCAGCGTGTTAGACGCGGCATCCAATACCGACAGACGACCCGCATTTTCTACATGCTCTTCCTCACCGTGGTCGTGAGCATCATCACTGTCTTCCACTACTGAAGGTAATTCGTTGATTTCAGTTTCAGCATCACCACATCCAGTAAGTAGTAATGCGCTTACCAGGGTTGCCAGGTAGGTCAGTTTTTTCGTTGTATTCATTTTCGATTCCATTGATGAATTTAGCGGGAACATCAGAAATACCCTCTCAGGCCAATACCGATACTTCTGCCCGGTCTTGGAGCCAAATCTTTGAGGAATGAAGAGTGCACTCGAGCCTCAGTGTCCGTGAGGTTGGTGCCTTTAAGGTATAACGACACATCTTGAGACATCAGTTGCATGTCATAGGAAACAAAGGCGTCTACCAGGGTATAGCCGTCGGTTTCAGTCTCAAATTCACTGATGCGATCCTGTTTAGCGTAATGTGTCACATCCAAGTTTGCGGTTAGCGTTTCGGTTTGGTAACTCAGGTGTGTTCCAAAGCGCAGCGGCGGCGTGCGAGGTAAATCACCACCGTCCTTCAGACGAGCCCGAACATAATCAGAAAATACCTCAGCTTTAAACTCAGGCGTGACCTGCCAGGCGACCTGCGCCTCAAAGCCATGCAAAATTGCGTCGTCTGCCCGGAACAGGTAAACCGGCAGTTCGTCACTGTGGTCATGGGTCTCTTCGTCTTCCTCGCCGTGATCGTGGTCGTGACCACTTTCTGCGTACAATCCGGTTTCGATTTGGTAATAGTAGTTGTCTATCTGGTTGTAAAACGCGTTTAAGATAAACCCAACTTCACCTTCGGTTTTACGGAACGTCACATCGATATTGTTAGCCGTTTCCAGGTCGAGGGCATTCTGAGTTAATCCAAATGCACTTTCTTCGTCGCCAGTAAGCGCAAACAGCGCACCGACTTCATAGGTACCCGTACCAATGTGTGGGCCAAAAGACAATAATTCAGACGCAGATGGCGCGCGCTGCGAACGGGATAACGACACACCGATGTTGTAACCCGGGGTGAAATCCCACACCACACCGGCAGACAGAGAGACTGGCGTAAATTCCTGCGCAACATTAAACACGCGAGTCACCGAAGTACCCTCTTCCTCGTGCTCATGGTCGTGCTCTTCTTCCTCGCCTTCTTCGTCGTGTGCATGGGCAGCCAACTGCGGCAGTCGTGCTTCAGCGGCATCCAGCGTTACCCTTTCAACACGAGCACCAAGCTGCACAAGAAAGTCGCCGAAATGGCGTTCTTCCATCAACCCTAAGGCAATCATTTCTGCCTCGGACGGCGGCGTAAAGGCTTCTTCACCTACAGCCATCACTTCACTGTTTTTATAGTGCAGGCTAAGACCGCCATTCCACCCGCCAAACACACTATGGATTAGGTCAATTCTTACCTCATCAGTATTGTTTTCGAAAGTGGTACCCACTGCGCCCAGCTCAATTTCAGCATGTTCGTAATCGGTGTGGCCGGCTCGGAAACTTACACGATCAAGCCAGTTATTTTTCAGGCTATATTCACCCAGCAGTTGTACTTTGGTTTGCTCCAGATCTGCCAGCACGGCAACCTCTTCGTCGCCACCGTGAGAATGCCCGGGAATGCCGTATTCACGGTTAAACCGTTCAACCGCGACACCTACATAGCCGTTATCCATGAGATAGCTGCCACCCAGCGTCAAACCATTGGATTCTTCTGCACTGTTTTTAACAACGTGTTCGCCATTTTGGCCGTCTTCGTCATTATCTGGTGCAACGGGAGTATCGTAGTCATCAGATTCACGCCAATAGCCATCGGCATATACCGCAAAATCTCCGGCACCAGAGGTCACGTTGAACGAGCCCAGTTTTTGATTATTGACTGAATCGGTTTCCAGCAACCACTCACCGCGAGTGTCGTTATCGGTGGGAACGCGGCCATCAACCACATTCACAACACCACCAATGGCGCCACTGCCATAAAACAGGGTTGCCGGGCCACGCAACACCTCAATTTGTTGAGAGGTAGACGCTTCTGATGCAACCGAGTGATCCGGACCAACCCGAGATACATCGCTCACATCCAAACCGTTTTGCGCAATCAGTACTCGCGGGCCGCTCAAGCCACGAATAATAGGCGTACTGGCCACATTGCCATGAAAGTTAGATTGGACACCCGGTAGGTTCTCCAGCGTGTCGCCTAACGTTGCAGCTTGTTGACGTCGAAGTGTTTCGCCTGAAAGGACGCTGACGGGCGACGCAGATTCCATGCTTGATAAGTGCATGGGGGTTGCCGTTACATCAATAACCTCTATGGAGGTAGATGCTAACGATAAATTGACTTCAGTTGGCTGAGAACCAGCAACCGTGATGTTTTGATGCAGGTGTGCAAAGCCTGGTGCAGAAACATGAATAATGTAGTCGCCATTCGCGACTTGAGGAAATTTGAACAGCCCTTGACTGTCGGACTTCACACTTATTCCCAATGACTCAATTTCTACGGACGCATTTGACAGCACATCACCCGCTGCATTCTTAACAGTGCCTTGCAGTCCTTGTGCAACAGAAATAGCGGGCAGCAATGCAGCTACTGCCACCGCCAACTGACTTACTCTGAACATTGCCTCTCCAATGAAATGTTATATTGTAACAATTTACACAATGTTATAATGTAACAATTACAAACACAACCTCTGTCATGCTCAGTACAACAGAAATTGGTCTGAGAAATAGATGCAGGATAGTTATGCTGACTAAAGATGAATTACTGGCAGCGCCAGAAGATCACTATATGAACGACGAGCAATTGGCTTTTTTTAAACAGTATTTGCTCGATTTAAAACAAACCACCATGAATCACATTGAAGAAGTGAAGACGACATTAAGTTCACCGCCAGAATTCAGTGATGATGTGGACAGGGCGCAGTATGAAGAGGAGTCTCGTCTTGCGCTGCGTATTTTAGACCGTGAAAGGCTTCTATTAGGGAAGATCGCCAAGTCGTTGAAGCAAATTGAGGACCAGAGCTACGGTTACTGTCTTGAAAGCGGTGACCCAATTGGTATCCAACGACTGCTTATCCGCCCAGTTTCTGAGTATTGTGCTGATATTAAGCAAATGAATGAAGGAAAAGAACAGCATTACTATTCAGGCAGAAAATGACGCGTTTAGCGTACCTGACTAACGCATTTACTCTGAAGTGATTATGAAGATTCTGAATGTTGGAAACGAGTGCTCCCAGGTATTAACTACCTGGGAGCAACAATTAAAAGATTGTATTAAAGTTTAGCGATTCCCTGAGCTTTGATACCGCAAGCGCCGTGGCTGCGTTTTTCAAGGTAAGCTACTTCCAGCGACTCCATCATTGGTGTGTGATGATCGATGGATAAGATATGTTTCTCAATACGGCCAACATCAAAGGTGGTGAAGAAATTTTTCAGAAAAACTTCTTCGCTTTCGTCTTGAACAAGCACCCGTGCGCCGGTTTGAACAGTCACAATCTCATCGTCGGAGATATGATATTTATTCTTAAACGCTTCAACTTTTGCGAGATAAGCCTGGGCGCGTTCTGGCGAATTGGCGAGGATGGTTGGCAACTTTGCGGCTTCAGAGAACGGGATCTTCTCTTTGCCCAGAATATACATGTTGTCCTGACTAAAAGGCGTCCAGTTTTTCGATGCTTTTTCAACGATAGCGATTTGGTCGACATTCTGTGCACGCTCAAGGTAAGCAACACCTGTAGCCGGATAATCAGTTAACAAAGCCAGATTAATTTGTACCTGCGACTGGAAGTCGTTACCAATAACAGTAAGAAGCTTATTTTCGCTTGCTACTGTCTCGGCGGCTTCACACAAATTACTGGGCAAATAATAGTAATCACCTTCTGTGATTGCTTGTACCGGAGAAGATGCGGCGGCTGCCACCAACATTGCTGCACTAACTAACTTTTTCATAATCCGTCCTGAATGTTCGCTACGTTGACTGATTAAAAACGTAGCACATTCGTTTGGGTTTGCAGGTTCTAAAAAAAATACCTTTTTATAAAATTAAGAACCTTTAGGTATGAGATCTTATATGTTTTTCTTTGTGACTCAGGCGTTTGTAGATTTTGTGCACACTAACAGATAAGCGTAAAGAAATGCAAAAAAGAAGGAGGGGGAGCGCGCCAACCCACTGGAAACCAAACCGAGGAAGGCGCTAGGGACCGTAAAATTATTGGAGCGAGTTGCCCACACCGATAACCAGCGTGGCGAGAACCAGTAGCGAAATACCTGCTAGCAATAACATTCTGCTTTTCTTATTGCTGCCTTTCCATTCCATCAACGCTAAACCCCAAAGGGTTGAGAAGATGATGATACTGGCCATGTGAATGGTCCAGCTGGAAAACTCGTATTTGCCCATGTTGCTTTCACCCATGGTGTAGAAGAAAAACTGGAAATACCAGAATGCTCCACCCAGGGCGGCCAGCAGATAGTTTTTCAACATCGTGCTGCCAGGCAACTTCTCAATGCTCGTATTGGTATGACCGAGGAATTCACGCGCAGTTCCATTTTTTATGATCAAATAAATACACCACACGGCATTAGTAGTTAAACCACCAAGCAAAACCACGCAAAGTACAGGTAATCCCTGCCACAGATGGTCTGTACCGGCTTCAAGGGTGAGTTCGCGAATAGGCTTTCCGGCAGCGATACCGAAGGCAAAACAAGCCGACATCACACCAGAGAATGCGGCAATGGCCAGCCCCTTTTTCATATCGATGGTTTCAGCATCAGACGTTGTGCCCAAACTCCGATTTTTCTCTGCAGTTGCTCGTGCCACCACAATCACGCCCGCAAGGGTCATTAAGGTTCCGCCAACGGCGAACTGTCCTGCTGTTGTGGCTAATACCGCGCCAATAGTACCGTCGAAGATTGGCGGACCGAGCGTACCTAGTACCGTGGTAAGGCCGAGTACAATAGCCATACCTGAAGAAATCCCCATGTAGCGCACAGCCAAACCAAACGTAAGGCCACCGAAGCCCCAGCCCAGCCCCCATAAGAAGCACTGCTGCAAGGTAGACACGTCTGTTGCGCCTAATACGCCGAGCAGATCTTCTGTTTGGATCCAGGCAAAAAACCACGGACAAAGAAACCAGCTGAATATACCACCCGCTAACCAGAAAATTTCCCAGGACCATCGCTGAATGCGTTTATATGGAACGTAAAAACTGGCGGAGAACAGCCCCCCTAACCAGTGAAACAAAACACCTAACATTGGATTCGGCGTCATACCTAACTCCCTCAACCACCCGCATGTAATTTTTTAGTAACGGATTTACATCATTGAAACACTTGAAGGGCCAGCATACACAAATTTTTAACGCCGATCACATACTTTTAGTCAGTTTCAATCATATTTTTGCAATTACGAAAGCTAAGCGTGATTGCAATTGAGTATTAAGTTACATAGCATGATTGCTAAGTTGAGGAAAATCGTGATGTTAATGATAAATTAAAGGCACAAAAAAGGGCCTTAATGGCCCTTTGAAAAGAAAGGTAAATGTTAGCGAAAACGCACGTGGTCGCGATTGAGTTCGCTTATCTTGCTGCACCCCATCAAACGCATGTCACGCTCGATTTCAGCCACCATTTGCTTCATTGCGCGTTCTACGCCTTTTTGGCCCGCAGCTGCCAGTGCAAACAGGTAGTAGCGGCCAAGACCAACCGCTTTTGCACCCAGCGCCAGCGCTTTAAGCACATGAGTACCGCGCTGAATGCCACTGTCGAAGATCACATCAATTTCATCGCCAACAGCATCAACAATTTCTGCCAGGTGATCGAATGAACTTCGGGAACCGTCTAGCTGTCGTCCACCGTGATTGGAAATCACAATACCGGTACAACCAATATCCACAGCGCGACGGGCATCTTCTGCACTCATAATGCCCTTAAGGCAGAATTGTCCATCCCAGAACTTCACCATCTCTTCCACATCTTTCCAGTTCATGGAAGGGTCGAGCATATTAGTAAAGTAGTCACCAATAGAACTGCTAGAGCCACCCATGTTGATGTGCGCATCGAGTTGCGGCAAAGAAAACTTCTCGTGGGTGACATAGTTGATGCCCCACATCGGTTTGGTGGCAAACTGCCACAACCCTGCCAGGTTCAGACGAAACGGAATGGAGAAACCAGTTCGCAAGTCGCGCTCGCGGTTACCGCCAGTGATAGAGTCTACCGTTAACATCATTACCTCAATGCCAGACTCTTTTGCCCGCTCCATCATGGCACGATTAAGTCCACGATCTTTATGGAAGTAGAATTGGTACACCTGAGGCGTATCGTACTGTTTGGCGATTTCTTCCATGCTTACTGTGCCTAAAGACGAGACACCAAACATGGTACCGAACTGTTCAGCCACTGCTGCAACAGCACGCTCGCCCTGATGATGGAATAACCGCTGTAACGCCGTTGGTGACATATACACCGGAAGCGCAAGCTTCTGCCCCATCACTTCAACACTTAAATCGATGTCTTTCACACCGGTAAGTACCCGGGGAATGAGGTCACATTCGCGAAACGCTGAAGTGTTGCGTTTTAGCGTGGTTTCGTCATCGGCTCCACCGTCGATGTAGTTAAAAATCGGCCCCGGAAGACGCTTTTGCGCCAACTTCCGAAAGTCATGAAAGTTATGACACTGGCTTAATCGCATTGCTCTTTTTCCATTTCCCTGAACAGGTAACACTGCACAACATACAAAACAGCCCGCCGGAGCGAGCTGTTAACTTACACACTGATTACGGCGTGATCAGACAATACCAGAACCGGTGGCGTTTGGATCCTGCGGACGTTGTTTCGCCATACCTTCGCGGTAACCTGCAGCGCGGTATACACCCAGAGGATTGATTGGCGCACCTTTACGGTAACGGGCCATTGCCAGAATAGGTGAAACGTCGAGATTAAATACGTTTTTCAGTTCCAGCGATGCCATTAATGCGTCGTTGTCTTCCTGATAACCATACAGCGCTTCACGATTCACCAGCAGTGCTTTTACATAAGAACGTTGCACTTCAATAGCAGAGTTGATCAAGCTTTCTGCCGGGTCAGTTACGTTGTGCGACTGATCAAGCATGTAAGCTGGACCAAAACCTTCCTGACCACGGTATTCGGCATCGACCAGTTCGTTGAAAATCAGAAACTGCTGATACGGATGCAGTGAACCGCTATCCAGATCGTCGTCACCATATTTACTGTCGTTGAAGTGGAAGCCGCCCAGTTTTTTAAACTGAATCAGGCGCGACACAATCATTTCAATGTTGGTATTCGGTGCATGGTGACCCAGATCTACCAGCGACTTACATTTGGGACCTAAGTGCATAGCAGCCAGCAGGTTTGAACCCCAGTCTTGGATGATGGTGGAGTAAAATGCAGGCTCAAACATTTTGTGTTCGATGTGCATTTCCCAATCGTCAGGCAGACCTTTGTACACTTCTTCCATGCTCGCAAGATAGCGCTCGAAAGCGCGCTGGAAGTGCGACTGTCCCGGATGGTTAGAGCCATCGCCAACCCATACTGTCAGGCTTTTTGCGCCAAGCTGTTTACCGTATTCAATAACGTCCAGATTGTGCTGAATGGCCAGGTCACGGGATTCTTTCTTGGTGTTGCTCAGGCTGCCGTACTTGTATGAGTATTCCTGACCTTTTTGATCCTGGAAGGTATTAGAGTTAACCGATACCCATTTTAGTCCGTATGCATCAGCTTTCTCTTTCAGTTCAGAGAAATCGTCCACTTTGTCCCATGGGAAGTGTGGTGAAACGCTGTCGGTACAGCCAGACATTTCATTGATAACAGCGCAGTCTTCCAGCTTTTCCCAGATATTACGTGGCTCACCGGTGCCCGGGAAGCGGGCAAAACGCGTACCGCCGGTGCCGGTGCCCCAAGAAGGCACGGCTACCTGAAACTCACCGGCTTTTGCCGTAATGGTTTCAATATCAATATTGTCGCGGGCAAGTTTGTCAGCCAGCGCAGCATAATCGGCGTCCAGGTGGCTCTTTAACTTTTCGTTTTCGTCGTTAATAACGGATGCATCAATTCTTCGTAACATAACTCACCTCTTATCGCAGGAAGGCTTCATGCAGACCACCGTCTACACTGATCACCTGCCCGGTTGTTTTGCTTAGTTGACCGGATACAAGAAGATAAGCCGCTTCGGCCTGGTCATCCGGTGTAATAGGTTGTTTGGTCAGGGTGCGCTGGGCGTAGAATTCCGCCAGCTTGTTGCGCAGTGACTCAGTGGTTTCGCTTTCATCATGGGCAATGTCGTACTTGGTTAACGAGGAAATCACGCGGTCTCGGGGGAACATGTTACTGCCCTGCACTACCGTAGCCGGTGCCAATGCGTTCACGTTTACCAGTGGAGACAAGGTCACTGCCAGTTCACGCACTAAGTGGTTTGCTGCCGCTTTACTGGTGTCGTAAGCCAGCGAACCTTTCTTCGAAACGGCAGCGTTAACACTGGTTGTCAGCACCATGGCACCTTTCAGACCTTGTGCTTCCCAGATCTTCTGTGCAGTGGAACCGACCACGTAACCGCCTTTCACGTTCACGCCAAAGCTGATGTCGAAGATGGAATCATTCTTCGCCAGGTCGCTGCCTTCAGCAATGAACACACCCGCAGTAACGATGACTTTATCCAGACCGCCGTAGGCCAAAAGTACTTGGGTAAACAATGCTTCAACGGTTTCACGCTTGGTGATATCTACCTGCATAGCAACCGCAGGACCACATGACGAAATGCCTGTACCGGCAACGCCGATGCCCTGACCATATTTATCTGTAAGCTCGCCAGCGGTACGCTGCGCGTTTTCCAGGTTCAAGTCGGCACAAACAACGTGCGCGCCTTCTTTAGCAACGCGGTGGGCTGTCGCTTTACCAATACCGTCACCGGCACCAATCACCACAACCACGTCGCGAGCCAGAGGGGCTTCAGCCGGCATACGCTGCAGTTTTGCTTCTTCCAGCGCCCAGTATTCGATATCAAACGCTTCCTGAGCTGGCAGCGCGGTATATTCAGAAATCGCTTCTGCGCCACGCATTACTTCAATGGCACAGTTATAGAATTCTGCAGTTACACGAGATTCACTCTTGTTCTTACCCCAGGAAATCATGCCTACACCCGGAATCAATACCACTGTTGGGCTTGGGTCACGCATTGCTGGAGAGTCTTCGCGTTTACACGCTTCGTAGTACGCAGTGTAATCTTCGCGGTATTTTTCCAGGCCCGCTTTAAACTTGGTGATCAAGGTATCGAAGTCATCGTTCTGTGGGTCGAAATCGACAAACAGAGGCTTAATTTTGGTACGCAGGAAGTGGTCAGGACAAGAAGTACCTAACTCAGCAAGACGCGGCGCATCAACACTGTTCACAAATCGCAGCGTGGCGTCGTCAGTTTGAACAGTACCGATAAACTTCACTTTGTTTGAAAGTAAGCCGCGCGCTACAGGTAAGAAGTCCTTCAGCAAATCGGTGCGTGCCGCATCGTCTAGCGACTGGTACTTCTGACCACCAAAGGTCATTTCGCCTTTGTCATGCTCTTCGATGTAGCGCGCTGCGGTTTCAATTACCCACAGAGAAGTTTCGTAGCAGCTTTTACTTTCAGAAGACCAGTTGGTGTGACCGTGTTGGCCCAGCAAAATGCCCCAGATATCGGGGTTCGCTGCATAGGTGTCTTCACACAGCTTCGCCGCTTCCCAACCAGGACGCATCCACGGTACATAAGCCAGCTTGCCGCCCCAAATCACTTCTGTCAGCTCTTTCTGTGCTTTACAAGATGCCACTGAAATCACCGCATTCGGGTGCAGGTGATCAACGTGCTTTTCGTCAATCATTGAGTGCAGAGGCGTATCGATAGACGATGCACGTGGGTTCAGGCAGAAGTTACAGTGCTTGAACATACCAACCATGCGGTCTTCGCCGGCAGACTTGTAACCCTTATCGCTGTAATCCTGATACACACTGTCCAGTGCATTCAGTTTGTCCTGGTACAGTGATGAAAAGTTTTCTTTCTTTGACGTACGCAGGTCGCCGCCAGAACCTTTTACCCAAAGTACTTCCACATCTTTACCGGTAAGCGGATCTTTTTCCATCAGTTTGGCTGACGTGTTACCACCACCGGTATTGGTAATGCGCTGGTCTTCGCCCAACTTGTTGGAGCGGTATACCAGGTTATCTACGGGATCGAGTTTGTCGGCAACCTCGTCTTCCCACAGATATTTGACGTGTTTGTATTCATCTGGCTGATAAGGCATTTCTGAGCATCCTGTGAAGTTATTTAGTGAATCGGGTCTTCATGGCAAAGCCGCTGATTGAATACAAATCAATATACATCCATTGCAATCTTTGTCAATCATTTCCAATCACAATATAACAGAATTGTTACATTAATTTTAAAGAGAATATACCTTAGACCAGATAGTATTGATGTAAAAAACCGCAGTTGTTAACAGTTTGGTACCAAATATGAAACTTCAAAGAGGGATTTGGGCAAGCGTAAAGGAAGCGATAGCACAGAACGTACTATCGCTTAGAGATTAATCAGAACCGGGCAGCTTTAGTCGCAGTTTTCAACCACAATCACATTCACACCGTGTTCGCGAATACGGTCGAGCGCTTCAGGGTCTGCTTTGCTGTCAGTAATCACCGTATCGACTTCGTCCAGGCCACAGAAAATAAGATTGCCGCGAATACCTATCTTACTGCTGTCTGCCAGTACAATGAGCTTGTCAGCGCGTTTACGTAACTTCTGTTCAGCCAATATGAGTAATGGATCGGTTTCCATTACGCCAAATTCACTCACACCAGGCGAACCCATGAACATTTTGCTGCCGCGATAATTCTGTGTGGTGTCGTTCTCGAAAGAACTCAGAATAATGCTTTGCTTACGGTAAACCTCGCCGCCAGGTAGCGTTACTTGATTCTGGCTATTTTCAAGCAGTTCGTGGGCAAGCACGAACGAGTTAGTCAGAATATTCATTTTCCGCTCTACCAGATACTCAGACATCATGAAGGTAGAGCTACCGCCGTTGATAATAATAGACTCGCCGTCTTCGCACATGTCGGTGGCGGCTTTAGCAATCAATTGTTTAGTACTGGCATTGCGCTCCCGGTCCACCAGAAAAGCATTTCCTGAAAGACGGATATTCGAGACGGTTTTGTTATCGAGTACCTGCGCACCACCACGAATTTTTCGAATCTTTTTTGCACTTGCCAGTTTGTTAAGGTCGCGGCGAATAGTCGCTTCGGACGAATTCAGCTGAGCGCAAAGGTCGCGCACACTGATGAAAGTACTCTCATCAAGGATGTCCAGAATGAGCTGGTGACGTTGCTTCTCCAGCATGGTATTACCTGTGTAATTGTTATATGTGTGGGAGATAATATAGTCACCTGTGCAAATGCGATCAATCAAATACGCGCATTTTGATTGAAAGTGATACTTTTAGTTAATATATGAAAACCATTTCGCTCGGTACGCTTCTAAACCCTCAAATGCGGCAGGCTCGCAGGTAATCACATCCAACGCTGACTGTTCATTACTGTTGTAGTGCACCAGGCTTGCTGCGCCCATTACCGTGCCGGTATTGTCACGAGACAGCATCACTTTTTGCTGTGGGCGCAACTGCGACACTAGCTGACATAGCATAGGGTTTTTCAAAAATGCCCCTTCTATATATATCGTGCCCGTTGAATTCAGGTCGCTCAATCGCTGATCAATCAAAAGTGCGCAGTAGAGTGTGGCAATGGCCTGTGGCGCTTCTGGTGATGGCGGACACAATAGTTGTGGTGTCAGACCGCCAAACGGGCCGTTACCCTGACTGAAATCTGGCGTTACCATCCAGCCCTCATCTAACGCCTTTTGGATATCCGCCGCTTCGGCGCTCATACGAATATTGCCCCCCAGGGTAGTACAGATTTTTTCATATTCCCGGCCGCCCATGAAACGGGCACAGCTCACCGGGTTACGATGAATATCCACATTTGCCAAAGTATCGCGATGCTGTGCCAACGTTTCGGTGCTGCCGTTCACCTGCATCAGAATGGTCCAGGTACCTGTAGAAATGACGTTGAAGCTTTCGCCATCTTGGGCCATCGACAAATAGCGCAGCAAACTGGCGTTACTGTCGTGAATTCCCGCAAAGATTTCGCAATCCTCTGAGAGTCCGGTTTGCTTAGCGACATCCTCAGATACTTTTCCTAGGCAGTCCCAGGCATTGCGCAATTCTGGCAGCTTTTCTTGCCATCCACAGGCGCTTATAAGCGTTGAATAGTCTTGTTTTTGCGGGTTCCACATATCGGTATGGCAACCCAGCGACGTGACTTCGGTGGCCATGTCCGCGCCTAAGCGCCATGCCCAATATTGGGGATACATCAAAATTGTCGTTGCAAAGGAAAACTGATCAGCAAATTTTGATTGCAGCCAAAACAACTGACGCCCAAGGTTCAGCCCCGCAGGCAGTGCTGGAGACAAGGTGTCTTCAAAATCGGGCCGTACTTTCTGATAGTCGTCTGTACATGCTTCAATACCCGCGAATTCGTAGTCGAGTACGGGTAGTACAAGCGCATCTTCTCGTGGCTGCGCGTCGTTGATTAGCGCGGCAGTGGCACCATGGGTGGTGACAACAAATCCCTCGATCTGCGGCGTTAATGAACACGAACGTAAGGTTTCAGTTAACCAGTTCCAAATGCCATCAACGTCGGCTTGCGGATACATGCCTTCGATGGGTGCGTTTTTGCAGCTGAAGCTGGCACATTCTTTACCATTTTTCACCAAAAGCAATTTGATGTGGGTTTTTCCAATATCCAATACGGCTTTAAGCATGCTCTTCTCCTGCATATAATTTTCCTTAACGACGACTTACCAATAGTGATACCTGTTTTTGCATTCAGGCCTTGAACGACAAAAAGCGGAGTCTGCCGACTCCGCTCTTAGACTTACACTGATTACATCTTCAGATTCAGTCCCAGATAAATCACGCGCCCCAGTGTTGAGCCACTGATAAAGCCGTTTGCGTCATCATAGTAGACAGCGTCTTCATCGAACAAGTTATCGACATTCACCGTCACTGAAGCTTCTTCGACAAACTCATACTCACCCAGATCGTACTTGCCGAACAAGTTTACAGTAGTGAGCGAATCTGCAGAGGCAACCGCATTTTCCCAACCGTCAGTGTGAAGAATGCGAACGGTACCCAGCATGTTTTCGTAAGTCGCACCCACCTGCGCTAACAAGTTATAGTCGCCACGCTCGTCTGTGCTCTTTTCGTCTTGATAGGCCGCACCCTGCACAGGCTGGAAGGTTCTGTCTAAGGTGTAGGAACCTGCCACACTGGCGTTCACGCTACCAAAACTGGTTTGCCATACTTTGCTGATGTCAAAGTCGATACCCGATAACTTGGTGGCCGTCATGTTATTACGACGTGCGTCAAACAGTACGTAGGCAGAGTTTCCGTCAGCATAAAGGCTTTCAATTGATTGCCCGTCGATACGCATACCATCTGCTGCTGCCAGCGCTTCATCCAGTGTTGGGTTCAATGTGTAGTAATCGGCATAGCCCGGTGTGCTAAACAATACACTTGGCGTGTAGAACGGTGCCAGGCTGATTGCACTGGAATAGTCCACGTCAAAGTAGGTCATGCTCACTTTCAGATCGTCAGAGAACTCTGGCGTCCAGTCGAAACCTACACTGTAAGATTCAGATTCTTCTGGTTGCAAGCCATCGCTACCGCCTGCCAAAATAATGGTGCCGCGGAAGAAGTCAGAATCAGCTGCGTCTGGTGCCATGAAAGGACTCACGCCTAACGTGATAGCGCGGGTATCAACGGCTGCACCGGAATCCGCCAAACTAGGCGCCTGAAATGACGTTCCCCACTGCGCACGCAAACGTAAATTTTCAGTCGGAGAATAGTCTACGCCGATCTTCGGGTTGGTCGTGCTGCCCACATCGTTGTAACTGTCGTAACGAATGGACGCAGTAAAGTCGATGGTTCCGGCATCAAGATCATCCATCACCGGCACAACCACTTCACTGAATACGGACTTAACGTTACGAGACGCAGACGTTTCTGTCATTTGCAGTGCGTTTGCTGCGCCACCGCCAAATGAAACGTCGTAGTTTTGCTTGAAGTACTCTGTACCCACCGCCAGCATCACATCACCGGCCGGTAAAGAGTAAATGGCACCGTCCAGTGTAAGGCGGATCTGATGATGGGTTTGCTTCGCATCACCCAGTGTACCGTAGTAAGAAAGGATACTGTTCAGTACCGCAGGATCTGTTGCAGCTACATTATAAGGATTCAGTGCAGTGGACTCGTCGGTACCTGCCAGCGCGGCGGCAACGGCGGTAGCATTTACCCCGGTTTCTTCACCATGGGTTTCAGCCCAGCCGTAGCTGTATGCCGCTTTCAAACGCCAGTAGTTTGGTAACTCAACCGTGAGTTCCGGCATGAAAGAGAATGCTTTAAAGTCGCTGCTGTTTTTCGCGCCGGGCCCTACAACATCGGAAAAGCTAAAGTCTACGGTCTGCGACGTTTCATCGCCAATTGCAGTAAAGTAAGGGTTATCGGAAGTGATAGTTCCCGAAGCACCTAAATCCGTAAGTGCGTTGGTTGCGTCGCCGGTAATGTCTACGCCCCAGTCGCTGTAGTAAGTGTTCAGATTAAGGAAAACGTTGTCAGAAAATTCCTGCTCAAGGGCCAGGAAGATGGTGTCCTGCTTTTGTTCAGGTACATACGAAATACCGTCGTTAGGATCACATAAGTTACTGCCTTCGGTGAGCGTATCCATGCGGTAGCTGGTGCCGTTTGCCGTGATATTGCCAGGGCTACACTGGCGAGTACGATAGTCACCGCCGCCGTTTGCAGTATTGTCGGCGGTAATGAAATCACGATCTGAACCCATCACATCGCCGTTTTCCGCATGATAAAACGACAGCATCGCCGCACCAGAATCCCAAGATGTGCCGGCGGTTAAGTTGAGCGTTCCTGCGGTGTAGCTGTCACCAAATCCACCTTCCAGGTTCAGCGTTACGCCATCTTTTGGGCGTTGGGTAATAAAGTTAACTACCCCAGCAATGGCGTCGGAACCGTAAATTGAAGAGCCACCATCCATAACCACTTCTACTGTACTTAATGCAGAAGGAGGAATGGCTGCCGCGTTTGGTACCGTTTGAATAATGCCTGAGCCTGGTAAGCGTAAACCGTTTAACAGTACGAGTGTTGTGCTACCGCCGCCGGTACCAATATCGCGAAGTTTAGGCATTGGCATGCCCTGACCAATATCTGTCGCCATTGTTGGACGGCTATTAAAGGTGCTGGTCATTTGCGGAATTTGCGCAAGGAGTTCGTTGCTGTCAGGTACACCAATTTCAGCCACATCTTCTTCAGAAATACCTACCACATTCGTACCGACTGGCGTTGCACCGCGAATAAGTGTACCGGTTGCAGATCCACGTACTTCAATGGTTTCTACAGTAGGATCGGGTTCGGATTGGGCAGACTCAACGTCCTGAGCGATTGCGCAATGGGAAAAAGAAGCCGTGATCATTGCCGCGAGTGCGGAACGACGGAATGCTGGTGTAGCGGTTAGTCCTGAAAATGAAGCCATTTTCATCTCCTTGCGTGGTTGTGTGTCAGTGATTAACTTACTTTTTGGCAGCATGTTATTTTTATTAAAACTGCTCGATTTTAATTAACATTGGAGCAACAAAGTACAGCGACAATCATAAACAGTCAATAACAATCACAAACAAATATAATTAATACCTGCTATCCATAAATTTAATGAATAAAAAACACACAACCATGGTTAACCAACAGAAATGAATAGGATTGAATGTAAAGTAGATTAAATAAGCTTTGCAGCGCACTTCGCATGCTTTATGTCATTGCCCGATGCGCTATATTTCACCCGCCGACCAGTATCTCGGCTCAATTATCTTGTACTAGCTTCGTCACTTAGCTGTTAACACATTGACAACATCTATTCAGATAGGGCAACATGCCAATCACTTTCAATCATAACATTTCAGAAAACTCGCGCTACTCGCAGGTTTCACTGAACAGATTGCCACCAGGTACGTACTGGAGATTTGCATGCGCAAACTAATACTCACTCTTGCTGTTGCAGCACCTGTAACAATACTTTCAGCCTGTAGCGGCACAGGCAGTGCCGGCAGTTCATCTGCACCATTTGATTTAGCGGCGCTTAAAACTGAGTACCGCAACCAGCCCATTGGCATTGACGTCACCGCGCCTCGCTTTAGCTGGCAGTTGGCTGCAAAGGGAGAAGAGAAAGGCTTAAGCCAGTCTGCTTATCAAATCCGTGTGACCGACGAAAACGGCGCGCTGGTATGGGATTCCGGCAAGCAAAACTCCGCACAAGCGCTTCACATTACCTATCAAGGCACACCTTTGCGCCCGCGTACCCAATACACTTGGCACCTCACAGTGTGGGACAACGATGGCGATGAAAGTCAGGCCATGTCCACTTTTGAAACCGGCTTACTGGATCCCTCTTTGAACGCCTGGAACGGCGCAACTTGGATAGGCGGCGATGATGATGCCCTTCCCCTTTACGGTGATTATTTGCCACTGTTCCGCATTAGCGCAGACGTAACCATTGAAGAAGGAAGCACGGCTGGCGGTATTGTATTTGCTGCGAATGATCCGCGTATGATGGACAAGTTCAAAAACATCTATCAGGTAGAAAGCGGCGAAGACGAGAGCTATTTTAAAATTGAACTGGATGTAGCGGGTGTTGAAGACGGTAAACCGGCAACGCTGAATTTTTACCGTGCAGGCTATACGCAAAACGACACCCCGGATACGCCGGTTAAATCCTTTGCTATTAAGCCGTCTTTGCTAAACGCTTATAACCGCCACAAGCCTCACAACCTGCTTATCAACAATGAATTCGGCAATGTTACCGTTCAGTTAGATGGTAATTCGGCTTTTTGGGTCGGTGCTGAATCGGAAGAGAAATCTGGTTTTCAGTTAATGTTCCCGCCACTGGTTGAAGGGGCCACGGTTCAGCTCAACCCTCTGGGTCACAACCACGACTACGTCACCTATGGCATGCTCAACGATGTCGGTGTAGCCGCGGATGCGGGTTCAACCGTCACGGTAAGCAACCTGACAGTGAGCAACATGCATACGCCGCACAGTGTGCTGTTTAGTGGCGCTGAGCATGGCGCTGCATTTGCCGAGAAATCCAGCCAGGTAAGCGATACCAAGGCCGGTATTAGATTCACCGGTTCTAAAGACAGTCAGCTCGTGGTTGTTGATACCCAAAGTAACGGTATGCCCCAACTGCGTACAGAATTCGATGTCGCGGACAAAGTGGTTAGCAAAGCGCGCTTGTACGTTACCGCCCGGGGCATTTACGAATACTACGTGAACGGCGAAAAGGTGAGTAACGATTACTACAACCCTGGCTTAACGCAATACAACTTAACCCACTTGTACCAGTCTTACGATGTCACTGATGCCGTTCAGAACGGTGAAAACGCCATGGGCGCCCAACTAGGCGAAGGTTGGTGGAGCGGCATGCTCGGCTTCGGTAACACCTGGAATGGGTTTGGTGATCGCCAGTCGTTGCTCGCGCAGCTAATCATTACTTACGAAGACGGCTCGGAAAGTGTTGTGATCACTGAACCAGGCAACTGGCAGTTCAGCGACACCTCACCAGTGGTGTACGGTAGCTTATCGATGGGCGAAGTGTACGATGCCCGCATTGCTGAAGAACAGGCAGGCTGGGCCAGCACATCGTTCGAGCGCGAATGGGAACCGGCTGCAGAAATTTCACTAGAGGCAACCAAAGCGCAGAATGTACAACCAAACATGATGCGCCCGGCGCAAACGCTGTCTTACGACAACATGAGGCTTGTAGGGCAAATTGGTGAACCCGCCCGCGAATTTACCACTGTTCAGGCAAAAAGTGTGGAAGAGGTACGTCCTGGTGTATTTGTCTACGACCTTGGACAGAACATCGTTGGCGTACCTCGACTACATTTTGCGAATGGTAAAGCCGGTGAAGCCGTTACCGTACGGTTTGCCGAAATGCTCTATCCGGACTTACCAGAATCAGGCCCGAACGTGGGCATGATCATGACCGAAAATTATCGTGCCGCCCTCAGCCAGGATATCTACATCATGACTGACGGCGAGCAAACCTTTGAGCCTCATTTCACCTCGCACGGATTCCAATACATTGAGATAACGGGTGTAGACAAGCCATTACCGTTAGAAGCCGTTAACGGTGTGGTTGTCAGTTCAGTACAGGCGCTTACTGCGCGCTACGAAAGTTCTGATCAGAAGGTAAACCAGCTGTGGTCTAACCTTACCTGGTCGAATGTAGACAACTTCTTATCTGTTCCTACAGATTGCCCGCAGCGTAACGAACGTATGGGCTGGTCTGGCGACATCAACGTATTTGCGCCTACCGCAACCTATGTTAGCGATGCCTCCCAGTTTATGCGCCGGCACTTACAGGCCATGCGCGATACCCAGGCTGAGAGCGGTCGCTATGCTGATGTCGCCCCGGTTGGCGGCGGCTTCGGTGGCGTGCTTTGGGGCGTAGCCGGTATTACCGTACCGTGGGAAACGTACTGGCAATATGGTGATAAAGGCTTGTTGGCAGAACATTATTCGTCAATGAATGAATACATGACATTCCTACATGACTCCATCGACAGCGAAACCGGATTAAGCACAGACTCAGGATTGGGCGACTGGTTAGGGCCGCAGAATAATCAACTGGGCGCAGATTATCTGGCTACGGCTTATCACATTTATGCGCTGGATATTATGAAACAGGTTGCCATTATTCTTGATGATGACGCCATGGCCCGTGAATACCGCGAGCAATATGACGAGCGAAAAGCCTTCTTCAACGATAAGTTTGTGAATGATGAAATGCAAACCGTTGGTCTGGTGGGTGGCCCTAGTATGTTTAATCCGGTGGCTCCACCGGCAGAATGGGCAGTTGCAGACACCCAAACCTCGTTTGCAGTTGGTCTGGCAATGAACGCATTCAACGAAGACAACGCAGCGGCGATGGCAGAGAAGCTTACCCACTCGGTATCGTCACAAAACGTTGACGATGCAGGGAAAACCCGCCCTGCTTACTCCTTGATGACCGGCTTTATCGGCACGGCCTGGATCAGCAAAGCGCTGTCTGAGAATGGCTATACCGATGATGCATACCGCTTATTGCTCAACGACCAGTATCCGTCGTGGTTGTATCCTATCGACCAGGGTGCAACAACAATTTGGGAACGCCTGAACGGTTACACTGTTGAAGACGGATTCGGTGGCAATAACAGCATGAACTCCTTTAACCACTATTCGTTCGGTGCTATTGGTGAGTGGTTAATCAGTCACTCAGGCGGTATTCAACGACTGAGCCCCGGTTTTAAAACCTTTGCGTTGAAGCCAGAGTTTGATCCGCAGAACGAAATTGACTGGGTAAAAGCAGAATATGATTCACCTTACGGAAAAATTTCGAGCCACTGGCAAGTAAAAGATGGTAAGTTTGACTACCGGGTAACCATTCCTGCTAACACTACAGCAACAATTTCGTTACCCGGTGCGCAGCAAGCATTGAAGATTGACGGCGAGAATGTGAATGCCAGTAAGTTCGTAACTAACGTTTCCCGTACCGATGAAATGAACACCTTTTCACTCGGCTCTGGTACTTACCAAATCACAGGCGCCGTTAACGAATAATTATCCGGTCAAGGACACGATTAATGAAAAAGCATACAGCAACATTGGGTAGTGCCTGCCTAATCACTACCGCTATGCTTACTGGTTGTGGCGAGAAACCCTCGCCCGCCCAGGTTGAGCAACCGAAGAAAGATGCCTCCCCTGTAAGCCAGGTGGCGGTTAAAACCACCAGCAAAGCGGTTATCGAACAGGACGGCCAAATGTTCCGAGATTTGAATGCCGATGGCAAACTTACCCCGTATGAAGACTGGCGTTTACCCGTTGAAGAACGTGTGGCCGACTTGGTTGCCCGCATGACGCTGGAAGAAAAAGCTGGTGAAATGGTACATGGCACCTTGCCGGGTAAAAATGGCTTTGCTGGTTTTTCTCAGGACGGCTATGACATCGATGTCGCTACTTCCCTGTTCAAAGACAAACACATCGGCAGTTACATCAGCCGTCTGAATATGTCGCCGGCAGATCTGGCCGTTGAAAACAATAAAGTCCAGGCGCTGGCAGAAACAACCCGACTAGGCATCCCGGCGATCATCAGTACCGATCCGCGCAACCACTTCCAATACGTGTTAGGGGCTGCTGAGTCTACCGATGGTTTCACGCAGTGGCCTGAACCTCTTGGTTTTGGTGCGCTGAACGATCCTGAAGTGACCGAACAGTTTGGTGACATTACCCGTCAGGAATACCGCGCAACCGGTTTTACCATGGCGTTATCACCGCAGGCTGATTTAGCCACCGAGCCTCGCTGGCCTCGTATCATTGCCACCTTTGGTAGCGATGCTGGTGAAGTGAGTCAGCAGGTGGGCGCGTACATTCGTGGTTTCCAAGGCAGTTCTAGTGGCATCACGCCGGAAGGCGTATCAACCGTGACCAAACACTGGGTGGGTTACGGTGCAGCGGTAGAAGGTTTTGATGGCCATAACTACTACGGCCGCAATGCACAACTGGACGATACCAGCTTTGAAGATCATATCCGCGCATTTGACGGTGCATTCGAAGCAAAAACCACCGGCATTATGCCTGCCTATCCTATCTTACACGGCATCACTGTAGACGGTGAACCAGTAGAAGCAGTAAGCCCAGGCTTCAACAAACAAATACTGCAAAACCTGCTGCGCGGCGATGCCGGCTTTAAAGGCGTTGTAGTTTCAGACTGGGCGGTAACCCGGGACTGTAGTGAAGAATGTAAGGCACCAACTAAACCACAGGGCGTGCGGGAAATTGCGACGCCGTGGGGTGTGGAAGACCTGTCTATTCCTGAACGTTTCGTAAAAGGTATTACCGCAGGTATTGACCAGTTCGGTGGTGAAGACCAGCCTGAGATCATCGTTAACGCGGTACATGAAGGCAAACTGACAGAAGCGCGTATCGATGAGTCGGCCACCCGTATTCTTACACTGAAGTTTGAGCTTGGTTTATTCGACAACCCCTACGTGGATGAAGCGACTGCAGCATCGAATGTGGGTAAACCGGAATGGCGGGCACTGGCTCGTGAGGTTCAGGCAAAATCCCAAGTGCTACTGAAAAATGCAGATAAGCTGCTGCCACTGGCAGACTCAATGAAGAAAGTGTTCGTTGATGGCTTAAATGCAGAGGCACTGACCGCTCGTGGTTTTGAAGTTGTGACCGACCCGGCCCAAGCCGACTTTGCGATTTTCCGCTTCTCGACGCCAAGTGAAAAGCTGCATCCGAATCACTTCTTCGGCAGCCGCCAGAATGAAGGCCGCGTGTCATTCCGCGAAGACGATGAGAAATATCAGCAAATGTTGGCCGTTAGCCAGCAAGTGCCAACTATCTTATCCGTCTTCCTGGAACGCCCCATGATCATGGGTGAACTGAACAATACCGCAGGCGCTATTCTGGCTAACTTCGGTAGTGCAGACGATGCCGTGATTGATGTGCTTACTGGCAAGGTATCACCCACCGGCACCCTGCCGCTGGAACTGCCTTCTTCTGATGAAGCCGTAGAAGCACAGAAGCCCGGTTACGCTGACGACAGCAAAAACCCGCTGTATAAGCGCCGTGAAGGACTGACGTTCTAATCCTGATGTTTAAGCGCTAATGAAAAAGGCAGCTTCGGCTGCCTTTGTTATTTTTAGTTTTCGTCATCTCATTGATGCAGTCAGCTCTGATATCATGAAATATTAAAGGAGTCCGCCTACTTCTTCTCGTAGTATCGCTTAAGCACGTCGAAAGCCTGTTTTTTCTCGCCTTTTTCAGACATGAGGCCTTTGCGATTAAAGTCGTTTTGTATTTCGGGAAGCAATCGACGAGGAGAGCGAAAATCGGTCAAAATCCAAGGGGACATACCACTTAACCCATCAATTTTATCCAACATGGTGACAGTTTTATCGTAAAGATCTGCTTGATATTCTTCTGTCCATCGCTCGTCTTTCTCTCCATGTAGACCATATTTCGCGCCAGCACCAAATTCGCTTACAAACACGGGTTTGTCATAAGGAATACGCCACGACACTTTCGTAAGTAATTCAGGTGTACCACCATACCAACCAATATATTGATTGAAACTAACAATATCGACTGCTTCCGCCAGCGGATCTTCAACCACTGTCAGGTTTTCAACTTTACTGTCCCAATGGTTCTCCATAGCTGCAGAAATCAGGCGAGTACCATCGAGTTCACGAGCGGTATCAATCAAATCGGTAAGGAATTTAGTCCGTTCAGCTTTAACCGGCGTCTCGTTAGCAATAGACCAGATGATAACATTGGCGCGATTGCGGTCGCGAATAATCATGTCAGACAGTTGAGTCTCCGCATTTTCATACGTCTCTTTGTTAGTCCACGCTATTGTCCAGTAAACCGGAATTTCAGACCACACCATGATGCCGCGCTCTTCAGCCAAACGCACCATATCTTCGCTATGAGGATAGTGAGCTAACCGAATGAAGTTCACTCCCAAAGATTTTGCCCAATCTAGCTGCGTTTTTCTGTCCTCGTGAGAGCTTACTCGTCCCCCGCCATTCTTAGCGAACTCCTCGTGCAGGCTTATTCCTTTTAGAAACACCGGCTCACCATTAAGTAAAATCTGCTTACCTTTTGTCTCAATGGATCTAAAACCCATTTTGTCGGTGATACTGTCGGTTTCACTCATTATTTCAACTTCATAAATCTTAGGTGATTCAGGAGACCACAGTGAAAGCTGTGGTGCCGAAATACTAAACGAAGCTAAACCCTGCTTGTTAGTTTTCACTTGAACCGACTTGTTCAACTCAGGAATAGAGACCGTAATAGCCTGCTTTAATTTCTTACCTGACAGCTGGACCTCACCCTTTATGCTGCCTGATTTATGATCTGTTAGCTTTATCTGATGGCCTGAAATAAAAGTATCAGGCACAGAAACGAGATCGACATCACGAGTCAAACCACCGTAATTCCACCAATCTGTGTTCAGGGTAGGAATTGCTTCTTTGTAGCGTTTATTATCAACCCTCACAATGAGGGAGTTCTCGCCGTTTCGAAGATGCTCTGTAGCTTCAAAAGCAAAAGGTGTAAAGCCACCTTCATGCATGCCTAGTTTTTTCCCGTTCAGATAAACATCAGCACGATAATTGGCCGCTCCAAAGCGGAGGAAAGTGCGGTCACTATTCGTTTCTGCGGTGAAAATTTTGCGATACCACAGCGTACCTTCATAGTAATAGAGTTTCTCACTTTGCGTGTTCCAGTCACTGGGAACGGTAATTTCTTCTGCTTTGTCGAAACTATACTCTATAAGGTCAGATTTATTTTGCGGCTTTGAATCCAGGAAGAATGCATCTCGAGTAGGGTTCTCTTTTTGATCTCGCTGCTGCCAGCGATAGTCATAAAACCCCAGTTCGTAAGGATCGACATGATATTTCCATTTCCCGTTCAGACTTTGTTTGTCATGCAGGTAAAGATCAGGAATTACATCTGCCAGTATTTTTGTGCTGCTGAAAACAGCTATTCCCATAACAATCCAGCGCATCATAATTTTATATTGCCTTTTTTCCATGATTACATCCTTTAATAAGCATTGTGTTGCTAGCGAGGCGAAACTACGTACTTACCACCGCTAAGCACAAAAATTTCAGAAGCCTTCTGATTCGGTAAAATAGTCCCCTTGCTCGATTCGGCTATAGATATCGTCGCTGTGCTAGCCCAGCCCAACTTACTCAAATCAACTTCTGCCACGACATTGGGTGGAACTGAAAACATAAGTGGCGAGGCAACACGGGCGGAGTTGTAACTCATTTCGACGACCCCTCTAATCGTCGGCACTGTTATGTCAAACGAGGAAACAGAAGCTGGTGCCGGAGATACAGATATCCTGGCAGCTCCCGCGGACAACACTCGAATACCAGCAAGGAATCTGGGTATGATATTGGCCGGTGCCGAGCCCCACGCATGTGAGAAGGTCGTGTTCGGTTTAATGTCCGGGTCCCAGGCCTCCATGACAATAGTCGCATCGTGTTTATTGATCATATTTAGCCAACTGAATGTGGCATCGCTGGTCATTACGCTAAGAGCCGTTTCATATTGCCCCGTCAGATACAGCCCCTCCAGAAGAAACTGCGCTGCATAGGCACTCACTTGAACGCCGCGCTTTTTAATATCTCTAGTTAGCGCTTCGCCAATGGCAGGTAGTTTTGATTTTTCAGCGATACCTAACGCGAGCGCAAAGATAGTGGCATGCTGTGAAGCGTGTGTAGATAAGTGCCCGTCAAGATATCGGCTGGCAGCGTTATCGAATAGATATTGATTAATTGCCTGTCGCATTCTCTCTGCAATCTGATTAAACCGACGTTGATCTTCTGTCTTACCGAGCACGCCAGCAATGTTCGCAATTGCGATAAGAGACGCATACTGCCAACAATTAACAACAGTGTTCACTTCTTTAAAATCAAAGTTGTCACGATTCGACACTGGCCAATCCACCAGGTCGCCATTAACCTTGCTGGATTCCCCAGGCGGCTTTTGCACGAGTCCAACTGGATTGATGTTCTCTAATAACTGATTCTCTAACATCAACGGATAATCTTCGGCGAGTTGATGCCCATCACCAGAATGAAGATAGTCTTGCCACGCTAGCGTTGATGTCAATAAACGGTATTCCGTTGGCCAGGTAGGATTACGAATCAGATAAGAGACGGAGTATTTAGCCAACCCAAATGAACGCTGAGTATAGTATTCGGATAGCTGGTTAATAATTGCATCACCCTCATAAGGGCCGCGTTCTCGGGTTGGTGTATCCTGATATAAATCTTGTCGAGTGGCTTTTATTGAGTAGTGACAGAGATCCCAGACTTTATTCAGCGATGCCAGGTTGCTAATGAACGACGACTGCGTTTCGTCCCAAGGCATCTCTAGAACTTCAGCGGTGATTGATGATGAAATATCTAATGGTGCGTTTGTGATAACTTCTACCCAACGAAAGGCCCGGTATCCCCAATGAGAGAGTGACTGTTGTCCATCTCGAAGAGTCCACACATCTCGATAAATCGGGAAAGCCCGCAACTTATAGCGGACAGTACCGTCAGGGTTTAGCTCTTCACCTAAACGAATTTCAACATGTTGTCCTGCTATTCCATGCCCTGAGAATGCTATTCCACCAACAACCTCCTTACCAAAATCAAGGATCCAGTGGTGTTTTCCCACCTTCTCGATAGAAGCTGGTAGCCGCTTTGTAAGCTGAGCAGAATCTACCTTGGCCGGACGCATATCTGACAATGCAACGTCAGTAATAGCCGCTGAATCCCACTCTCCACTTTGCTTGCCCGCACTTTTCCAATTCTTTGGTTCGTATCGTGCGTCGATAAATTCATTAGGGCCGTGGTAATACATATCTGTAAAGGTGCCAGCATCCGGCATCCATCTTTCAGCCCCCATCACCATCCAGCTTTCATCAGATAAGACTTGCAGGCGAAAACCATTTTTGAACTGAACAATGAGCTCTGCAGTGAAAAATTGCTCATCAATACTGAAACACTGCGCAGCGAGCGTATTGTCGCCTTCTGCAATTAAACCCGTGACATCATAGGTATGGAATCGATGTTCCGATGACATTGGTCGGACAGGTCCAACCCCGACAATTTCGCCATTGAGCCAGCATTTGTAAACGTATTGCCTGGAGGGCTTAGTACTGCCTCCTGACAACTTTAGCCAGGCATGCGCTATGCCGCTATCGGAGATAGCGAACGTTTTACGAAAGAATGCCCAGTCATTTTGCTTATGTGTCGCTGGCAGCCAAATTGGTTTTGCTGGCCACTGTCCAGTTTGGGGGGCAGTAATAATTTTATGTGGTGCCGACCACTGAGATACATTTCCCTCATCCCATGTACGTACACGCCAAAAATAGACAGCATCAGGCTGCAACAGGATATCTTGGCTAAACTCGACTGAGGATGATTGCGCCGAGATACTTTTACCGCTATCCCATAACGTGTTACCAAGCTCTAGCGCTTCTTCTGATGAAGCTATCTGCACCTGGCTAGCTATCTGGATAGCTTGTGATTCTGGTAAAAGCCAACTAAAGCGCAAAGTCTCAGAGTCGACACCGAGAGCTTCATCTCTTAGTGCCAACATCAGCTTGCCAGGACGCTCAGCGATAGAACTAGCAGTAGAATTAGACGCACAGCCGACTTGATGTAACACCAGCGCACCGCCACCGATAGCTAATCCAGCTTTAATTACGTGGCGTCGCCCATTATCAATTTGCTGTTTAGAACGCATATCGAGCCCCGACGATAAATGTTCTGCCGTCAAAATCAGTTCTTCTGGGGCGATTCATATTTCCCTCGAATTCTACCAGCGGCTCTTCAGTTAAATTAAATGCTTCAAAAGTAAGCACTGCATTTTCTGTAAGGTTATAGGATGCTGAGGCGTCTAGCTGTCCTCTGGCATCAACAGAACGTGCAGCTCCCGAGAATGTGCCGCCAGCAGCCATCTGGTACTCATCTCGCCAATTGTAAGCAAAACGAATGGCGTAACTATCAGCCTCGTAAAACACAACAGCGTTGTAGTTTCTTTCAGATACGCCTGCTAATACGGCATCCGTTCCGTTGATTTGCCCATTAACATCAATGAAAGTAAAGTTGAATAGACCTCCGAAACCACTCCAAAATCCGTCCAGGAAATCTAAATTCTGCTGTATTGATAGCTCGGCACCAGTGACATCAATAGTGTCAGCCGTATTTTGCTGTTGTGAAACAATAATGCCTGTGCCATCTGGCGTGTAACAGTCGAATACACCCTCACTATCTAATACGCCTGTGCCCGTAAGAGAACTGAACGGAAGGCCACCACCATCTGTTGGACATAAATTCACCGATGTAATAAAGCCGTCAATTTCTTTTTTGAACAGCGCCACGGTAATCGCGCCGCCAGGTCGGTTGTACCATTCCAATGACATGTCGTAGGAGTTTGCGCTATAGGGTTCAAGGTTTGAGTTACCCAGAGTAGCACTAATTGGATTTGGATTTGTCGTGTCTGTTGATACCGAAACAGTCTGAGCTGGCGAGTTATCGCGGTTCAGCGGTCTCACAATAGTGTTGCTATAGGCAAGACGAAGAATAAGGTCTTCATTTAGGTTTATTGCAACATTAGCCGAGGGCAGAAGGTCATCGTAATCATTGGTAGTCGAAATTTGCTCAATGACACCATTGTTATTCCGCAAGGACTGTAGATCAGTGGTGTAATCAACATAACGAGCGCCGATATTGCCTCGGTATTCAAAGCCAGAAAATACACCATCGAATAATAACTTAGCGTAAACATCTGTGGATTTTGTTTTCGCTTCATAGTTGCCATTGAGTACAGCCCCATCGAACGGATTTATAACCCAGCCAGCGGTGCCTAACGCATACCCTTCTGGCACAGTCACCGGTTGCAAGCGGCTTTCTAAGACAGACGGATCAATTGATGTCCAGTTATTCAGAGTAGAGAGTTCTCCTCCCATGAAAGAAGCGCCACCAAGATAATGAACATCATTGACGAAATCGTTATTGATAAAGTCTGACGACAGGTTATCTATGCCCAGAACAGTATGTCGCTGACGCATACTTTCTTCTGTTCCATCGGTGTATAAAGCGCCAATCTCCAGTCCATTCACCGCACCGAAATCCAAGTAACGTTTGGCATTCACGCTAAGTACATTCATGTCTGTTTCTATATCACTGTCGGTGTCGGCAATGATAATTCGATTGTATCCGCCAATAGCTGCAGGTGCTTCCAGTACATGCGGAGGTGAAGCAACGTAATCCCCTAGAACATTACCGAGATCCCCTACATCTGCGAAGCCAACTCCCGCTTCATCTGTAACATCCATGGAAAACCCTTTCCAGTCGGCGCCGCCTGTAAAGAGATCTGCAACAAGTCCATTTTCGCCGCCATAACGGTAATCATATTGAATAGTCCGGGTTTCATTTTTCCCCCTGGAGTGCGCAATGGCTGCATCAATATTCCAATTGTCCAGCATCCAGTTCCAAGCCCAGTTGATGTTCAAAACTTCGTCTTTCATCGAACCAGGGCGTGGGCCCTGCGTTGTATCAACATTTGTCAGGCGGACATCAGTTACCACATACTCGGGATCTCCGCTTGCGTTATTTCCAGCGAAAACAGGATCGCTTAGCGCTTCTACGTTTGTCGTGCTTCCCTGATCTGATACAACCCATATGTCAAAAGGACGATCCATATCTCTGCTCGAATACAAAATTGAAAGCTGAGTTTCTACTTTATCGGACAATTTATATTGAAGGGCCGTTGAAACTCCAAGATTGTTACCGTCATAACTAGATACGATTTGACGAGCTTGACCTGGATAATAAACGTTTCCGCCGTCAGCCATTGTAACCGGATTGCCACTCTCATCATTGAGCTGGGAATATCGAGTTACCAATGTGGTATCGCGACGGTAGTTGTCCTGTGATGCTACAACGGCAAAAGTAACACCGAGATCATCATTAATATGCTGGGTAGTAGAAAGGAAACCTGACGGATTAGTCGATTCCGTCAGTGATTCATATGCCCCTTTCACTCCTATAGTTGTCGCACCATCTTTCAAGTCCAATGGCTTAGAAGTCTTCAAATTAATGACACCGCTTAATCCACCTGCTGGTGTGCTAGCGGTGGGTGACTTCATCACTTCCAGACCAGAAAACAAGTCAGACTGAAATACCCCAAATGATGTACCACCTTCATCAACGGGATCAGCAAACGGAAGCCCATTTATTAAAGTTCTGGAAAAGTCATCGGGTAACCCCCGGAGATTAATACTTGCATCCCTTGGACTGTTATTGGGGTTCGAATTACTGCGATTAATCTGCACGCCTGTAATTCGCTGTAGTGATTCCCCTAAATTTAAGTCGGGAAATGTCCCCATTGAATTGGCAGAAATTCCATCAACAATAGAGTCGGAATTGCGTTTGTTTTGAAGTGCATCCTGCAGGTTTCGGCTATACGCACCTCGTACCTCAATAGTTTCGATGTCCTCGTCTGTGACTTCTGCTTCCTGAGCGTTAACGCTCATCACAGATATACTGAGAACTAAGCTAACTGAAGCCGCCAAACTACTAATTTTAAATCCATTTTCTTTCGAATTAATCATGCCAAATCCCTCGAATTAAAGGAGTATTGCAGCAAAATCAACTCATCAAATTGCTACAATTGTTAATTAAAATCACGCACAAGCAATCACTTTCCATCAAAGTTAACTTTTAGTTAACAACAAATCAAGTGGCTTGACCAATTTTATTTAATTTTTTTCAAATTTGGCTGAAAATAGGTGTTAAGTCGACATTTGGGGCAGTTTATTTGCAAATATAAGGCGAGATAGGAAAATAGGCCTTACCAAAATCGCAATATGAAGGAAGTATGATAGGAAATGTTGTGGTCCTGATAATGTTTTCAGATACGCACAAAGACGACAGCAAAAACCCGCTGTATAAGCGCCGTGAAGGCTTGACGTTCTGATTTTTGGTGTGTAGATATTGAAAAGGCAGCGAACGCTGCCTTTTTTGTTTTAGTGCTCTTCATCCCGCAACGTAAGCACTTCAAATCCGGTTTCAGTCACCAGAATGGTGTGCTCCCATTGTGCTGAGAGTTTTTTGTCGCGAGTCACCACTGTCCAACCATCTTTCTTCTGCTTGGTTTTATAGCTGCCCTGGTTAATCATCGGCTCTATGGTAAATGTCATGCCTGGCACTAAATGCATGCCAGTGCCCTTGCGGCCATAATGCACAACTTGCGGTTCTTCATGCATTTCGCGGCCAATACCGTGCCCGCAGTAATCCCGCACAACACTGAAGCCAGCTTTTTCCACATGCGACTGAATGGCATGACCAATATCACCCAGTGTCGCGCCTGGCTTTACGGTTTCGATGCCTTTCCACATGGCTTCGTAAGTCGTATCTACCAGCTTTTTCGCAATGGGTGTTACTTTGCCGATGCAATACATTTTGCTGCTGTCGGCAATAAAGCCATTTTTCTCAAGCGTGATATCCACATTCACGATATCCCCTTCCCGCAACTTCTTCGCAACTGACGGCACGCCGTGACATACCACTTCGTTTACCGATGAATTAAGCACATATTCATAGCCGTACTGCCCTTTGCTGGCCGGTCTTGCCTGCAAGGTATCAGTGATGAATGCATCGACGAAATCATTCACTTCCATGGTGGTCATGCCGGCCTGAATTTCTTTGTCCAGCGCATGAAATACACTGGCCAGTAACCGACCAGATTCGCGCATCAGTTCGATTTCCTGAGCATTTTTTATCGATACATTACTCATGAACCAGTCTCACTGTTGATACGTTTTGCTGACGCTTTTCCTGTTCCAGAATTTGCTCATAGGTGAGCGTGGGGTTTTGCTCTGCAAGTCTCCCGATTTTCATCCAGAACTCAGCCTGTGAATTGATAGAACGCTCCATCACCACACTATTCTTACGCACTTCTTCGTGCAATTGTTCGGAGATTTTAACAATGCCCATGAATACACCAATAGAATATGATTTGCTACATATTGCTACACACTATTGAAAGAGTCAAAAAAGTCCTGAATGCTATTCGCAAAAAGAAGCTATTGCTTTGAGGGCTGTCAGAGCGGCATAGTTGCAGCTCGAATGCATAAAGGGCCATATTTGCCGCAGATTCCTGCTTACGCTTTTCCTATAATGCGCAGTGAATAATTGAGATGTTGGAGTATTGAATTGGGCGTATTCAAAAAGTTTCTGTTCTGGTCGTTGACCATAATCATTCTGCTCGTAATCAGCGGCTTCGTATTTGTTAAGTTTTCACCTGTGTTTGGCGGTGCGCCAGACGAACAAACGAAATCGCGGATGCTGGCCTCTGACAACTTCAAGAACGACAGTTTCGTTAATCGTCATCCTGTTTCCGATGATCCTGACAGTCCGAAGCCGCCAATGATCGACTGGTTGAAATCGGTACTTTTTCCGCCTCAGGGCAAGCATCCTGACAGCCCACTGCCAACTAAAACGCCGAACTACGTTCATCAAAGTGAGCCCACTTTTACCTGGTATGGCCATTCCACTGTTTTAATTGATACTGGCAAACTGCGACTTCTCACTGACCCCGTTTTCTATCGTGCATCTCCCGTATGGCCGGTGGGCAGCCCTTATGCCTTTGATCACTCTTTTACCATTGAATCGATGCCAAATATCGACGCAGTGTTAATCTCCCACGACCATTACGACCATCTCGATGCGAAAGCCATCGCTGAATTAGATGAAAAAGTGGGTCATTTCTATGTGTCACTTGGCGTTCGCGCTCACCTTTTGCGTTGGGGCATTTCTGACGAGAAAATCACTGAGCTGGACTGGTTTGAAGAAGCTGACTTTGGCGGTAACACGCTCGTATTTACGCCGTCGAAGCATTTTAGTGGCCGTAAACCGGGTGTGCGCAATGATACCTTATGGGGCTCGTGGGTAATTAACACGCCAGAACTAAAGGCGTTTTTTAGCGGTGATGGCGGTTACAACCCTGACTTTAAAATGATTGGTGAGGAATACGGGCCTTTCGATATCGCCTTCATGGAAGATGGCGCTTACAGCCCATACTGGCCTGAAATCCATATGTTGCCAGAAGAATCTGTACAGGCTGCACTCGACGTAAAAGCAAGAAATGTCATGCCGATTCACTGGGGAAAATTCGACTTGGCCTTCCACAATTGGAACGAACCTGTGATTCGTTTCAGACAAGCAGCATCGAGTACCGATCTTAACGTCGCTACGCCCTACATTGGGCAAACCTTTAAATTGGATTACCCAATAGGCGAGACGTGGTGGTAGTGTTCAGGCTCCTGTTTTCGATAATATATTGCGATAAACTGCAGTAATATTCAGGTAATATGCAACGTGATTGACCGTTGTGGTCGACCATGAATATGTCATGTTCTATCTGACCTGATCGAAAAGGAAAAGCCAAAGAATGCGCACTCGTAAAATTTCGTGTTTTGTAATTTGCTGTAATGAAGAAGACAGAATTGGTGCGTGTTTAGAGTCTTTGGCCGGCTGGGCCGATCAACTCATTGTGGTTGACTCTGGTAGTAAGGATAAAACGGTAGAAATAGCCCGACAATACACAGATGAAGTGCATCAGACTGACTGGCCCGGGTTTGGCCCGCAACGCAATCGCGCGCTAGCTTGGTGTAAATACGATTGGGTAATGACGGTAGATGCAGATGAAGTACTCACCCCAGAGCTAAAAGACGAAATAAATAAGGTGCTTTCAGAACCAGATTTAGATGCAAACTTCATCAAAATGCCCTGGCACACCTACTTTTTCGGGCGCTTATTGAAACACGGCCGCTACTCAGCCCCTCAAGGCAAACTCTTTCATAAAGAAGGAGCTCATTTTAAACATCGTCAAGTTCACGAAACCATCGTGCTTCCTTATGTTAAAACTCGCAACCTGAAGTCCCCCATACTTCACTACAGCTGGCGTAGCTTTCGTCATTGTCAGGAAAAGCATGTTCAATATGCGAGTTTAGGTGCGGAGGACAAATTTCAGCGCGGAAAAAAGTCGGGGCTCGCTTACGCTGTCCTGAGGTTTTTTACAGATTTCATTCAACAATTTTTCCTACGTGGTGGATTTCTTGATGGCTGGCGCGGATTTCTTATGGCGATAGTTCTCGGGCAATATGCATTTAATAAATATGCGACATTGGCGACACTGGTTGCTGAGAAAAAGGCCGCGAATAACAAATAATACGGCTTAAGTGCGTAATGTTAGGTCTGGTCTTGAATAGAATGAGCGAACTATTCATGGCAGAATGGGCTTTTTATGAAACAGAAAAAAGCTATGAAAATCCACAGAATTAATCCCACCCGTCGCTGGTCTGAAGTAACAGTATTCAACGGCATTGCGAACTTTGTTGAGGTACCGGAAGACGAAAAAGCAGAAACCATAGAAGACCAGGTAAAGGCTGTATTTGAACAAGCCGAAGCCATGCTGGCGATGGTAGGTAGCGATAAGTCACGCATTCTCACCGTTACAATTTACATTACTGATTTTGCCAATGTAGACCGACTTAACGCAGTGTGGGATGCCTGGTTTGACGAGGGTACAGCACCGAGCCGAGCTTGCGTAAAAGTAGAGCTAGCCGACCCAACATGGCTCGTGGAAATGGCATTTACTGCTGCGGCTGGCGAAGACTACCTTTAAGTTATTTGCACACTAAATTTGGCGAAGGATAACCGCTTTATGCTTCGCCAAAAGTCTATCATCAATATTTTGCCAAAGTTGTTACTTACCGCTACGCTGTTATCTGAATAGTAATACAGTCCCGATAGCCTGTTTGCTGCTGCTCGGGGTTGTTTAAAGAGCAGACGTTGCATGAAAAAACAAATCCCAACCACGCCTGAGATTTCCGATCAGGAAAAGCAATTTGAAGCAGAAAAAATGGATGCTGTGGGCGGCCTGGTGGCCGGTGTTTCCCACGAAATCAATACGCCATTGGGTGTTAACATTGCCAACTGTACGTTGTTGATGGAGTTGCTTGCAGAATTGAAAGAGGATTTCGATGGCGGCGAACTCGACGCCGAGAAGTTTGCAGACTTTCTGACGACCTCTCAGGACATCACCAGCAGTATGCTAAAAAACATGCAGCGCGCCTCTAAGCTCCTCACAAGCTTCAAGAAAGTTGCTGTTAAAAAGTCTGAAGAAGCCAGTCTGCTTGAAAAAACCAATGTTTCAGAACTGGTTACGGAATTCATTGCGTCTTACGAGCACCATTCTCAAGACAAGTCACTGACCTTTATTCCCAGATTTCCGCCAAACATTATTGTTTCGACTTACCCAGCGGTAATTACTCAAATCCTTACGGCATTAACGTCCAACGTAATGATCCATGCCGCTGGCCCTAATCACGAGCATTGCACAATCACCATCACTATTGCCCCTGCGGGTGACGGTTACCAATTTACGTTTTCAGATGACGGAGTCGGTATTTCCGAGGAAGAACTGAAAAAGGTATTCGAGCCTTTCTATACCACGAAGCGAGGCAGTGGCAATGCGGGCTTGGGATTAAGTGTGGTGTTCAACCTGATCAAGGTAACACTGGCCAGTAACGTTTATAACGAGAGCAAGCCCGAAGAAGGTTTTACCATTTCCTTCAAACTGCATAATCTTATGGAAGAATAAATTAACTGGCCTGTACCTGGCCCTCAATGAGTCGCCATTGTTTCTCAACGTCTCGTTTTGGTGAATTCCCAAAGAAGCGTGAATACTCTCTAGAGAATTGCGACGGACTTTCGTATCCCACCCGATAAGCCGCATTTGATGCGTCGATTTGCTCACCGACCATCAAACGCCGCGCCTCCATTAACTTCAGACTTTTCTGGTATTGCAACGGGCTCATTGATGTCATTTCACGAAAATGATGATGGAAAGTCGATTTGCTCATTTGTGCCCGTTCAGCCAACTCCTCAACAGCGTAAGACTCGCTGAAGTTCGCCTTCAACCACTCAATCACTTTTGCGATGCGCAATCCGTGACTGCCAGCAGATACAATGTTTTTTAACCTAACACCCTGATCGCTGTTCAGTACGCGCCAGAAGATTTCCTTTTTAATGAGCGGCGTCAGTATGGGCGCAGATGCTTCGTCATCGAGCAGTTTAATGAGCCTAAAACAGGCATCCAAAAGGTCTGGCGTAGTAGCGCCCATTCCCATACCGCTTGAAGGGGCTTTCGGCTTCTTAATATCGATGGGCATTTGCATAAGTAATTCGCTGAGTACGGCAAAATCTAATTTAAGAACGAAGCCAAGATAAGGCACGGCATTTTCTGCCTGCTTAATCTGCACTCTTGCAGGTAAATCCAGGGAGGTAACCAGAAAGTTATAGCGGTCGAAATGAAAAGATTTGTCTGACAGTGCCATCATTTTCTGGCCCTGCACCACCACAGCGATGCTTGGTTCAGCAACACAAGTGGTGCATTGTGTTGGAGAATTTTGGCGATAAAACATCAGTCCGGGAATGGAGGTCTCCAGATTAAAAGTACTGCCAACGTGGTGCTTTATTCGCTCGGCAATATTTTCTGAAACTACGTCAATCGCATCTTTATGGTTTGTCATTGGCGTCATTCTCCACTCGCTGCCCTGTTTTATAGTACCGCTAAACACGAGCTAATGGTTACATACATACTCTGGAAAACTTGCCTAATAGTCTGAGAAAATCGACTTTTCGCAGCTCTATCTAATCGTATGCCCCCGCTATAGTGCTTCACTTGCCATGCCATATTGAGCAGTCAGAACATTTTGCTAATGTGCGAAAACCATATTGCTGGTATCCTGCTAAAGATAACAACAGCGACGCCAGCGCACTAAAATACGGTATTTTTCATGTTCTTTATTTCTAGAAATTACAAAGCTCAGGCTTCTGCAGCCGGTAAAGCAAAAATCGACTGTGAAAAGGTCATGGAGCAATCTGGCTTCAAAAATCTCGGCTTGGAGAGAACCACTACTCCTAGTTCATTTAAAGGTTTTTTCCTCACTTTGGCCGGCGTCATACTCGGATTACTAAGATTGCCCACGGGCAGTACGCTCGTGCTGCAATATCCCACAAAGAAATACTACAATCTTATGCTCAGCGTAGCCCGGCTGAAGAAGTGTAAAGTTATTACTATCATTCATGACTTACGCTCTCACCGTAAGCAAAAGATGGATATCTCAAACGAGATGTCTTTGCTGAATAAGAACGATGTCATCATTTCTCATAATGTAAAAATGAGTGCATGGTTACGAGAAAACGGACTAACGTGTAAGCTGGTCGAGTTGGAAATCTTCGATTATTTTAACGACTCAGAGAAGACCGAAAATACGCCTTCCACTCCTGGCTACAACATCATTTTTGCCGGTCAGCTTGATCAGCGAAAAAATGGCTTTCTTTATGCCATCGATACTCTTACAGATATTTCTTTTGGTTTTAATCTTTATGGTCCCGGCTTTGACGGCTCAGCGTTACCCCAAAGTACGGTAGTAGATTACAAAGGCGTATTTCCGGCCACTGAGATTGTCAGTCGCATTGAGGGCGAATTCGGCCTGGTATGGGACGGGATTTCGCTAGAAGAATGTGCCGGTAGTTTCGGGGAATATCTGAAAATAAACAATCCGCACAAAACATCTATGTACCTGCGTGCAGGTATCCCGGTCATTATTTGGGATCAGGCAGCCATGGCAAAATATGTACTAGATAATAATGCTGGTCTAGCAGTTGCTTCGCTGGCAGACATTAACGCAGCGCTCGCCAAATTGTCTGACAAAGATTATGCGACAATGAAGGTGAACGCCGAAGCAATAGCTGAAAAATTGGGGGGTGGCTTTTATCTGAAAACGGCTTTAGAAAAAGCCATCACGTTATAACAATCTTTGATTCATCTAATAATTAAGCTGCCCGGCACCAATGCGATTGGGCGCCGGGCTTTTTGTTAGGCTAACAACTCTGATTTCACCAACTTAAGACATGCTTCAATCGTGTCGTCCATGTCGTAGTATTTATAATCTGCTAAACGCCCACCAAAAATGTATTTATCACTGTATTCCTTTTCATTCGCCAAGGCCCGGTATTGCTCCAACAGGGCATTGTTGGTCTCGTCGTTGATTGGATAATACGGCTCATTGTCTTTGCTAAATTCGTGAGGGTATTCGCGAGTTACCACGGTTTTTTCCTGGGTACCAAACTCGAAATGCTTGTGCTCAAGAATACGGGTATAAGGCACGTCTTTCTCGGTATAATTTACCACTGCATTACCCTGGAAATTGTCTTCGTCGAGTATTTCTGTTTCGAAATGCAAACTGCGATACTCAAGCTTACCAAAGCGACAATCAAAGAATTCATCGATTTTACCGGTATATAAAACTTTATCCGCCAATGCGTCCAATTCGGCTTTGTCGGCAAAGTAATTAATGCCAGTTTTTATCTCAATACCTTCCAGCAACTTGTCCGTCAAAGCGTTATATCCACCATCGGGAATACCCTGATATAAATCGTTGAAATAGTTGTTATCGAAAGTAAACCTAAATGGTAAACGCTTAATGATGAACGCCGGAATTTGGGTCGCAGGACGGCCCCATTGTTTCTCGGTATACCCCTTGATTAAGGTTTCGTATATGTCTGGTCCGCCCAAATATAACGCCTGCTCTTCCAGGTTCTGAGGTTCGCTATCCAGGTATGGTGCTCGCTGCTCATCAATTTTCGCCTTGGCTTCAGCGGGGGTATTTACACCCCACAACTGATTAAATGTATTCATATTGAAAGGCAGGTTATAGAGTTTGCCTTTGTAATTGGCGATTGGAGAATTAGTATATCGATTGAACGTGACAAACTGATTCACGTAATCCCATACCTCTTTATTACTGGTATGGAAGATATGAGCACCATACTTGTGCACATTGATGCCTTCTATCTGCTCACAATAGATATTTCCACCGGTATGGTCCCGCTTATCTATCACTAAAACCCGCTTTCCTGCCTGGGTGGCTTCACGGGCAAATACAGCGCCAAAGAGTCCGGCGCCTACAATCAGATAGTCGTATTTTTTCTGCATCAGATGTCGTTGTATAAAAGAGTTTGCCGAATAATAGCAAAATCCTTGTGACAATGAATGATGATTATGAAACTGCCCGACTCTCGCTGGTTAAGCTTCTTTACTGCTGGGAAGACATCATATAATCAATCGCTGCCTGCAAATCTTCATCGCTGCAGGTCATGCAAAGCCCCCGCGGTGGCATTTGGTTGATACCTGAAATCGCATTTTTGAGTAACACGTCCATGCCTTTCTCTTTTCTCTCATTCCATTGTTCCTGATTGTGCACCAACGGGGCGTTGGAAATACCCGCAGCGTGACACATAACACAAGCCTGATTATAAACCTCGGCCCCCTTATCATCGCTCTCGGCCTTGGCGAACGAACCAAACATCAATAAACCCAATATTGTTAAGCTGCGTATCATCGTCGATTTGATCCTCTATTGTGCAATGCGGCGTATTAATTTGTGGTGATAATTCCGCTTGAATATTGGAAAATTACACATATTTATTCAGTAGCAATATACGTCAATCGACGAACACATCTTTCAAAAAGACATTTAACACATAAAAATCAAGTATTTAATCAAACTAACAATTTCATCCCTCTTGCTTTCCCGATCATAAGAATTCGACTTTAGTCTAATTTAAACTCATTAAAATAACGCATAAATAACCCTACATTAATTCATATGGTAAATATTAACTTCCCCTTTTATATTCATATTTTGTGCTAGTCGCCCTCAATTTCATTCCTTTCATCGCGAAATTTACACAATAAAAACACTGCAATTACACACCAGTTCAGTTTTCTACATTCATAAATAGCCGCGCAGGTCATTCTTTCATTTTCAAAAAATGGGGGGTATTTGACGTACATAGTTTTTTACTTGTCCGGCCATAGGGGAATGATTCTTCACAGTTTCCTTTCGGATTGTCATGGTAATCATGTCTGTCTCACGAGGAGTATGTGGTTTGTGATACGGCAAGTTCGGTCTGCAGGGAAATAAGAAGAACACGAATTGTCCTGGCAATGCGAATCAATAGACTCAAGAGGTTATCTAGTACGGTAAACGACTACTGCAGGCATACCTTTACACAAAAAATTGAAACAGGTATTGCCATGAAAGAAAGCACATCAGCATTTTTGAAACAAAGACAAAAGCTTAAACTGGTTACTGCGATAGGCCTCGCACTAACCGCCATGCAGTCAAACGCCGAAGAAGCCGACGCTGCTGGCCTACCCGACGATAGCGACATCGAGCAAATCAGTGTTATCGGCGCCAAAACAACCCGCACGACGGCAGCGATTACCAACGAGTATATCGAAGCACAAGCACCGGGGATTGCGCCACAAAACTTATTGAAAGACTTACCCGGCGTTACCGTTCAAACGTCTGATCCATACGGCATGTACGAGCTCATTAACACCATTTCCATTCGCGGATTTAACGCTGGACAGTTAGGTGTGACGGTAGATGGTGTGCCGCTGGAATCCGTCAACAACAGCGAAGGCGGCACTATTATGCGTTATGTGCTGAGTGAAAACTTAGCGGGCGTAGAAGTGTCTCCAGGTTCGGGGGATGTGAGTCAGCCAACGCAACACGCGCTGGGTGGTGCTATTCGTTATTTCAGTAGTGATCCTGAAGATGAAGTCGGCGGAAAAGCCTCATTTACCGTGGGCTCTTACAATTTCCAGCGCAGCTTTATCCGTGTGGATACCGGCGAACTATGGGATGGCGGTCCAACGGCTTATATCTCAGGTGCACGCTTGCGTTCCAACACCTTCGAAATTGATAACGCCACGCTGTCTAACGATCACGTTGAAGCGAAGATTAAACAAAGCTGGGACGACAATAGCCTGACTTTCCGCATGACCTGGGACAATCGCGACGACCACGATTACATGGAATACGACCTCGACGGCAATCCTGCAGCCTGGTGGACCATTCTCGATGGCCTAACCGGCGATCCGGAAATCGACTGGATGTATTACGAGTATTGGCGTAACGGCCGCCGTACCTGGCTTTATAACCTGGAAGGGAATTTCTGGCTCACCGAAAACTTCAATCTGAAAGTGACACCTTATTACGAGAAGAAGCATGGCTACGCCTGGTTCTCAGTAACCCCGGCTAACGCCCAGTCATTGTACGACAGCGCCATTGCCGGCGGTCGCACTGATATCGAATATGAACCGAACGGCATCATGGCCCAGCGCAATGGTCAGCGTCCCGGCGAACGCTACGGTACCACGGTCAATGCAGTGTGGGATATCTCTGCCACCAATACACTCGCTTTCGGTGGCTGGTATGAAGACTACGATTACGACCCGAATCTGCCGCTGCAAAACTCCAGTTTGGTCGACGGCACCATCACTAATGAAATCATTGGCTGGAGCTACGACCGTCATTTCTCCACGCAAACGGCGAACTTTTACATCAAAGACACCATGCGTTTCTTAAACGACGACCTCACGGTGGAAGTGGGCGCTAAAGCACTCACCGTAGACCGTCACTTTGAGGGTATCGCGAACCTGACTGACTACAACTCCAACACCTACCGCGATTTTGACGTGAAAAATGAAGACTTGTTTCAGCCGCAGGCCGGTGTGAGCTACTACGTTACACCGGATACTCAGGTGTTTGCGAACTACGCTGAGAACTACGCCGGCGCGCCAAGCGCCGCACTGGTTTCCACGGTGTTTAACCCGGATATCTCACCTGAGCAATCTACCAATATTGATATTGGTGTGCGCACCAGCGGCGAGAATTGGAGTGGATACCTCGCGCTGTACAGCATTGATTATCAGGATCGCATTGTGTCTATCGCGTCGCGGAATATTCAAACCATTTCCGGCTCGGCGTACACCAACGTAGGTGACATGGAAACGTACGGTGCGGAGTTATCAGGTGAATATCGCCCTGATAACCAATGGAAGTTTACCGCGTCGCTTTCTTACAACAGCTCCAAGTATAAAAACGACTATTTCACTTACGACGCCGATACCGACACCGATGTGCTGATCCCGGTTGAAGGCAAATACATTTTCGACCAACCGAAAGTGAGCGGCAGTCTGGTAGCTGCATGGAAGGGTGATAACTACTTTTTCAACATGGATGTGAAATACACCGGCAGTCGCTGGGCCAACGCCATTAATACCGAAGAAACCGATGCCTACACGCTAGTAAACGGCTCTGTAGGCTGGGTAGGCGACGATACCGGTAAGTTCGCCAACATGCGCTTCCAGTTAGCTTTTTACAACCTATTGGATGAGGACTACCTGTCGGCCATCAGTACCAGCGAAACCGACAGTGGCTCATACAAAATGGGAACACCACGAACGCTATACGGCAGCGTTGAATACACATTTTGATAACCCGTTATTTCAGGCAGTTAAAACAGGAACATAGCGCAGATTTGCTGCGCGCCCTTCATAAAAAGAGGAACACTATGAAACTACGCAAGCTCATCACGGTTTGTTCGGCACTTTCTGCCGCGGCTATCGTGCATTCAGCCAGTGCCGAACTGGCTATTGAGAAAGTCGGCAAAGTCGAAAAGCTCCCTGACACCCCGCACATCATTGTGTCGGAGTGGGAACGCTCTCATGTGATCAACCCTGAAGATTTCACTCATCAGGGCACCATTTCAGAAGCGACGCAGAAAGTGATGTCGCTGGATAAAAAAACGCTCTACACCACCCGCACTTACTACGATAAAGGTCGTGAGGGTGCCAAGCACGACAACATCCGCTTTTGGGACTTAGAAACTCTAGAGCCCACTTTGGAAGTGCCTATTACCGACAAACTTGCCATGACCGGCATGCAAATCCCCTTCATGCAAGGTTCAGCAAAGCAGAAGTGGCTGTTCATGCAAAACGCGACACCGGCCACCTCGGTCACCGTGTTTGATGTGAAAGCCAAAGAACAGGCTGCAGAAGTGCCTCTACCGGGTTGCTGGGGCGTGTATCCGGTGATGAAAGACGAAGACCGCTTTGCGGCTCTGTGTGGTGACGGCCGTATTTCCACGGTTACCGTGAAAGACTCTGGCGAATACGACTCCACCAAGCGTAGCGACGTGATTTTCGATGTGGATCAAGACCCACTGTTTGTCTTTGCTGAGCGTGATGGCGACACCCTGTTCTTCGTTTCCTTCAACGGCAATTTCTACACCATCGATATCAGCGGCGACCGCGCCGTACTGAAAAGCAAAAAGCAAATCGTTCCTGAAGGTGAGCCAGGCAACTATAAGCCCAGCGGCTATCAGCTAATGAGCAAAATACCAGGCACCAGCTACCTGTATATCCTGATGCAGGAAGAAGCCTGGGACGGCTCGCACATCGAACCGGCTACCGAAGCTTGGGTATACGACTACAAAGCCAACAAGATAGTGTCGCGCAGCACCATTTCCGACGGCATCTCTGTGCAGTACTACTCGGGAGATGGCAAGTATTTGTTCCTGGGTACCAAGTCTCACGGTCTGGTGCGCTATTTCGTTGATCCTAACGCTGCCTATACCCTGCGTCGCGACAAGTTCATGAAGATGGACCGTCCGTCAGCGTTTGTGCTGTAGGGAGTGCTTATGGATTCCGGAATTGCCATGTTATCCGCCATTAGTGCCGGTCTTATCGCACTGATCTTTGCTAAAGCAGCGGTAGGCAAGCTGCTCAACTTTTTCGAAACACAGGGCATCATTCGGGACTACCGTTTGTTACCTGAAGCCACTGTGCCTGCGGTTACCGTGCTGGTGATCATTGCTGAACTGGCCATTACCGTTTCACTGCTGGTCCCGTCGCTGCGAAGCGCAGGCGCATTAGGCGCTATGGCAATGTTGCTGGCCTATGCTGCATCAATCGGTATCAACCTCAAACGCGGTCGGGTTTCTATCGACTGTGGCTGTGGCGGTACCGGTCAGGGTATTACGCCGTGGCATTTACTGCGCAACGGCGTGTATGCCGCTATTGCCGCAACAGCGGCATTGTTGCCGGTTGAACAAATCAGCGGTTTTGCCCCTGCGGCCACCTGCGTGCTGAGCATCGTCATGCTGTGGTGCGGCATCATGCTATTCGAACAACTTCTCAAAATTAAAGCCCACATCGTGGTATCAAAGTTACGTTAATAAGGAAAATATTATGGAAGCAATTGACATTATTGTTGGTGTTCTCTTCGTTGTGGTGCTGGCACTGGTTGTTGCCGTGTGGGCGCTGGCCCGTCAAACCGGCATTCTGTTTGAACGTGTAGCGCCATTAGGAGCACTGGTTACCGATAGCGGTCCCGCTGTTGGCCAGCCTGCTCCGCAATTCGATATTCAGTCATTAAGTGGCACTGGCGCGGTAAGTGTAGGTGGTCAGCAGTCGCACAGCACCTTGCTGTTCTTCCTATCACCTACCTGCCCGGTATGTAAGAAGCTTATTCCGCTACTGAACAAAATTCAGAACGACGAGCGTACCTGGCTGAACGTGGTATTGGCCAGCGACGGCAAGGCAGAAGAGCACGCGAAGTTTATTGAGTCGCACAAGCTGTCTGCGTTCCCTTACCTACTGTCTACTGAGTTGGGCCTGGCATTCCGCGTTAGCCGTCTGCCGTTCGCGGTGCTGATTGGTGAAAACGGCAACGTACTGGCGAAAGGTCTGGTAAACAACCGTGAACAAATCGAAAGCCTGTTCAACGCCAAGGAAATGGGTGTTGCATCGGTACAAACTTATATTGAGCAGGCGGAAACTTCTGCCCACGCATAACCCCGAAGGAGACAATAATGATAGAAATTTTATCTAAACTTAAAGACAAGTTAGATAGCGTGGCTGAACGTTCCGTCCGTCGCCAGGCTACTAATTCCGGTCGCCGAAGCTTTTTGGCTAAAGCCGGCCAAGCCATGGTAGGCATGGCGGTAGTGCCCATGTTGCCCTACGACCGTTTTGGCGAAGCGGCTGCTGCAGAATTCGAACAAAAAGGTGACAGCGCATTTAGCGCCGACGATCAGCAGTGCGACTATTGGCGCTACTGTGCATTGTCGGGCACCTTATGTACTTGCTGCGGCGGTTCAGTAACCGACTGCCCTCCTGGCAGCGACATCTCAAAAGTGTCTTGGATTGGTACCTGTGAAAACCCAGACGACGAAAAGTCTTACCTCATCAGCTATAACGACTGTTGCGGCAAGATGTCTTGTAATGGCTGTCGTTGTAGTAATCACGAGCGTGAGCGTCCGGGGTACCGTCTTGGCCTGCACAACGGTATTAACTGGTGTATGGCGAACAACAAAAACGCCTATCACTGTACTGTTGCTGCCATTGTCGGTACTGCGTAAATTTTAATACGTAATTTCTAAAACTAAGCCGGCTTCGGCCGGCTTTATCGGAGGGTAATAATGAAATCAATAACGCTGAAAATTTTCAGTCGCGCCCTGCTCCCGGCAGCCTTACTGCTTAGTGCTTCAACTTTTGCTAACAGCAACCTTTCTTCTATTCACGGCATTGCCGAAGATGCACCGGTAGCCAACAAATACGCGCTGTTTTGTGGCGGTTGCCATGGCCTTGATGGCAAGGGAGAAATTGAAGCCGATGTACCAATGATGCCACCTAGAATTGGGGCGTTTTTGTATGACGAAGAAGGTGCCTGGTACATGGTGAATGTAGGCGGTGTTATGAGCGCGGGAATTAGCGATCAGGACGCAGCAGATATTATGAACTATGTAATTACGTCATTTGGCGCGGAAAGTGTCCCTAATTCAACTTATAGGTTCACCGCCGAACAGGTTGCTAAACTACGGGAAAATCCCCCTGAAGATCTCGTAAAACTTCGCCGTGATATCAGCAAGAGACTGGAAAAAAGAGGGATAGCACTGCCCGACCATTACCCGTGGAATTAGTGGTTTTTTACGGAGGCTAAACACTGTCAGGACGCACAACGGTGTACCGGTAAAATGGAGAATCACTGATGAACTTCAAGCAACTTCAATATTTTGTTGCCACCGCTAAACACGGAAGCATTACCGCAGCAGCCAGAGAGCTCGATGTTGCTCAGCCCAGCATTAGCCAGCAACTCGCGAACTTAGAGTACGAATTAAAAAACGCGCTGTTTGAGCGTAATTACAAGGGCGTGCAGCTAACCGAAAGCGGTCAGCTGTTTTACACCCATGCCACCGAGCTCCTTAACCGGATGATTCATGCTAAAGCAGTTATCACCGATTTAGCAAAATACCCCAGCGGCACGGTTTCCCTTGGACTTACCCAAGCTATTGGTAACGTGCTCGCCATTCCTCTTATCGAAAATATTTGCGAGTCTTTTCCCGACATTAAAGTGCAGATCACCACGCTGCCCTCTAAAATTCTCAATAAAGCCCTGGCCGACAAAGAAATCGACATTGCGCTGAGCTATAAAGAAGAAATGCCAACAGCGAATATTCTGAGTAAGCCGCTACTGCGGGAAGATTTATATCTTGCGGTGGGTACAAAAGGGAAATGCAACACCTACCGGCAGCTCCTATCCCTCGATGCTCTGACCTTTGATGCACTGTGTAATCTGGAAATCATGACACCGGGCCACAAAGAGTCGCTATACGAAGTGCTAAAAAGCATGGAAGACAAGCACAGCAAGAAGTTAAAACTGCTGCCCGGATTTGGTCAACTTTCTACCGCCCTACGTGTGATTACCGATGGCAAGGGACTTATGATTGTGCCTTCCTCAGCCGCCTATCACTTAGCCGAGCATGGACTGGTTAAGTTAGTGCCACTACGAGATGAAGAGCTCAAGCGCGAAGTGAACATAAACACCCACGTAGATAAAACCATTACCAAAGCGATGAGCCTGGTGATTGATAAAGTGGTTTCGCTTTCCCGTGAAGCCAACGTCAGCGGCGCATGGACCGGCGACTTTATCTATCGCAACTCTGAAACTGAGCTTTGCCAGTCGAAAAGCAATGTAAATTATCTCGCAGCCTGTAAATAAACAAAGCCCATCATTTCTGACGGGCTTTAACAGGGAGACACAATAGAGAAGAGGCGTCAGCCTCTTCTTTTTTGCTTCAGATTGCAGACGTGCAGTTAGCCACCGTGGGACAGGGCCATCGGGTCGACATAGTTTGTTTTGTTTATGCCTTCCTTACGCATGGCCACGCCGGTGAGACACGCGTGCATGATTTGATTCGCACTCAGTGCGGAGTTGTAGGTGAGGTCGAGATACGGCGCCATACCCAGTAGTTCGAAACCCGCCACATCGGTTTCCGCACAGGCCCTGCGTACGGTAGTCATGGCCTGGCGAACGGAAATGCCTCCCGCCACCGGCTGTCCCGCGCCGCTTACTTGCGATGGATCGACAACGCTCATATCAAAGGAAATAAAGGTTTTCCCTTTACCCGCTTTCAGCTCGCTTAATGCCGCTTCCATCACCGGCTCCCAGCCTTTGCTGTCGACTTCGGCCATGGTGTGATATTTCACTTTCTGCTCACGTAACCAGGTCAGCGCTTCTTTATCCTGCGATGCTCCGCGTAATCCAAGCTGTACCAACTGACTGCCAGGCAAAATATCCTGCTCAATCAAATTAGACACACTCTGCATATCAGAATAATAATGGTCGAGGCCACGCTCGCCACGGTAATGAGCATCGAGATGCAGCACCGTTACGCTCTCTTCAGGGTAACTTGCCGTTACCGCCTTTACGCTGGGATACATTAGCGAATGGTCGCCACCAACAATAAACGGAATTGTGCCCGCCGCTATCATGTCGGAAAGCTGTTCTTCAACGTGTTCAACGTTCAGTTCCGGGCTCATATTGTCTACTGAAATATTGCCGTAATCGGCAATATTCAGTACTAGCGACGGATCCACACCGCCATTCACGTTATAGCCGGAAAGTCCGTACATGCCGCGCATGATGGTGGGTGCGTTTTTCGAGTCACGCCAGCCGGAGCTTAGCGCTAGCGGTACGCCGACGAAAGCGACTTCCACATTCCCGGCTTCTAAATCGGCCCGGCGAATCGCCACCGGCGCATCAGCGAAGGTTGGGATCCCGCCTTTTTCGTCAAGATAACGGTCAAGACTGAAAGGGCCTGGTTCACGCTTGTATTTATCGAAAAGTGCAGGCTGCAACACAGTGCGACCATTGTAGCCACCCGCATCGGGGTTTAGCGGCACAATACCGGTGTCAGCCATGATCGACATGGGCTCGTGAATACCGTTTTCATCGGTATCGCTGGTTGGCTGTGTAATCGAAGAATAACTACGCTGAGCCAGGGTGGCCATCATCGCCGCAACCAGCTTTTTAGCCTCTTCCGGCGACTTCTCGGCAAGCTTCACCTGCATTTTGTCAGGAGTGAGACCAAAAATCGCCAAACTTCGCGCATCAGCAATGAACGCTTTTTCTGTTTGATTAAAAAGTTCGGTGTGCGCGTTTATGGTCACTTCCGGCATTTCTGCTGCCGGTTTCGCCGTAGACTCACAGCCACCTAGGGTTAGGGCAACGACAACTGCGCTGCTGATCAAGCCCAAACGGCCAGAAACGGTGATCTTATTTTTCATCTTTGCTGTCTCCGTAGTAGTCGGTCTGACCGTGTTCAGAAGACAGGTCACTGATAAAGCCCTTCTGCTTAATACCCTTCTTGTGCATGGCTACACCGGTGAGGCAGGCAAACATGATGCTGTTAGCGTTTAATGTACTTACGTAGCTGGCATCCAACGCAGGGGCTAGTTCAACGATGTCGAAACCCACCAGATTACTTTCAGCACACAAACGGCGCACAATAGGAATGGCTTCACGCATGGTGAGGCCGCCAGAAACCGGTGTGCCGGTGCCCGACTGGAAACCGGGATCGAGCACATCTACGTCGAACGACACATACAAATACTCGGTATTGGTAGACGCTTCTTCAACCACACGCTCCATTACTGCATCCCAGCCACGGCGCTCAACTTCCGCCATTGAATGATAATGCATACCAATTTCTTTTTCCCACTCGTAGTAGCTTTTGCTGTAGTGCGCACGTAAGCCCACCTGAATGTAATCTTCGGGGCGAACGTGGGCTTCTTTCATCAGCCGATAGATAGGCTGACCGTGGTCAAGCAAGTGCACCCGGCCGCGACCGGTGTCTAAGTGCGCATCGAAATGCACCACGCCCACTTTGCCTTTGCCGTAAACGTCGGCCATGGCGGCTACGTTAGGATATTCGAGGGAGTGATCGCCCCCGACAATGAACGGAATGGTGCCGGTTTCCGCTACTTCGCGAACCATGCTGCGTACTTCCTGCATGCTTCGCTCCGTGCTTAATTGATCGATAGCGACATCACCGTAATCCACGATATTCAATACCGCACCGGGGTTTACCATGGTAGATACATCTGTACCGCCAAGTCCACGGCCATTCATACGCATGGCCAGTGGGCCATGAATGGCATCACGCCAACCCGACCCCATGTCTAATGGCGCACCCAGAATGGCCACATCCACTTCCCCTGCTTTTAAATCTTCCGGCGTTTTCGCCACAGGCGCACCAGCAAACGTAGGAATGCCAGAACGACCACCGCCAAGATACCGCCCTAGTGAGATAGGTCCAGGTTCACGTTCAGGGTCTAGCTCTGCCGGACGCTTTACGCGCCAAGTATTGTAATTTTCTGCTGAACGATTCATTTCAATTTGGTCGGTGTCGCGACCTTTCTTGTACTGCACCCGGTCGTACACTTCCATCATGGTATCGACATATTGAGTCACTTCAGCCGCAGAGGCTTTACGCAGTAATTCGTACATAATGTCGGGCTTTAGCACGCCAGCACCTTTACCGCTAAGCACAAACTCCCGTTTTGCCTCAGGCAGTTTGTTTAGCATGGCCATAATATCGTCTGGCACCTCTTCGAGAGGCTTAACCGGCATCAGTCCCGGTGTGGCAGAATCAATTCTTGCGTGGACTTGTCCTGGCAGTGAAGGAGGCAGCTTTTCAATGGCCTCCTCGGTATCTGCAGCGGCAAGCGACGTAGAGCAATACAGGGCTGCCAGGGTGGCGGCAACCAGAGGAACAAGTTTCGCTTTCATAATCATTTACGTTATAGGAGCTTACGTTAAAAGAAGACGTAGAATGACTATAAAATCCGGGGTGTTGCAGAACAATAAGTCATCTCCCCCGTAAAATGACGTAGTAGAAAAACTGAACAGTGTTTTAACGAAAAAAAACCGCCTGAGCGTAGTGCTTACAGACGGCTTTTGTTGGGATAGCTAGCTAAGGTTAATTAGCGCTGAGGATAAGCGAAATCCGGGTCGACTTCTTCACGCTTACCGGCTTTTTTGCCTTCGATACCCGCTTGCGGTTGATGGTGCTCGGTAGACAATTCAGACAGATATTTACCGTCGGTGATGCCTTCTTTTCGCATGGCTACACCGGTTAAGCACGCCTGCATAATATAACCGGCGTTCAGCGCAGAACGGTATGTTGGATCGAGTAGCGGGTCTAGCTCTACCAGTTCAAAGCCAACGATATCGTGTTCTGCACACAGTGCACGCACCAATGGAATGGCTTCACGCATGGTTAAACCGCCAGGAACCGGTGTGCCGGTGCCAGGAATAAATGCCGGGTCGATAACATCCACATCAAACGAGATATACAGTTTCTCAGGGCCGTTTCGCGCTTCGGTTAAGGCTTCTTCTACCACCGCATCCCAGCCTTTCTTCTCGACTTCGGCCATGGTGTGATAGCGCATGCCGTTGTTACGCATCCATTCAAACCCTTCCGGGCTTGGCCACGGGCCGCGCAGTCCCACCTGAATATAGTTTTCCGGATTAACGTGCCCTTCTTTCACAATGCGATAAACCGGTTGCCCGTGAGTCATCCAGTGCACGCTGCCTTTACCCGCATCATAATGGGAGTCAAAGTGAATCACACCAAAGCTCTCTTTGCCGTGCACATCGGCTAATGCGGCAACATCCGGGTATTCCAGCGAGTGGTCACCGCCGACAATGAACGGAATGGTGCCGGTTTCAGCAATTTCTCGCACCCGCTCGCGTACGTGCTGAATAGAGATTTCGGTACTCATGTTATCGATGGCAATGTCGCCGTAGTCGGCAATGCTCAGCACTTTGCTAGGGTCGACCAACGTGGCCATATCAATGCCACCACGGTAACGACCGGAACGGATAGCCTGTGGCCCGAAACGCTGACCACGATAGTAAGAGCCCATGTCCAGCGGCGCGCCAACAATGGCCACATCCACTTTACCGGCGATTAAGTCGTCAGGATAAATCGCCACCGGTGCGCCCACAAAGGTTTGCACGCCGGGTTGCTGACGACCAGCTGTGGCGTAGCGAGAAAGATAGAACGGGCCCGGCTCGCGCTCGGGGTTTAAGCTTTTCGGCCGCTCCACTTTCCATGAATTAAACATTTCAGATTCCGTATTCAGTGGAATCGAGGCCATGTCTTTCTCTGGATTAAACAAGCTGTCGCTGCGTACCCGGTTCATGCCCGCGATGTAAGCTGCAATCTCTTCTTTCGACTTTTCCTTCATGGAGTCGAAGAAACGCTCACGGGTGCCCAATAACATTTCCACCATGGGCGTGTGTAATACGGCAAGATCGTCTTCCGACATGCCTTTTACTTTTTCCTGGAACCAGGCCGGTAACGGCTGAGTTTCCGCGGCTTTGTTCTCTTCTGCGGCGTGCAATGGCAGGTTGTTTAACAGACAGGCTAATAGCAGCAGTCCCAATCTTTTCTTTGCCATGGTCTTTATTCCTCTAAATTTTTATTATTGCGGCGTCTGACTTAAAGCAGTCCGCCACCAAATCCGTTAATCCGTTCAATCACCCAGAACATGCCCAGGGTGCCGACAAATGCCAGCGCGCTGTAGCGCACCGGTCTGTCCGCTTTGGTATCTTTTAATAACTGGCCGACGAGATACACTAAGCCAATAAATACCACCTGCCCGACTTCCACACCCACGTTGAAGAACAACAAGGCTAAGCCCACTTCATTCTGCGGCACACCCAGTTCAGACAATGCGCTGGCAAAGCCTAAGCCATGGATCAGCCCGAACAGAATGACCACACCAATGCTGGCTGTCATCGCCACCTTTTGTTGGTCGCCCATACGCATAATGGCTTCCCGGGCCATGAGCGAAATTGACAGGGCAATCAGTACTTCAATGGGCGCGATTGGAACCTGCAACACCTGAAAATAAGACAGCGCCAGTGTAAGCGAATGCCCTACCGTAAAGGTGCTGATAAGCCCCAATAATCGATAACCACTGGCCAGCAGACACAAGCACAGTACAAACGCCAGATGATCCCAGCCAAACCAGATATGCAGCATGCCTTGCCACAGGTAACGCTTTATTGTTTCCTCTGCGCTTAACGTAAGCGGCCCAGCCTTCACCATGGGAATTTCCATGGTGTTTAGAGAACGTTTCAGCGTGGTAGCAAACTGATCATCTCGGGTATTTACCTGCAGTTTGCCGCCATCGAGATACCAGGGCGTTATGATCACCGCATCGTCGGCCAGTGGCCCTGAGCAGGCAATATCGTAGGTAAATAAGGTATTTGTACCAAAGCGTTGCTGGTTGATACCTTCAACCTGACAGTTCTCGGGTACTTCAAGAATATCGGTTACCGCCACAGAAGTAGGTAGCTGAGCAGTGAAGCGATAGCCATCACCGTGTTCATCATCGGTAAGACGAAACTCTGCAGCGTTGAACACATCTGCCGTAGCGGAACCCGCCAACAGCATCAGTAATGAAAAGATAAGCGCAGAGCAAAGTGAGAATATTCTGCTCACGACTTATTCTCCGCTGTGACGAATGATTTTGTATTCATCACCCAAGCCGTCGATGTAGTCTTCTACCGATTGCTGCAGTTTATCTACCGTGTAGTCGTTAGTGACCTGCATACGTGCTTCGTCGAAACTCAGCGGCGAGCGTTCAGTGGCGCCAGTCACCAGCACATAGTGCCAGCCGAGCAGGGATTCTTCCGGGCCATACCATTGCCCATCCATGTGCGTGCCCAGTTCATCCAGAAAGGCTTTACCGAACATACCGCGAATCATGCTGATACCGTAATTGGGCAATACACGACCACGCCAGAATTCATCACCGGCAACCTCTTCTCCCGCCTGCAACTGCGCAAGAATGGCATCGGCGTTTTCTGGTAACTGTTCAAAGTAAACGTGACGAAAACTATAAGTGGCTTCAACGAAATAGCGGTCGATGTGTTCCAAGTAATACGCCACCAGCTCGGTTTCTTCGGGCTCTGGAATGGCCCCCGTTACCTGATAGCGCATTTCCTCAATAAGCTTCGAGCGCACTTCCGGATCGGTAAGGTACATGCCCGCTTTTATTGCTTCCCGGAACAGCACCTCTTCCTGAATATAATCACTTTCTATTTTTTCCCGGTCTTCTGCGGTCGCTTCCCGGCCGGTGAGCATTTCAAACTGTTCAGCAAAGACTTTGCGGTTAATTTCACTTAATTCCACCACTTCCTGGCTGGTATCTTCCACGCTGTAATACAACGCAAATACCACTACGCCCAACACCACAAACATGAGAAGCGGGTCCCGCAAAAATTTCTTAAGCATCAATACTGCACCTGTAAATATAAAACTATGAGGCCGGCGGCAGGGTGTGCCACCGGCCAGACTTACTGTTTAATTACTGCTGAGGTTTCGCGTAGTTAACATCCACTTCTTCCCTTAACCCTTCCTCGCGACCTTTAATGCCCGCTTCCGGCTGCATGTGTTCGGTGGTGAGTTCAGAGAAATAATGGGGATCGGCAATGCCTTCCTTACGCATGGCAATACCGGTTAAACAAGCATGCATGACAAAGTTGGAGTTCAGTGCTGAACGATAAGTCGGGTCGAGCAGCGGGTCGAGTTCTACAATTTCAAAACCCACCATGTCGTTCTGTGCACACAGGCCACGAACGATTGGAATGGCTTCACGCATGGTCAAACCGCCAGGAACCGGTGTACCCGTGCCAGGCACAAATGCCGGGTCGATTACGTCAACATCGAAAGATATGTACAGCTTCTTGCCACCTTCACGGGCTTCTGCCAGCGCCGCTTCCATCACTTCCTTCCAGCCTTTCTTCTCGACTTCCGCCATGGTGTGATAGCGCATGCCGTTGTTACGCATCCATTCAAACCCTTCCGGACCCGGCCATGGACCACGCAAACCAATCTGGATGTAGTTTTCGGGATTCACGTGCCCTTCTTTCACCGCACGGTACACCGGTTGTCCGTGTGTCAGCCAGTGTGGACGACCTTTACCGGCATCGTAATGGGAGTCAAAGTGAACCACACCGAAACTGCCTTTGCCATGAACATCCGCCAGCGCCGCCACGTCAGGATATTCCAGTGAGTGATCACCACCCACAATGAATGGAATAGTGCCAGTTTCAGCGATTTCACGAACCCGTTCCCGCACATGTTGAACCGATAGCTCAGTGCTCATGTTGTCGATGGCAATATCACCATAATCCACAATGCTCAACACACGGCTTGGATCGACCATGGTGTTCATGTCTACACCACCAGCGCCGTATTCGTTGCGCATGGCCTGAGGCCCGAATTTCTGACCGCGATAATACGAACCCATGTCCAGCGGAGCACCGACAATGGCCACGTCTACATCACCGGCAATCAGGTCGTCGGGGTAGATAGCCAGGGGCGCATTGGCAAAGGTTTTAATGCCGGTATTCCAGCCGCCCATGTAGCGACTTAAATGAATGGGGCCCGGCTCACGCTTGGGATTCAGCACTTGTGGACGCTCGGTTTTCCACGAGTTAAAGCCTTTAGATTCGGTATTTAGCGGAATAGACGCCATATCCGTTTCGGGGTTGAACTTGCTGGCTTCCGCCACTTCAATCATACCGTCGAGATAAGCTTCAACCTGCTCAGGGGTTTTCTTTTCCATGGCTTTGTAAAAGCGTTCCATGGTGCCCAGCAGCATCTCTGGCATGGGCGATTCGAGAATCTCGAGTTTTTCTTCCGGAATGTTTTTTATTTTGGCTTTGAAGCTGTCTGGCATTGGCGTTTCAGCTTCCTCAGCAAACGCAGAAAAACCCAAAGAACAGGCCAGCAATCCGCTCATTAGAGCGCTCATAAAGCGTGTGCGTTGTTTCAATTTTCTTCTTCCTTAAACAAAACAGGGGCCGGCTTGTGCCGAACCCCTTTTAGCTTACATACCGAAACGGTATTGGAACTTCAGCCCGATGGTGCGCGGGGTTAGCACATAGTGCGAGTAGCCACGTTGCAGGTCGGTACGGTTCATTTCTGGGTCGAGGATATCACCCCAGTTCCGTGACGGGTTGGTGAACGCATACTTGTTAAACAGGTTGTTGATGTAGAAGGTCACATCCCAGTCGTCATCAGACAGCTTCGCACTTAAGTTGCTCAGTGCATAGCCCGGTACCACTTCACCAAAGTTTTTAAGACCTAAAGTAGAGTATGAATCGCTCTGGGCAGTCAGACCATAGCTTAGGTCCAGGGCGCGGCTCCACAGCTCAGTGGCGTAGTTCAGACCAACAGAAATCTGATGCTCAGGCGCACCCGGCAAACGATCACCGTCGTAAACCACATCGCCAGTGCTACCGAAAATACCGTAGGCGTCTGAGGTCATTTCTGTAGTCGCGTAAGAATAGGCGCTATACATGGTGAGTTCGTCAGTGAGTGAGGCACGAACACTTAATTCGACACCTTTTGCGTTTGCACCGCCAGCGTTAGTGGTAATACCTACCGCGCCGTTTTCAGTGATACCAGCAACCTGTGGATCATCCCAGTCTACGTTGAACACCGCCAGGTTGGTAGTAAGCTTGTTCTTCAGCCAGCTTGCTTTTACGCCCACTTCATAGTTTGTGGTGGTATCGGCTTCGTACATGATTTCGTCTGCACGGGCACAAATAAGCTGGTTTTCAATTTCGTCTACGTTGTCAGGACATGCCGCCACCGTGTTTACGCCACCAATACGGAAGCCTTCACTTACCGTTACGTAACCCATCAGGTCATCAGTAAACTGGTAGCTAGCGTTGAATTTCAACAGGTTACCGTTGTCATCGCCCTCAGCGGTGTTCGGTTCGAATACGATGGAGTCTGGATCGCGGCCATTAAATACAGTCTGGTATAACGGCAAGTCGGTATCTGATTCCGTTTCAACTTCGTACTTGTACTGACGCATACCCAGCGTAATATCCAGCTTGTCAGTCACTTCGTAACTCAGCTCACCGAAAATCGCCATTTCTTTCACGGCATCAATACCGTAAGAAATGTACTCAATGCTATCAGGACGCAACGGACCAGTAGCACCCCAGGTGTTAATGGCAAATTCATCGAAGCCTTCAGTTAACTCACGATAGTCGCGGCGGTAATCGTTTTTGTTGTAGTAACCACCCACAATCCAGCTTAGCGGACCATCGTCAGTAGAAACCAGGCGCAGTTCCTGCGTTAAGTTTTCTTCTTCGCTGTAGCTTTGTGTCACACCAGAGAATGCCGGAAATTCCTCGTAGCCGTAGCTCAGACGAATCAGCAAATCGGTAACGTCACCGCTAAGATCGCGGGTTGTTTTAGATTTACCGGTAGAAGAAACCAACTCGGCGAAACCTAAATCTACGCTCATTTCCAGGCTTAACAGTTCCGTTTCACGCTCCATAGGGTCAAGGAAACGAGATGCGTTGTCGTATTCACCGACCAGCGAACTCAGCGGGTTTTCGCTTGAAAGAGACTGATAGTGAGTATCGGCACTGGCACCAATATCGTCCTTCTGATAGGTGTATCCCAGTGTGGAATCAAACCAGTCAGTCGGCGCCCAGCGCAGCTGCAGCTTGGCAGCCGTCTGCTCGAACGTGTTGCCGTCTTCTTCTGAGTACAGGTTCGCTGCTACGGCTTCAGGGTCTGAAAAATCAGGATCAGGCAGTGATGTACCAGACTCACGAACGAGGTAATTGTAATCAATGAAACCAGGATCATCAGAATAGTTAAATGCAGCGCGGAAACCCAGTTCACCTTCAATGATTGGCGCATTAAACACGAACCCGGCTTCGCCACCCATGCTGCCGCTTTCAGCAGTCTTATACAGGTCGCCGTTAATCGAACCAGATACAAAGTCCAGGTCGACTTTCTTAGGTATGTAACGAATAGCACCGCCCAGTGTTCCGGCACCGTAAAGCGTACCTTGAGGCCCAATGAGTACCTCTACACGGTCGATATCGAAAAGACGCAGGTTAACAAATAGCGGTACTTCACCCACATAAGTGGCAACGGTACCATTTGAACCACCGCCTGAAGAGTTGGTGTTAAGACCACGAACAATGATTGGTGATGAATCACGACCGCCTTGATCTGAAATAGTCAGACCCGGTACCCAGCGCGCGATATCTTCAATTTCTTCGATATCCTGCTGTTCCATCAGATCGTTCGTCACGGCAGAAATGTTAATTGGCACTTCTTGAAGTGAGCCAGCACGGCGAGTAGCGGTAACTTCAATTTTCTCAACGCCACTCTCGGCAGCTTCCTGCGCAAAAGCCGTTTGTGAATAAATAACGCCGCTCATGGGAATAAGCGCTGCAGCTACAGCTGTTGCAAGCTTGCTGACTTTCCTTTGTTCATTGCTTTTCATCATTGGTGTACTCGTTTTATGTTGTTTGATTACCCAAAAGAAATGTACAAACCGCTTCTTGTTCTTTTTGGTCTTAGTAAATCTCCTCAGCGAATTAAGTATGTGCTGAAGGATTTGCAACGAATACTGGCATTATTGCTATTTGAACTACGTTATTTGACGCAGAAAATGCTTTCACATCAACATGTTAAATAATTGTTTCAATATTGAAATATAGATTTATGTCTTTATCGAAAACGACTTTCAATGACATCTGTAAATGGCTGATAGCGTTTCCAACGCCCTACAGATCGCTGATTTATCGGCTCTTTTACCTGCATTTTGCTGGCCGTCGATACCGGTGCGGTGTTGTTTTCCATTGCCATACAGCGGTCGTCCCAGGGCAGTCCGCAGAATTCAATCAGCGCCGGGATATGCTTTTCAGGCTCTGCAGTAAGCACTTCGTAGCTCAGCAGCAGAAAGTTGTCGGTATCTACGGTTTGCCATTGGTGCACCCAGTCGCTGAACTGCTGGTAAAAATCGGCGCAGTCTTCCAGTGTCTGGGTGTAGTGATAGTGAGGATTTTGAATGCTAAACAGTTGCCGGTAATTGCCTACACAGGTGTCCAGCGGGTCCCGTAACAGGCAGAGTATTTTCGCATTCGGAAAGGCACGGCGAATGTATGGTAAATAAAAGAAATTGAAAGGTAGCTTGTCGACAAAATGTTTGGTTTTGCCAATGTGCGCGGTGCGCTGCAAGTAGGCACTGGCGATAAGGTTGTAATCAACGGTTTCCGCTTGTTGCAAGGTAGGGACGTCCAGCACCTGGTGTCCATCCGCGCCAGATATCTGCTTAAGCAGCATACTGAAATCTTGCAGTTCGCCGCCTGACGATACATCGGCATGACTACTCAGAATACGCTCTACCAGTGTTGTGCCCGAGCGGGGCATACCAACAATGAAAATGGGCCGCTCTGAAGTCGATTGAGACGGCGTACTCGCAGTTTTGGCGTCTGCCTGGCTAAATTGTTCACTTAGATAACCAAATAGCGCCTTGTCAGCTTCGGGGTTATACGGCAGGTCGCGCTGTTTTTTTGCTTTTGCATCACGCAGCACAGTAAATGCGCGGTGATAGTCTTTTTGCTTCTCAAGCTCACGGGACAGGGCATGACTAAGATGCAGGCAAGGCTCCAGGGCCAGTTCGCTGTTGCTTAGCTTGTTTTGTAGCACCTGAATATGGTTGAGTGCCTGGTCGCCTGTGGTGAGTTCAGATAACGCAAAGTGCGCTTGATAGTAATCAGGGTCAGTATCGAGGAGCTGATGCAATGCGTGTTGCGCTTTCTCTAACTCGCCGCAGAACTTACAGCTTACCGCGTAGTTATACAGATACGCGGCGGTGGGACTACGATCCACAGCTTGAGTAAAATATTCCAGCGCCTTTTCGTGCTCATTACAGCCTGAAAGGGCGACGCCAAGCGTGTCTGCCTGGTAGGCTGTTGTGGTAGCTGACGGCGGCACAGTACCGGCGATGGCAAGCACCGCGTCGGTTTGTCCGAGCAACACATAAGCCCGGCACAAAGTTACACGGAAGTCTGTCTTATCTTGATTTTTGATAGCGTGCTTGCACAACTCGGCCGCTTTTTGAAACTGTTGCAGGGAAAGATGAATTTGAGCAAGTAAGTGATAGGCATCGCCGATAAGCAAGCGCTGCTGGATCAAATCGACACAGATCTGGTGAGCCTGCTTGATGTCTCCGGCGCTGAACAACGCATTAGCCTGTTTCAACCGGTCTGAGGAGGCATCTGAATTTACGACCATTGCACCAACTACCCTTCCGCTAACGTCCTGATGGCAATACCAGCCGCCGTGGTGCGGTTTTCGACTTTCAATTTGGAGAATACCTGCTCCAGGTGCTTGTTCACCGTGCGAGCGCCAATATCTAAAATCAATGCGATTTCTTTATTGGTTTTACCGTTGGATAACCAATACAGTACTTCGGATTCCCGGGCAGTAAGTTGCAATTTAGTCCGTAGCTTTTCTTCGCCGGAAATATTTTCCACCGCATGACTAATGCGGAATGTGCACTCACCATTTGGACGATGGAACAGCAAGGCCAACTCACAGTCGCCACCATCGTAGGGAACTTTTTGATTCGCCGATTTGTCGCTACCGTTGGAGAGAATTTGCTTCACCGCAGGTAACAGCGTGTCGTTAAACCAGTTGTCGGCATTGGGTATGCGAGACAAAAAATCGTGGGTTTGCGGCGTGGCCCACAAGAGTTCACCTGACTGATCCACGGCAAACAGGTTTTGCCCCATGGAGTCCAGAGCCTGCTGTGCGCTGGAGGCGATCTGCGCATTGTTCGCATGAATTTTAATGCGCGCAATCAACTCTTCGGGATTAACGGGTTTGACGATGTAATCCACACCACCAGCGTTCAGCCCTTTTAAGGTACTTTCAGTGTCGGTGAGGCCGGTCATAAAGACTACGGGGATATGCTGCAGTTCGCGGTTTTGCTTTAACCGCTTACAGGTTTCAAAACCGTCCAGTTTCGGCATGATGGCATCGAGAAGGATAATATCGGGTTTGATTTGCTCAGCAATGGTAATAGCCTGACTGCCTTCCAAAGCTACGAGTGTGCTGATCCCTTCTTTTTCGAGAATATCGTTTATCAGACTCAGTGAGTCCGGAGAGTCATCAACTACTAATACCGTATACATAGTTACTCACAGAGTTAGTGTTGTCATCAATACTGGAGGATAGGCATATACTATACCTATAGCGGCCATAGGTCGATATGGGGAGTATTGCGTAGATTAAGCTAACTCATTGTAAATAAAATACTAATAACAAAGCGCTAGGCTTTTTCGCATAAATTTACATTTAATTTAATCATCGCAAGCCGTTTATTGAAGTAAATATTCCAATAACGGGTGAGCCAGTCTAACGGTAACAGCAAACAGCAGTAACAACCACAGCGCCATTGCAAGATAAACCATGGCGGCGCCGTAAATAGAGGCATCTGGCCTGGAAAGTAGTGCACCGAGAATGGCGCGACGCCCTTCAGAGTGAATACTGGTTGTGGCATCACGGGCACAGAGATCCACCGGCAACTTTTCAACGTCTTTTTCGTCAGCGGTTTTCATTGCGTACACATCACTGCGAATTTCCAGCGCATTTGCCAACTGACTGGAAAAGGCGCGCCTTAGCGGCGGCAGCCAGCAACACATCAGTACACTGGCCAAGGCGCGCTTCAAGTTATCCAGCCTACGGACGTGATTAAGCTCATGTAGAACAATAAGATGCAATTCGTCTTTCGATGCAGACGCCACAAGCCCACTGGTTACGTACACCTGCGGACTAAAGAAACCCGCGCACCAGGCACTGACTTGTTCGCTGTCGACCACCCGATACAAGCTTTCCGGGGCCCGCTTTGAAAATGATTTGAGCGCCCGGGTATAGCGCGCATTAAGCCGCACCGTTCGAATAACAATAAGAATGCCAATGGCAATGGCCACAACACCAATCAGCAGCAAAATATGGCTGAATGATAACGATGCGGGTAAGTAAAGAGAATGAGGGCTGCAGTTACCATCGTGGCAATGCTCTCGCACCAGCCAATCTGAAAAGGCAGGAAATTGATAAAACCAAAGGGTGAAGGTAGCTACAACGACAGGGGTTGCCACCAGTAACATCATGGTGTGAATTTGCAACGACGGCACCAGCTTTTCCACCGGCCGCGTTATGCCCGCCCACAGACCAGATACGCACCAGGAAAGGAGTACAAGAAGAATTAACCAGCTGAACAGCTCTGTCAGTATTGCCATTATTTTTGGGTACCAGAATCCTTTTTAAACCGAGTTTTCATTAATTGGTGAGTGGCGTCGTCGCCCTGGTTCTCAATGTAAGACATAAAACCGCTAATCATTACTTCGGAATTGCCATTGCCAAGATGCTGCGCAATGTCATCCATCAAGCGGCTAACAATGTCACTTTGCGACACTGCTGCGGTGTATACGTATGCGCGACCAACTTTGTGCCTTTTGAGTAAATTTTTTCTGTGCAGGCGCTCGAGCGTGCTTTGCATAGTACTCAGAGAAAGTTGCTCCTCGGAAAAATAAAGCACCATTTCCTGCGCACTAAGCTCCCCATGCTGCCATACTAATTTGAGTACATCGATTTCTCGACTACCCAGAGCGGGGAGTGAGTCAGGGGCTTTTTTTCCGCCCAACCAGGCTGACAAATTCTGACAGAAGTTTTTCATGAACACCGACCTCTTATCGGTTTTAAGGAATACCTCAATACTACGGGAATTGAATGTATCAGATAGTGCGCAATTGACGTAGTTTTGACATTAAAAAAAATCGAAGGAAAAAAATGAAAATCAGTTATCTTGCCCTGCTTACCTCATTGTCGTTACAGGCACCTACCTTCGTTTTGGCTGCCGACGAGGAAGTGGAACGTGGCAATGACAGTGATATAGAACATATTGAAATTTCTGGTCGCGACACTAGCTTGTTGGGCCGCGCTTCTACGGCTTCTGAAGGCATCGTCGGCAAAGAAGACATTAAACTGCGCCCTATTTTGCGCACCGGTGAAATTCTTGAGTTTGTGCCGGGCATGGTAGTGACCCAACACTCGGGCACAGGTAAAGCCAACCAATATTTCCTTCGCGGTTTCAACCTCGACCACGGTACTGACTTCGCCACTTTCGTCGACGGCATGCCGGTAAACATGCGTACCCACGGTCATGGCCAGGGCTACACCGACCTTAACTTCATCATTCCCGAAGTGGTGCAGTCTCTGAGCTACCAAAAAGGCGTGAGCTATGCCGATGTGGGTGATTTCAGCGGCGCAGGCAGCGCCAGCTTTCATACCCTGAGCAAGACCGACAAAGGCTTGGTAAGTGCAACCTTGGGCGAGAACAACTACGTGCGCTTAATGGCCATGGACAGCGTTGCCTTAAGCGACAAAGACAACTTATTCGTTGCCGCCGAGCGCAATACCTACGATGGCCCCTGGACAGACATCGAAGAAGATCTGGATAAAACCAACGTATTGGCAAAGTGGAACCATGAATTGGAAGACGGCCACTTTGAGCTGACGTTCATGGGTTACGACAACAGCTGGAACAGTGCCGACCAAATCCCCGGCCGCGCCGTGGATGAGGGCATTATTGATGCGCTGGGCTCGCTAGACACCACCGTGGGCGGCGAGTCTGATCGCTATAGTTTGAGCTCGGAATATCGCAGCGGTAATTTTACTGCCAATGCTTATGTGATGTCCTACTCCATGAACCTGTGGTCGAACTTCACCTACTTCCTTGACGATCCGGTAAACGGCGACCAGTTCGAACAGGTGGACGACCGCACAATTTATGGCGGTAATGCGGCGTACACGTTTGAGCACAAAATTTTCGGACACGACGCCTCTACCCGTGTGGGCGGCGAACTGCGCATCGACGATATCGACGAAGTGGGTTTGTATCACACTGCCGCCCGGGAGCGCCTCGGTGCGATTCGTAGCGACAGCGTTACAGAAACCAGCATTGGCGCTTTTGTGGAAAGCACCATTCACTGGACATCAGAACTGCGCACCGTGATTGGCCTGCGCAATGATTACTTCGATTTTGATGTAAATGACCGTATTGGGGTAAACGCCAATGGTGTGGATTTATCCTCCAACAGTGGCAGTAACGACGACAACATGACGTCATTGAAAGGCAGCGTGGTTTACACTGTGAACGACAACTGGGAAACCTACCTGTCGGCCGGTCAGGGGCTTCACTCTAACGACGCCCGTGGCACCACCATTAATGTTGACCCAGGAACCGGAGAAGCGGTTGATCAAGTGGACCCGCTGGTGCGCTCTACCGGGGTAGAAGCGGGTTTACGCGGTTTCGTTAACGATAAACTCAACCTGTCGTTTTCGTTGTGGCAGTTGAAACTCGACAGTGAACTGCTGTTTGTTGGCGATGCCGGTAACACCGAAGCTAGCCGGGCATCAAAACGCAAAGGCGCGGAACTGGCGTTGTATTATCGCTTCGCACCAGACTGGATGTTCGATTTTGAATACGCCTATACGGATGCGGAATTCACCGATGATGCACCGGAAGGGAATTATATTCCCGGTGCGATTAAAAACGTATTGCAAACCGGTGTATCAGTGGATTTAGACAGCGGCCTTTTCGGCAGCTTGCGAGCACGTTACTTTGGCAGTCGCCCGTTAATTGAAGACGGTTCAGTCAGCTCCGATAACAGCACCATTGTGAATCTGCGTGCGGGCTACCGCGTCAACGATTGGACCTTCCAGCTTGACATACTCAACCTCACCGACTCCGATGCACACGATATCGACTATTACTACGCATCGCGTTTGCAGTCTGACCCGGCGGGCGCTGAAATAGAAGGCCTGCATTATCACCTGATTGAGCCTCGTACCCTGCGCGCCTCGGTGATGTATCAGTTCTGATTGAGCGAATTTGTACAGCGCGATACGCAGCGGCTAGCCATGCACGGTGTCTAGTTTTTCAGTTAGCGCAGGCAACACAAACCAAAACGCCCGGCTTTGCAGGCCGGACGTTTTTCTTGTTTGAAGACTTAGTCTTTTTTCTTGCTCAGGCGCTTCAGGCCGTAAACACCGGCGCACACCACCAGCGCAGCCAGCAGGCCATAAAACACGGCGTGATAAAATTCATGAAAGGTCGGGTTCAGCAGCTTATCGTCGTGGGCAAAGGCTGACGCGGTGAACAAAGATGTAAATAGCGCAGAAATTTTCTTCATGGTGTGTGTCCTTATTTATTTAACCAGCATACCTTCACCCTCAATAAACCTGATGATGTCGTCAAGACCTTCACCGGCTTTCAGGTTGGTAAATACAAACGGTTTGTCGCCACGCATCTTGCGAGAGTCGCGATCCATTACTTCCAGTGACGCGCCAACCATATCGGCGATGTCGGTTTTGTTTATGATCAGCAGATCGGATTTCGTAATACCCGGGCCGCCTTTACGGGGGATCTTATCACCAGCCGACACATCAATCACATACAAGGTGAGATCAGACAGTTCCGGACTGAAAGTAGCGCTCAGGTTATCGCCGCCACTTTCCACCAGCACAAAGTCGAGATCCGCATGGCGCGACTGCAGCTCATCGATAGCCGCCAGGTTCATGGAGGCATCTTCACGAATCGCTGTATGCGGGCAACCGCCGGTTTCCACGCCGATGATACGGTCTTCTTCCAGCGCGCCGTGACGGGTAAGGAACTGGGCATCTTCGTGGGTGTAGATATCGTTAGTGACTACCGCCATATTGTATTTTTCACGCATGGCCGAGCACAATGCCCGCAGCAGTGCAGTTTTACCTGAACCAACCGGGCCGCCAACGCCTACGCGTAATGTCTGTTTTTGCATTGTTTCTGAGTCCTTATGATCGACGTCTATGATCGAAATAGTCTTGAATATTGCTGTTCGTGCCAAGCGCTCGCCATGGCCATTGACGGCATGGACTGACCGATATTCTCCGGCGCAACCTGGGCAGCAATATCCAATGTATCGGCGATATTGCGAGTAAGACGAAACAGCAAGTTCTGGCCATCAGTCTGGCCAAGTGGAATAAGTTTGGTGCCCGCTGCCACCTGATTGTCCAGCAGCGTCCACACGTAGCCGCTGAGACAGGCTGGTAAATCCAAACCGAACAAATGGGCGGCCAGCGCGAACTGACTGATAAAGCAGTCCGCATTGCGGGTTAGCACCCAGTCAGCAGCAGTGCCTTCTGGCTTGTCGGCGAGATTTTTCAGCAGGCGTTTTAATGCTTTACCCATGGCCTGTTCCGCCAGCAGGATTTCTTCGCTTTCCCGGGTGGCGGCTATCCAGGCATCGCGGCCTTCAAATTCATCAGCGGCGTTATTACTGATGGCCTCATACTGCAACTTCAGCATGGGCACGTCAGCGTGGGCCACGCTGCTTTTTAACATTACTGTGAGCCATTCTTCCAGTGCTGAGGCTGAATTCACCCAGCCCCGCTCAACCGCCTGCTCTAGTCCCTGCGAAAACGAGAAACCACCTACGGGCAGGTTCGCGCTGCAAAGCTGAAGCAGTCGTGCTGATTGCAGGGCACTAAGATCAGTCATGGTCATGCTCGTGTGAATGCCCATGTTCATGTGAATGGCCATCTTCATGTGAATGAATCTGCCCATGTGCATGGCTATGATTGTGGGAGTGATCGTGCGCGTGGTCATGTTTGTGGGAGTGATCGTGCGCGTGATCATGTTTGTGGGAATGACCATGTGCGTGATCATGAGAGTGGCCATGGGAATGGCCGCCTACCTGATACGCGCCGCTTTCCGGGTCGAACACCGCCGGCGAATGATCCAGCGTAAGGCCGTACAGGGTCGCCAGTTCACTTAACACATGGTCGGGCTGGAAACGCAGCCAGCGCTCGCCTACCTGCAAACGGGTGTGACGATTTCCAAGGTGGTAACACACTTTGGAAAAGGTCAGCCAGTCGTCGGTGCTGGCGGTGGTCACCGGTTCATCGGCCCCTTTGACCTGAATGACTTTGCCGCAGGTACTTTTCAGACATTCATCTACCAGCAGCGGCTTGCCGCGCTCGATAAAAATGCCGATGTCACTGCCGCCATCGGTAACGGTTTTGATCCGCGCTTTCTGGCGGGTGTCGAAATCCAGCGTTACCGTATCAATGATGTCGCCGTGATAATGGTTCAGGCGTTCCTGAAATGTCAGCATAAAACTCTCTTAAAACAGGCTGTAACGCTGGGCCAGCGGTAATACTTCCATGGGCTCACAGGTCAGCAGTTCGCCGTTGGCGCGCACTTCGTAAGTCTGTGGATCCACGGTAATATCCGGCTGCCAGTCGTTCAGCTTCATATCATTCTTGGTGATATTGCGGGTGTTCTTACACGCAATCAGCTGGCGGCGAATGCCGTACTGCTCACCAATGTTGTTATCCAACGATGCCTGCGACACAAAGGTCACCGAAATCTGCGATGCGGCGCTACCGAAACTGCCGAACATAGGGCGGTAATACACCGGCTGTGGCGTGGGAATAGAGGCGTTGGCATCCCCCATGGGCGCAGCCGCAATAAAGCCGGACTTCAGGATAAGGCTGGGCTTAATGCCGAAGAACGCCGGTTTCCACAGCACTAAATCGGCCATTTTGCCCACTTCCACCGAACCCACTTCGTCAGACACGCCGTGGCTGATAGCCGGGTTAATGGTGTATTTGGCCACGTAGCGACGGGCGCGGTAGTTATCGTTGCGCTCAGAGTCTTCCGGCAGTGGCCCGCGCTGCACTTTCATTTTGTGAGCGGTCTGCCAGGTACGGCAAATCATCTCGCCCACCCGCCCCATGGCCTGACTGTCTGACGCAATCATGCTAATAGCGCCCAAGTCCTGCAGAATATCTTCGGCGGCAATACTTTCCTTGCGAATGCGCGAATCGGCAAAGGCCACGTCTTCGGGAATCGACGGGTCAAGGTGATGACACACCATCAGCATGTCTAAATGTTCATCAATGGTGTTAACAGTGTAAGGCCGGGTCGGATTGGTCGACGACGGCAGCACATTGGCTTCGCCGCAGGCACGAATGATATCCGGCGAGTGACCGCCACCGGCCCCTTCGGTGTGATAGGTGTGGATAGTGCGGCCTTTGAACGCGCCCAGGGTATCTTCGAGAAAACCGGCTTCATTCAGGGTGTCGGTGTGAATGGCAATCTGCACATCGTAACGGTCGGCCACCGCCAGACAGTTATCAATCGAGGCTGGAGTGGTGCCCCAGTCCTCATGCAGTTTGAGGCCGCACACACCGGCTTCAATCTGTTCTTCCAGCGCTTTGGGCAGGCTGGCGTTGCCTTTACCGAGGAAACCAAAATTCATCGGCATATCCTGGGTGGCCTGCATCATTTTGGCGATGTTCCACGGCCCCGGTGTACAGGTAGTCGCATTGGTGCCCGTTGCCGGACCGGTGCCGCCGCCAATCATAGTGGTCACGCCGGACATCAGCGCCTCTTCCACCTGCTGCGGACAGATGTAGTGAATGTGGGCGTCGATGCCGCCGGCGGTGAGGATTTTGCCCTCACCGGCAATGATTTCCGTACCCGGACCTATCAGAATATCCACGCCGTCCTGCACGTCAGGGTTACCGGCTTTGCCAATGGCAGCAATACGGCCATTGTTCACTGCCACATCGGCTTTCACAATGCCCCAGTAATCGAGTATGAGCGCGTTGGTGATCACCAGATCCGGCGTTTCTTCGCAGCTGAACTGCCCCTGCCCCATGCCGTCACGAATCACTTTACCGCCGCCGAACTTCACTTCGTCGCCGTATCGCGTGTAGTCTTTTTCTACTTCAATGATAAGGTCAGTATCGGCCAGACGCACGCGGTCGCCAGTAGTAGGCCCGAACATGTGGGCATAAGCGTGTCGATCAATCTTTGACATCAGTTGCATCCTCTTCGTCAGACAAGGTGCCCATTACGTCACCGCGGAATCCGTAAATGGTTTTCGTACCGCCGAAGGGCACCAGCTCCACATTGCGTTTCTGACCGGGTTCAAAACGCACAGCCGTGCCTGCGGTAATATCGAGACGCAGCCCTTTGGTAGCTTCGCGGTCAAACTGCAGCGCCGGATTCACTTCATAAAAGTGATAATGAGAACCTACCTGAATAGGACGGTCGCCGCTGTTCACCACGGTGATTTTCGTCACCGGTAAACCTGCGTTCAGTTCGATATCGCCATCGTCAGTAATAAACTCGCCGGGGATCATGTTGCCTCCTTGCTTACACGATGGGGTCATGAACGGTAACCAGCTTGGTACCGTCGGGGAACGTAGCTTCCACCTGAACGTCGTGGATCATTTCCGGTACGCCTTCCATGACCTGCTCGGCGGTGAGCACGGTGCGTCCGTAATCCATCAGCTCTGCCACGGTTTTACCGTCCCGGGCGCCTTCAAGAATTTCCAGCGAGATGTATGCCACGGCTTCCGGATAATTTAGCTTCAGGCCGCGGTTCAGACGCCGCTCGGCCAGCAGACCTGCTGTGAATAACAGCAGCTTGTCCTTTTCTCTGGGTAATAGTTCCAACGTTCTCTCCTGAAAATGCGGTTAGGTGTACCAGATCCGCGGTGGCACCGCGTCTCTGCCAGACATTAGCGGCCGGGTTGCCGCCCATATGCGGGCGAAACATTCCCGGCAGGCTTCACTGTCGTCACCGAGGTAGCGGGCAATCACCACGCCCTGTAATTGTGTAATGGCCAGCTCACCGTTTTCATGCTCCGCCTCTGAGGCGTTGCGGGCAAGCTCAACCAGTTGCTTTGCCATGGCCGTTGAACCGGCATGTTCACCATTGAACAACACCATGTTGCCCACCACATGATGACCGGCAAGACCGATGCGCGAGCGACACATGTCGTCCTCGGCTTCTACCGCGAGGCGGTCATGGAAACGGATGCGACCGTTGTGATACAGGCTTAAGGTTTGCGTAAAACGGCCTTTGTTGAAAGGCTGCTGAATATGCGGCAGACCAAGGCAGGCAATATCCCAGCCCACAAAGCTGGCGTTGCCTTCCACGAAAATGTCCGTAGTGCTGAACGCGTTGGCGTTGGCGTACACCAGGGTTTCGTGAGGCAGATATTCCAGCCGGGCGTTATCCTGCACATAAAAGCGATTGTGCTGGCTTTGTTTGCTGGCAATACCCACAGCGTCACGGGCGCGGTAGAACCGATTAGCCCCTGGCGTGGTGAGCAGTACTTCGCAATCGGTATCGAGGTGTGCGGCAATGTTCAGCTCATCACCAGACACAATGCCAGCGGGCGGATGCAGAAGATAAAGATGAGCTGCGCCACTGCGCTCAGGATAAAAGGCGCGCTGAACGCTCAGCGGGCCTTCGCGTTTGGTGTCTACCAGGCGGGTTTTTCCCTGCCTGGCTTTAAACGTCATGTCGAGGCGGGCCAGCCAGTGTTCATAGGCGGCCGCTACCTGAGGTATTGCTGTAGTCATTAATTCCTAAACAGACAGATACTGTTTCACCAGTTCATCAGTAAGCGCTGGCATCTCCCCGTGGGACACCACTTTGCCCCGCTCCATGAGGTAGAATTCCTCACCGACGGCGCGGGCGAATGGCAGCTTCTGTTCCACCAGCACGATGGTCATGTTCTTTTCTTTATTCAGTCGCAGCAGCACATCACGAATGAGCTGAACGATGTTTGGCTGAATGCCCTCATTGGGTTCATCGAGGATCAGCATATTCGGATTAAGCACCAATGCCCGGGCAATAGCAAGCTGTTGCTGCTGACCGCCGGATAAATCACCACCGCGACGCTGCAGCATTTCTTTCAACACCGGAAAGTACTCAAACACTTCTTCCGGGATGGTGCGGGATTTCTGACGTTTGCAGTTCAGCGAAACTTTGAGGTTTTCTTCAACAGTAAGCTGACCGAAAATATGCCGCCCTTGTGGCACGTAGCCCACGCCGATATTGGCTCGGGTTTCGATGCTGCTTTTTGTCACGTCTTGATCGTTAATGGTAATGGAACCGCTGGCCGATGGCAGCAGACCCATCAAGCATTTCAGCAAGGTAGTTTTACCTACGCCGTTACGGCCCATAATACAGGTACGGGAGCCTTGAGCGATGTTCATATCTACATCCCAAAGAATGTGACTGCCGCCGTAACGCTGGTTCAGCTGAGAAATATTAATCATTACCTTCTTCCCCCAGATACACCTTTTTCACTTCCGGATCGCTCTGGATGGCATCCATGGTGCCTTCTGCCAACACGCTACCTTGATGCAGTACAGTAACCGTGCGAGCAATAGAGCGCACAAAGCCCATGTCGTGTTCCACCACCACTACCGAGTGTTCACCGGCCAGTGAGGTAAGCAATTCAGCGGTACGCTCGGCCTCAGAGACCGTCATCCCTGCTACCGGTTCGTCCACCAGCAACAGTTTTGGTTTCGCAGCCAGTAACATGCCGATTTCCAGCCACTGCTTCTGACCATGAGAGAGCACCGATGCAGGACGGTCGCGATGTTCAGTTAAGCCAATAGTGTGCAGAATACGGTCGATATCATCTTTCTGTTCGCCGCTCAGGTTATGCCACAAGGAAGTCCAAATACCCTTGTCCATTTTAAGACTCAGGTACAGGTTATCTTTTACGCTTAGCGCTTCAAATACCGTGGGTTTCTGGAATTTACGGCCAATACCTAAGCGGGAAATCTGTTCTTCGTTATGCTGCAGCAGGTTGAACTGCTGACCATAACTTACGGTGCCGGTATCTGGGCGAGTTTTACCGGTGATCACGTCCATCAGTGTGGTCTTACCCGCACCGTTGGCACCAATCAGGCAGCGCAGTTCGCCTTCTTTGATATACAGGTTCAGGTCGTTCAACGCTTTGAAACCGTCGAAGCTCACACTCACGTTTTCCATGTACAGGATCATGCCGTGCCGGGTATCCGGCCCCTTCTGTTCCGGGGTCAACATCGCTTGTCTCATGCGGCGTTCTCCTGTGCTGCGGTGCTTTTCTTCGCAGGGAAACGTTTGTCGAATAATCCCACCAGCCCTTTAGGTAACAGTAAGGTGACCAGCACGAACAAACCGCCCAATGCAAACAGCCAGGCTTCTGGCATGATGCCGGTAAGACGGGTTTTGGCAAAGCTCACCACCACCGCACCGATAATGGCGCCGTACAGCGTACCGCGACCACCAATAGCTACCCAGATCACGATTTCGATAGAATTAATCGGTGAGAACTCACCGGGATTAATAATGCCAACTTGTGGCACGTACAGCGCACCGGCAATACCGGCCAGCACAGCAGAGAAGGTAAACAGGAAGACCTTATACGACGCGGAGTTGTAACCCACGAAGCGCACACGGCTTTCTGAATCGCGGATAGCGGTAATGATTTTACCGGCCTTGCAGGTCACGATGCGGTCGCACAGGTAGTAGGCCGCCGCCAGGATCACCACCGTCAAACCGAACAGCACTAAACGGGTGGTATCCGACTGCAGCGAGAAACCAAGAATGTCTTTAAAGTCGGTCATGCCGTTGTTACCGCCGAAGCCCATTTCGTTGCGGAAGAACGCCAGCATCAGTGCGTAAGTCATGGCTTGAGTCATGATAGACAGATACACACCGCTAACCCGGGAACGGAACGCCATGGCACCGAACACATAAGCCAGCAGACCCGGCGCCAGTACCACCATGGCAATCATCCACACAAAGCTGTCGGAACCCTGCCAGAACCACGGCAAACTGTCCCAGTTCAGGAACACCATAAAGTCTGGCAGTTCAGGGTTACCGTACACGCCGCGATCGCCAATCTGACGCATGAGGTACATGCCCATGGCATAACCGCCCAGCGCAAAGAACGCGCCGTGACCGAGGCTGAGAATACCGCAGTAACCCCACACCAAATCCAGCGCCAGTGCGAGCAAGGCATAACACAGGTATTTGCCCAGCAGATTCACCGAATAACTGCTCACATGAAACAACGAGCCTTCAGGAAACAGAGTGTTAGCGAGAATTACATAAATACCGACGATGGCGAGTATGGATACAACCCGCTGCACGCTGCTTAGCTGCATAAACTTATTCAACATTATTCAGCTCTCCCTTTTTGCGGGAACAGGCCCATAGGACGTTTCTGGATAAAGAACACTAATCCCACCAACACGATAATCGTTGCCAATACGGGGCCGGTGACCGGCTCCAGGAATTTGTTCACAATACCCAATGTCATAGCGGATACTAACGTGCCCCACAGACTGGCCACGCCTCCGAATACCACTACCAGGAAGGAATCGATAATATAAGACTGACCCAGATTCGGACCTACGTTGGTCAGCTGACTGAGTACCACACCAGCCACACCGGCAATACCGGAACCTAAACCAAAGGTTGCCGCATCCACCCAGTTACTTTTTACGCTGAGCGCACGGGCCATATCTCGGTTTTGTGCAACCGCACGTACATGCAGACCCAGCGACGATTTCTTCAAGAAAATCATCAGCGCGAAAAACACGGTGAGAGAAAACAGAATGATGTACAGACGGTTGTAGGTAACCGAGAAAACCGGATTGATTTGCAATGAGCCGCTCATCCATTCCGGTGCTGCCACCTGACGGTTCAGTGGTGAAAACACGGTTCTCACCAATTGCTGCAGAATAAGGCTGATGCCGAAAGTGGCCAGCAGCGTTTCCAGCGGGCGGCCTTTCAAAAACTGAATAACGCTCCGCTCGATGACTATGCCCACGAACCCGGAAACCAGAAAGGCCGCCGGCACCGCCATCAGCAGAGAGTATTCAATTAAAGCCGGAAAGGCTTGTTGAATAACGTAAGTGGTATACGCTCCCAGCATGATCATCTCGCCATGCGCCATGTTAATTACGCCCATTACACCAAAGGTGATGGCAAGACCAATGGCCGCCAGCAACAGCACCGAGCCCATGCTCACGCCAAAGAAAATATTTTCTGCCCAGCCGTACCATTTACGCTGCGCTTCAATACCCGCCAGGGTAGAGTTCAGTGCATCGCGCACGGTTTCTGGCAACGCATCTTGTTGCTGCAGTTGCATTAACGCAATGCGCACGTCTGGCTGCAGATTGCCACGCAGGGTATTAATCGCATCGAGTTGCTTAGATTCATCACCGCTATTGAGTTCCTGCAGCGCGGCGATTGCCGACAGCAACGCATGTATGTCGCTGTCTTGCTCTTTCTGCAAACGATTCGCTAGTAGCTGAGGGGAAATTTGATCGACATCGGAAAGCAGGTTCTTTACGGCTTTCAAGCGCACATCAGGATTGCTGTCGCTGATATTTTGCTGTGCTTGCAACTGACGAATATGACTACGCACGCTGTTGTTCACGCGCACTTTACGCAGGCGAACACCCGACGGTTCTGCTATGACTTCGCCGGTTAATACATCGGTAAATTGACGTTCACCCTGCACTTTCGTCATGGTGATAACTTGTTGAGAGCGTGGATGATAATACACGTCTCCACCCAGCAGATTAGTCAGCAAGGTTGCCGTGCGCGGGTCTTCCTGCTCAGCAAATTTATCGAGCAAGGCAGGCAAGGTTTTGAAATTGGTATCGGGGAGTTCGGCGACCAGTTCTTCAAAGCTCTGCTCTTCGGCACCGACGTTAAACGCCATTCCCAGAAAAGACAGAACAAAGAATAAGGCCAGGAAAGGCTTAACCATGAAGATTCCTTCGCTAATACGAAATGGATGGGGTTACCGCTGCGAGCTTGATTTGCTAAATGATAACCGATTCGTTCAGCGCAACCGGGAGCCAGCCCCGGTTGCCAGAGCAGGGATTATTTGGCGCCGGTGCAGGCACCTTTAACCACGTCGTAGCTGCCGCAGTTCATGGGTGCACTCCAATCAGACATCAGGTTTTTAGAAGTTTCGAGATAGTCGGACCAGGCATCGCCGCGCACGGTTCCCGGCGTTTCCCAGACCACTTCAACCTGGCCATCATCCTGAATTTCACCAATGAATACTGGCTTAGACAGGTGATGATTCGGGTTCATTACAGCAATACCGCCAGTCAGGTTAGGCGTTGCCATACCAATCAATGCATCAGAAACGGTGTCTACGTCGGTGGTGCCAGTTTGCTCTACCGCTTTTGCCCACATGTTGAAGCCAATGTAGGTGGCTTCCATTGGGTCGTTCGTTACTCGGTCTTCGTCGCCAATGAATGCTTTCCACTTGGCAATAAAGGCATCGTTCTCATCGGTATAAATGCTCTGGAAGTAGTTCCATGCCGCCAGGTGACCCACCAGTGGTGACGTATCGAAACCAGACAGTTCTTCTTCACCTACCGAGAACGCCACTACCGGAATGTCTTCCGCAGAAATGCCCTGGTTACCTAACTCTTTGTAGAAGGGCACGTTGGCGTCACCGTTGATGGTAGAAACTACAGCGGTTTTCTTGCCGGTGGAACCGAATTTCTTCACGTCAGATACGATGTTCTGCCAGTCCGAGTGACCAAACGGCGTGTACTGAATCATGATGTCTTTATCTTCAACACCATTGGCTTTGAGGTACGCTTCAAGGATTTTGTTGGTGGTACGCGGGTAAACATAGTCGGTACCCAGCAGTACCCAACGCTCTGCGCCGATATCGTTCATCAGGTAATCAACTGCAGGAATGGCCTGCTGGTTTGGCGCCGCGCCGGTGTAGAACACGTTTTTCGATGATTCTTCACCCTCATACTGTACCGGGTAGAACATCATCCCGTTCAGCTCTTCCACAACCGGCAGAACGGATTTACGGGAAACCGACGTCCAACCGCCGAAGATCACGTCCACATCTTCCTGCACCAACAACTCACGGGCTTTTTCTGCGAATAAAGGCCAGTTCGACGCCGGGTCAACCACTACCGCTTCAATTTTCTTGCCCAGCAGACCGCCTTTCTTGTTCTGCTCATCCACCATCATCAGTACGGTGTCTTTCAGTGTGGTTTCGCTAATGGCCATAGTGCCGGTAAGAGAATGCAGCACACCCACTTTGATGGTATCGTCATCTTTTGCGAACGTGACTGAGGAAGCGAGTGAACTGGCAATAAGGGCCGCAGCCAGTGTCAGTTTTTTTAGTTTCATGTGAAGTCCTTCAAGTTGTTCCGGCGTTTTATTATTGGCGTTTTGTGTCATCTCGACGCGAGATTATGGAAGGTGAGCAAATCGTAAGAAACTGCTGATTGGCGTCATACCTTATACCTATGGCTAAATGGTATGGTGAGACTTCAAAGAAAAGAATGAGTTAAATTACGTAGTTGATACTCGCGTTATTCCCATACTGTAAATGCCAAACTACGAGTATGATTTCGTACAACGCTTCGCTGACGATTTCTGCGCGGCGCCAGAATGTTTTTTTATCGCCATAAACCGGGCCAGAAACCTTTATGCAGCCTACTCCGAAAATAACTACCGGCCGCCGGATCTACAATAAACTCGTGGTCAACGAGATGATGGAAGACTTCGCCCTGCGATTCACTGCCATCCGTGCCCGAAAATGGTCTTACTCGCGAATAGCTAACACCGCACTAGGCATTGTGTCGTTCATGGTGCTCGAAGCAATTGGCGGGGCCATAACTTTAAACTATGGCTTCACAAACGCCGCCTGGGCAATACTTGCGCTTATCTTTGTCATTTTTATTAGCGGCACGCCCATCAGTTATTACGCGGCAAAATACGGTGTCGATATAGACCTACTGAGCCGGGGAGCCGGGTTTGGTTACATCGGATCTACCATAGCCTCGTTAATCTACGCCTCATTCACGTTTATCTTTTTCGCTCTTGAAGCCGCCATTATGAGTATGGCGCTGGAGTTACTTTTTGGTCTGCCGCTGTATCTAAGTTACGCCCTTAGTGCGCTGGTAGTGATGCCGCTGGTGACCCACGGTATTACCTATATCAGCCGCTTTCAGGTGTGGACTCAGCCCATCTGGATAGTGCTACAACTGATCCCCCTGCTGTATGTGTTTAACCATCCTGACTCCAGTTTGCGGGAATGGGTGAACTTCACCGGCGATGCCGAAGTGTCGCCCGGCACCTTCAATATTTTTATGTTTGGTGCGGCCTCTGCCGTGCTGTTATCGCTGGTAGCGCAAATTGGCGAACAGGTTGATGTGCTGCGCTTCCTGCCGCCAAAACCGAAAAATGAAGGTGCACACAAATGGTGGTTTGCGCTGATCATGGCCGGCCCGGGCTGGATAATTTTTGGTGCTGGAAAACTGTTTCTAGGTTCGTTTCTGGCCTACCTGGCGCTGAAACAAGGCGTCACCCGAGATTTAGCATCAGATCCTGCCCACATGTATCAGGTGGCGTTTGGGTACATTTTTAACAACACCACTGCCAGCGTGGTCATCGCCACGGCTTTTGTGATCATCTCACAGCTCAAAATTAACGTGGCGAATGCCTACGCCGGTTCGCTAGCGTGGTCGAACTTTTTCAGCCGCGTTACCCACAATCACCCCGGCCGGGTGGTGTGGATGATCTTCAACATTCTGATTGCCCTGCTTCTCATGGAGCTTGGGATTTACCAAACCATCAAAGAAATGCTGCAGATTTACTCCGTACTCGTGCTGTCATGGCTGAGTTCGGTGGCGGCCGATTTGTTGATTAATAAGCCGTTGGGATTTAGCCCTCCCATCGTCGAGTTCAAACGCTCCAAGCTATACGATATCAACCCTGTAGGGACTTTCTCGATGTTCTTCGCCTCGCTGGTAGGCTTCGGTGCGCACTTCGGCTTATTAGGTGAATATGGTGTGGCGATGGGGTCGTTTATCGCCTTCTTTCTGCCCTTTATTACCGTTCCACTTATCGGCTATATGACACGGGGCAAGTATTATCTGGTGCCCAACCAAACCCATGCGCATCTTGAGGGCGACCAACAAGCTTGCTGCATTTGCGAACACACTTTCGACCGTGAAGACATGAGCTTTTGCCCGGCGTATCAACAACCCATTTGTTCGCTGTGCTGTAGCCTGGATGTGCGCTGTAATGACCAATGCCGTCCAGGGGCCACTTTATCGGCACAGGCGCTAGCTTACTTCCGTAATCGCTTTAGTCCGAAAACTATCGAATTGCTTACGTCGCCCATTGCGCTGAGTTTGGCTCTTACACTTGTACTCAGCGTGATATCAGCCGCCATTCTTTCACTGATTTACTGGCAAATTCCGCCAGAATCCATTCAGCTTCGAGAGATATTACGCGAGACACTATTCAAGGTGTTTTTCTTTCTGCTCATTATTATTGGTGTGGTGAGCTGGTTGTTTACGCTGGCCAAAATCAGTAATAGCTCTGCGTTGAAAGAGCTCCGTTCTCAAACCATGGCATTGGCTACCGAAGTGGCAGCCCACGAAAAAACGTCCATGGCTTATCAAATTGCCAAAGAGGAAGCGGAATCGGCCAACAAAGCGAAGAGTCGTTATCTTGCCGGGCTTAGCCATGAATTACGCACCCCGTTGAATGTACTGCTTGGCTATTCACAATTGCTGTTCAAAGACGACCAGCTCCCTACCCGCATTCAGGGCCCGCTAAACACCATGCGTCGCAACTGCGAGCACCTGGGAGATCTCATTGAAGGCGTGCTGGAAGTCTCGAAAATCGAAGCCGGACGCTTATCGGTGCACAAAGAAGACATTCAGCTTCACAGCTTTCTTGAACAGATGGTGAATATGTTTGAACAGCAGGCGTCGTCGAAGGGCCTCGAGTTTAACTGTAGCTTTACCAAAAATCTGCCGGCACTGGTTTCCGGAGACAAACAACGCCTGCGACAAATTCTGATCAACCTCATCTCCAACGCGATTAAGTTCACCGGTCAGGGCAGCGTAAATTTCACGGTGACGTACCGCAACGAAGTGGCCCATTTTACGGTTGAAGACACGGGTACGGGTATTGCGAAGAAAGATCTTGAGACCATTTTCCATCCCTTCGAGCGGGTAGCCGGTACCGAAACGACCGTTGCCGGAACCGGTCTTGGCCTTACCATTTCCCGTGCTCTGGCTGAACTCATGGGGGGTGAAATTAGCGTGACCAGCGAACCGGAAAAAGGCAGTAAGTTCCGGCTGAGCTTAATGCTGCCACGTCTTACCGATGAAAACCGGGCAGTCATTCTGGAAGAGAAGAAAATCTACGGCTACGAAGGTGAACGCAAAACCATCATCACCATCGACGATGAGGCCGGTCAGCGGGATTTACTGGCCGATATTCTCACGCCCCTTGGCTTCGATGTGATTAAAGCGGAGTCGGCTAAACACGGTATTGTGCGGGTAATGCAGGGCGAAGCCGATTTGTTGCTACTCGATCTTAAAATGCCTGAAATCAGCGGTTGGGAAGTAGCACGATTGATTCGCCAAGCGCAGAACAAAATTCCTATTATTATTATCTCTGCAAATGTGCGGGAACTGGATGCCGACGATAACGCCCAGCACTTCCACAACGACTACCTGACCAAACCGTTCCTCATTCCGGATCTTCTGGATAAAGTAGGTCATTGGCTGGGTATTCAGTGGGTTTACGAACAAAAACCGGAACTACCGCAAGAAGCTGAAGCGCCAGAATCGACACTACCACCGGCAGGTAAAAACCAGTATGTGTCGCTGCGTTCCATGGCAGAGATTGGCTACCTGTCTGGCTTTAATTCAAAGCTGGACGCCATCAATGAAACCCATACTATTCCGGCCATAGAAGCCAAAGCGCTACGGCAGTTAGCCTCAAAAATACAGTTTAAGAAAGTCGTGGAAATTCTTGATGGGCTGATTGCAGCGAGTGAATAAACCGGCGGCGGAAGTAAAGTGCTGCCGCCAACATCAATACCATGCCTGATACCGATACAAAATAGGCACTGTCGATGAGAAAGCGGGTCCAACTGATATCACCGTCGAAGCCGCTTTTAAACAGCAGAATTGCAACGCCACCGGCGTAACCCGTGGCGTCGGCAACATAAATCAGAAAACCTGCGTTTGCCCGCACATTCATCAGGCTCACCAACCTTTCAAAGATAATGCAGTTAAAAGGCACGTACGCCAGATAAATGCTGATGGTCAGACATATCATCCAGCTCAGGCCGGAAATGATGTGTAGCTGGTACAGCAACGCGCTTAAACCCATACCAGCAAAGCCGCCCACCACCATGAGATGATTCACCATTAGCGCGCGAAAGTGCTGTTTAATCCACATCACGCAGCCAATGAGGGCCAGCACGACGAGAGAAGCATACAGCGAGGACATGACGAAAATGCCCGGCGCATCGCCATAGCCTAGATGTTGCCAGATTTCAGCCGCAAAATTATCGCTGAAATCACGAATGGCAGACAACAACATGTAGGCAATAATCAGACAGGACAAACCAATAAAATACTGATTCAACAACGCAAGGCGATCGTGGCGAGACATAGGCTTCCGGGCACGACGCGTGGCAATATCCATCGCAGAGGGTGGCGGTGTTTTGGCGAGCCAACGCACCGACAAAAACAGTGGCAAAGTGAACAACGCGCCAGTGACGGCGGGCATCCAGTACTCACTGACGCCGAGATCCAGCATCAAAAATAAACCAACAGATTTGACGACACCAGAAGACACAATAAAGCTGACGGACAGAATGGCAGCAAGCACTTCCGTGGTGCGCCGTCCTTCCAGATAACTGAACACCAACCCCCAAATCATGCCTAATGGCAAACCATTTAAGAACAGGGCCAGCAACTTACTTTCGCCGGGTAGTAAGGCAAAGGCAATCAGTGCGACTTCCGATGTCATCACCAGCAACAAGATGGCTTTTGCCCGGTTTGCTGCGGTCATCTGGGCAATAACCCGAATGCCGATAAATTTCGACAGCGCGTAACCCAATACCTGAGCGATGATCAGGGCACTTTTGAAATCCAGCCCGAATACCCCATCGGCCTGCTCGTAACTTGCCACCGCAAAGGGTTTGCGAAAAGCATACATGCAGAAATAGGTAGAGAAAGCGGCGATGGCAGCGCTAAGTACAAACAACCATTGCTCGCGTGCCGGGAAAGTGACTTTGGGTTCAGGCATTGCCCGCGATTCAAAAGAAAAGTGATGCGCTCAGTCTAGCAATGAAATATGAACAATTTATTGAGGCGCACACACCACGTCTACCCCTGCAGCTTGCAGCGCACTGGCTAGCGCAGTAGACGGTTGCAGCTCGCAAACAACGCCGTCTATCTCGCCTAACGCAGCAAATTGCACAGTGCCTGGGGCTTCAAATTTCGATGAGTCAGTCACCACCACTTTTTTGCGGGCCAGCGGCAGTAGTGCCCGTTTAAAATCAGCCTCGTCATGACTGAAATCCAGCCAGCCCCCGTCTGCACTTACACCACCAGCAGAGAGAAACAGAATATCAGGCACATAACGACTCGCCTGGGAAATGGCTTCAACGCCGAAGGCGGCCCGGTAATCCATATCCACCACACCGCCCACAATCACCAATTTGCAATCTGGTCTGCCAGCAAGCTCTGCCGCCACTTCCAATGAATTGGTGATCACAGTGAGGCTTTTCTGGCTGGTAAGTGCCTTCGCCAGCCAGTAACTGGTCGTGCCGCTGTCGATGAATACCGTCATGCCGTCTTGTACCTGCTCGGCAGCTTTCAGGCCTATGCGCTTTTTCACTTCTGCGCTGCGATTTACCCGTTGCCAGTAAGGCGGCTCAAGCTGGGTAGCGGGCAAGCGCACGCCACCGTGGATCTTTTCCACTCGTCCCGCAGACTCCAATTGTTTGATGTCTCGGCGGATGGTTTCTTCCGAAACGGCAAACTGTTTGGAAAGCTCTGATACCGACATAGAACGGTGTAATTCCACCAATTCCAGCATTGCCGTTCGCCTGTCTGTCATGAATAACACTCCGGGAAAATGATGGCGCAAGTATATCTGCTTCGCGTTTTGGCTCAAGCACAAAACCACACAAATCCACAAAATGTCACACCAATTCACACAAACTGTCATATTTCAGTCCTAGTCTGACTGCCGTCACAGCGTCGGGTAGCGCCTTTCCGACCGAAAAAGAAATCACACAGAAAACCACACACAAGGAATCGAAATGAAAAAGCTTAGCTGCTTTGCCCTTTCACCACTCATGCTTGCCATGGCTAGCGCCACGGTTGTTGCACAGGAAGCTGAAACAGAAAAACAAAAACAGCAGACTGAAGAGATTGTCGTCATTGGTCAGAAGCAAACGTTTGCCTCAAATACCGTTTCTATGGATATGATTTCCCGTCGTCCGGCCAATGCCTCGGTAAATACCGTGGTGCAGGAGCTGCCGGGTGTAATCGTGCAGGAGGCCGATACCTTTGGTTCTTCTGACTGGATGACCAACATCCGCATGCGCGGTTTTAACACCAATAATGGTCAGATTGGTACCACCCTCGACGGCATGCCAAACGGCGGTTCAGGCTACGGCGGCGGCAGTAAGGCGAACAAATTCATCGACGTGTTCGATCTGGAAACCGTTGAAGTGAGTCAGGGTACGGCAGACATCAGCTCGCGCTCGAACGAAGCACTGGGCGGTACGCTGAACTTTATCACTACCGACCCGATGATGGATGAGAACATCAGCGTGTATTACATGGCCGGTGATCAGGATGCCAGTAAATACCGCTTCCGTTACGACTCTGGCGAAATAGCCCAGGATACGTACTTCTTCATCAGCGGCTCTTCGTCTGAAAACAAAGACGTATGGGATAATGCCGCGACAACCGAAAAAGACTATCTCACCGGTAAGCTCATCACCGCTTACAACGGCTACAACATTACCGCGTTCGCCACGTTCAACGATTCCAACGAAAATGAGTACGAGTATATTTCGCTGGAACAATACGCCGAGAACCCGCGTCACGATGCGCTGCACGCCAACTGGACGGGTTTGCCAAGCCTCGATGAAAATAACCGTAACGGCTGGCGCGCCCTGCGTGACAACAAATTCTACAGCCTGAAACTGGACAAAGATTTTGGCGATTTCGCGTTTAACACCTCGGCTTACTTCCATCGCATGGATGGTCGTGGCGACTGGATCCCGCCTTATGTCACTGACGTAGACGGCGACGGCACACTGGATGCAGAATTGTCTGGCGACACCTTGTACGGCGATTACAACGGCGACGATATCTACTTCGTAAATGCCGGTACTACCACGCCGGGTTCAGTAATGAGCAGCTGTACTGGCCGCTTTGGTCTGAGCGCCGCGCAGGACCCGGAATGTTATGTAGGCAACGTGGAGCCGGTAAGCTCTTACCGCACGTCTAACTACTCAAACCGTCGCTATGGCCTGACCGGTGATGCCTCTTACGATTTCACCACCGGCGATGTGGCGCACACCCTGCGCGCCGGTTTCTGGTATGAAAATTACGATGCCGATGTGACTCGTCAATGGCACCTGATCAATAACCCGCAAACCAGCGTGGAATTCAGCAGTACGCCATACTGGGTACAGTACAAAACCGAAGCCAATACGAAAGAGTTGATGTACTACGTGCAGGAAAATCTGGAAGTCGGTCCGTTAGCGGCCAGCATTGGTGTGAAGCAGTTCCAGGTAGACACCACCGTAGACCATTTCTACAACGACGACCGCACGGCAGAACTGGATAACACTTCTGATCCGCTGCTGTATGTCGGTGCAACTTACACTACGCCGGTAGATGGCCTGGAAGTGTTCGCCGGCTACTCCGAAAACTACAAGTCTATTACCCCTGGAATCATCGATTCTGGCCTGTCGAACAACGAGCTTGGCACCATCGATCCTGAAACCTCCGACAACATCGAAGTGGGTTTCCGTTTTAACAATCGTGATTTCAAAGCGGCGGTAACGTTCTACGACATCAAGTTTGAAAACCGTATCGTTCAGCTCGATACCAACGTACTGGAAGGCATCGACTATAAGGAAGAGGTCGACGGCTCATACATCAACGCCGGTGGTCAGAAGAGCCGCGGTGTGGAAGTACTGGCGTCTTATCAGTTGACCAGTGCCCTGCGTGTATCCGGTTCTTATACCTTCGATGATTCTGAATATCTGGGTACTGGTGATGCCGGTCTGGATGCCAATTCAGGTATCGTAGCGGGTAACCAGGTTTACGGTGGACCAGAAACCTTCTACTCACTGGCAGTGGATTACATGGGTGAAGCCATGAGCTCAGGTTTGTCGTTGCGTCACATTGGCGACCGTTACATCAACTTTGAAAACAGCGCTTCTGCGCCGGCTTACGAAGTGGTTGATGCCTACATTGGTGCCGATTTCACCGACGTTGCACCGCAGCTTAAAGAAGTGCACGTTCGCCTGAACGTAAACAACCTGCTCGACCGTGAATACATCATTGGTGTGGGCACTAACAGCGTTTACCCGGGCTCGCCGCGTACCGTTACCCTGACAGTTGGTGCAGACTTTTAATTAGTCAGCCCTTAATCTGTCATAATGCAAGACTAACATTCCCCCGCCCTTTTCGGGGGAATATTCTTTTAACGAATTCAAGGTGATTGTATGGCCGATATTAACCGTCGTCAGTTTCTGGCCGCTTCCGGGGCAACCGGACTGTTCGCAGCCTTCCCATCTATTGCCCGCGCCGTTTCTATTCCCGCCAATGTGAAATCCGGCAGTATTAAAGATGTGGAGCATGTTGTTATTCTGATGCAGGAGAACCGGTCGTTCGATCACTACTTTGGTACCCTCTCTGGCGTACGTGGGTTCTCCGATCCCTACCCGGCGCCAGCGAAAGCAACGGAAAAACAACAGAACAGGGATGTTTTTCTTCAGCAAAATACCACCAAAGAAGGGCCGGAATGGGTGCACCCGTTTCCGCTGAATACCCGCCAGAATTTCGCCCACATGCGGGTTGAAGGCACACCGCACTCCTGGCCTGATGCACAGGACGCCTGGGATCACGGTCGCATGAGCCACTGGCCAGATGCCAAATACCTACACGCCATGGGCTACTTTAACCGGGACGACATGCCCTTTCAGTTTGCCCTTGCCGAAGCCTTTACGCTTTGCGATGCCTATTATTGTTCATCGCAAACCGGCACCAATACTAACCGTCTTTTTTTATGGTCGGGCACCAACGACGGCAATGCCACACACGGTGGTCCGGCGATTGGTAATTCCCACGACAATCTGCCGGAAAACGGCGGTTATGCTGAAGCGTACTCCTGGACAACCTACGTTGAGCGTTTGCAGAAAGCCGGTATCGACTGGACCATCTACCAGGACATGGCGGATAACTTTACCGACAATCCACTGGTGGGCTTCAAAGCCTTCCAGGATTCCTACGCTGGCACACCAGACAGTGACCCCGAATTAGCCAAACGGGCGCTCACCACCCGCGCGCTGGATAAACTTCGCGACGATGCCGCAAAGGGCAGTTTGCCTCAGGTTTCTTACATCATCGCCACGGCGGAAGGCTCGGAACATCCCGGTCCGTCAAGTCCGGCGCAGGGTGCAGCGTACATTGCTGATGTATTAGATGCGCTCACCGCGAATCCTGATGTGTGGTCGAAAACCGCCCTGTTTATCATGTTCGATGAAAACGACGGCTTCTTTGATCACATGCCGCCGCCCGCGCCGCCATCAAAAAGCACAAACGGCGAGTTTGCTGGTCATTCACAGATTGCCACAAACGGCGAATACCACCAGCATGTCTCCGAAGCAGATAAAAGCCTGGAGCGACCCGATCTGATGGGGAATCCTTATGGTCTTGGCCCGCGGGTGCCGGCTTATGTTATTTCACCCTGGAGCCGCGGTGGCTTTGTGAGTTCAGAAGTCATGGACCACACTTCGGTGATCCGTTTTCTGGAGCAACGCTTCGGCGTAATGGAACCCAATATCACACCGTGGCGTCGGGCTGTCTGCGGCGATTTTGTCAGTGCCTTTGATTTTCAAACGCCAAATAAAGGCAGTTTACCGGTATTCCCCGATCCGCGTGAAGATGCCCGGCTGGCAGGAGTACTCCCAGAGCGCACCGTGCCGGTGATACCCGGTGATATGACCATGCCACAACAGGAAAAAGGACGTCGGCCTCAGCGGCCAAACCTTTACGATATCAATGTAGAGTTGGAAACGACTGAAGGCGCGCTTACGCTGTGTTTCATTAATCGTGGCAGTCGCGCTGCTGTTTTCCACGTTTACGACCGCATGGCTCTTGATGAGATCCCCCGGCGTTTCACCATTGATACGACCGGTAAGCACAACTCGTCCTGGCAAGCCCATGAGAAAAACGGCTCATCGCAATTTGATTTGCAGATAATGGGGCCGGAAGGCTTTCATCGTCGGGTTAGCATAGACAAAACGCAACTTAACCAGCTTGAAAAGATAACCCTTACCGCCAATACGGAAGGTTGCTTTATCACCGCTTATGCAAAAGGCTATGCGCTGTCGCTGAATAACGCGAAACTTGCAAAGCAACCGCTGCCGGTGGGCGTAAAAGTGCCGGTACCGGTTGATGAAAATGGCCGGTATGATTTAACCCTTTCGCTGCCAGGTAGCGCCACCAGCTTTGTACAATACGCCGGTCGTTTACCGTCTTAAGGCATTGTTCAGTAGTATTTATCAACATGGAAACCCAATGTCGCAACCAGCTCTGGCCGTCTTCGATTTAGACGGCACCCTCATTGATGCAGACTGCGCCCAGGACTGGCTGACCTTTCTGAAGCAGAAGAACTGGCCGGGCGCCTGCTACGCTGAAACACGCTGTGCAGCCATAATGGAAAGCTATACCAGTGGGCAAATGGATATGCAGGCTTATATGGCCGAATGGGTTCAGCCCATTGTGGATAAGCCAGTTGGCGACATAGAGGCGTTGGCCGAAGAGTTTGCGTTTCAAACGGTAAACGCACATATCTTCATTGAAGGCATTGCCCATGTAAAAGCGTGCCTGCAGCGGGGTGACATCGTAATGCTTATTTCCGCCAGCCCTTCGTTGGTGGTGCGCCCCATTGCTCGGCTGTTAGGCATTAAGCACGCCATTGGCATTGATGTAGCCATTGAAAATGGCCAGTTCACCTCGCAGGCTTTTCAGCCTTTCAGCTTTGGTGCAGGCAAACTTTTGTGTTTAGAACAATGGCTTCAGGAACATCAATTAACCGGCTTGCCGCTCTCCACAATGTACAGCGATTCCCGCAACGATTTACCGCTGCTTAACCACGCCCAAAAGGCCATGGTGGTGAATGCCGACCCTTTTGTGACTGAGATAGCCAGACGTGAAAATTGGGAAATTTTGTCCTGGAGAACAGCCTAAATAATACTTTTTCACCTTATTTACATTCACTCATTCTAATTTTAGCCAGCCTGCAACCCTTTCCAGTTCTGCGCACCCGCGCTTCCATAGTCTCAGCCAATACATTATTAAAAATATAGTATTTTACTTTTGTATACGCATTGTTAAATCTTGTTAACAAATTAAGCACCTGTCGGTTAACACTGAGAGATAAAACAATGCACAAAACCATGCCACTACACAAACTTTCCCTGGCTGTAATAGCAGGATTAAGCGTTTCATTAAGCGCCTCTGCCATTGCTCAGGACACACAAACAGAAGACGAGGAAGACGTTGAAGTCATCGCCGTTACCGGTACGTTGATTGAAGGCGTTAACCCTGTTGGTTCCAATGTCATCGGGTTGAACGAAGAGAAAATCATTGAGCAGGGTGTAACTTCTGCCACCGATTTGCTTCGTCGCATTCCACAAATGGCCGACTTCAACGCCGTGCCGGAAAACACCCTCACAGCATCCATTCCTTTTGAGCCACCACAAATTCGCGGTATTGGCGGCTTAAGTGGTATGGCAACGCTGGTTATGCTGAACGGTAACCGTTTAGTGCCAGTGGGCCCGATGAACTGGGTTGATTCGTCGATGATTCCGGCAAGTTTGCTGGAACGTGTAGAAGTGATTCCTGACGGTGGTTCGTCTATCTATGGTTCTGATGCCGTTGCCGGTGTCATTAACTTCATTCCTAAAAAGGATATGGAAGGCGGCGAAATCAGCGCTCAGTATGGCATGGGCCATGGCGATTACGATCGCATCGATATTTCTGGCGGCTTTGGTACCAGCTGGGATAAAGGCACCTTAGTGACGGCTTTCTCGTACGGCGACCGTTCACCGATGTACGGTAAAGATCAGGACTTCATTAAAGAAGATCTCACCGATGTTGGCGGCGCCGACTATCGCTCAACATCTTGTACACCGGGCAACATCCTGCTGGACAATACTTTGTACGGCATGCCGGGTGTTGATGCATCGTCGCCGAACTACTGTTCTACCTACGACGATCAGTCTTACTATCCGGAAGAAGAGCGTTATTCGCTGTTTGCTAACCTGACTCAGGAATTGTCTGACCGCCTGAGTTTAGATGTGCTGGCGTACTATTCTCGCCGTGAAGCAACCGATTACGACCCTTCCGATATTCGTGCTTCTGCAACGATTACCTCTGACAACCCCTATTTTGTGGCTGTAGGTGATGAAACCTCTAACACCGTTTCATTCTCGTATGCGGATGTATGGGGCAGCGCTGGCGCGAACCCGTCCATGTATGAGCAATGGCAAATCACGCCAACCCTGACTTATCAGCTAACTGATACCTGGAAGTTAAAAGGTACCGTGAACTACGGTAAGAGTACGTCTTACTATCACGACTTCTCTATTAACGCGAATGCGCAACTAGCTGCGCTTTCTGCCAGCACCACAGAAACGGCACTAAACCCTTATGATGTGTCGCAAACCAGTGCCTCAGTGCTGGCAGGCATCAATAACTGGCTGGACGATACCAGTACCGATCAGGATTTAACGGAATTCAAAGTCATCGCCAATGGTGATTTGTTCGAAATTGCCGGTGGCATGATGCGAGCAGCTGTTGGGTCTGAGTACCGTGAAGAATCGTTTTATCAGAAAGTCACGGCTGGTGAAGTAGGTAACCCGTCGACCTCTTCAACACGCGACATAGACCGCAATGTAAAATCGGTTTTCGGTGAAATTTATATCCCGATTATCGGTGATAGCAACATGATGCCGGGTATCCAGCATCTGGACGTGTCGATCTCCGGCCGTTACGACAAGTATAACGATGTAGGCTCAAGTTCAAACCCGAAAATTGCGGTGACCTGGAACCCAACAGAAGACGTTACCGTTCGCGGTACCTGGGGCACATCATTCCACGCGCCGGCACTGGCTGACTTAGCGGCACCGCTGCAGTATGAACTGTTCCTGCCAATCAGTCCGCTGCGTTCATCAGACAGTCCATTCTTCCCGGATTTCTTTAAACCGTCATTCACTTTGGGCGGTGCGTCAGAAGGCATTAAGCCTGAAACTGCAGAAACCATGTCGTTAGGGACCGACTGGTACGTGACTGACTCCACGAAGGTGTCACTGACATATTGGAGCATTGCTTACGAAGACCGTCTCGATCAAAACGCAGGTTTCTACTTCGGCCCGGCGTATTACGATGCGGCAGTGAATGAAGACTACTACATTGTGAACCCGTCATCGGTGGAAGAAATCATCGCGAAATTCGGCGACTTCCCTACTCAGGGTTATGACAGCCTGCAAACAATGGTCGACATTTACGGCTTACCTTATGTGGTAAGCGACCAGCGTAAATCGAACATGGGCGCTTACGAAGTTGATGGTCTGGACTACTCAGTGCAATGGTTTGGCGATATCGACTTAGGCGAGCTGGACTTCTCGTTAAGCGGTACCTACATCATGAACCGTGACAAAGAGAACGTAAAAGGCGCGGGCTTTAACGACACGCTGGCGCTAGGTGACTTCAACGAAGCCATTTCAGCCTTCAACAGTGTGGCCACGCTGGGCTTACGTCGTGACGACTGGTACTTCTCCGGTACGGTTTACTACCGTGGCAGTGCTGATGTGGCAGAGGAACATATCGATTCCTACACCACCTTGTCGCTGTTCGCCAGTTACGACTTCAGCATGGATACGCAGGTGACGTTCAACATTGATAACGTAACGGACGAAGATCCTCCGTTCCGCAACATCGATGAGGGTGTGGCTTATAAGAGCATGGGCCGCTTCTTATCCGTTGGCTTCAGAACCCGTTTTTAATTAATCTTCCTACGCTGAGGGCTGCCACGAAAGTGCCAGCCCTCATTATCATTTTTAAGGGGCAAGTTTATGACCAAACCCGTAAAACCGTTTCTATTCACATTATCCAAAGTGGCGCTGGGCCTTTCTCTGCTTTCATTTTACAGCGCTGCAAGCACCCTCGAAGACGACTTCCTCACCCCGCCTCAATCTGCCAAACCTTTAGTGTGGTGGCACTGGATGAGCGGGAATATTACGCAAGAGGGTATCCGCAAAGATTTAGACTGGATGAACCGTGTGGGCATTGGCGGCGTGCAGAACTTTGATGCCCAGTTAATGACACCGAAGATTGTTGATACCACACTGGAATACATGACACCGGCCTGGAAAGACACCTTTGAATATGCGCTGGGCGAAGCGAATAAACACAATTTTGAATTCGGTATCGCCGCGTCGCCGGGCTGGAGTGAAACTGGTGGCCCCTGGGTGAAGCCGGAACAAGGCATGAAAAAGCTGGCGTGGAGCGAAATTACCATCGACGCTAGACAGAAAAAAGCCGTTCGGGTACCGCAACCGCCCACCAATACCGGCGTTTTTCAGGATTTTTATGGTTCGGACGAAATCTTTGCTGATCCGGCCCATGGTCACAAAACTTTGCCGGTACATTACGAAGACATCGCCGTGCTGGCGGTACCGGTACACGACCAACGCATTCAGCCAGTTTCGGTAAGCACCAACAATGATGATAAGCTGGATTTAGCGGTATTAAGTGACAGTTCTTTCAGCGCATCCACAAACAGTACGTCACACCCGGATACCCCGCTGGAAATCACCTTCGATTTCGGTGAAAGCAAAACCGTCAGCAGTTTATCTTTTGCCATGCCACCACCGGGCATGTTTATCCCGGCGGCCTTTTTACCCACCCTGCAAGCCAGTGTTGATGGTAAAAACTTTGAAAATGTCACCACCATTCCGGTAGGTTCAACCACTCAAACCACCATCAGTTTTCCTGCGGTTAACGCGCAGTATATGCGAATTGTGATGACCGCAAACCCGAACGGTAAGTTTGCGTTACCGTCTTCTGCCGCGCCGGGCGCTGCGCCACCGCCGGGCTTTCAGTTACCTACCGGTGAGAAGAAACAAGAGCCGGTAAACCTGCTGGAAGTGGCCTTTTACCCGCAGGCAAAAGTGCATCGCTTCGAAGATAAAGCCGGTTTCGGCATTGTTGAAGACTACTATCCACTGTCGTATCAACACGATGAACAAGGCATCGCCCAAGACGCCGTTATTGATATTACCGACAAGCTCAACGCAGATGGCTCACTGAACTGGCACCCCGAAAAAGGGCAATGGAAAATTATCCGCCTGGGTTACAGCTTAACAGGCAAAGAAAACCATCCGGCGACAGTGGCAGCCACCGGGCTGGAAGTCGATAAATACGATGCAGACGCTGTTAATGCATACATCGACCACTATCTCAACATATACAAAGACGCCAGCGGCGAGTACGCCTTAGGTGAAGGCGTAAAAGCGTTACTCAACGACAGTATTGAAGTGGGCGCATCGAACTGGACGCCGAACATGTTTGCGGAATTCAAGCGGCGTCGAGGTTACGACTTAACGCCCTGGTTACCGGCCCTGGTTGGCGTGATCATTGGTGATGCGGTACAAACCGATAAATTTCTCTACGACTACCGCTTAACCTTAGGCGAAATGCTGGCAGACAACCACTACGCCGTGATCAGCAAGCGGGTAAAAAAAGCTGGCCTGAAACACTACTCCGAAGCGCTAGAGAATGGTCGTCCGACTCTGGGTGACGGCATGCGTATTCGCAGTAATGCCGATGTGCCCATGGCCGCCATGTGGGCCTTCGATACCGAAAATCAGGTTGGGCCGCAGCCGCAGTATTGGGCAGATATCCGCGAAGCGGCATCTGTGGCGCACATCTACGGGCAAAACTTGGTAGCGGCAGAATCGCTGACGTCGGCGTCTTCGCCCTGGGCCTTCTCGCCTCGGGATTTGCAGCCCATGATCGACATGGAGTTTGCGCTGGGAGTTAATCGCCCCATCATTCATACATCGGTTCACCAGCCCAACGACGAAGGCCCCGGCCTGAGTTTATTTGTGTTTGGACAGTACTTTAACCGTCTGGAAACCTGGGCAGAATATGCCAAACCCTGGGTAACCTACATCAGCCGTAACGCTTACATGCTGCAGCAGGGTCACTTTAAAGCGGATGTGGCTTACTTTTACGGTGAAGACACGCCGCCTACCGCGCTTTACAACGACAAGCCCTCAGAAGATGTGCCGCTGGAAAATGCGTATGACTATGTGAACAACGACATCATTACTGAGCTGCTCGAAAACTGCGGCAAGGATTTATGCACAGATTCCGGCCAGCGCTATGCCGTGTTGTATCTTGGCGGTACCTCGCAATACATGACGTTACCGGTGCTTGAGCGGATTGCTGAACTGGTGACGAACGGTGCAACGGTGATTGGCAAGCAGCCTCTTGCCAGCCCGTCGCTGGCAGACGATGCCGCCCGATTTACCTATCTTGCCAATAAGCTGTGGAGCGGCAAAACCGGTAAAGGCCGTGTTATCAACGCCGACAACGTAGAGAGCGGTATTAAAGAAGCCGGTGTCACACCGGATTTCCGCTATGCTGGAAAGCATAACGATACCACCCTGTACTTCGTTCACCGTCAGACAGACAGCGAAGAGATTTATTACTACACCAACCGTAAAAACCGTGAAGAACCGGTCACCTTGTCGTTCAATGTGTCGGGCAAGAAGCCATATCACTACAACGCGGTTACCGGTGCCGTGACTGCCTTAAACAGCAAAGTAAAAGACGGGATCACCGTGATTGAAAAGACCCTGGCACCTTACGAATCGGGTTATGTGGTATTCGGTGATTCACCGGCAAAAGTGAGTAAGGTTGCTTCCACGTTCAGCAAATCAAAAACGCTGAAAGACCAATGGCAGGTAACCTTCCAGCAAGACCGTGGCGCGCCAGCCAAAGCGACCTTATCAGCCGGTAACTGGGCAGAGTCGGACGATACCGGTATCCGTTATTTCTCCGGCACCGCCAGCTACACCCAATCTTTCAACATCGATAAGACGATGCAAGGCAAACCTGTGCAGCTGCATATTGAAGATGTGCGGGATGTGGTGGAAGTGGTCGTGAACGGAAAAGTGGTGAACACACTGTGGAAGCCACCGTTCGAAGCCGACGTATCGGACTACCTGAAAGCCGGTGAGAATACGGTAACGCTGAATATCACAAACCTGTGGGTGAACCGCCTAATCGGTGACGCGCAGCCGGATGTGAAGCAGAAGTATACCTTCACCACCCTGCCCGCCTATGTGCCGGACGCACCGCTTCGACCTTCTGGTCTGTTGGGCGATGTGTCGCTGAAGTGGTAAGAAAACCGGGCAATCTGTTACCGCAGATTGCCTTTTTTCCTTATAAACCTATCTTTTATCCAAAGGTCGCTCCATGGAAAAATTTACAGCGTTATCCTTCGTCAGCGTATTACTTGCACTGCCACCATGCTTTTTCCCGGTCACAGCGGCAGAACAGGTGCAAATAGCGGTTAATCAGCCCGGTCCGGTGGTAAATAAAGATATATTCGGCCAATTTGTCGAACACATCGGTGAAGGTGTATATGGCGGCCTCTGGGTAGGTAAAGACTCTGATATACCGAACACAAACGGATTACGAAATGATGTCATCAGCGCATTAAAACAGTTACATGTGCCGGTGGTGAGATGGCCAGGCGGCTGCTTTGCCGATCAGTATCACTGGCGGGAAGGCATTGGCCCGCAGACAACCCGTGTCTCCCGTAGTAATGCGTGGGGTAATGTGATTGAGCCGAACCAGTTCGGTTCAGACGAGTTTATGGAACTGGCTGAGCAGATTGGCAGTGAAGCTTATCTCACGGTTAATGTGGGGTCCGGCACGGTAAAAGAAGCCGCTGACTGGCTTGAGTATCTCACGTCTTATAATGCTACCTCGCTGGCTTCATTGCGGGCTGAGAACGGGCACCCCGAACCTTACCGGGTTAAATACATCGGTTTTGGCAATGAAGCATGGGGTTGTGGCGGCGCGATGTCTGCTAGCGAGTACTTTGCTAAACTGAAACCTTTCAGTGTATTTGCTTTGAATCACAATCCGCAGCAGCGTTTTTCGGGAATTGATTTGTTATTTGATCACGGTGCCAGCAATCCCGACGCCATGGTAAGAGTAGCTGCCGGTCCAAATGACGACGATACTGCCTTTACTGAAAGCCTGATGAAAAGTTGGGCATCGGCACCCGGCTACCTTCCCATATTCGATGCCATGTCTATTCATCATTACACCATGTCCAGAGGGCCGATGTCAGACTCGTCCGTTAACTTTGGTCAGGCGGAGTATGTACGCTTTGTTTCTATGGCGATGGAGATGGAAGATGTACTGAATCAACACATTGCCGTTATGGACAAATATGATCCGGAGAAACGTGTGGCACTTGTTGTTGATGAATGGGGCAACTGGCTGAAACCCGACATCAGCGAAAACCCGATGTTTTTGAAGCAGCAAAACAGTCTTAGGGATGCCATTACAGCCGGGCTCACCCTGAATACCTTCATGCGTCATGCAGACAGGGTAAAAATGGCCAACATTGCGCAAATGGTTAACGTTATTCAGAGCATGATCCTGACGAAAGGCGATGAGATGGTGCTTACCCCCACTTATCATCTTTATAAGATGTATGTTCCATTCCAGGACAGCACATTACTGCCTTCAACTTTCCAAGCGGAAACAATAACGGTAAACAATGAAACATTGCCGCAGTTCGATGTTGTTACCGTAAAAAACAACGACGGTCAGCTTTGGATGGCGTTGATCAACATTGATCCGGTAAACTCTGTTGAAATTGAACCTCTTGCAGAAGCGGAGAGTTATAGAGAGGCGACTGGTTCAGTGTTAACAGCGCCGCAAGTGAACGCCGTTAACAATTTTGACGAGCCGAATACCGTGGTGGCCAAGCCGGTTGCTTTCAAACGTAAGCAAAACGGCAGGATGTTAATTACCTTGCCGCCTAAATCCGTTACTGTTGTGATGCTGGACGAATAATATTTACATCATTCGAATGTAGAAAGAGTTGCATGCCGCATGCAACTCGCATAGCTCGCAAGCCTTCTTAAACCTTTGAAAAATAATGAATTAAACAGCCCCTCCCGCAATCTATGGCCGAGAGGATCACAGAGGTGTCGGTATGACTGAACTCGCTCATTGATTCCAGCAAGGCATCCAGACTTTTCGTTGACTCCAACGACACTTCCATCACAAAGGCATATTCACCGGTTACGTTGTACGCAGAAACCACGCACTGCTGTGACTGAATAAACCGGATGACCTTGGGCTCACAACCCACGAAAGGTTTTATTCTCACAACAGCAGAAACACTATGTCCGAGTGCGGAGAGGTCGACCTTGGCGGCGTAACCGGTGTTGCCACGCAGGATCTGGCCATTGCGCAGGCAGTTCCGGATAAGTGGAAAAATCGAAGCAGTTAAAAAGCCCCGGTCTTCACCAGGGCAACACCACTGACACACGGGTGCAAAGTCATATTGATGCTTCTTCTTGTTGTGCGTAATCGTTCAGCGCGAGACGGATGGTAATGGCGGCAACCAGCCCACCCAGACAAATTCCCCACAGTGTTTTCAACATCGCTGCGTTGTTGAAAGCTAAGGCGTCGATGTTTATCGCGAAGGTGAGTACCGCAAAAAAGGCAACTGACAATACAGCACCAAATACTGCAAAAATGAGCGCGCGAAGAAGAGGATGAGAAGGTAGCCACGACGCTTGAGCCGAATGTTCATCCACATGAAGCTGCCCGCTGCGGATGCGCTTCCGGGTTAGAAAAGACGGAAAAAACGCACCCATAAAGCCGATTGCCAGCCCCTGGGGAATGCTGTCGATAAACAGCCCACTGTCGCCTTGCATGGGCACTACGTCTAACCCACCGAAGATCAGGAAAACAAAAAATAAGCTGAATAAGCCATTGATGACCGCACCTACCACGGTTTCAATGCTTTTATAGCGGCTTAGGGTCATAGTGCTCATTTTGTTATTTTCCTTTTCAAGTTTTTAACAAAATGTAACTTACGAAATTTCTGCAATTCGAACAAATCGTTTATTTGATAGCATGTATTGATAAAAACTATGGATAAAACACCCAGTCGTTTCTGCACCGCCCCTTCTCGATGACGAAAATTAACCATTAACTCAGACTATACAACCGCCAAAAATGATTATTATTCCTGACGGTTAATTCACGTTATTTTTACAGTTAAGAAATTAATTTTTGACATCAGGACGTACCATGATCAACCGCAGACAATTCCTTGCTATGGCCTCCGCCACTATGAGCGCACCGCTTTTTGCCAAAGCCGCCTCTTCTTCTTTACCTGCTGGCGGTGAGTTTCCCGATAATTTTCTTTGGGGTGCAGCCAGCGCCGGGCATCAGGTTGAGGGCAATAACGTTAATTCAGACATTTGGCTGTTAGAGAACGTAAAGCCCACGCTCTTTAAGGAGCAGTCTGGCGATGCCTGTAACAGTTTTGAATTGTGGGAAACCGATCTGGATTTGTGTAGCAATCTGGGATTCAGCGCGTATCGTTTTTCTATTGAATGGGCACGTATTGAGCCAGAGCCGGGCTTATTCAGCCAGGCCATGATTGATCATTACAAGCGTATTATCGACGGTTGTCACAAGCGCAACATGGTGCCTCTGGTCAGCTTTAATCATTTTGCCAGCCCGGTATGGTTTGCTGCCCGTGGTGGCTGGACCAACCCGGAAGCGCCTGCGTTGTTCGCAAACTATTGCAGTAAAGTTGCCGCACAACTGGCTGATGGTATTGGCTACGCGGTTACCTTCAATGAACCTAACTTACTTCGCCTGCTTAAAGTGCTCGGCGTACCGCCGTTTGTGTGGGACATGCAGGAGAAAATGCTGGCAGCCGCAGGCCGAGCCACGCAATCAGAACACTTTACCGGCTTGAATGCCGCACGCATGCAGGATTTAGATGTAATGAACCCCATTCTGATAGAAGGCCATAAAGCGGCCCGTCAGGCCATTAAAGCCGAGCGCAGTAATCTGGATGTCGGTTTCACACTGGCAATGCTGGATGATCAGGAGGCCGGGCCGGGTTCTGTTCGCAACGAAAAGCGCCAATACAATTATGGCGACTGGTTGAAGGTTACAGAAACCGATTTTATCGGCGTACAAAATTACGAAAAAGTGGTGTGGGATAAGAATGGTCATGTTCCCACGCCAGAAGATGCAGAGAAAAACCACTCAGGCAGCTGGATAGAGGCTTCCTCGCTGGCAAACTGCGTAACCTACACCTACGCAGAAACCGGCAAGCCAATTCTTGTGACAGAGCACGGTATTGGCACTGAAGACGACAGCCAGCGTGAGCGCTTCATCAAAAACTCGCTGAAGCATTTACAGAGTGTGATTGATAAAGGCGTGCCGGTGAAAGGTTATATTCACTGGACGCTGCTGGACAACTTCGAGTGGATATCAGGCTATGAGCCGAAGTTTGGTTTACACACCGTAGACAGAAAAACCTTCGAGCGGAAGCCCAAGCCCAGCGCGTTGGCTTATTCGAAAATTCTCAAACAAAACCGTGTGTAGTTCATAATGTTAACTTTGTGCGCCTCGCCAGGCGCCTGTTCGCAAATTTCAATTATTATGCTGGAAAAAGCGCAGGTAAATTATGCCCTGCGCGCCGTGCACCTTGTTAAGAGCGAACACAAAACCACGGAATATTTGTCTGTAAATCCCAAAGGGAAAGTGCCGGCTCTGCTGACAGATACTGGCGTGATTACAGAAACCCCGGCGATTTTGCTTTTTCTGAACGGTCAGTTTCAACATGCGGGAATATTGTCTTCCCAGGTAAGCACCGTTGAAGCGGTAAGCGATCTGAGCTGGTTTGCCAGCACCATTCACCCGCTTATTACCCGCTATTGTAAGCCCGAGCTATTGGGTGTGAGTCATGATATTGCCGCAGTGAAAGCCAATGCTGAGAAGCAACTGTTGGCCGCCTACCGAAGCATTGAGGAACGCCTTTCTACCCAACCATTCTGGTATGGCAACAGCTGGGATGCCCTGGATATTTACCTGTTCTGGACAGTAAACCGACTCAAACGCGCCGGATTTTCTTTCGCCTACACCGATATGGTAATACAACATTATCAACGTTTGCTCTCTGACCCCGTGATTAAACGGGCGCTGAATAAAGAAAGGGCTTTGTGAGCCGTTTTAAAAAGCACGACATAAAAAAAGCAGCCAATCAGCTAATGCTGAAAGGCTGCTTTTTTGGGTTTTGCGAACCGGCGCAGTGCTCATATTGAGCGCATGCGGTTAAATCACTTTCGAAACAAATACCGCAATTTCATCCCGCAAACGGGTATCAGATGTTCCTAAGTGCCCAGCCACTGAATAGTGATTATGGCCAGAAAGCACCATGCTCTGATCGAGTTGCTGGTTGGCTTCCAGACGGAACTGTAACAAGCCCAGATACTCCTGTTGGAATCGGGGCGGATCGAACTCGCTGCACACAACCATCAAAGGTACCGGTGAAGCGGTTAAAGCCGGTAACGGCATGCGCGCTGAATACAATGCAGGTTCACCGTAATATTGGGTATCCCGTTCGTCCAGTGGCGTAGCACCATATAGGCCCGACAGTAACACAGCACCGCGTACATCCGACTTATCGGCATGAAGTTGCAGATAGGTGGCAACGTGGCAGGCGCCTGCAGACGTACCGCATAATACCATTTTGTCTGCATCGCCTCCGTGTGCAGCAACATTGCTTTTCAGCCATTGCACCACCAACCCAAGATCTTCACCGCCGGTTGGCCATACGAATTCCGGAGCCAAACGGTAGTTTATGACTACGCCCAGCCAACCTTGCTCTGCAGCCATGCGGCCTACGCAGGCGTTATACCAGCGTTCGTCGTCGCCTTTGTCACCTTTCAGAAAGCCGCCACCATGCACGAAAACAAATACTGGTTTGCAAGTTGCCGCGTCGGGCTCGCCCCCGTAAATATCCAGTACTTGCCTTTCGTGCTCGCCGTAGGGTACATCGTGGGCCGTAGCGGGCTGGCGCTGCACCAGTGCGCGCTGCTCTTTATCGAAAGCCTGTTGCATGCCCTGCATCATAGCGGGGCCAAGCTCCCGTCCAAGGGCTGCAATTTGTTGTCGCACAACCGGGTCCTGCATGGTGAGCTCCTGTTCTGATTATTCTGCAGTAATGGTATTTACCAGTGTGCCCATGGGGCCGATTTCTACCGTTACCGTGTCGCCAGGTTTCATCCACAGAGGTGGGTTACGTTTTGCGCCAACGCCGCCCGGCGTACCACTGGCAATCACGTCACCCGGTTTCAGCGGAGTGAAGCTGGAAATATACGCAATCACCGTGGCGATAGGGAAAATCATGTCACCAATAGGTTGCTGTTGCACGATATTATCGTTCAGGCGAGTCGTTACGTTCACTTCTGAAAGATCACCTGCCTCGTCCGGCGTTACCATGTAAGGACCGAACGGGCCGGTGGTTGGGAAGTTTTTACCCGGCGTAAATTGGCGGCTGTGCCACTGCCAGTCGCGTACCGACGCATCGTTGAAGCAGGCATAACCAGCTACGTGAGACATGGCATCCTCTTCTGATATATAACGCCCGCCTTTGCCAATAATTACCGCCAGTTCGCCTTCGAAGTCGAGTTGGGTAGACACTTTCGGCATCACAATCGGTTGTTCATGGGCAGACAGAGAATCGGCAAAACGCACGAAAATAGAAGGATGCTCGGTAGCCGCACGCCCGGTTTCCTGACGGTGACTTTCGTAATTGTGACCCACACAGAATACTTTGCCCGGACTAGGGATCACCGGGGCTAATGTGACATCATTCAGAGCCAGCGTTGCATCGCTTTCCAGCGACGCCAGGGTGCCGTCGTTGATAGCCGTTTTTAAATCGGCAGCGGTGGCCGTTAAGTCGGTAATGATTTCGCCATTCAGTCGACCGAAACCCGCTTTGCCATCGGCAGTCGTAAAGCTTACGTATTTCATAATTTGTTCTTCCTAAAAACGATTAATTCAGAGGCTCGGGTTGCCAGGTGCGATGAAAACGAAACGTTTCTTCAGCCATTTTCAGGCCGGCAAAATCTTTGTCTGACATGCCCCATTGGTCGATGCGGTTTTCTGGCCAGGTCCAGTCTTCCGGTGCGCCCACTTTGTAATCTTCTGGCACTTTTTCTACTGCCGTTGAAAACTCCACTACAGCACCGAATGGCGAAATGTAGTAAGCAAACACGTTATCGCCCGGGCCATGACGGCCAGGACCCCAGGCAGGCGTGCGCTCGTGATCGCGCAAACGGCCAACACCACGCATAACGGCATCGGTATCTTTCATTTCAAAGGCAATGTGATTCAGTGAACTGAAGCCGGCACGGGCAAACGCCGTGCTGTGATGGGAATCGTTACAACGCACGAACACCATGCCTTTGGTGCGATCGGACACACGGAAATTCAGCACTTTTTCCACGATGTCAGCGGTACGCTCAGCGTCGGTGGCATTGAACACAACGTGGGTGAGTTTTACCGGCAAGTCATCATCGTCGATGGTTTGCGCTTCTTCGGCGTTAACCAGAAAACGCAGCAACTCGCCTTCTGGCAGTTCAACAACAATGCCTTCACCGCCACCCAGATCCGTGCAGACTTCAGGCCGACAAGGGAAGCCGGACATAGTCACACGGTCTTTTAGGGCAGAAAGCTCGTCGTTGTCACAAACAAAGGTGACGCTGCGCACGTATTTGCTGTCGCCTTCTTCCAGTGCCACAAGGTACGGGAATGCGCCAGAACCACGAATGTAATGGGTGTTGTTTTGTACCGCTGCCAGGTTGGTTTTCCAAACGTTCACCAGAAAATCGGCGGCGTCGGCGGCATCGGGCAGCACCATTTCGATACTACGTAATTTCATTTACAGATTCTCCAACTGCGCGGCAACGGCATCGATACCTGCCTGCGCACATAATTCATCGTTATCACCGGTGTCGCCACTAATGCCGATAGCACCGAGAATGTTACCGTTGGCGTCTTTGATCAGGTTTCCACCCGGCGACAGCGCCAGCTCAATACCACTGATGGCCGTTACGCTGGCGAAAAATACCGGGTTGTTCTTTGCTTTCTCAGCAATGCCACGGGTATTAAAACCCATACCCAGCGCCCCTTTGGCTTTCGCCATGGCAATGTCGAAACGGTACAAGCTTGCCTTGTCTTCTCGCTTGAATGCCATCGGATGCGCGCCGGCGTCCAGCACCACCACTGCCAAAGGCTTAATGTTGTTTTCGGCTGCGTAAAGTCGCGTGCCGTCGATAATTTTTTCAGCTAATGCGAGTGTGAGTGTCATGCTATTTGCTCCTGTTGGTGCGGCTTGCTCGTGGCGTCGCCTAACTGGGCTTTCAGCTGTTCGAGCAATGGCGCTACCTGGTTGTTTGCCGTGCCATAGACATAGAAATCTGGGCGCAGCAGTACCGCGTCTACCCCCGCCTCTTCGATCCACGCGTTCAGCTGTGGGTCTTGCCAGGCAGCAATATTGGTCACTTCAATATTCAGTGAAGGTAGAATACTGGCGATAAGTTGTGTTACTTCCGTAGCCAGCGATGCGCTGGTCACCAACAAGCGCCAGTCGCCCGTTGCCAGTTCGTCTAGCAGTTGGGCTTTGCCATCTACGGTAATGCGAGGCTGAATGAAACGACGCCCTGCTTCAGCCGTGTTGTTGGCAACAATGCCAGCCGTGACCGGCGGAATAAGATGCGCCGCGGTGGCGGGCAATTCACCGTTGCGGACTTTTTCACGAATTTCTTCATCACGGGCAGCCGCTTTTTCTTGGTCAAGCATGCAGATATAACGTCCTGCGCCTACCGCTGCTGAAATGACGGCCCGTACATGGGGGTCTCGCTCTGGCTGGTAAGTGTCCAGCAAGGATTCATTCGCTTTGCCATTGGCAATCAGGTCGAGTTTCCACGCCAGGTTTGCCACATCACGGAAGCCATGACACATACCCTGACCAAAGAACGGCGGTGTCTGGTGCGCGGCATCACCGGCCAGAAACACATTGCCCACTTTCCACTGCTCGGCTACCAAGCCGTGGAAACGATAAGTTGCGGCGCGCACGATGTTATGCGGCACACCTTCGAGATAGGGCGCGAGCAACGCTGCCACGTTCTCCGGTTTCATCATTTCCTGATCGTCTTCGCCCGGCAGCAACATCAGCTCCCAGCGGCGGTGATTGCCTCTTCCCGGTACCACAGTGGCGGGACGTTTCGGATCGCACATCATTACCGATAATTGCTGAACATCAGCATCATCTGGCAAACCACTCAAATCAGGGAATCGAATGGCACCGTCCACTTCAGCATCCACCACCAGCCAGGGCTCTTCAAATTGCAGATCATCGAGCTTCACGCCCAGCGACTTTCTGATCACGCTACGGGCACCATCACAGGCAATGACCCAGCGGGCACGCACGTTGTCAGTTTCGCCGTTACAAAACGTGGCAATGTCTACCCCGTTGTCTTGTTGAGTTAGCGCCGTGCACTGAGTGCCTAAGCGCAGAGAGACATTGTCGAAACGTGTAAGTGCATCACGAAGGTGCTCTTCCAGCTCGGGCTGATAAAAGAAGTAATCGTTAGACCAACCGTATGGACGCGGTTTGCCCACCGTGCCCATATAGCGAATAACGCCATGATCGGCACCAATGTGCAGGTGTCCGTCGGTGTCACGCATGTCTTTTAAAATGGTGTCGTGCAGACCGATAGACTGAAACAAACGCACCATTTCGTGATCGAGGTGTACGGCGCGGGGAAGCGGATATGGGTTGGCTTCTTTCTCTAAAACCACCACGCTTAAGCCCCGTTTTCCCAGTAAATTGGCCGCAAGCGCCCCTACCGGCCCGCAGCCAATAATTGCAATATCAAACATCTTGGGTATTCCTTCTGGCGGGCTAGCTCATGCTTAAAGGCGCTTTATAGAGGCGTCCTTCCTGCATAATCATGGTGATTTTCTGCTTATTTTGAATAATGGAAACATTCTGTGTGGGATCGCCGTCTATCAACAACAGATCGGCCAGATAACCCTCTTTCACCAAACCAAGCTCTTCACCCATACCCATTAGTTGACCACCAAGTTGCGTGGCAGCGTGCAGGGTTTCAGCAGGGGTGTAGCCAAAGTGCTCAACCCACAGTTCTAAATCGCGGGCATTGCGTCCGTTAGGGTTGAATGGAAATCCGTAATCGCCACCGGGGAGAATGCGTACCCCTTTCTCTTTGAGCTTAGGTACCAGTGCTTTTAGTCGTGACATCACAATGGCCGCATCTTCTTTCATATGGGTCATGTCCATATGCGGAGGCGGGTTTGCATCCAGCGTGGCCTGAATAATGCCGATAGTGGGCGCGACGAACATTTCGTCTTTCTTCGCCACCAGCATATCGATGGCTTCGTCGTCGGCGTAGGTACAGTGATAAAGAATACGGAAGCCGGCTTTAATGCCGAACTTAACGGCATCGCAAGCGTGGGCATGGCCGGTTAGCCACACATCGCTTTCGCGGGCTTGCTCGCCTGCCGCCAACAATTCTTCTTCGGTATAAAGCAGCTCCAGCGATGCACCTGGCTTCAGCGCACTTTCGCCCGAGATCAGAAACTTAATGGCTTTGGCACCAATATCGGCGCACTCTTTTACAAACTCTTTCACACCTTCCGGGCCGCGTGCGTGCAGCTCTACGTGACCGGGATCGAGCTCGGAATCGTTGGGCGGCTCACGTTCAACAGAAGAAGGAATAAGGCGAGGCCCTGGCATGCCGCCATCTTTAAGATGCGCATTCAGCGAGATTTCCAGCGTTTTGCTCAACGCGCCAGCTGAATAGGCACTGGTGAATCCGTGGTCGAGCAGAATACGGGCATTGCGAGCAGCGGTTAATGCCAACTCCTCAGGTGGCAGAGACATGCCAGGAACGAATTTTTCTACCGACGTAGGCCAGGTAAGATGCGCATGGGCTTCAACCATCCCCGGCATCAGCGTTTTTCCATCGGCATCAATAACCCGATCGCCCGGTTGGGCTTCAATAGGTTGCTCGCTGATGAGAACAATATGTTTATCTTCAACAGCGACTGAACCGGACGTTAAGGCACTACCGGTTCCGTCGAAAATATTGGCATTGTTAATAATTGTACGCATAAGCGCCACCTGTTGTTCTTGGTTTTAGCTTATGTTGGCATCATCCTATATTTGTTCAAATATTTATTTTTTTGTTAAATATAGGTAAAAACTATACATCGAGACATTGCACCGTGTGGTCGATGAACGCCTGCGCGATTGCTGGCAATTTACGTTCGGCCAGCCAGAGCAGACCCACCTTGCGTTTAAAGTTAATTCCATCAATCTCGATGGCGCGCAAACTGCCATTTTCCAGTTCTGATTTCACCACTTCTCGAGGCAAGATTGTGATGTAATCCGACGCGCGCACAATGTACTTTGTGCTCAATAATGAGTCAGAAGAAATCACGTTGTTGGGAATGGCTGCGTCACTACTGATAAAAAGCGCATCGATTTGACGACGAAACCCACCCACTTTATCGGGCAGTACCCAACGGGCGCTGGCCAGCTGTCGCAAATTTAGCTTTTCAGGTAAGTGATAGTTAGTTTCACCCACCACAATGGAGAACGGGTCGCTGAACACCGGTAACTCGCAGAAACTGTCGGAAGAGCTTGTCATGCCTGAGGTGAGAATAGCCAGGTCGAGCTCGTAATTTTTCAGCATTTGATGCGCTTTTGCATCATGACATTCGGTTATCCGCAGATTAAAGCGAGGATATTCTTTGCTGAAACTGCTAATCACCTTGCCCATCACCGATGCCAGCGCGCCTGGCGTACCACCGATATTCAGCGGCCCACCGACATCATCTTCCAGCAGCTTAATTTCTTCCTGAGCAGAGAGCAGCAAGCTGTCGACAGCCTGGGCTTTAATTTTCAATGCTTCGCCGGCGGGCGTGAGCTGGATACCTTGCCGGTTTCGCTCAAACAGTTTGGTTGCCAGTACCCGTTCAAGCTGATTAATCGCCACGGAAACCGATGGCTGAGAAAGGTGTTCTGCTCTGGCAGCACCACTGATGGTTCCCTCGCGACAAACCGCGAGAAATAAACGAAGCGTTCGGGGATCGATGCGCATTTATCACTCCTACCATTAACTCTGCTTATGCTTCTTAAAAAGATACACAAATATTTGAATGGCCAAAGTGTTAAATAATTATTAAAAAAATACAACATCAACGTTAGTTGCACAGCGTATAAGTTGCGTAAAGACGGCCTTGCACCGTAAGGCTCACTCGTAAAGCGAATGGTGTATACTGAATTTTCTGAATAATGCTGTGAATTACCCGGCGTTCCTACTCGCAAGCAATAAGGAAGATGTGTTGCCAGTACCTCTTGTTCAAGCGCTGAAAGGTTATAGCCGTTCCCATTTCGTGAGTGACTTGGTGGCCGGCTGCGTGACCGCTTTCATTGCCGTACCGCAAACCATGGCCTACGCGCAACTCGCCGGATTGCCCGCCGAATATGGCCTTTACAGCTCGCTATTACCACTGATTTGCTATGCGCTGTTCGGTAGCAGCCGAACGTTGGTGGTTGGCCCCGCTGCGTTAATTAGTCTGATGATTGCTTCCGCCATTGGTCAGATTGCCCCCGCTTCGCCAGAAGCCTACATACAAATTTCCGTGAACCTGGCCATGCTCGTTGGGCTTATTCTGATGGCCATGAGCGCCCTGCGGTTGGGGAGTTTTGCCAAATTGATCAGTAGCCCTGTGATCACCGGTTTCACCAGTGCGTCGGCGCTAATCATTGCTGCCAGCCAACTTAATTTGGTGCTTGGTATTGAAGGTGAAAAAGGCGCAACGTTTATCGATACCATTTCCCGAATGCCCGCTTCGCTGGCTTCTGCGAACCTTTCTGTTGTGTTATTAAGCGCAATGGCGTTTGTCATATTGTGGGCGGGAAAGTCGCTGTTACCGGTGCTCGCCAATAAGCTTAACCTGCCCGATACAGCCGCGATTGCCCTGAATAAATCTGGACCCATTTTCGCCGTGATTGCCGGTACTCTGGTGGTAGCGTTGTGGTCACTCAATACCACGCAAAGCGTTGCCGTGCTCGGTGCCATTCCAGACAGTCTGCCGTCACTGAGCTGGGCATTAATTGAGTTTAGCCTGTGGCGAGAGCTCGCACTGCCGGCATTTTCCATTGCGCTAATTTGCTTTCTCACCAGCATTTCCACCGGCTCTACCCTGGCCAGTAAAGATCATGAACGGGTAAATGCAAATCAGGAGCTGCTGGCCCTCGGCGTAACGAACCTGAGTTCTGCACTTACCGGCAGTTTTGCCCTGGCCGGTAGCGTGAGTCGTTCCATGGTGAACTACTCCGCCGGCGCCGCCACGCAAATTGCCAATGTGGTTTCAGCCTTCGTAGTGCTTATTACCATTTTGTTTCTTACGCCGTGGTTCTACTACCTTCCGCAAGCGGTGCTTGGCGCTATTGTGATCATGTCGGTACTGCCAATGATTGCGCTGAATAATCTGCGTCAGCGCTGGCAATTTAATAAAGCTGATGCCATCAGTTTGCTGGTTACCTTTTTCGCCACGTTATTGCTGGGTGTAGAGTTGGGCATCTGGGCCGGTATCGCCTGCTCGATTATTCTGCTGTTACAACGGGCCAGTCAGCCACATATTGCCGAGGTAGGCAGGGCCAAAAACGGGTATTTTAGAAACATTAACCGGCTAGATGTTGAAACCCTGCCAAACACCATTTTTCTTCGCATTGATGAGAGCCTGTACTTTGCCAACGTGCAATACGTTGAGAGTGCGATAATGAAACGCTGCGCGAAAAGCGACAATATTGAGCACCTGGTACTGATTTTCAGCTCGGTTAGCTTTGTGGATGAAAGTGCACTGGAAAGCCTGGAGCGGCTGTTGATTAACCTGAAAAATGCTGGCATTACGCTGCACCTATCCGATGTGAAGGGCATGGTACAAGACAGATTGAAGTTCACGGATATAGAGGAAAAGCTTAAGCCCGGACAGATGTTCTATACTGCAGATGAGGCCATGGCGGTGCTTAAAGCCAAAGAACATTCCGCGTAGACTGCCGCAGAGTCTTACCTATTATTTTGGACGATCGGCCTCTGGCCGTACATGCAGAAAACTGGCGAAACGGGGTAATCCCTTCTTCGTTTTGCCATAAAATTTGTAAGTTACCCAACTGCCAATGGGGGGTGGATTCAACCGTTCAGCATCGGTAAAGCCACTGCCGATTTTAAACCGTAAACCATCGCGTGCCTCCACCAGCAGCGAACCCATCATGCCCGCGTATTTGCCGTTGCCCGGCAGATGCTTAATCACCCGTGCCTCATTATCGTCAAAGCGCTTTGCCTTCAGCAGGTATTCGCTGCGGCCATCCTGATAACGTGCGTCACGATGATGTAACATCAGCCCTTCCCCGCCCGCTCTAACCACCTCATCTAGCCGCTGCTCAAACTCCGCTTCCGACGACACCGGGAATTGTGGAATTAGCTGCAGCGTTTGGGATTCTGTTGTCTTGATGATCCGCTTCATTTGCTCCACACGCTTCGCAAACGGTGCCCCCGATGCCGGTAAATCAAACACCATCAGCCGCACCTCCCGCCAGCGTTCATCCGGCGTTTCACTCAGCACAATGGATGCTATGCGCTGAAAGTCGTTCCGCTTCGTCCACAACTCACCATCGAGCGGTTCAGCAGGCCAGTTCTGAGTGAACCACGCAGGTGCGTGAATACGGTTGCCATTTCGGGTGAGCAGTTCTGAGCCCGTCCAGCGAGCACGAATGCCGTCGAGTTTTTCGCTTATGAGGTAGTTTGTGACGTTTAGATTGTCGTGTTGGTTATAGGTTTTGGGGAGTTGGAGGGGGGCGGTAATGGTTTGCGATTTCACCGCATCGCTAGCAAGAAGAAGCAGTAACATTGCCCCGCGTAAAATGGTCTGGTATTTCATTTATGAATTTCCGTGAAGAATCAGGCATTCACGGTAAGGGATAGTGCTAGGTTAAGATACTGTGCTTGCGGCGGGTTTGAAGGGTTTTTATCACCATTCTTCCAGTTGCTGGAAGTCTTTTATGCGGTCTCTTTTGAGTGTGGCAATTAACTAAATGAGGCCAGAGAATGGCCTCATGATAAGAACGACGACCAAGCGTTACATGTGTTGATTGATGTAGGCTAGCGCAGTCTCAAAAGCCGGTTTTTGGAAAACCTTTAACCCGGTATCGTTAAAATCGATATAGGTGCGACTCTCTTTTAATGCCGTTTTTATCTCAGTTGGCGGCATCACGATAACTTCTACACCCGTTAATAGCTCAAGCGCAGCCTCTAATTTGAAACCGATGGCGCCACCAGCAAACTTACCCTTCATCGGGCGCTGACGGATAACGATGATTTCGATTTTATAATCCTGCACCAACTGCGCGAAAGTTTTCTGAAAATACTTCAGCTCGTGGGCGGTAGCCGCTTTTTGCAGGCTCACTTTACGGGTGCGGCATTCAGGCAGGCGAAACATGCCATTATCCAGATTCAGCAGGACGATATTTGCATCATTTGCCGACAGTTCTACACCACATACACGCATTAAAAAGCTCCGCTATTAAATTAGAGCTTAGAGTATATCGGATTTGCTGGTTTGGGGCTGGTTTTTCTGCTTTGGGGCCTGACTTTTTACCTCGTTTAACCGGCTGGGCTAGTAATGATTGTAGACAGGGTGAATAGCATAAACAGCAATGAAGAAATGCTTTAGTATGAAGGTTAAAGCATTACGCTATTTCTATTCATGGACGAAACGATTTCTTACTACAGCCAGAACGCAGAGCACTTTCAACAACTTTATGATTCTGTTGAAGCCGAGAGCGTGCATGCGAGCTGGAGCCACATTCTTAAAGAAAAAGAACCCGGAGTTGCATTGGATGTAGGTGCCGGAAGTGGACGTGACGCAAGATGGCTTGCATCGCTAGGCTGGAAGGTTGTGGCAGTTGAGCCGGCGGAAGAGTTACGAAATCGGGCAAGCATGGCTGCTTGTCATAACATTGAATGGAGTCCAGCATGTTTACCCGATCTTGTAGAGCTGCCATACGGAGCTACTTCGTACGATCTCATACTTCTTTCTGCCGTGTGGATGCATATTCCACCATCTTTACGGTGTAAAACTTTTACCCGGTTGGTGGAGTTACTTTCCAGAGATGGTCTTATAATTATAAGCCTACGCTACGGCCCTGATGATCCTCAAAGACCTATGTATGAGGTAAGTATTGATGAAATTCACCGTTTATCTGGCGCCACTGATACTGTAGCTAAATCCATAACAGGAACTAATGTTCAAGATGATCTTGGGCGAAATACGATCACCTGGCAAACTATAAAAATTAGTAAACATGCTTAATTAGCCTCGGAATAATATTTCTCGGTGGTACGCAAGGTACTCGCGACTGTTTGCATTAATTTTGAGTTTGGCCGTTGCCTCTATACCCAGTCTTGTATATTCCTCCAACTCATCAGAGATCATTATTTCTCCGCTGTCAGCGAACGTTATGTAGGCCTTATCAAAGGCTTTGTCGACATTAGCCACTAACAAAAGGCCATTGTACTTATCAAGCTTTTCTTCTTCAGATGAGTCACGCCAAGGTTTTATGTGAGAGGCAATTAAGAAATCTCTATTTTCAATTCCTGTTAGTGCACATTTCCCCCACAAATCAATGAGGTCTTGTCTGTACTTACCCTGCCCGATTCGGGTCTTTACCAAAACAGCTTTCTCTGTCGGAGTTTTGGTATCGTCTTGAAGTATATTTTCAATGTCATCCTGTAGCTGCACTTGAGTGGTATCGAGCAAAAAGTCTTCATAGGCTTTGAGAGCAGATGAGTACATTTTTTGCTCTATGAAATCACGCTTCTTAAATATCTCGGTTTCGCACAAAATCAGTTCCATACGCTTCAGTTCTCGAACAGAGCTTATTTCAAATAGCGAATTTGCTCCTCGGCCTAACGTATTCAACCAATTTGGCATCGTAGTTTTTAATGCCGTGGTAAAGTTTTGTGCAGTTTCGTTGCTTTTTCCAATTTCAACCGCCCAGCGTTGGAACTGTTTGCCTAATTCAGAAAAATTTTGACTCAAGCACTGACGCAGAGTATTCCGGTTTTTTTCATCCTGAAGAAGTGCAAAAAGGTCATCGTTTAAATAAGCATATTCGATATACGTACCTATTGATTTATCACTAACTGAAAATTTCTTATTTGTAGATCCAGACTTCAGCTTATGATGCCAAAAGCTAGCGCTTCGAAGATGATAAAAAGGTAGAAAAGGACTATTTTTGTCGGCATCAGCACGGAACTTCTCAAAATGATAAGTGAATCGTTCCTTTAGGGCTTGATCGTAAAAAATTTCATTGTTAACGATATGCTTGTCTTCAATCAGGTCAAACACTGCGAATAGCAAGCAAACTTTATGAGGTTTAGCCCGACCAGACGACCTGTCCACGTTCAATTTCTTAAATTCATCCAGATATACTTCAAACATTTTACAACTCATCCTTGTTTAACAACTTCATACCCAGACTCTAAGTTTTTTTACTATTAATCAAGAAATAACATGATGATCTCTTATCTCTACGCGATGAAACGTATCTAAGCGAGTAGATGCTTGGGCGAGTTGTTGGGTATTTGACGCAATATACGAAGCAGCCGACAGTGGCGACTGGGCGAAGTTTGTGGAGCTTATGGGCGGCGTATTTTGCAAACGCGACGAACAGCCAATCAGACCGCTTTATCAAGAGAAGGTTAACCAAGAAACCGGTGAAATAAAGCAAAGTTACTTTGACGGCGTGATCACGTTCGTATTAAAAGGTGTGCAACATGCAGATAGAGAAATCATCACCCGCGTTCACGAATGGCGCATTGAACATCAGGCCAAAAGAGCCGCATAACGACTCTTCTGCTTTTACTTGGAGTTCTGTAAATAAGTGTACTGATTAGTTTTCAAAAAAGTTATTTCAAGTGCTATCATAGCTTTACTGCAAGCAAGAAAATATTATGGACGATGAAAGAACAGCAAGAATTACTATTTCTCAAAAATGAGATTGACGAAAAAATCCAAAAGCTTAAGAAAAAAGTAAGTAGTCGAAAAAAACATACATCGATCGCTAGAATTCTGATTATTGCAACTGGTGCTCTCGTCACACTTTCTTTAGGGCTAAATGTTCCAATTGAATATCAAACATGCCAGAAAAATATAGCTTTAGCATTAGGTGCATTGCTTACATTTGTTACGGGCTATGATTCAGCTTTTAATCTTAAGGGACTATGGATTAGACAAAAAACAACTCTTCTCTCTCTTTATCAATTAAAAAATGAGATAAATTATTTATCTTCTAAAAACTCAAATCCAAATTTAGATGATATTTTCGAAAAGTATCAAGAGATTTGGGATCAAGATAGTTCAGAATGGCTAAAAGTTGTACGCGAGAAAATAAAAACAACTAAAACAGGTAATCATTAAGATGAACCTTATTAACTTAGAAATTTCAAAAATAGCAATTCATCAAATCTTTCGTCGTAACAATATGGCTGAAAAAGTAGATCCAGTAAAAGGTGAAGAGCTTATAAGATTTGATGATTTGGCTCTTTCAACATTCAAAGACAGAGTATCTTCCGCGCTCGGTACGGACTCTAAAGCTGTTCCGATGGCGATCGTTGATGATGGTCCAACTTCACTAGTAAAAACGGTTGACCTACTTCTTACAGCAAACGACAGCAACTTTATTGACGAGTCCTTTAAAATTGCACATATGCTCGCTGATGCACAAAATCAAGTGCGATACACCGGAGGAATAGTGGTTGTTTTCAAAGGAACATATTCAATGGAAAACAAACCTTTTATCGGTATTATGAAAGCTGATTTACATAGTGCTTATGAGAAGAAGCTTGACGAATTGACACGCCAGATAACTCTCTCTTTTGTAACTGAAGCCCTGTTGACACCAGCGACTAAACTTTATAAGACAGCTGGTTTTTTCAAAAGAAGTGATGTAGACGAAAGCTTACCGCTGAAAGAGCAGTTTGAAGTACTAATTTGTGATACACAAATAACGCCAATAGACGGTAAGGTTGCTGCGCAGTACTTTTATTCAGGGTTTTTAGGTTGTGGTTATCCTAGTAGTAGCGCTAAGACAACTAAAAAGTTCTTTGATGTAACTCACAACTTTATAAAATCTCTTGAAATCGATCAGGAGAGAAAGAGTTCGTTAATAAATGCTTTAAACTCTTACTTAAAATATGAGAACACTAATACTGTTGACCCCATCGACTTTTCAACTAGATACTTTCAAAGCGATGAAAGTGCTTCTTATGTGGAAACTTTAGAGGCAAAAAAGGTACAGATCACCTCGTTTGCAAAAGACACCCTTCATATTGAAAGTAAGCTAAAAGAGAGAAAACTGGAGTTTAAGAAAAAAGTCAAAATAATTGCGCCCGCAAAGGATTTTGGTGAACTAATCAGCTTCGAAGAGTTTCAAAGTGATTCTAAAAATGAGGATTCTCCAACATGGACAAGGGTTTTAATTAAAGATCAAATAACCACTCAAGAATGACCGAACAAGAGTTTTTAGAGCAGTGGCAAGAAGATAAAGCTTCATATCAGGCGTGGGGCGAATTCGTTTCGTCTTCTATTTGTGACTCGTTAAAGATTACGGTTCCTGACTTTAAGAATTTTTTAAAACTGCCTTGTGAAACTCGCATTAAAGATGATATTTCATTGATTGATAAAGCATTCTATAGAGAAGACAAAAGATATAATGACCCATACGCAGAAATTCATGACAAAGTTGGATGCAGATTTGTTGTTCTTCTCGAACGTGATATATATTACATCACTGATGCCATCGAACATAATCAAAGCTGGAAAGCGGTGCAATGTAGGAACTTTGGTTTGGAAAGAGAGAAAGCACCACTACTCTTTACATATCAATCTGTTCACTACGTCATTAGACCTAAGGAAGATTCGAGTATAAATGGTACGGCTGTTTCAGCTGATACACCATGTGAAGTTCAGATTCGCACACTTTTACAGCATGCATATGCTGAGCTTACCCACGATGCGATATATAAAGCCAAAACGATAATAAATCCCTCGATTCAAAGAACTGTCGCTAGAAGCATGGCTCTTATAGAGACAACAGATGAGTTTTTTTCTAAAGTTAATAGTGATTTAAATTCAACACCCTTCGAACAACTTCAATTTCAGAGCTTTCTTGACGAGCTCTATCTTAACTTTACAGGTCAACCTTGCACAGTTGCTCAGAAATCATCCATCACCATTCTTGATCAATTTAGCGAACTTCTATCCGATGAAACTAGAGAGAGAATTACAGTTTTCTTCAAAGGAAAAAATGACATCAGAAGTCTCATTAATCACAAGAGGGAGCGTTTACCTTGGTACTCTCAATCAATTGTTCTTTTTATAATTTGGTTGATTAGCAGGTATAAACTTAAAGCCATCACCAACTGGCCTATTGAACAAAACGTCTTGTCATCGATTGCTACTGATATCGGACATTCATTAGATATTGTGTAGCCAGCTTCACAACTTTCCCCTAGCTACAAGATTGAACTACTTCCAAGTGCTACACATTTGCTACATATTTCAAAAAGGGAATTTTTAGAAGAAATGAATCGGACTACAGCCCTTTAAAAATGGCGCACCCGATAGGATTCGAACCTATGACCTTTGCCTCCGGAGGGCAACGCTCTATCCAGCTGAGCTACGGGTGCATTCGTCGATGTGCGAAGAAGTGCACGAATCGAGAATAGGGGCGCAATGATACTGTTGCCGTCGTCCTGCTTCAACCGTTTTCTTTTCAAAATCGGCGTGTTCGGCCGTTGAATTGTTTGTCTTGTCGTTTATTGGCTGCTGGGGCTGTTTACTGCGTGAGCACAGTGTATATGCGTGCGTAATCGTGGTACAAATACCGGCAGTAAATAAACGGTGAGAATTTCAGTGGTGCAGGCATGATTAAACGGATTTTACGTCGACTCAATCGTAAGAGCCCGGCAGCTCAGGCGCGTGAGAATGGCGCAACAATTGGTACTAACTTTAATATGCTGAGCGGTGCCATTATCGACCCCGATCACGCCTGGCACATTACCATTGGCAACTACGTTACCCTTGCCCCTCGCGTTCATATTCTTGCTCACGATGCCAGCACCAAACATGCGCTTGGCTATACGCGTCTTGCGAAGGTAGCCATTGGCGATCGCGTATTTCTGGGTGCAGGAACCATTGTGCTGCCAGGTGTAACCATTGGCGATAAAGTAATTGTAGGCGCGGGGAGCGTTGTTACGTCTGACATTCCTTCGGGCAGCGTTTATGGCGGCATACCGGCCCGCTTTATCTGCTCGTATGATGAATACATTGATAAGCGCCGGGAAGAAATGGAAAACAGCCCGGTATTCGATGAATCCTACTCTGTCGACCACGGCATTTCAGAGGAAATGAAAGTGGAAATGAACGCAAAAATGGATAAGGGCGTAGGATACGTGGTGTAAACCGCCGAGCATGATCATGCGGGTTAACGTGCGCATTATTCTGCCGGCGCAGTGTATTTCTAACTATGAAGGATTGTAATGAAGAAAGGGTACGCGATTGTCGCGATGTATGTTGAAACGCTACTTTTCGGTGTATTGATTTCTTTTTCTGGTATCGCGTCGGCCAACGATAGTTGTATGGAGCGCGACATTTCAGACTACCAGTGGAAGCTGCGTCATCGTGGTGGTTTGCCGGCTCAAATTGAACAGGAGCCAGGCGCGCTGCTTGAACAATGTATACGCCTGAAAGGTGTTGGTCCTCACCCACTTAAATTAACCTCCCGCGATATTGAGATTGCTCACAACGGCGACAGCTTTAAAGCGGGCGGAGAATTCATCGTAAAAGAAGGCGATACGCTTCGCCTGCGCGTGCAAGCCCCGGTAGGCAATGGCGTTGGCAAAACCTATCGCTTGGTTTTCAACGAAACCGACCCTGACAGACGTCGCGATGTATTCCGCTTGCGCTGGCCGGTGCAAACCCGTAACGATAGTCGCGCACCGAAAACCTGGCATGTCGGCCCGTCGTCTCCCACCTATCGCGAAGTGAAGGATGTGTTTAAGCTGCTTTCAGCCGGCGACACCATTATTCTTGAGCCCGGTGCCACTTATCAGGCATTCGAAGCAAAAGAAATATCCGGCACCCGCGCGCAGCCAATAACGCTTAAAAGCAATGCCACTGATGCGTCTAAACGGGCTGTTATTGAAGGAGGCACTAAACGATTCAACTGGACAATGGGGCTTACCAGCTCGCACAACTGGGTTGTAGAAAACGTCATTTTGCAGGGCGGCGGCTTGTGTTTTCGTCACGCTTCCGACAATACCACGTTGCGCAATGTACTCATTAGACACTGTAAAACCGGGGTACTGTCTACCGACTATGATTCGGGCGACCTAACTCTCGATGCTGTTGAAATATATGATGCCGGCGGAAAAGAAAAAGGCCGCCCGTGGAATCACGGCATCTACGTGGCAAGCGATCAGCACACCTTTCCCGGCGCAACGTTCACCCTTGAGAACAGCTACCTGCACGATTTGCGCGGCAATGCGGTTAAATCCCGTTTTGAGAATTCGGTAATTCGCCACAATTGGATTGAAAACGGTGCTGAGAAACAATCCCGTTATTTGGTCGAAGTGATTGGTTACGACGGTCAATACGATTTTGATGGTCAGCACCATGAAGTAACCGACAATATGCTGGTGCATCGTATGCCGGGATTAGGTTCGCGGGCCGGTGGTGATGGCAAAAGCCCGTCACGGGGCGATGCGGTATTCGCGCGCAATTACTTTGTGATAGACGGTAATTACAATCGCTCTATGGTGCGTACTTTTCAGGGCTTAAATAGCCTGGAGGTAACAGATAACCGGTTAGTCTATTTAGCGTCGCCAACAAAGACCACGCTGGTAACCGACGAAGTGAAAGATGCAGGCTGGGAACAAGGTACGCCTGTGATTACGGTTTCAGGTAATCGTGTAACTGGCACCACAAAGCTACTGGAGCGCACGGCGCAAGGTGCCGTTATGAGCGGAAAGCCGCAAATCACCGTAAAAGACAACGACACCTCAGGCTTCGGCCGCCTGCAGCGCGACACGCTAGATCAGATGCGCCCGGAACAAGACGGCTATATTCAGTTACCTGATTGGCCAGACTTATAAGAAAGCATAGGCATGTATCTATAAAAAACTGGAAAATTCGCACGTTATCTCTTAATAATCATACGCATTCCGGGAACGTGGGCAATTACCATAGTAGGCAGTAAATGGACACCCGAGACAACATTACTTTAATTGACGAAATCCAGTTTGAAACGCAGCTAGAGCAAGCGCAACAAGACGGTAAACCGTTTATGTTTTTGCGATTGGGCGACGGCGAAGGCGCCCTGCTCGATTTCGATGAACAATCTCTGATTGATGACATTCTTTATTTGAATGAGCATTTTGGCCGCACGGTTTCAATTGAACAGCTTTATCAGGCCAAACAAAACCTGATTAGCGCCACGCGTAATGCCGATATTCTGGGCGTTCGTAATGATATCGTGAATGTGGATTTCGATTGCGCATTGATGAATGAACGCTACAGCGACAGGTTTTTGGAAACGTTCAGAAAGCAGTTTCACCTGCGCAAAACCGAGCAGGACATTTCGGCGTTCGACGCCATTCGCGTAGCGAAGTTGTACAAGCAATTCAATGAAATGCAAATGGCAAAGCAAACCCTTTGCAGCCAGTGGATTTCCTTCGATTACTTCTTAAATGGTGGCATGACGCAACTGATGCTGAACGCCGATAAGGTTGGCTTAGTAACGGCCCGTGCGAGTGTCGCGAAAAATATAGAGAAGGCCACCGGCAAGCCGGTTTCGCTGTATCAGGTACCAGACAAAAGTGCGCGACAAGGCAAACAAAAAGCTGCCCATTTCCCTGAAGCATACAACGAGATCTGCGATGCCATACAGGTAGATTATCCGGGTATGCCATTTATTGTTGGTGCCGGTTTAATTGGTAAAGGTTATTGTGAAGTGATTAAAGCTAAAGGCGGCATCGCCTTGGATGTCGGCGCCTTAATTGATTGTTGGGCAGGCATTTATAGCCGTCCGAAAGTGATTGAAGAAAAACTGGAAGTGAAGCGCAACATTTTCAAAAAGAAGAAAATGCCAAAAGAGCTGGAAATGAGCAAAGAGAACGTTGAGCGCCTGGCAAAAATTTATAAAGCGAGGAAGCAGCAGTGAAAAAGAAAACCCCGCTGATAAAAAAGCTCGCGAAGTTCGCTCTCGATAAACATGCCAAAGACAGCTATCGCCATATCTTTCTATTAAGTCATATGCGCGCGAATACGAGCTTATTGGGCCATATTTTTGGTTCTAGCGACGAGATTAACGGCTACTACGAAAAGCACATCGGCTACGGCAGCAAACAGTTTGCTTTTCTGAATCAGCGAATTGAACATGCGAACCATCACCGTTTCAAGCCAGGCAGCCGCTTCATTTTCGATAAGTTACTGCACAACGAATACGAAGTGCACCCTGCTATTCTCAAGCGAGACGACTGCCAGTTCATTATTTCGCTGCGCTCACCGCAAAACACCATTCCCAGTATTATGAGCCAAGTTGGCAAACGGGTTGACAATCATGAACGCGCTACTTTTGAAGGTGCCCGCGATTACTACATTCAACGTTTGAATACTCTACTTAGCTACGCTAGCGCGCTGCCGGGCAAATTTCTGTACTTAGATGCCGATGCTCTGCGTGATAACACCGAAGCGTCATTAGTGTTCCTACAAACAGAATTGGGGCTTTCAGAGCCATTAAAACCGGAATTTAAGAAGCAAACACTCACGGGTTCTGGCTCAGGCGGCGATCACTCAGGGAACCTGAATAAAGGCGTGATCACCAAGCAGAAATCAAACTATTCAGATATCGACATTCCAGAAGATGGGATGGCAGAACTTGCGGCCTATTACACCGATGTTCGTAACAAGATGATTGAACTGTCGAAAGCCAGTATGACTGAACGCTGAGAAAATTCTCAGCGTTTAATTATGCTTCGCAATGCACCGAACTGACCAACAAAGATAGTCAGGTTTAGCACACTTAATACCGCAAACACGCCGGCAGCAGCCACAAACAGCATCAGCCACGAGTCTACGAACGCCATTACGTTAGTACCGGCAAAGAAATACGTTACCACGCCGAGATTCGCCACCGAATAAATCATGCGCATACGCAGCGCGGTAAGCTTGTAATCGGTATAACGGGGTAGCAACACGTTTACCAAAATAACGTTCGACAGCAGGTTTGAGAACACTGTAGAGAAGGCAACACCCACCAGCCCGTAATCACCAATTAACACGATGGAAAGCCCAATGTTTACCAGGGCACAGACGAACTGCACCACGGCCAACAATTTATGGGTGGCCATCGCCAACAACAGCTGATTAGATGTGGCAGTGATGGGGCGAATAACTACACCAAACGCCAGCACGTACAGCAGACCTACCGAGGCTTCAAACTCTTCGCCTAACCACAAATGCACGAACGGGTCGGCAAGAATGACAACACAGCTTGCAAACACCAGCCCCACATAGGTATTGGCGGTACAAATGGTATTGTAGAGGTTTTCAGCTGACTGCTTAGCGGCTATTTTTTTGGTGAAAATCGCCCCCTGAAACTTAAAGAATGAAATGATCAGCAGATTAAGCTGAGTGATCAGGTTATTCGCGATGTTGAAGATGGCAACGCTTTTCAGGTCGAGGAATTTTACGATAATAAACGGGTCGATACGGTCGTTAAGTACCCGCGCAATCCCCAGAATAAACACGTGTTTAGAGAAAGAAAAAATCTCTTTGAAAACGTCCATCGAGAAGAAACGCAAATCTAACTTAAGTGATGGTAGCAACCGGTAAGCCAGAACGACTTTAAGCAGGTTTGCGCCAATTTCGGTTACCAGCGTTACCCCGATTAAGGTAAGAATACCGAAGTCGTCGATCAGCAAGTAAATCGCTATTAACTTAATGAGCAGGCTAAACGCGGTGACCTTCTCGTCGATATCAATGCGCAGGTTGGCCACGAAGATACTGTTCGGAATGTGCGAGAGAAAGTCGACGATTACCTTGATGGTGAACAGGAATATGGTGAAAGAGAACAACCCGGCGTTGTCGTCGCCCACATCGAACCAATGAGGGAAAAACCCGAACAACACCAGCACCAAAACGGCAATAAGCCCTAGCCCACCAAACACCACCAGGAAAGTAGCCAGATAGCGATTTAACTGATCATACTTTTTCTGCTCAAGAAAAAGGGTGGCAAAGCGATAAATCGCAGCAGGGAAGCCCAGTTCAAATACGTTAAACCAGGCAATAATGGAAAGAATGAGGATCCAAAGACCGTATTGTTCTTTGCCAATCACATCCAGGATGACAGGCGTGAGCAGCAACATCGAAACAATGTTGAGCCCTTTTGAAACCAGTGAAAAGAGCGCCGCGCTGGCGAGTTTTTTCTTCATTTTTTAGGCTAACTTCTGCTTATTTAGACGATGTAGGTTTGATAAACAGGTCAGCGTAATCTTGTTGAAGCGACTGGTGGTCAGCTTCAAAAAGCGCAGCCAATGTGGCGTAGTCTGTATCGTTTAAATCCGGTACGGGCTTGGTGGCTGAGTTTCTGAGCTTTTCCAGCGCCGATTCAGGCAGCAGGCTTTTCAGCACTTTAGTGGTTTTCTGAATGTATTTGGGATTCACGTGCTTTAAAAATGCGGCCGGACCGCGCCACTGATAAGATTTATTCTTAGTTTTTGTTGACTCATCTTGCTCTAACGTTACGTTTTCCAGCCCGAGGAAAGTGATGATCTGCTGATAAATATCATCGGCTTGTTTGATGAAGTCTTCGAACTGGATCACCCGCACATTGTCGCGACCAAACACAGACACATAGTTCGCCACATGCAAGTTAAAGCAAGAACCGACGAAATGTGGTGATGTCTGGTTGGTAATGGCGGCCATTGGTTCGCGTTTTTCAGTACCGTTTCGTACATAGTGCCAATAGGACGACCAAGCGCGCTTAGCCGGGTTTCTCACCAGATACAGAATTTTTGCGTTAGGGTCGACCTCTGCCAGCCGCTTAGCAATCTGCAGGCTATCGGTGCCTTCAGAATACGACGTGGACGCGTCAATACGAATGGTGCTATTCGGTTCAAAGAGCGCATCGTATTCTGCCATCACCGCCGCTGAAACATCGTTGCGGGCGAATGTGTCTGGCTCTTTGTCCGACGACACACTGATTTCAGGATGCAAATCGAGCAAGTCAGCCAGTTTAGTCGTACCTGACTTCGCCGAACCTACCAGAAAGGCGTATTGCTGGGGTGTGTTTTGCATCTGAATTTGTCTCTTTAATTAACTGTTTACGCGCTCGTTGCTTAATGTGAACGCTATTTTCCGTGAATGACTTTGTACTCTTCGTGCTTCACGCCAAAGAATCCTACAATGGTTCCCCAGGCAGAACACAGTCGAAACAGACCATCAACGTATTTGGTTTTATTTCCAGTTACTGCGCCTACGATAAGTTTGCCTAAACCACGCAGCACTCTGACACCACTTAACACCGCACAACGTGCCAGGGCCTTGCCAAATGATTCTTCGAATATGTGCGAACGGGTATAACCAATGCCTGAACGATAGCCCCGACGGCAGAACCACTTTATAGTTGCGCGACTCTTGGGGAATTCTTCCACTACCGGTGCATCGATATACACACAACGGTAGCCGGCGTGCTTTGCGCGCAAAGCAAAATGATAATCGCTGGCGCCGGTCATGGCGAAACGCTCATCGAAGCAGGGGTTAAGCGAGGCGATAACGTTTCGGCTAATAAGCACATTATTGGTGTAAAACACATCAATGAACTGCCCTTCCGTAAACGGATTATTGCCGTAGATTAAATCGACAGACCATTCAGGCGTACCCGGCTCGCCGACAGAAATCACATGACTGGTTACTACATCGGCCTGATATTTATCAGAACCTTCGCATAATCGATTCAGCCAATCTGGTGACTGCGGCCATTCATCGTCGTCGATAAATACTAGATAATCGCCCTGCTCTTCCAAGAATCGCTGCGCACAGCGGTTGCGGGCAAACACGATGCCTGGCTGGGGTTCTACATCATAAATAACCGGTATCACACTGGTTGCCGCTTTGTCTTCAACTACTTGTTTGGTAGCCGCATCTTGTGCGTTATCTACCACCAGCACACTGGCCTTGATGTGCTCATCAATTTGCTGGGCCAGCAGGCCATCGAGTAAACGAGCCAACCATTGCGGCCTTCTGCAGGTAATGACACAAATGAATACGTTTTTCATAGCACGCTTACCATTGCCATTTCTTTTTGCGCAACGACATTTCTATTTTCTTCAGTGGCCAGCTTAGTTTCCACCATAAAGAACGGTATGCGTTTACAAAGAGGTGACGGAAATAGACTTCTTCCTGCTTTACTGAGCGTAAATGCTCTACCAACACAGGGTTCATGCGACTTAAGTATTGTTCGTAGCGCGCTTTTACTGCGCGTACATCTTCGTCGCTCACTTCAGGCTGTGAAAGCGCGGTATAGAGGTCGACTGCAATATCAGACAACTCGCCAGCGGGCATGGTTTTCTGCTTCTGATTTTGCATGCTTTTATCTACAAAATTCAGATCCATACTGTCTATATCGATATCAAGCGCGGCGCACTCTGCAATTCTGCGCGCGATGGCTTTGGGCTGCTCGAGTAAGTCAGGATAAGTCACAATGCAGCGTTCCTGCTCGTCACTGCAGAAGTAACCCGTAAATGTGTGGTTCAGCCACAGCATTAGCGATTTATCTAACGAAAAGCCATTTCGCTTAGTCAGAGAGCCACACACTTCTACCGGCGGACGCACCATTAACACGTATGTAGTTTTAACATTAAGCTTATTAAAAACCTGTTTCCAGAATGGCATGAGCAATGTGGTGCGCGGATCTTTCATGCCCCATAACGGCTTATTGCCATAGTCGGTTTTCAGCATATCTGCCGCATGAGGAAGTGCTTTTTGAATGGCGCTGTCGTTGTTGTCGGCAAACGCATGGGCGAGTGGATCATCCCACGACCAGCATTTCTCATCGAACAGGCGCTCGTTCATTTCGACAACCAGGGAATTTTCGTAAAACCCTTTTTCATTCACGCCTTTTTGCGGCGCGAACAACGACGACCCCATAAATACACCCAGTTCAGCTAATAGGCCCGAAATGGCCGACGTGCCGCTGCGATGCATTCCTATAACGATAATGGCTTTCTGTTGCATTCAGGCTGCTCTTTTTACTGATTTACGAGCGGCTTTTGCTTTTTTCAGCAATGACGCAGGCATAAGTTTCAGACCAATCCCTTTGATCAGTAGCTGAACTTTTAACGGTTTGATTTTCCAGGCATCGAGATAGCACTGCCCGGCAAGGTCCGGCTTGTTCTGATAAAAAAGGTTTCCGGCATAGTGCAGGTAGATTTTGTGTTCTGCTAGGCGACATTCTTCGCGCTCAGCTTCGCTCACCTCTGGCATTGCGGCAATTTTTCTCACGCAGACCAAATCGGCTATCAACATTTTCATTTGATTCATGGAGTAGTTTTCGCCATGAATGTAGTACACCGCCAATGGTTCTTTTACCACCGCCAGTTTTGAGATACGCGCTACGCGCAGCCATACATGTCGGTCGTCTACACCGTGCAGTTCGCGGCTATCATCGAAACCGCCGATATCTTCTAAAATGGACTTTCTAACCAGTGCTGTGCAGCAGGAAATGAAATTCACATCTAACAATTCGTGAAAGCAGCGCCCTTCTATTTCCGGTTTGCTGTAATCGGTTTCGCCCATGCGCTGAATTTCAACCCAGCTGTACACCAGGCCAACGTCAGGGTCGTCGAATCGAGGAAGTTGCTTTTCTAGCTTTGTTGGCTTCCATTGGTCGTCCTGATCGCAGAACCCAATGACATCGCCCTCAGAAACACCGATACCGTAATTTCGGGCAGAGGCCACCCCACCGTTTTCCTTTTTGAAGTAACGGACTCGCGGGTCGCTTTCAAACGCCTGAATTACTTCATAAGAATTATCGGAAGAGCCGTCGTCTACTAGCAAGATTTCAAAGTTGCTGTAGGTCTGCGCAAGCAAACTATTGATGCACGCCTCCAGCGTTTTAGCGCCGTTATAAACGGCAACAATGATGCTTGCTTTTAAATTACTCAAACTTAATAACCTCTTACCGAATTGTGAGCAGGAATCTGATGATCAGATACAGAACGATCAGACTTCCGGCGCTGCACACCGCAACCCGGGCCACTGTTGCCGCTGTAATTTTAAGGTCGAACTGAGGGTAAGATTTTTGCACCCGCATGTACGACGCAGCTACGAATGCGGCGAATACGTAGAAATAGAGAATATAGCTTCGACTAATAAAGAAGGCGGTGGAACAATAGCCAATCATTGCAATAGAAAGGTAGATATTTAACGATTGCTCTTGGCGTAAAGCGTCACCTTTTGGCCCTTCGATGGCGGGCAATTTTGCGATGCGGTACGCCATCACAAAAATCAGCAGGATAAACGTCATCCACAAGGTATAACCGATGGCCCCGAGTTCTGACATCACCGTAACGAAACTGTTATGGGCTACTTTGGAGTGATATTCCAAAAACCGATCTTTACCGAAGCCAAATAGTGGGCGGTATTTCACCATTTGAATACCTTCATACCAGGCTGTCAGACGGTCTTGTACACTTTTATCTTCTAAACCGATGGTACGGAACGAGGCTAATGCCACCCCAACTATCGGCAGTGAAAGCGCCGTGAGGATCATGAACTTCACCCGGCCGAAGCGCACAAAAATGTACGCGGCAATCACCGCTAACGACCCAACCAAAGAGCCTCGACTTCCGGTCCAGTATATACCAACAAATAGCGCCGCCATGATGCCCAACGACAGCATGCGAATCATAAAGCTTTTGGTGTTAACCAGAAAATACATGGCAATAGGAATGTTCATCACCAAGAACATGCCCATATCGTTAGGGTCGTGGAAAATACCCACGTAACGCACCTGCATCATGGCGTCATCACCAGAACCCCGGAATATCGCATTCTCCGCCCATCCCATACCCAACGGATCGCCAATCTGGAACCACGCCTGATGGACCATGATGACGCAGGCCATTAACGAGATAAACAGAATAATCCGTTGCCTTCTGAGCGACACAAGAAAGCCTAGAAACAGAATAAACGGCAGTATGTCTGAGGTTACCCACTCGGTAACGAAGGTAAGATCACTGAAGAATCGCCTCGCCCTCATTTCCGACAACAGCATGAAGAAGAACATCACCACCATTATGGTGGCTTGCCAGTTCCACTTCTTCGGACTTAGCGTTGTGACGTAGAAGATAAACGTAATGATGAGGAACGTACGCAGGATGGGCAGTTCCGTTTCAAATATCGGCCATTCATGGGGGCGAATAAATACCAGCGCGGTATAAACACAAAGCAAGAAGAAGCCAAATGGCGAAGTAGCTTCGGTATTAGTGGGCTTAAACTTGTGTGCGGTAGGCCGGTTGGGCGCTATTTGCTGTTCACTCACAACAACAACCCCTTATTGCACTAACACGCGCCAAGGTAGAGCTGCATTCAGCATCCATGCAATTCGAACAATAATTCATCACTTCCAGTACCGGGTTATACTACATTTAGCGCTTAAAGCAGGCAGAATAAACAGTATTCACACCGTATTCAACTAAAGCTCGCGCCCTTATTAACACCATCGTATGCTATACGATATCTGTAGCATAAAGATCGCGATAATTTATGACATCAATCATTATTAACGCTATTTCACACAGTTTTTGTAGGTATTTATGTTCAAAATGTTGTCGGAGACTTTTTAACCGCTATAATCAGTCAATTACAGACTTTAAGACCGTTGCCTGGAGACAAAAGTGAAAGTTAAAGCATTGATAGCTATGGCTGTTTCGCTGGGTTTGAGCGTTGCTCATGCACAGGAAATGTCAGACGAAGCGATTAAAGAAAGAACAAAACCCTATGGCGAATTAAATGTTGCGGGTGCACAAACTGCAGCAGCAACCACAGCAAAGTCACGTACTCCGGAAGAAATTTTCAACGGCGCTTGTGCAATGTGTCACGCATCGGGTTTGATGGGTGCGCCGCGCGCTAATAACGCCGCAGACTGGCAGCCTCGTTTAGACGAGCGTGGTCTGGACGGTGTTTGGCAAAATGCACTTAATGGCATTAACGCCATGCCGCCAAGAGGCACGTGTACAGATTGTAGCGATGACGACATCAAAGCGACCATCGAATACATGATTGAAGGCATTTAACACCTGCTAAAACCCCCGACAGTTTTCACCACAGGCTGTCGGGTATTCCCTACCATACCTGAACAAGGTATTTCTAGCCCGTTCACCGCAATTTTGTCTCATTAAGTAGCGTTTTTAATACAGATCGGTTAATTTATTGTCGAAAATAAAAACCTATAATAAAGCGACACAAATCTGATGTCTTCAAAGTCAACGCAGTATGAGTTGTCAGAAGAGGAGCTTCGGGAACTTATTCCGCAGTTACAGCAACTCACTGATAAGTACAAACGTGCGGAACGAGTACAAAAAGCACTATTCGATATTGCTGAACTAGCCAGTTCGGTAAGTAATCTTAGTCGCCTTTATCCAGCCATTCACGAAATTATCGGCGACTTCATGATCGCAGATAACTTCTTCGTTGCGTTTTACGAAAAAGAAGCAAACCTCATTGATTTTGCTTACTTTGTTGACGAGTTCGACGAACAAACAATCAAACAAATTCCTGCTGAGTCTCTGATGGACGGGATTACCGGCCATATTCTTCGCACCGGCAGACACGTATTCCTTGAAAGTGAAAATCAAGATGCTTTCGCCGCCGAAACTGGCGTTTCCATGGTAGGCGCTACGCCTCATCAATTCCTCGGTGTGCCACTGAAACGGGGTTCACAGGTTATTGGTGCCATGGTGGTACAAACCTACGATAGTTCTGTGAGTTACTCTGATGAAGATCTCGAAGTACTCTTGTTTGTGTCGCAACACATTGTGACGACGGTAGACCGGGTGAAAAACCGCGAGCTCACAGAGCGCACCATTCGCGAAAGAACCCGACAGCTTCGTACAATCAACGATGAGCTCCAAGAAGAAATATTAGAGCGCCAACGAGTAGAAACACTGCAACAGGCGCTGTACGAGATATCTGAACTTGCGGCCAACCTTGAAGGCGATATGGATGCCTTCTACGCCAGCATTCATAATATTCTGGCGCGTTTGATTAGCGCACCGAACTGCTATATCGCGATCCTTGATGAATCGGGCAACCACCTCGACTTCCCGTATTTCAGTGATACCATGAACGAATCGGTGTCTCGTCGTCCGTTAGGATTAGGTCTTACTGAATTTGTACTGCGTAGTGGTCAAACTGAACTGATTAACCCGCCCCGGGTACTTGAACTGGCTGAAAGTGGCGAGTTGGATGTATCCACTGCTCAGAAAATGCTAAAAAGTGCCAACTCCTGGCTGGGTTCACCGCTCATTGTCGATGGCAAAATTTCGGGTGTAATTGGTATCCAGACCTACGGTAAGTTGGCCAAATACACAGGCAAAGATCTCGAGCTATTGCGCTTCGTTTCTCACCACATTGCAGCGGCAATAGGTCGAAAACGCAGTACCGACGCGATTCAGCAATACAATGCGTTACTAGAAGAAAAAGTAGCCGAGCGCACAAGAGAGTTAGACGCCACAAACTCTTATCTGAAGCAGCAGATTGAAGAGCGTAAGGTTATTGAGTTAAAGCTAATTCACGATGCGCACCACGATAGCCTTACCGACCTGCCAAACCGCGCCATGTTTGCCAGTCGTTTAGAGCTTGCTGTTGCCAACAAACAGCGCTATCCGGATAATTTGTTCGCGGTGTTGTTTATCGACCTCGACCGTTTTAAAACCATCAACGACACATTAGGCCACCACGCAGGTGATGAATTCCTCATAGAAGTAGCGCACCGTATTTCTCTGTGTATTCGGGGCCATGATCTGCTTGCTCGCCTGGGCGGCGATGAGTTTGTTGTGCTGCTGGATAACTTTGAGGAAGCCGAGGTCGTTGAAGATGTTGCTTCGCGGATAATCGAAGCCATTTCTCAACCCTTTGTGCTTGATGGTAAAGAGATGTACAGCGGGGCCAGTATCGGTATTGCCCACCTGGAAACCTACTATCGCACCGCCGATGAAGTACTTCGCGATGCCGATGCAGCTATGTATCAAGCGAAAACCATTGGTCGCGGTCGCTTTGTGATGTTTGATAAGTCTATGCGCGACCGGCTAATAGAAGAGCTTGAACTCGAAAACGAGTTTCGTCGTGCATTACGCGATGAAGAATTCGAATGTTATATGCAGCCTGTCATCGATCTTCGCGCCAATTCCGTGCTGTACCACGAAATGTATGTTCGCTGGGTGCATCCGGCACATGGAAAGGTAGACAGAGAAAACTTCAGACGGGTTGCTGAGCACAGTGGATTAACCCTGGATCTCGATTTATACCAGTTGAATAAGGCCTGCTCGCTTATCAGACACGATGCAAAACAGGCCGGTGAAATTGGAAAGATTGCGGTGAATGTATCGATAAATCATCTGCTTCAGGCTTCACTGGTGAATAAAATCTTAGATCTGGTAACACAATGGGGTATTGAGCCCGGCCGCTTGGTTTTTGAATTCGACGAAAATGATTTGAATCGCCGCTCGCAATATATCCTGCCTGCAATCAAGAAGCTCAAACGTGCAGGTGTAACACTCGTATTGGATAACTTCGGCAGCGGTTTAGCGTCGCTAAGTTATTTGTTTGCCTATCCCTTCGACTTTATCAAAATAGATCACCGTTTCGTTAAGTCTCTGCCCCGCTCTCAGCGCAACCTCAAGTTAATTCAGTCGGTTATGCTGATATCAGAACACCTTAAGTTCGAAGTTATTGCTGAAGGTGTGAATGCCAAAGCGCAGCTCAACGCACTCAATGAAATTGAATGTCACTATGCGCAAGGTAAGATCCTGTCTTCGCCACAACAGGTAACACGACAAAAAAGTGCGTAAGTAGAGTGGGGAACTATTTCTTCCCCAACATCGCTTTTAAACTGGCCAGTCCGGCTTCGTTGGTTTTCTTTTGCTGATCGGCGGTGGGTTTCGCCTTTTTCTCTTCCCATACCACGTCGTCTACGGGTAATTCATAGAGAAAACGGCTTGGCTCAGGGTTGATCACTTCGCCAAATTGTCGGCGCTCTTTAGCTAGACTGAAAATCAGTTCGCGCTGTGCACGGGTAATACCTACGTAAGCGAGGCGACGCTCCTCTTCCACGTTATCTTCATCAATGCTACTTTGGTGCGGCAGTAAACCTTCTTCCATACCCACCAGAAACACAATCGGAAACTCCAGACCTTTCGAGGCATGCAGCGTCATAAGCTGAACCTGATCGGTTTCGCTGTCTTCTTCCCCTCGCTCCATCATGTCACGCAAGATAAGGCGGTTCACCACTTCCTGCATAGTCATAGGCGCATCGAGGTCGTTTCCTTCCAGCATATCTGTAACCCAGCCAAATAAGGTACTTACGTTGGCCATGGCCATTTCAGCGGCTTTCGGGCTAGGGCTGTGTTCGTAAAGGAACTCTTCGTACTGCATAGAGCGAATCATGTCTCGCAATACGGCTTTACTGTCGCCGCGCACAACGTTATCAGAGGTTTCCACAACCCAGCGTCCAAAACCGGCAACGCGCTGATAGGCAGACTCACCTAACACACCAGATAGCCCGGAATGGGTGGTAGCGGCGAACAACGAAATGCCCACTTGATTAGCAAAGTTACCCAGCTTTTCTAACGTAGCACGACCAATACCCCGATTAGGCGTATTTACCACGCGCAAAAAGGCATTGTCGTCGTCCTGATTTACCAGCAAGCGCAGGTACGCCATGATGTCTTTTACTTCGGTGCGGCCAAAGAACGACATCCCGCCGTTGATGCGGTAAGGAATGCGGTTACTCATCAGCAGCTTCTCAAACAAGCGGCTCTGGTGATTACCCCGATATAGAATGGCGTAGTCTTTGAACGACGTACGGTTCATGAATTTATGTGCGATAAGCTCAGCCACAACTCGCTCGGCTTCGTGTTCTTCGTTCTTTGCCGACAACACGCGGAGCGGTTCACCGTACCCCATTTCTGAAAACAGAGTTTTATCGAATAAATGGGGATTGTTCTGAATGAGTATGTTGGCGCAATGCAGAATACGGCCGGATGAACGGTAGTTTTGCTGCAGCTTAATCACATTCAGTTTGGGGAAGTCTTCTTGAAGTAAATGCAGGTTTTGCGGGCGAGCTCCGCGCCAGGAATAAATCGACTGGTCGTCGTCGCCAACCACAGTAAACCGTGCCCGTTCGCCAACAAGCAGCTTCACAAGCTCATACTGGCTGGTGTTGGTATCTTGATATTCGTCTACCAGCAAATAGCGAATTTTGCTCTGCCATTTCAGTCGCACACTCTCGTTTGTTTTCAGCAACAAGGTTGGCAGCAAAATGAGATCATCAAAATCTAATGCGTTATAGGCCCGCAAGTGATTCTGATAGTGGCGGTATGCTTCGGCAAATTCCCGCTCACCCGCACTGGTGGCTTTCTTCGCCAGCGCATCGGGCAGAAGCAGGTCGTTTTTCCAGTTGGAAATGCAGCTTTGCAGCATGCTCAACTGGTCTTTATCGCCGTCAATCGTATCTTCGGTCAGGTCGTTCAGCAGCGCAGTGGAGTCTTTATCATCGAAAAGCGAGAAGCCTGGTTTCAGGCCAAGTTCTTTCACGTGCGCTTTAATAATGGTCAGACCGAGGGTGTGAAACGTACACACTTTCAAACCGCGGGCTTCCTGCTTACCCAAGGTTTGCCCCACCCGCTCCTTCATTTCCCGGGCAGCTTTGTTGGTAAAAGTTACCGCTGCAATTTGCCGTGCGGGCAAGTCGCACTCGCGCACCAGATGGGCAATTTTATTGGTGATTACGCGGGTTTTACCACTACCGGCACCAGCCAGAACCAGACAAGGTCCGGAAACATACGTCACGGCAGATTGTTGAGCGTCGTTTAACTTCATATTCAGTGGGAGCGAGCTATGGGGTTGAGAGAATGACGGTTTTTTAATTGCATGTGTGTCGCATCTATTTAGAATATGAAACACAAAGTCGCGATGATGCGCATTATAAAGGAAATACTATGCTTGATCCGAAAAAACTCGAAGAAATCGCCAAACAAATTTCTGATGCTGTGCCGCCGGGCGTACGCAATATGGCAGAAGGTGCCGAGGCCCGTGTTAAGCAGGTTTTGCAGGCGCAACTGAGCAAACTGGACCTGGTAACCCGGGAAGAGTTCGACATTCAAAGCCAGGTGCTGATCCGTACTCGAGAAAAGCTAGAAGCGATGGAAGCGCGATTAGCGGCCTTGGAAGAAAAGCAAAGCGCGTTGCCGAAAGAATAAGACTCCGAGCGCTGTTGCCGAAACGGACAAACCGGTAACAGCGCTATCAATGTTCTTCAGCGTTTTGGCTTACATTACTGCCAATGCAATTCTGTCCATTAATAACCCCACCGCAAAAACCAATCCTACGTAATGGTTATCTAAGAAGGCTTTGAAACAGGCCTTGCGCTCCCGTTCACGGGTTTCGTAAGACTGAAAGGCAAACAGCAGCGCGCACGCCACCAGCGCAAAGTACACCGGCCACCCGTATGCTAAACACTGGGCAATGGTGAACAGCAATATCAGTGTGATCCCTTGTAGCACGCCAATGATCAATCTGTCGTACTGACCAAACAAGATAGCCGAAGATTTTATGCCTACGATTAGGTCGTCATCGCGGTCGACCATGGCGTAATACGTGTCGTACGCAATGGTCCAGGTAAGATTTGCAATAAACAGCAACCAACCTTCCAGCGGCACTGAGCCCTGAATGGCGGCAAACGCCATGGGGATTGCCCAGCCAAATGCAGCTCCCAATACCGCTTGCGGCATGTGCGTATATCGCTTCATAAACGGATAACTGGCCGCCAGAAATAGCGCCACAACCGACAAGGCAATGGTCTGCCAATTCAGCATGAGCACCAGAATAGACGATAAGCCCACCAGCAAGGCGAACAATTGCAGCGCCTCCCGTTCAGTTACCGTGCCCGCCACCAATGGCCGTGCGTTTGTGCGCTTTACGCTGCCATCCACTTTTCTGTCGGCGTAATCGTTAATAACGCATCCGGCAGAGCGCATTAGCACCACACCGGCAATAAATATCAGCGTAATACCCAAACTGGGTAAGCCGTCTGCGGCGATGACTAAAGCCCAGATCGTCGGCCACAGCAGCAGATAAATGCCGATAGGTTTATCCAGGCGGGTAAGCTGCATGTAGGCGCGCCAGTTACTGAATGACAACTCGAGTGACATAATTAACTATCCGTTTGATACAAAGGCGATGCAGGAAGAAACAACTCTGCCACCAATAAAGCGTGCTGCTGAAAATAGAAAACTGACCGACGCCCCCACAGCGGCAATTCTATTTCAGGTGTGAAGGCAGTATGTCGAATGCGGCAAACCTCGAACTCGCCACGTCTGAATCGGGCATCGTTAAACAGTCGGCGCCCAAGGGGCTCTTCACCCAGTTGGTTAAACTCAGAAGACATGAGCTCAGGAGGAATAACCGAGCGCGCGAACACCCACGGACGTTCATCGCCACACAGCAATACCTCGCGAACGGTGTGATTGTCGGTGCCGTTAATGTGAAGACTTTGACGTTCACAAGCATGTAATTTCGCCTCACCTTCACCAATTAGCGTTAAATTAAAAACGCTGCACGCACTTTCAATGCGATCAGTCAGTGAACCGCTATCCTGAAGCCAGCTGCGAATATGACTGGGTAAGTGGGGATAACGTGAAAGTGGTTCCCAGACTACATCCAGCCCAATTGGAAACGAAAAATCCTGTTGCAATGCATGTTCACCTGAAAATCGGAAGGCCGTATCTTAGCATTGGTATATCCGATAGCCCAAAACCTCTCACAAAGATACTTATTCTAGCCTTTTTATTGAGTGTTTATTTTCCGCCTTTTGCTACACTAAATAAGACTTAAACAACGCCATCTATCGGTACGATATTGAATCTTATGAAAAAATTATCACTGCGATTGTTAGCTACGATATCACTTCTGTGTAGCCTGCTCAGTTTTTCTTCTCACGCACAAGACGCACCAAACTTTGGTTACCTGAGCCTGGAGCCGGATATCATTACCAATTACATTGGCACATCGTCGAAGAAACTGGGCTTTGTTCGTGTAACCGTAGAACTGATGATAGACAATGTTGATGTACTGGAAATAGCTGAACATCACTTGCCGCTATTGCGCGCCACCACCATAGAAATTTTTGGTCAGCAGCCTGAAGATAAAGTGAAATCGCTTACCGGACGTGAAGATATCCGGCAGGCAATTTTAAAAGCATTACAAGATCACATGCGTAAAGAAACTGGCGCGCCCATTGTGAAAGACGTTATCTTCACCAAGTATCTGTATCACAGCTAATACGACTATGAGCAACGGCTCAGGCAGATTTGCGTCTGCCTGCGCCAAGCGCTAAAACAGCGGCAATTAAGCAACCACTTATTAGCCCCACGGTGTGCGCCGTGTTCGCCATGTTTACCCACAGCACATCGGTATAACCCAGCACTAACCAAATCAGCATGAAAATCACGATGGATTTGGGAATGTACAACCCCCAGTTCGGTTTCAGCCAGCCAATCCACCAGGCAAATCCCAACACGGCATACACCACTCCCGACAACCCACCAAATGCAGGACCACTTACAATCGCCTGAGCGAGGTTGGATGCCACGGCCGATACCAGGAAAACCACCAGCAACATAGTAAAGCCAAATATACGCTCTATCTGGCTGCCTATCATGCTCCACCACAGCACATTAAAAATAAAATGTATCGCGGAAAAGTGAATAAACGCGGGGGTAATTAACCGCCAGTATTCATGGGTTTGTTGCAACTGGCCGAATGGCTGCATCTTAAGATATTGCTCGACGTAACCAAAAAAGCCAAGCCAGGAAAGGGCGTAAACCAGAGTACAGATAAACAGAACGGAAGCCGCGAAGGGCGCTTCTTTTGCCCAGTTCATCAAGTTGCCAATTTTAAGATTATTCGTGCGGGATGGATGCAGTGCGACTTGCTCGCCACTTTCCCAGGCCGCCTGTTGGTACTTCGGATGACGCGGCTGAAGAAGGAATTCCTCGCAAATTGCCTTTGCGTCTTCCACCTTTGCATCGTCTTCTAACACGATCACGTACTCCCCCTCTTTTTGAGAGGGCACTACGTGGGCAATTAATTGCTGACTATTAAGGTAATTGGCAAGAAGGTGAGCATAACTTTCGTTGTTGATGGCGATTAATGGAGTGCTCACGCTTATTCTGTCACCACCTGTTGAGACAGTTTCCAGCTTTCGAAGCCACCGTCCATGCTGTAAACATTTTTAAAACCCTGCTGGGCGATCACGGTGGCCGCCTGCTGGCTACTTACACCGTGATAGCACACCACCAGCACCGACTTTTCTTCGGCGGTGTTATTCAGAAATTCAGCGAAGTTATCGTTACTCAGATGCAACGCACCGGGCATATGGCCCATAGAGAAAGATTGCGGGTCGCGAATATCAACGACAGCAAACTCTTCGAGTTTGTCCGCCGCATCCTGAATACTGATATGCTGAAAATCTGACATGCTGATTACCAATTAAGAATAACTTTTCCTGATTGCCCGGAACCCATGGTGTCGAATCCTTGCTGGAATTCATCGATACCAAACTGATGTGTAATAATGGGCGAAATATCCAGGCCACTTTGTAACAGACTGGCCATTTTGTACCAGGTTTCGAACATCTCACGACCATAAATACCCTTGATCGTCAGACCTTTAAAAATAACCTGGTTCCAGTCTACCGCCACATCGGTTGGCGGAATGCCCAGCATAGCAACCTTTCCACCATTATTCATCTTGTCGAGCATGTCGCGGAAGGCCACCGGTACACCAGACATCTCCAGACCCACATCGAAGCCCTCGGTCATGCCCAGCTCTTTCATAACATCAGACAATGACGTTGTGCCGACGTTCACCGCGCGAGTTGCCCCCATTTTCTCAGCCAGCGCCAGACGGTACGGGTTGAGATCGGTAATCACCACGTGACGTGCACCCACATGCTTCGCGACCGCAGCGGCCATAATACCAATAGGGCCAGCACCGGTGATCAGCACATCTTCACCAACCAAATCAAAAGACAGCGCAGTGTGTACGGCATTACCAAACGGGTCGAAGATAGACGCCATATCATCGCTGATATTATCTGGAATACGAAACGCATTGAACGCCGGGATCACCAGATAGTCAGCAAATGCACCCGCGCGGTTTACGCCTACGCCTTCGGTGTTGCGACACAGGTGACGACGACCGGCACGACAGTTACGGCAATGCCCACAAGTAATATGACCTTCACCAGATACACGGTCGCCAATTTTAAAACCGGCCACTTCCTGTCCCATACCCACGACTTCGCCTACGTACTCATGGCCAACCACCATAGGAACGGGAATGGTTTTTTGCGACCATTCGTCCCAGTTGTAGATGTGCATGTCGGTACCGCAAATAGCGGTTTTACGAATTTTAATCAGCAGGTCGTTATGACCCACTTCCGGCTCAGGGGTGTCCTGCAGCCAGATCCCCGGTTCGCGGTGCGCTTTAACCAGTGACTTCATTTAAATAACTCCAAGCTCTTTGCCCACTTCGATAAAGGCATCTACCGCTTTATCTACATGCGCAATGGTGTGACCGGCAGACATCTGCGTTCGAATACGCGCTTGTCCTTTCGGCACCACCGGATAAGAAAAACCAACCACATAAATGCCTTTCTTCAACATCTTATCGGCCATTTCGCTCGCCAAACGGGCATCGCCTAGCATCACAGGAATAATCGCGTGATCTTTCCCTGCCAGGGTAAATCCGGCTTCTTCCATGCGAGTGCGGAAATGTACGGCGTTTTTCCACAGTTGTTCACGTAACGCGTGACCATCGGCCATCATGTCGAACACTTTCAGCGAGGCAGACACAATGGGTGGCGCAACGGAATTAGAGAACAGATAAGGGCGCGAACGCTGACGCAGCCACTCAACAATTTCTTTTTTACCTGAGGTGTAGCCGCCTGAAGCACCGCCCAGGGCTTTACCTAAAGTACCAGTGATGATGTCTACACGACCCATTACATCGCAGTACTCATGACTACCACGGCCATTTTCACCCAGGAAGCCGGTGGCGTGGCAGTCATCCACCATCACCATGGCGTCATATTTGTCAGCCAGATCACACACATCTTTGAGGTTTGCGATTACGCCATCCATGGAAAACACACCGTCGGTGGCGATAATTTTGAATCGTGCACCATCGGCTACGGCTTGCTTAAGCTGTTCTTCCAGCGCTTCCATGTCGTTATTGGCATACCGATAGCGCTTCGCTTTTGACAGTCGAACACCGTCGATGATGCTGGCATGGTTCAATGCATCAGAAATGATGGCATCTTCCGGGCCTAATAAGGTTTCAAACAAACCGCCATTGGCGTCGAAGCACGACGGATACAAAATAGTGTCTTCGGTACCGAGAAAATCACTGATTTTAGTTTCAAGTTGTTTGTGAATATCTTGGGTACCACAGATAAAGCGCACTGAGGCCATGCCAAAACCGTGACTGTCTAGGCCTTCTTTCGCCGCTGCGATCAGGTCGTCATGATTCGCCAGTCCGAGGTAATTGTTCGCACAGAAGTTGATAACTTCACTGCCATCATCTACAGCAATATCGGCCTGTTGCTGCGAAGTGATTACTCGCTCACTTTTATACAAACCTTCTTGTTTTACTTCTTCGATCTGCTGTTGCAAATGCGTGATAAACGCCTGTGTCATGTTTCTCTCCGTCGTCGAAAACACGTATTCTAATGAATGGGATATGTTGGGTACAGCCTTTGGTTTATAGGGGTTCACCGGCTTTACTTGGCAATGTAAAGATATCGCCACACCTAGGCGGGAATGAAATTTATCTGCTGAATATCAAAACACAAACTGATGCTGTGGCGTCAGTGTTTGGCTATCTAATGCGCCAATCCAAACCCCATCGCTTACAGCTTCATTCAACCGTTCCCACAGCTGATTTTCGGGAATGGGTCGGCTAATCAGGTAACCTTGCGCCTGATGACACCGGAACTGCCCAAGCATGGAAAACTGCTCATGTGTTTCCACCCCTTCAGCGATGACCGTTCTACCTAAACTTCGCACTAATGCAATAGTCGATTCGACGATATTGGCATCTTCGGGGTTATCCAACATGCCACGTATGAAACCCTGGTCAATTTTTACCACATTCACAGGCAGTTCTTTGAGGTAGCTCAGTGAGGAGTAGCCGGTACCAAAATCATCCATGGCCACAAGACAGCCCATTTCCTGCAGCGCCTGGCACACGTTAACCGCTAGGTCCATATCGGAGACTAACGCTGTTTCTGTGAGTTCCAATTCCACCATATCTGGTGGGATCTCGAAGGTGTCTAATTGTTCTTTGAGATACGCTGGCAAGGAGTTATCGGTAAACTGGGCCGCAGACATATTGATGGCTATTTTAAGGTCGGGATATCCCGCCATACGCAACTCACTTAGAATACGCAAAGAACGGTTGAGCACCCAATAATCGAGTTCCAGCATAAACGGCGTACTCTCCAGCATCGGAATAAATTCGCCAGGAGAAATGGCACCTTTAATGGGGTGAGACCAGCGGATCAGTGCTTCAAATCCTCTCAGCCGATGGGTTTCGATGTCGATTTTTGGCTGTAAAGCCAAACTGAAATGATGCTCTCGCAGAGCCTCCCGGGCTTCCCGTTCCAGTTCGACTTTGCGCATGACTTTAGCGTTCATCGACGAATCATAAAGCTTAAAGCCACCACCATTCTTTGCCTTCGCTTCATACATGGCAATGTCTGCGTGCCGGAATAATTCCATCGCCGACATGTCTGACTGCGTGGTAGTAGCAGCACCAATACTAGCGGAAACATAGAACTGTAGCTCGTTTACCTGAATAGGCGTCTCGAATTTTTCCAGCACCGTATGCGCGAAAGATTCCACCTTCGACTTTGCGGTAACGCCGTTTAACAAAATAACAAATTCGTCACCGCCGAACCGTCCGACAAAGCCCGCATCGTCTACTGCCTCCACAATCCTTTCAGCAGCAGCAATAATTAACTGATCACCCACATTGTGACCGTGGCTATCATTTACTTTTTTGAAGTCGTCCAAATCAAGAAACAGCAAGACTGCCATTTTGAGTTCGCGAGTCGCGGTAACAATCTGCTTTTCAATCTGAAAGGTCATCATTGTGCGGTTAGGCAAGCCGGTGAGGCTATCGAACATAGCCATATTTTCCAGCTGTTGGGATGACGCCGCGAGCTTAGACTCTTGTTCTTCAAGCTGCCTGGCGAGATTACTTGCCGTGGCTTCCAGTAAATCCAGTTCATCAGGAAGTATTTTTTTTTCCCATTGCTTTTGGTGACTGCTGCGTATCGCAAACTCTTGGTACCGACGATCTGCTAGCAGTGGTAGCCGGTCTGCCAGTTTGAGCAATTTAATCCGGTACTGCTGAATCATCATCAGCAAAATGGCGGTGAACACGAAAAACAACAACACGGCGGTGCCAATAACCCGGTTCTGGTAGTCGTTTACTGCGCTGATCATGGCCGATATATCGCGCACAAACAAAATGAAATAGTCGGAGTCAGTAAGCGGTAGCAGAGACACCAGTAAGCGTTTGTTATCCGCGGTTACCATCACCCCGCTCTCTTCCATGTTTTGAATTGTAGTGTCTGCTGGAAGGGTGCTAATAACATCCTGAATGACCTTCAAGTTAAACGCAGAAAGGCGACTTACCGGATTTAAAAGCGAGGACGAATCATTTTCCTGGTTGGCCTGTTTCACTACTGCAATTTTATATGCGCTGGTGAACTGCGATAGCGTGGCCAGCATTTCACTGAAACTGGCATTCATAACGATAACCGCCACTTGTTCGTTCTTAATCATTATGGGTGCTGAGACAAACCGGTAGCAGGATTCACGGCAGAGAAAGGCATTCTGAGGTCGCATCTGGTCGCGGGTGTTGCGGACCATGGTGAATATACTCACAGGCATCATCGCTTCATTGCCGAGTAAGAGGGTATTTTGCGGATTAAACAGCCATAGTTCATTAACGTGCAAACTGACACTAAGCGCATCGGAGGAATCGGCCAGCACTTTCGCCAATTGGTCTTCGAGTAACGTTTCTGTTTGCCCCCATTGCGAGAAGGTTTCGATCCAAACGAGTAGGCGCAAAGCGAACAGCTCGTCAATCAGCGCCAGTTGTTTCTGGTTTTTCAGCTGAAAAGCCCGGTGCTGCTGTTCAACCTCGGCATGAGACTGAGCAATGAGCATCGCTGAAATGGAAACCAGTACAGTAAGCATCATCGCCACGACGATGCTCAGCAACTTCGTTGTAACGGAAACGCGTACCTTCATATTCAGAACCAGTACATCACTTGCATTGCCCACATACGCCAATGCTCTTTGGTTTCAGGGGTATTCTGCGACGATGGCAGGCTGGTAAGTCGCCCGGCGCCGTGCACCCAATGATGCTCAGCCTGAACTCGCCAATGTGGTGCTGGGTCCCACTGAAGTCCAACCGCGATGGTTTTTTCAAACCCGTAGTACGCGGGTACCATGCCTCCTGTCATCGCCTCGAGGACTTCACCATCCCGGTCTTCCCGGTCAGAGATATACATGTCGTAGCTGGTTGTTACGGTGTACGAAGGCGCAATCCGGTAACGCAGTTGTACATAACCGCCTTCTCCCTGCTGGTTCACCATGTAGTCAGGTGCGTATCCGCCTTGGTCTATTCTATGGTTGCGTTGCAGTTCCGTCGCAAACTCCCAATTCTCAGCAAAGTACGCAACGGAAATTGTGTAAAGCTGCACTTCCCTTTCAGCGGCTACGTAAAAGTCAACGGCTGCGGGGTTGTAAGTAAAATCGGAGTCGAGATAGCTCGCCCCAATCTGCCAACTGAGAGAGGCAGACTGCCAATAAGCACTGAATTGATGGGCAAAATCTTGCTCCAGTTCACCTTGAGCAAATTCACCGAGCAACGCTTTGGTCTGAAAAGTACTCAATGGTGACTTTCCATAGCTCCAGTTCACTCTGAAACTGCCTTCTTCAGCCGCGTGGTAATAGCGCAGCAGCACGCCATCGCTACCTAACGCCACGTCGCGAAAATTATCGAAGTACAAAGATTGCGGAAGTATGATGGTAGCGCGGGTTTGTGGCACATCGCGGGTTGCAGAATAGAGCCAGTGTGGATTTTTGAATCTACCCACATTGACATTAAGCGTAGCATTGCTGAACTCTGGCAAACGCCAGTCAAGATATAGATAGTCGAGTCTGCCACCCTGTTCGTACCGATTACCGCCGTCGAGATACACCGCCTGGCCCACAAACGCCAAAGACGCATTCACATCGTAACGCATGTTGATACCCAACTCGGTGAGACTAAAACTCACGTCTTCGTTATCGGAAACAAAATCACTGTGCACCGACTGGCTCACCCCTTGAGATAAAAACCCATGCCAGCTAAAGGCTGACTCAGCCGAAGCCGGGAAACCCTGAAGCCCCCCTAACAGCGATATCCCGAGCAACCGCCGTGTATGGAATTTCATGGAATGGCTACCTCCGTGACATTTTCCAATGCTGAGGTGTGGTAGGCATACCCAATTGCTCCAGGAGTATTCTTTACCGCCTCAATAAGTTCGGCCTCGGTTGCTACCGTTTGCGGACGTTCGCCCTGACCGGAGTAAGTGATCTGGTTCCACATACGTTCAAGCTGATACGGGAACATCTTCAGCATTTCTCTGCAGAAATCTTTATGTGCCTCAGTCTGCGCATCAAGCACATAAACTGTTATTTTTGCGCCATCAGACCAGTATTGGGTTCGAGCGGAGAAGATATTGCGGATATCGGTGCGTGAAAATTGCCGTTTTTCCACACCGTTATTGATGATGACAGTCGATCCAATGGCTTTGACGGGTAAACAAACACACAGCAAAAGGCATACGGCAATAACCCGTATAGAAAAGCACTTATTACAAAAGCGAAACCCTATTTTGGAAAGCGCGGACAATTGGCACCTCATCCTTAAAGAAAACGTCTTCAGACGTTATTTTAAAGTGTAGAGGGTTTTAGCCAGATTGCCCGTACGTGACTGAATTAATTGACTGAAGGCAGTTATTTAGCGGCGGTAAGCACCCGATTAATCATTTCTGTTACCGCATCAGTGTTGATTCTGCTCATCAGCGACGTTCCTTTTGCCCTTTTGCCCCAAGGAAGTTGCTTCCAGGACTTGCCGGTTTGCTCTTTGATGCACTCGTCGTATACCGACACCACAAGCTCTAAGCTGTTATACGGGCCTGTGCGGCGAGGGTTAGAGTGTGCATACAAACCAATGACCGGCGTGCCCACCGTGGTTGCCATGTGTGCCGGGCCAGTATCAGGGGCGATAACCAGTTCAGCCTGCTTGATTACCATGAGCATATCGTGGAGCGAGGTTTCACCCACGATATCTTTGCTAATGGCATCAGTATGCGATTTGATGGCATCTGCCAGTTTACGGTCTACCGGACCCGGTCCACCGCAAAGCACCACCGCCAGGCCTTTGCTTACAAGATATTCGGCAGCCTCGGCGTAGCGCTCTGGCAGCCAGTTACGCTCTTGCTTGCTTGCCGCCGGGCTGATAACCGCAAAGCGCCCCATTTCTTCAGCCAATGCACTGGCGTAGCGCTGAGAGGAATCAGGTACAGGAATGTTCCACTGGGGTTTTGAAGCTTCAGGCAGCCCCAGTGCATCACCGAAATCCATAAAGCCGTCTAGCACATGGGCGTGCTCGTGCGCTTTGACCCTCTTATTTGCAAATAGCCAGTGCAGCTCTTTACTTCTGGCCCAGTCGAAACCTATCCGCTGCTTTGCTTTAATCACCCGCGATGCAAGGTTTGCCCGCATCGCCACCTGCATCATTAGCAGCGCATCGAATTGCTCTCCTTGTACCGCCGCTTTTAGATCAGCCACCGCCTGCTTGCCCTGCTTTTTATCGAACACAATAAAGCGCACGTCGGGTAGGGTTTTCATCAACTGGTATTCAATTTTCCCAATGACCCAGGTGAGCTCTGCTTCGGGCCAGTGTGTTTTTATCCGATGAACTAACGCCGCGGCATGACAAACATCTCCAATGGCCGACAACCTCATCAAACAAATCTTTTTCTTCAAGGAATCACCTCTACAGCTGAAAACTGCGGAATTTTCATTACAATGGCCAATTTACCATATTAATAATAAAGCATGGCGATAAAACACGTTTCCAGCGGCCACCAGCACATGCTGGTCGACAGTCAGTATGAAGGTGCCCTCAGCTTCGACAGCTTTGAGGCTGATTTCTGGCGCCAGCGAAATGCCATTACAGGTCAGGCTAAAGGCCGCGGTACCACGTTATTTTTGAAAGCCGACGAACAGAATTGGGTGTTACGCCATTACCGACGAGGCGGCTTGCCAGGCAAAATATTGTCGGATCAGTATTTCTTTTCCGGTGTCGAGAAATCCCGGCCATTTTGTGAATTCAGATTACTCTTTGCCATGCGAGAGATGGGGCTAAATGTACCCCAGCCGATTGCCGCTAGAACGGTGCAAAGCGGACTCGTCTATCGCGGCGATCTCATTACCGCCATGATCCCCGGCAGCAATGATTTACATGCCATGCTGTGCAATGCGCCGATAGCTGAAGATTTATGGCGTGACATCGGTGTTGCGGTAGCCAAGATGCATCGCGCCGGGGTGTATCATCACGACTTGAATGTTCGCAACGTGATGGTAGATAGCTCTGATACGGTATGGATCATCGATTTTGACCGCTGTGAATGTCGTGACGGCGACAGCTGGAAATCGCAAAATATTGCTCGATTCCTGCGCTCGCTGGAAAAAGAGAAAAACAAGAACAAGCAGTTTCATTGGCAAAAAACCGATTGGGATGCGTTTATTGATGGCCTGATGTCGGCCTGATTGCATGTCTTTGCGTTAATCGGTAATGTTTCAAACGGGACAACATAAAAGTTAATTACTATGCACACACGAGCCATTTATCCGGGTACTTTTGATCCGATCACAAACGGACACGCCGACCTTATAGAGCGTGCATCACAAATGTTTTCCCGCGTTATCGTAGGGATAGCCTCGAACCCGAGCAAAAAGCCGTTATTCACGCTGGAAGAACGGGTGGAAATGATTAAAGAAGTCACCAAAGACTTACCCAATGTGGAAGTCAGAGGTTTTACCGGCCTGCTGGCAGGTTTTGCCGATGAAATTAATGCCACCATTTTGATCCGTGGACTACGCGCGGTTTCCGACTTTGAATACGAATTTCAGTTAGCCAATATGAATCGTCGCCTGAATCCCAAGTTGGAAAGTGTCTTTCTTACCCCGGCAGAAGAAAATTCGTTTATCTCATCAACGCTGGTAAAAGAAGTCGCGCTACACAAGGGGAAAGTCGACGACTTCTGCCACCCGGTTGTAGTAAAAGCCCTGCAGGAACGTTTTCACGGTCAGTGATGGCAGAGCTATCGGGGCGCCAAAACTTCGTTGGGTGAGGAAGAGCGTGATAAACACGGCGTAAACCCATCCATGGGGCCTCGGCTGCCGCATCCCTGCGGCAGACGGTTTATCACGCACTCCCTCACCTCAACCAGGTATTGCGGCTCGATGAAACTCAACTTGGAAGTTTTACTTCTGGCAGTTAGGACAGAAGAAGGTGTTACGTTGACCTATCACCACGCTTTTAATTTCTGTACTACAGATTTCGCATTCCTGCCCGGCCCGGCCATATACTCTTAAGTGCTGGGCAAAGTAGCCCGGATTGCCATCACTCTGGGCGAAGTCTTTCAGCGTGGTGCCGCCCTGCTCGATGGCTTTTGCCAGCACTTCCTTAATCGCGGCGGTGAGAATCGCGTAACGTTTTGCACTGACTCTTCCAGCCGCGCGGCGTGGATCGATGCCGGACATAAACAAAGCTTCATTCGCATAGATATTCCCGACACCAACCACCACATCATTATCCATGATGAACGTTTTAACCGGGCTTTTTCTGCCTTTCGATAATGCCACCAGCCTCTCTGTATCAAAATCGTCTGTGAGCGGCTCTGGCCCCAATTTGCTAAGTAGCGTGTGCGTTGCCCCCTTCGGCTGCCACAGACACGCGCCAAAGCGTCGTGGGTCGTTAAAACGTAGGCATTTACCGCTACCGAGTACAATATCAATATGGTCATGTTTGATAGTTGGAAAGTCAGCATCGATAACACGCAATTTTCCAGACATGCCCAAATGCAGAATGATTTCACCGTCGCCCACATCGATGAGCAAATATTTTGCCCGGCGGCGGATGTTCACAATGGTTTTGCCCTCTGCCAAACGGATTTCATCGGGCACTGGCCAGCGCAGACGTTTGTCGCGCACAATGATTTTGGCGATTGTTTGGTTAAGTAGCCAGGGCGAGATACCGAGACGGCTTACCTCAACTTCAGGTAATTCAGGCATGAGTTACAGCTCCGGTTGTTGCCAGGGTAGCAAAGCGTTCAATGAGGCATTGGTAAGACGAAACCACTGATTCTGATATTTCAGCAATGCCCCGTCTCCATCAGCAGAAAGTTCACCAGGATAAAACGCGAAAACCAGACCATCGGATTGCCCTGCCAGCCACACAACCGCAATTATCGGTTCACCGGCAATATCCACAGGATCAGCCTGACTGTGCATCATCGCCTCACGCCAGGCGGAAATTTGCTGCTCCGGCGACACAGACGGCGCAGGACCTTCAGTGATCTGTCGCCAGCCCTGGCCGTTACGCACCAGTTGATTCATTCCCTGCTCAATTTTCAGCACATAAGCCTCTTCCGGGATCAGAGGCATAGCCGCAGGCGCTTTCGCTGACGGTAGAAACGTGTCTAAATTAAACAGTGCGATCATAATCAGCATGGCAAAAATCACCACATTGTTCATACCGCGCTGTGACAGAAAGGCCATATTTTAACTCTGTTGTATGTTTTAGCTTAAGAGAATTCCAAACCAACTGTCAGGGCCTATTCAGAAACGAAATGACGCTGAAGCTACATTAGCGGGGTTCAGAAACGAAAATGGCTACCTGTGTCAGCGGGTGTTCATAAACACGGCGTAAACCCATCCATGGGGCCTCGGCTGCCGCTTCCCTGCGGCAGACGGTTTATGAACACCCACTGACTCCGGTGTCCCGCCATTTTCGTTTCTGAAGCCCTTCAACTCTTGTGTACCGCCATTTCGTTTCTGAACATCCACACAACACTGAAACTGAATTCAATCCGCTTAAACATATTCAGTAGGTCCAACACCTATGCCGCCTAAGATAAACTGACTGGTCTCCAAACGCAAAAAACCCGGCAAGAGCCGGGTTTTCGTGGAGACAAAAGCAAGTTTTATTACTTGATTTTTGCCTCTTTGAACATAACGTGCTTACGCACAACGGGATCGTATTTTTTGATCTCCATTTTGCCTGGCATGTTACGCTTGTTCTTGTCAGTGGTGTAGAAGAAACCTGTACCTGCTGAAGAAACTAATTTAATTTTATCACGCATTGTCGGCTTCCTTAGATTTTCTCACCACGGGCACGCATGTCAGTCAGAACTGAATCGATACCCTTTTTATCGATGATACGCATGCCTTTAGCAGACAGACGCAGTTTAACAAAACGATTTTCGCTCTCAACCCAAAAACGGTGAGTTTGAAGATTTGGCAAAAAGCGACGACGAGTCGCATTGCGTGCGTGCGAACGGTTATTACCAACCGCTGGACGCTTACCAGTAACTTGGCATACTCTTGACATTGTATTTGTCTCCAGAACTACAAAACTGTCGCGCCAATCGATCCCACCTAAAAGTCTTCTGGGTCAGTTGACGATATTACGATAAATAAGAGGGCGCATTTTATACAGCAAAAATATGTGCATTTCAATAAAAAAGGCTAAAAACCTTCCAATCGGCACATATTTTTACTTTTTCGCCTTCTCAGGCTGTGCACACACCATGATTTCTCATCCATCGTGCACAATTGGGGGCGCATCATACCACCTAAAAACGATCCTGTAACGATCTGATCGTAGATCTTTCAAACAATGATCAGATCAATCAAAGAATGATGATCGCGGCCCGGTGAAATCAATCAATCTGCCAGGACGTTTAAGCATCTGCCCACCATCTCGTGAGATTGGTACCCATGGGAACGAGCCACGTCCTTTCGACGGCATCAGCGTGAAGAGATCGAGGGGCACTGAAATATAGAAGCCTTTGGTAAAGCTACCTTCACCATACTCTTCTGATGACACATTTGTGATTGCCGCATAAGCGCCTACAATGATGCCACTGTCGAAACGCTTCGCGAAATCGATGTTCACACCCTTATCTTTTGCCAGGAATTGACCCGCGCTCACGGTGAGCATGGTGTCAGGCAGGAACTCAGGCTGCCAATACGCGCTGACATGACCGGTAATGACATCATAATCGAAGAAATCAAACGGTTCATCGTAGTCACGCTGCTTGGCGTAGTTCACGTCAACCCCAAACGCAATGCGGCTGTCTACTGGCTGCCACAACACTTCGCCACCAATACCACCGAACATGGTTTCCAGATAGCCGCCATAAGCCTGTGCGAACACATTATCGCTTAAGCGGTCGTTCCACTGCAGAATAGCAGTATCTAGCCATAAGTCGTTGCTCACGTATTCCCGCACCATGGTGCGCACTCGAGGCAATGTGGAGGTGTCTTGATCGATGCGGAAACTGAACTTGTCGAAGTTATCTAACAAGGTGGCACGTACGCTCGATACTGCGGCCCAGTTTTCGTTGAAAGCATAACCGCCGGAGAAGATTAAACCGCCTTGGTATAAATAAAAATCTTCCGGGTTACCGAAGCTCTGGGTGTAAAAGAAATCCACACCTTTAAAGAAGCCGTTGGTACGGTTCGGCTCGTATTTCTCAAGCACGTCTTCAGACGGCGCGACGCGCGTGTAAGTTTGGGTGATATCAGCTTCGATATCTTCATACTTAGCGGCAACTTTGAAGGCATCGGCATCTATTACGGTATCTACCATAGGCAGACGGCCTGCATTTTCCACAATATGATAAGACTTCACCGATTCAGGCAATTCAGAAGCCGCGATGCGACCAATACGATTCACCGCTTCCGCTTTATTGCGATAAGCAATCTGGTTTCCGTAAAAGATTGCCTCGTCTTCTTCTACCGACGCGTCAGTAAGAATAAAACCGCCGTCGTACGCTAAAGAACGATATAAACGGGACTTATTCAACTCTGCCAGTGAGGCCGCAGGTTTCGCGTCAACGATCTCGCGAGGAGGATCGTCAAACTTCACCTGCTTCGCCGTGTTCATGTTGAAATGATAAGTGACACCGAAGCCAAAGGTATTGCCCCGCTGATAGTTAGCGGTGAAATCAAAATTGTTCCAGCGATACACAGCCCCCACGTTCCAACGGGAATCCTGTTCTAACGCGCCAGCGCGGTCGTACTGGTAGTTATTCCCCTCGAACTCGAGCTTCAGGCGCAGAGGCTCCCACGGCGTTTGGTATTCTACACCACCAAATACAGCCATCGGGCCTTTAAAAAACTGATCGTAATCAATTTTACCACCACGCCCGGAAAAGCCTGACGGACGGTCGCAATAACTGTCGCGGATCTTACAAAACGGATTGGTAATATCGTCGGCGGTACCCATGTAACCCCAACCGAGACCAAGGTGAAAGTCGAAAGGACCATAAGCTTTAGACGCGGTTACGTACTCACTCTCAAAAAAGCCTGTACCACCAAAGTCACGAAAACCTAACGAAACCTCGGGGAAATAGTAACCTTCTTCAAGCAATCTGAATTTCACATCCAGGCCTTTGTCTTTTAAGGTTTGGTCGCCGCTGAAACTTGGTACATCGCTGTAAAGGCGCGTTCGTACGTCGGTATAGCGTGCAGTCGCTTGCATCCAGTCGAAAAGCTGCAGGTTAACCGACCAGAAACGATATTCGTTGTTGTCGGTGTAGTTCATGTACAAATCGCCCACCTCACCCATTCTGGATGTTGGCGTTTGAATGAGCCCAGTGCCCCCTTGAACCATTTGAGAAGGCTTCACTTGCAGTGAAACCGCGTCATCACTGAACGCAGATTGACTGACACAAGCCGCCGCTACAGCAATTGCGCACCGCGAGGGCATTCCTTTAAACAACTTCATGGCAACACCCTGTGCACGGCTAGCGCCGCAACTTTCTCATTTAACTCTTCAACGGCTGGCGACAATAACCAACTGAATAATGGTACAAATATCTGACTTCCTGGCATGAGTTGGGAATAAGATTCTCCCCAATATGCCACATTCAGTTTACTCACTTCTCCACGAGGAGAAATCACGTACACAAAATCGGGGTCAGCATAGTTTCGTAATTTTACGCCTTCGACATAATCTGCCGCAGTATGCTGATTACGGTATTCGTAAGAGCCCGGTGTCGACACCATACCGCTCATCCACACCGCAGTTGGCCTGCCACTTAGGCGCATAATGTAGTTACCGTCCTGAAACATAGGATTCAGACTGGGATCAACCCGTGCGGCGTTTTTGTTTACGGTTACCGGCAATCGCTTAGCCAATGTCCATTGCTGAACCTGCTGACGCAGTGCATTCAGCGCAATGGCTTTATCGTCGTTGACACTTAAATCAACCGCCAATGAATCAATAGATTGCAGCACGTCCTGACGCAGCGACTCGGTATATTCCTGGTCAATTTTGTAGATAGCACTGGCGGGCCAATACCAATCACCATTTTTCGCGTTAACTTGCAGAATAAGTGATAGGCGTACCGGATTAAGATAACGGTAGTGCTGCCCGTTTAAATCGATATCAACCACAGCCAACGCTTTTGCTGACACTACTGCGAATAAAAAGAGCGTGATAAGTCGTTTCATTTTGTTTCGCTCCCGGCATCGATAAGACGTTGCGCCCGACTCAGGAATGTGATGCGAATCCAGTCGTTCGCAGGCGAAATCTTTTGCTCAGACTTCAGCAATTCACCGCTTGATTTATCAAACCAGTACCGGTTAATCCATGACAGCTCAGACTCATAAAAAGGCTTTGCACCAGTGTACTTCACGTGCTGCTCAATAAGGTTGGTATTGAAGTCATTTGAAAGCACCTTTAGCGATTCCTCACCGGCTCGACGCCAACTTGTCTCTACATCAAGGCCGTATCCGTAGCCTTCAATGTCGGTGATATAATGCCAGTCGGTTTGTGTGGCACTATCAGCCGCCAATGGGTTTGCATTTAAATTAGACTGGTACACCAAATCATTATTTAAGCCATGTGTTTGAACAATGACGTCGTTTTGCAAGAAAAAGAGGGCATTATCCGCAGAACGCCATGTATCAATATCGTTTTCAGAGAAAGAAAGCGCCATGATGACTTGATATCGCTCGCCATGCTTAACAGCAATCAAATCCTTTTTGTTATTTCTGATTTTTTCAGGTGATGCGGTGATGTCTTGTTGTTGAAAAGCGAGCTTGATCGAATCGAAGTAAGCTCTGTTTGTATTTGAACACCCTGCGAGAAAAGTGCAGAACGAGAGTAGTAGAAGAATCCTTCGGAACATATTCCTAGACGTCACTATATTTGAAAATTAGCATTTGATGATTAGCACGCGGATGACGGACTTAATGATTGGAAATAAAAAAGCCGCTCCAAAATAGGGCGGCTTTCGAAAAGCATTTAGCAATTACTGCGCAGTAGAAGGTGCGTATGTATAGCTAACTGATACAGGAACTGTGATTGTTACAGTTTGCGTACCAGATACAGTAACAGTTTCAGTCAGAGTAGTAGTAGAACCTACGCAAGAACCGTCAACCAGGTCGTCACCGTCGTTACAAGTTGGGTCAGTACCGTTATCACCATCATCGATGATATCTGCTGAACCACGGTTGTTACTTACTACAGCTGCAAGAACGCCAGCTACAGCAACACCAGTAGCAACTGAGCCAGTTGCGATACTACCTTCAGCTCCGTCGTCTTGTGCTACTGCACCAAAAGCCATGGTCGCACCAAGAGCTAATGAAATTAATGACTGTTTCATAATTGTCCTTATTTATAATCCACCGACGCCCTATGCTAAAGTATTAATCAAGAGCTGACCACTCTTTAAACATAGTTTGGTCGTAAAAAATATACGTTTCACATGCTCGTCGCATGGATCGCCGACGATCTGACAGGATCGCAGCCTTCAGTATAGCAAGGATCAAAATTACATCAATCCTTTCTGCGCCAATGAACATATTGTGGCGTCACCCACGATAAAGTGGTCTAACACATTGACGTCTATAAGATTTAAAGCATGTTTCACATCGCGGGTTAATCTTATATCTGCATCGCTTGGATCTGGTACGCCGGAAGGATGATTATGGACCAAAATTACTGCGGCGGCGTTATCTTCGATTACCTGACGCACTATCTCTCTAGGATACACAGCAGCTGCATTGAGTGTGCCTGAAAATAAGTTTCTAAACGCAATGAGGTGATGCTGACTGTTCAAGCAAAGTATACCGAAATGCTCTTTTTGCTCGTGCCGTAGGGTTGTTAGCAAGAAATCTTCTACGTCACTCACCTGATTAAAAACCGGACGTTCTTGTAAAGTCGACTCTAATACTCGTCGCGAAATTTCTTTTACTGCTGTTAACTGGGCAACCTTCATTTCTCCAACGCCTTTGATATTGCAAAGCTCGGTTTTGCTTGCATGTACGATACTACGCAAGGAACCGAGTTGTTCGAGTAGCTCGAAGGCAATGCACAGCGCCCCTTGTCCGCCAATACCGCTGCCAAATAACACAGCGAGTATTTCAGCATCACTCAATGAAGATGCACCTCTAATAAACAGTTTTTCTCTGGGCCTTTCCATGAGTGGCCGGGAGCGAATATCTAACATGATTTAACCTCTCTTCAATATGCTCATAGCCTATCGCCCGTACCGTAAACTCACTACTGTCTGAAATGACAGATCTCATGCACATTGTCGTGAACGGCAAACATCTGGTAGTCTTGTTTTAGTCTAACTGGTTAAATACTGTACTATGCAATTGTTCAATAAAAAGATTTTAGTGGGTGTAACCGGCGGCATTGCCGCTTATAAAACGCCGGATCTAGTTAGAAAATTGAAGGCAGAAGGTGCCGATGTCAGGGTTGTCCTCACGAAAGGCGCTGCAGAGTTTGTTAGCGCCCTTTCCTTGCAAGCCGTCTCTGGAAATCAGGTGCACAGCCAGTTGCTAGATGAACAAGCTGAGGCAGGCATGGGTCATATTGAACTGGCTAAATGGGCGGATATATTGCTGGTAGCTCCAGCCACCGCGCACTGTATGGCTAAACTGGCGCACGGACTAGCCGACGACTTACTCTCTACCCTCTATCTCGCTACTACAGCAAAAGTATTTATTGCCCCGGCGATGAACCAACAGATGTGGCGAGCGCGTCCAACCCAGGACAATTTTCACAAGCTTCAACTCCAGGCAGTAAACTTCATTGGCCCCGCAGCAGGCGAGCAAGCGTGCGGAGATGTAGGTCCTGGCAGAATGGCTGAGCCGGAAGACATTGTTTCAGCACTTATCGCTGCATCATCAGGTCGCCTTTTAGCAGGAAAAAAGGTCGTTATTACCGCCGGTCCCACCCGGGAACCTATCGATCCGGTGCGCTACATTTCAAATCATAGCAGCGGCAAAATGGGATACGCTGTCGCACAAGCGGCAGCCGAACAAGGTGCTAACGTTGTTCTGGTTTCAGGACCCGTGTCTTTAGCTACGCCTCTCGCCGTAAAGCGGGTAAATGTAAGCTCAGCTGAAGACATGCTGAAAGCGGTACAGGCAGAAATGCGCGATACCGATATCTTTATAGCAGCAGCAGCGGTAGCCGACTATCGCATAGCACATCAAGCGGCCAATAAGATAAAGAAATCCAATGATGAGTTAACACTTACTTTTGTTAAAAACCCTGATATTCTTAAAACTGTGGCTGCGCTTTCACCCGCCCCCTTTACCGTTGGCTTTGCAGCGGAAAGTCAAAATGTGGAAGAATATGCCAGAGGAAAGCTGGAAAAGAAAAACCTCGACATGATTGCCGCTAACGACATCACCGTTGAAGGTCTCGGCTTTAACAGCGATAAAAATGCGCTACATGTAATCTGGCAGGATGGAGATAAAAAACTACCACCAGCCCCCAAGACCACACTAGCCGAACAGCTAATTGGCCTGATTACAAAACAATATAATAATAAACAATCAAAATAATGGTTTGCTGGTCGATAACGTTTTCTGCGTGACCAAATAAATAAAAACAAACCACTTAAAATGGAACATGGACCTGCGTATTTCGGGTCCGGTAGCAGAGGAAACACTCGCCTTATGCCTGCGGTAAAGAAACCTAATCGCCGAGCTCAGATCCTGCAAGCCCTGGCCGGTATGCTGGAAACCAATCAGGGCCAGCGTATTACAACAGCTAAACTCGCCGAAAAAGTCGGTGTATCAGAAGCAGCGTTGTACCGTCATTTTCCAAGTAAAGCCCGCATGTTTGAAGGGTTAATAGAATTTATAGAAGAAACGTTATTCTCACGTATCAACAAAATTCTTAACGAAGAAAAAGATTCAGCTGCCCGTTGTCAGTTAATCCTGCACCTTATGCTGGGCTTCGCAGAGAAGAATCCGGGCATTACCCGCATCCTCAATGGTGATGCGCTGATGGGTGAACAGGACCGCCTGAGAGCTCGCATTGCAAAACTGTTCGAAAGACTGGAAACCCAGCTCAAGCAAATTCTCAGAGAGCGTAAACTGCGCGAGGGTCGCACACTGGCGGCTGACGAAGGCGTGGTAGCTAACATGATGATTTGCTATGTAGACGGACGCATCAACCAGTTTATTCGCAGCGGCTTTACCCGCAAGCCAACGGAGCAGTTCTCTGAACAGTGGCAGATGTTTAAGCAGGTCTTTATCTAAATAAAAAAGGAGCGCTGAGATAATGAATCAAAGCGCTCTTTTTGTTTTAGCTTTCCTAACACTCTGTAGCAGTTATCACTGAACGCTTACTGCCCAAAAGTATTTCCGAAGAAGTCCCCTTCGTTCCACTGAGGTCGTTGTGCTTGAGTAGCCAACGTGAGACCAATCTCAGCGTTTACCTGTGTGAAAGTCTTCGCTGCGTCCCAGTTAAAAGGCTGATTCACATCATCACTTGGCTTGTGATAATGGGTCGATAAAAATTCACCAAATATCTTACTGCCGTCGACATCGGGATCTTTCGACTGTAACCCTGGCACCATAAATACTGAAGGTACACCCTGTTTTACAAATGCGTAGTGATCAGAGCGAGTAAACAGTGCTTGTTGCGGCCAAGGATCATCACTTAACGTAATGCCGGCGTTACCTGCCGCTTCCTCTACCGACTTTTTCATATCGCTGTGACTTGCACCAAAAGCAATAACGTCAGCAAACGGGTAAGTCAGGATAGGCATATCCAGATTCACATCGGCAACCATCGAGGTAACAGGTACTGTGGGGTTGCGGGCAAAGTAATCCGCTCCCAGCAAGCCTTTCTCTTCACCGGTTACCGAAACAAACAGAATTGAACGCTTTGGTTTCTGTTCCAGATTACTAAATAAACGGGCAGTCTCTAACATAACCGCAGTACCAGACGCGTTATCCATGGCACCATTGTTGATGTTGTCTTTTTTCACCGTCTGCGCGAAACCAATATGATCAGAGTGCGCAGAGAAAACTACATATTCATTTTTCAGTTCAGGATCGCTGCCTTCTATCACGCCAACCACATTAGGACTGACAATCTGCGAATGCAGGCTCTTCTTCGAAAGCGAAATCTGTCCTGGAATAGCAAATCCTTTCGGTGACTTATCTTCTTCGAGAGCCGCATAGATATCATTCAGCGATACCGGAGCGTTAGCAAAAAGCTGCTCAGCGGCTGGCATACTCAAAAAAGCACTGCCTTTTAATTGTTCGAACGTGTTGGCTGGTACACCTTCATCATTAAGCCACGCCATTCTCGGCGTATGAATATAATTAAGCTGGCTCTGATAAGGGCGTACTTTTTCAGCAATGGGAGTAGACAAGGTAATCATGCCAATGGCACCACGCTCAGCGGCATAACTTTGCTTTTGGTATCCAGAACCAAAGTGCGCCCCTTCTTCACTAGGAAAAGAAGCCGGTTTACCCGATAACACAACGACAATTTTGCCGTCTACGTCGAGATCGGCATAGTCGTTATGATTTAACTCTTCCGCCACAATCCCATAGCCCACAAAAACCAACTCACCTTTCACGTTGGATTCCAAAGACAATAAATCAGGGCCGGTAATAAAGTCCTTCGGATAAGACAATGAAAAGCTACCGCTCTCACTTTCAAAATCAAATGACGGCGATTCTTGTACTAAGTTTGCTTTACGGAACGGAACAGGCTGCATAAAACCTTCTGTTCCTGCTGGCTTCAATCCGTATTTGGCAAATTCAGTGGCAATGTAAAGTGCCGCGATGTTATGGCCCCGGGAGCCGGTATCTCGCCCTTCCAGTAGATCATCTGCCAGGAAATAAAGGTGGGATTTAATTCTGTTCGTATCTGGAGAGAAATGGCTCTCCGGTGCATTATCTTGTGCGCTAGCGGCCAGCGACGATAACGCAACCAAACTGCCCAGAAGGATTTTTTTAATCATAATAGTCTTCAAACTGCTTAAACCACGAGCATGTTAACCTAGAGACTGATATAAGCAAGGTGAATAACGATATCCCTTGATAGTTCTATGGTTTACGCTACGCTGAATAGAGGGACTGACAGAAATATACCTTATGCCAAGAAGCGCACAGTACGACATAGAAGAAATTCTCCAGCAAGCCGTGGACATATTCCTCGAGTATAGCTTTCATGGTGCGATCATGGATGAAATCATTGCCCGAACCTCGTTCAACCGGCGGGGGTTTTATCTTGAATTCGGCTCTAAACAACAGTTTCTTTATAAGGTACTTGAGCACTATCAAACCACGCAATTGATGCCTGTTGTCAGTGAACTTGAGACACACCAAGGCATCACCGCGATCAATACTTTCTTTCTGCGTTACATTCCTTTGGTTTACAGCCGTGGTTGCCTGCTAATAAATTGTGTATGCGAACTCGGCAAACAAGACGCTACAGTAAGGGAAATGGGCAGACATTATCTCGACAGGCTTCAACTGGACTTCATCGGTTGTCTTGAAAAGGCGCGTCTTAACGGTGAAATCAAAGCGGAAATCAATATAGAGTCTGCTGCCTTGCAACTTACCAGCTACGTGCAGGGTTTTGCCGTGAATGGCATTCTTGCTGAAAATAAAGAAGAGATGGTCATTGCCACTGAAGCCTTATTAACCCCATTGCAGCTTTAGTTAATTATCGTAAAATCATGCTCCCGTTGTCACATCAGGTTTTTCAACATGAGCAGTAATGAACCTATTTATCGCATTCAGTTCATCAGCAATGGCGAACGTTATGAACTGTATGTTCGAGAACTTAGCCAGGGTAGTCTTTTTGGCTTTGTCGAAATTGGAAATTTTGTCTGGGACAACCACACAAGCCTGGTGGTAGATACCAGTCATGAAAAACTGAAGTCAGAATTCTTTGACGTCGAAAGAACTTATATTCCTATGCACAATGTTCTTCGCATAGATACGGTTAAAAAGCAGGGAACTGCTAAGATTACCCAACTTTCCGATAAGGTAACCGCATTCCCGGGCCCTATTTACACGCCAGGGAAAGATTAATCATTTCAACGAATCAGGAGGCAGTTCATTGTTAGCATTCAGCATTATCGCCGTGTTGGTTCTGATCCTGATTTTTTTTGTTTTTAAAGTACAAAGTCTGCACAAACAAATCAGTGCAAACCGTGGTCTTGCCAGGCAAAACGCTGAAAAAGCCAACACCGCTTATTCGGTGCTTAGCATCACAGCCAGAACACTACAGAAAATCTTCACCGAGAGAGTTGAACAAGCCAGCAAGAAGGGGTTGATAAGCGGCAAAAATTACGAGGTTATGATGCTCATCACGAGCTCATCAGCCAAAATAATATTTGATGCCTGTGAAAAGGGCCTTTCTATTGAACAAGCACTCACCGTTGCAATCAGAGACTCAGAAGTCAGCATGGATGATATTAAAGCCATGATGCAGGAACAGCCTAATGATGTGCGCATAAGTTGGGTACAAAATCATGCTGATGGCTTCATAAAAGCTTGCGATATCATGACCCTGTCTTTATTGACGCCACGGGCATCTAGCCCACAAGAATAAATTCCCATCAGACACGTATTGATCAATCCATTCTTCTGCCTATAATACTGTATATGCATACAGGTGAATTATATGGCAAGTCTCCTTTCTTTAGTTGAAAAGCACCCCGCTATATGGCGTGGAAATCAAGCTCCTATCGGTCAGTCTCGCAGGCTGGCCACGGGATACTTGCCGTTGGATGAAGCTATTCTTGGAGGCTTCCCAGAGTACGGTGTTGTGCGTATAAGTGGGCGCACCGGCATTGGCGAGCTTTCGTTGCTAAAAAATGTTTTTACGCAAACAGGTGAAAACGCTTTTTACCTGTTTGTAAATCCTCCGGGGGTTTTGATTACAAATAGTCTACGCAGGGTAAATGTCGTGCCGGAAAATGTGCATGTGGTGTCGACCTCCTCTGAATTAAGCCTCTGGGCGGCTGAAGAGGCCATAAAATCAGCTTCATGCTCGGTATTACTGCTTTGGTGCGAACATATCAACGCAGCCCAGGCTAGACGCCTACAAGTGGCCGCTGCACAACATGAGTGTCTGGTGGTCATTTTTGAACCCGAAAATCAACGATCCGCAGCTCTGCCGGTACCGCTGGATTTGACTATTACTGCCATAGACGAAGGTCTACAGGTCAATATACGCAAGCTTCAGGGCGGCTGGCCGAAGCAAAATATTGTCGTGCCTGTCAGCTTCACGCCAAATAACATCACGATCAATAGCCTGATGCGTAAGTATTCCATGCATGCAGAAGACGATGCCCTTCATGGCTAGGCAACGATGGCTGTGCCTGCATTTCTTTCGGTTAACCCTTGATAATGCCAAGGCGAATGGCAGTGTGCCCGATCAACAACCTGCAGTGGCTTACCATCAGGCTAGCAACAATGTGCTGCAGGTAAATAGCTGCGCCCGTAAAGTGGGTATTGAAGTCGGTATGGGGCTAGCCCATGCTGCGGCATTATGTGAAAACCTCACTGTCATCGACTATGCCGAAGAGATAGAACATTCACAACTTCGGCTTCTGGCTGCTAGTCTCTATCAATGCGCAGCAGAAATTTCCCTGCAGCCACCCTGTCGTCTTTTCATTCGTATTGATAATTTAGTCCGGTATTACGGCGATTATCAACAAATCTGGCTAGCATTAAAGAATACGTTGCACCACAGAGAAGTAAACTTCGTTTTTGCTTGTGGCTGGAGCCCAGAGAACGCTGAAGCACTGGCAAAAAGGGGGCAGAGTTCCTTTCTCTTATGCGATAAGAAAATAGAGAACATGTTGGGTGCATTACCTGTACAAGCCTTGTCGATTGCAGATAAACACGCTAACGCCCTTCAACGAGCCGGAATTCGTCATGCAGGAGAGCTACTGAAATTACCTCCTACCGAGTTAGGTAAGCGTTTCGATAGCGAGCTGCTCAAATACCTTTTTGCGCTACGCGGTGAAAGTCAGCCTCAGCGATTGTTTTATCATCCACCCGCGAACTTTTCACATTCGGTCCTCTTATCTTACGAAGTAGAAGATGCCACACGTTTGCAGCGATACATCGACCAATGCCTCAGAGATATGGAATTATTTCTGCGCCTGCGAAATGCCGGTAGCCAGGCGATTAACATTATTCTGTATTTTCGCGAAGCGCCTGAAATGCCAATATCAGTTCGCAAATCAGATGTCCGTTTTAGTTTTTCAGAGTGGCAGCAGCTGATTAAACTCAAGCTTGAAACCCTTGAGCTACAAGCACCCGTTACGCATTTTGAATTTAGCAGTGAAAAGCCACAATCTTATGCGGCAGACACCGCTGACTTCTTCAATTCCAGAAAGCATCTTTTTGCCCGCCAACTTCTATTCGGTCGACTGGCAGCGAGACTGGGCGAAAACGCGATATCGGCACCTCACACATTACAAGATCACCGTTTTACATCGGGTGTTGAAAGTGAGTCCGATATTACGCAGGACAACCTCGAAGAATTTACCCCAACCTACCTGCTGAAATATCCGCAGCCGCTTACCGATTCCCCAAATATTGAATTTGGGCCCGTCAGAATTGAGTCAGGTTGGTGGGATGAAAATAAAGAAAAACGTGACTACTTCATCGGCAGAAATCAACACGGTCAGCGCATTCAAATCTTCCGGGAAAATGGTAATTGGTTCTTAAATGGCTGGTATGCCTGACATGCAATACGCGGAACTGGTTTGCCAAAGTAATTTCAGTTTTCTAACCGGCGCATCCAGCCCGGAAGAACTGGTTACAACCGCGTCGTTCATAGGCTACGAAGCATTAGCTATTACCGACGAATGTTCCGTGGCGGGTGTTGTTAGGGCGCATAGCGAAATTAAACGCCATAATTTGCCGGTTAAGTTAATAACGGGCAGTTTATTTACCCTTAGCGACACATTAACCTGTGTATTACTTTGTCCAACTAAAGCGGCTTATAGCGAACTGTGCCGCATCATAACGAATGCGAGAAGACGAAGCCCAAAGGGTGAGTACCAACTGGCTGAATGGGATTTAAAAACCATTCAACACTGTCTTATCATCTGGCTTCCTGATAAAGATCCTGCATTAAATGACCACTGGGCTAAGTGGCTACTGAGGCATCATCAATCAAGAGTTTGGATTGGCGCGCAGCGACGCCTGGATGGCCATGATCACATCCGGTTTGCGGAATACGAGCGTTTACATACAGACTATGCGCTGCCCATCACCGCGTGCAGTCATGCTTTATTCCATCACAATGATCGGCTGGCTTTGCAGCAAGTTATGCACGCCATTAGAAATAACACCACAGTAGAAAAGCTAGGACAAAGTGCGATTTCCAATGCTGAACAAAGTTTAAGACCACTGATCAAGTTAAAAAAACTGCTGCCTTCAAAGTGGCTGGCAGAAAGTGTGCGAATTGCTTCACTATGCACATTCAACTTAGATGAGCTTCGTTATCAGTACCCATCAGAATTAGTCCCTGATGGCTACACCGCAATCTCTTACCTTCGAGAGTGTGTTGAGGCCGGTATTCTTCGTCGCTTTTCTGAAGGGATTTCACCCGCAATCCGGGCCACCATTGAAAAAGAACTACAACTTATTGAAGAACAACAGTACGAATACTTCTTCCTGACGATTTTCGATATTGTTCAATTCGCCCGAGATAACCGCATTTTGTATCAAGGGCGAGGTTCAGCGGCCAATTCAGTAGTGTGTTATTGCTTGGAGATTACTGCCGTCGATCCTCGGCAAATAAACGTATTGTTTGAACGCTTCATTTCCAAAGAAAGGGATGAGCCACCCGATATAGATGTAGACTTTGAGCACAGTCGCCGCGAAGAAGTCATTCAATATATTTACAGTAAGTACGGTAGGGAGCGAACCGCCCTTGCTGCCACCGTGATTTCCTTTCGTTTTAAAAGCGCCTTCCGTGAAGTGGGTAAAGCTCTGGGATTTGCTGAGTCGCAGCTCGATTATGTAATTAAAAACATCAATCGCCGTGACCGTACGGTTCCCTGGCAAACGCAAATTGAAAACTGCGGCCTGTCGTCTGCTAACAGCAAGGTTAAGCAATTAACCAGTTTAGTGGAACAAATTGTCGGGTTCCCCCGTCATCTTTCCCAGCATGTTGGCGGCTTTGTCATTTCAGCCGGACCACTTTATGAACTGGTGCCCGTGGAAAATGCGGCGATGTCTGAGCGAACAGTAATTCAATGGGATAAAGATGATCTTGAAACACTCGGGCTTTTGAAAGTCGATGTGCTCGCCCTTGGCATGCTTACCGCTATTCGCAAAGCGTTTGCGCTGATCAATAAACAATATCCTCAGGAAGTATCCATTCCTTTTATTACGCGATTAGGTGACGACCAGCAGGTATACGATATGATCTGCGAAGCCGACACCGTGGGTACCTTTCAGATTGAATCACGGGCACAAATGACCATGCTGCCCCGACTCAGGCCACGCTGCTATTATGATTTGGTTGTGCAGATAGCTATCGTACGGCCTGGCCCTATTCAGGGAGACATGGTGCACCCTTACTTGCTACGTAGACACGGCAGAGAAACCGTGTCTTACCCTTCAGAGGAAGTAAAAAGTGTGCTTTCAAGAACCATGGGAGTGCCGATATTTCAAGAACAGGTAATACAACTCGCCATGGTTGCAGCTGGTTTCTCTGGGGGTGAAGCCGACCAGCTTCGCCGTGCAATGGCAAGCTGGAAAAAAGACGGTCGTATTTATGAGTTTCGAGACAGACTTATAAAAGGCATGACAGGTAGAGGTTACTCTGAAAGTTTTGCCGAACAACTATTTGAGCAGATCAAAGGGTTTGGTGGGTATGGCTTTCCCGAGTCACATTCCGCGTCATTTGCTGTACTTGCTTACGTGTCCTGTTGGTTGAAGCATTACTTCCCAGCTGAATTTTATATTGCGCTGCTGAATAGTCTTCCCATGGGATTTTATTCTGCCAGCCAACTGATTCAAGATGCTAGGCGACACCAAATCCCTGTGCTACCGGTATGTATAAATGCATCTGAAGCAGAGCATACCTTAGTATTTAATAATGGGGACAAAGCAATAAGGCTAGGCATGAATCTGGTAAAGAACTTATCCTCCGAAGCAATACAAACACTTTTGACGAACAGGCCTTCTTCTGGATTTAAAACCCTCGATCACATTAAACAACAGGCCGTATCTGAAAAAGATTTATCAGCACTTGCCAGTGCAGATGCTTTCTCTTCTATCGCAGGAAACCGTTATCAGGCAAGATGGCAAATGATGAACAGCCACACCTCCCTCCCCTTGTTCAGAAATAGTGCCGAACAGTTGCCTTTCGACTTTTTGCCAAATGACACCGATTCTTTGCTTGAAGATTATGCATCTACATCTTTATCACTGAAACATCACCCGATAGAGTTAGTGCTAAGAAAACATGCAATAAAAAATCTTCGATTGGCTAATCAACTTAATGAATGTGACAACCGATCGGTTATACATGTTATTGGCTGCGTAACGTGTAGGCAGTCACCCGGTACGGCCTCAGGCGCAACTTTTTTCACTTTGGAAGACCATACCGGCAATATGAATATTGTGGTGTGGCAAAACACAGCCAGACATCAACAACAAGCCTACCTGAAAGCCCAACTTTTGCAGGTAGACGGCATTCTCGAACGTTCGCCAGAAGGCGTTATTCATATTATTGCCGGTAAACTTACTGATCGAACAGATTGGTTGGACTCTATTAACGTTCGATCAAGAGACTTTCACTAATCTTTAAGTTGACTAGGCAATGAAATATTTTCTGATCTTTACCCAAATTTACAAACACTAACGAATGTTAATGTATTAGCGTTACATTAAGTTATTGATTTTAAATGCACGTTCCTCTGGTCTGTATTTTGCCTTTTGTATGGTAATACCTGAGGAGGAATCATGCTTTTTGTTCGTCGAAACTTATTCATCGCAATCATACTCACCGCCTTTTCACTAAGTGCCCATGCCGGCAGGCAAGCAGTCGCTGTCGATTATTTACATGGCTCAGACAACATTGACGGAGTTCGACTTGCCTATCGCCCGTTATCCTACGACCTTTACACTGATTGGTTTGGCGATATTAAGCTTTATTGGGAAGCCAGCTTTAATATTTGGGAGTATGGTGAATATAACAGTCATGCCACCAACCTTGCCGTCGCCATTTCCCCTGTTATCGTGAAACGACTTACAACCGTGTATGACAAGTATCCTCTTTACCTTGAAGCAGGCATTGGCGCCAGTTTAGTCAACGACAGACACTTTGCAGGAAAAAATATTGGTTCACATTATCAGTTCGAGGATCGTCTAGGCTTTTTGCTGAGTCTCGATGAACAAGAAAATAACCAGATAGCATTACGCTATATGCATTACTCAAATGGTGGTTTAAACAGCGATAATCCAGGACTCGATTTTCTGAACGTGTCTTATTCTTATCATTTTTAAAACGTTATTTTATACGGCTTTAAACGCAAAAAGCCCGCTCGAATGAGCGGGCTTTTTTTAAATTG